>NZ_FNQR01000007.1 GCF_900107755.1 Thalassobacillus cyri | reverse complement strand
TTTAATAATGTGTAGTTTTTCTTCGGGGGTATACTGGCTCATAAGAGCACCTCCTATTGTCAGATGAGTGTCCAACAATAGGGGTGCACTGCACTTCGCCTTTGCGGGATCTCACCGCTCATGTTCCTCCCATAGGTCTTTGAATAAGCTTCTTGAAAAAACACCGCACGAAGAAAATGCGTAGCATTTTCGAGGAGTCTCGCAATTTCCCGGACCTCCTTGCGTTTATAAGAGAAACGGAAACATCGGTAAGCAGAATCATTCAAACATAGTAACAGCTACAAAAAGGGCTTGTTTGCTGATTCATTGGGCCTTGTCATTCAGTGAATGTAGAAGATATTTTCTTACAACGTAGGGTTACATCAAAAAATGGATAGGGTGGCGGGGAAACGGTGAGACTCCCGTGGGAGAAGGAGCGAGGCAAGACCCCACAGAGCTTTAGCTAGAGGAGGCTTGCCAGTTCCCCCATAGGAAAGAAATGAATGCGTAATCGCCTTGGGAGACACGACACGCATAAGCAGAACAGCAAAAGGGAAGGGCTCTTTCTTCCCGTTGATGGACTGCTTATGTCGCGAGTGTCTAGGCGATAAAGCTGGAAAGCGAATCGTTTTTCACCCTCCCTTCAGCTTGACTCGGCATCGGACCCAGAGTATCTCGAAATCAAGTCTTCGGCTTTTCAGCCATATAATTGAATTGAGATTGTTATGGAAAATCGACAACAACGTTTAACAGAGCCTATATTTTCAGATAAAGCTGGTGATGTTTTACAGAAGAACAAAGCGGGAACATAGGTAGCAAGAACGAAGGAAGAGGAGTGTATAACATGAAACAATATAGTGTAGAACCTAACAAAGATGTAACAGGCTGGTTTGTAAAAATTGAGGATACAGCTCCGACAGATTTATACGATGAAAAATCGGTAGCCATTGAAAAAGCAGAACAAATGGCGCAAGAAAATAAGCCAAGTAAATTATCCATTCAGGATGAATATAAGGAAGTAATCGAAGAGAGAACGTATTAATACGACAAGCCTCCGCATCTGTAAATTGCGGAGGTTGTTTAGTACTTCAAGAAAGTATAACTTTGTTAAAAATAAAATTATAAGAAATACTAAGTCATAAATAATTGGCGACAAGCAAGTTTTTCTAATAGCGAAAGTCTTCAAATTCACCTATCCTTAAATAAGATTAATGGTGAAAAGGCGGGATAGGATGAACCAAGCTGACTATGATGTCATCATTGTAGGAGCAAGAGCATCGGGAGCGAGTCTTGCGATATTATTAGGCAGACAGGGGAAAAAGGTGTTATTGATCGATAAAGCATCATTTCCCAGTGATACACTATCTACCCACCACTTGTCACATCTTGACTATTTAAGACAATTGGGTGTATTGGAAGATGTGGAAAAGGGTGGACTGAGAAAAATAACAAGAATGCGGACCTACATAAAGGACAGTTTGGTCGAAGGCCCACGGACAGCATATACGCTGGCTCCTAAACGGGATTTTCTCGATTATATCCTGATTAAACAGGCGCTGGATAATCCGACAGTAGCGTTGAGGGAACAGACTCGGGTTACCGGGCTCGTTTGGAACTCAGTCCGGGTTTTTGGCGTGGAAGTTGTCGGTGAAAGTGGGAGAAGAGAAAACATTCATGCTCCTATTGTAGTAGGGGCAGATGGGATGCGGTCAAAAATAGCCGAATGGGTGGGTGCTGAAAAGTATAACGAACTTCCAGCCCTTAGACCGGTATTTTACGGATATTATCAAGGGATAGAACCGCTGGAGGAGCCTGCTACAGAAATTTTTCTCCAGGACGGTAGAATCGGGTTTTTGTTTCCGATGGAACACGGGAGAGATTGTCTTGGTTTAGAGATACACCCGGATGAATTCAAAGCATTTGCCGGTAAGCCGCAGAAAATGTTTGAATATCACTACCAGCAATTTTATCGAATGGATAATAGAATGAAGCATGCTAAATTGGAGGGACGTCTAACCGGAAGTGCAGGGGTCGAAAACTTTTTCCGGACTCCTTTTGGTAAAGGATGGGCACTAATAGGAGATGCAGGTCATAGTAAGGATCCGAGCACAGGTCTTGGCATCAACGACGCCTTCCTGCAGTCATTCTTATTAGCGGATGCGATCGAACAATATAGTGGCGGAGCTGATTGGGACAAAGTGATGAGTGAGTTCCATCAAAATCGGGATCAACAGTTAATGCCTTCTTACGAATTGACCCTGGATTACATACAATCGCTCCGGCCCTGGTCATCAAAGGAAACAGCTTATATGAATACCATGGCTGCAAACCCGATTGTCTGGAACAAAATCACCCCACATCTTCCTGAATTACTGGAACATCACTCAAAAGATACGCCGATTTTATGGCAAGCGATTAAGCAGGAAGCGGAAAGCATGATGACTGATGAATAATTTATACTAAAAAGTCCTTTCAAGTGAAGGGACTTTTTTGTGTTATTCGTAGATTGAAAAGTTGGCATTCTAGTAAATAGGTAGTGTTTTTAGAGTTATGTTTCAGTTTCAAGGGGCCATTGTTGACGATTCTATTACCTATTATTTACACTGAATTTACATTCAAAATTTTACAAAAAATCCAAGTGGAGGGGATATTATGTCGATCAAGAAGAAATTATCAGCTGTTATAATAACAGGTATCATCATTTCTGGAAGCGCTCTCGGGTTTGCTTCTGACACACTTCCTTTTTCGATTACAGCAGATAGTGAAGAAAAAGAACAAGTAGAGGTAAATAAGAATTCTCCTAAGAATGTCATTGTCATGGTTGGAGACGGCATGGGTTTAGGGCAGATGGAAATTGCCAGGTTGCTGGAAGGTGGGAAAAACGAAGAGCTTTACATGGAATCTTTAGAAAATGTAGGCTTGCTGCGTACATATTCGGCTGACAACTTTGTTACTGATTCGGCCGCAGCCGGTACAGCAATTGCTACTGGAAATAAAACTTATAACGGGGGCATCGGTGTAGATGCTGCTGGAGAAGAGGTTGATAGTATATTAGATTTATATCAAGATGCTGGCAAAAAAGTAGGCCTCATTTCAACGAATACAGTAACAGATGCTACACCAGCGGCTTTTGGTGGCAGCGCTGCGGACAGATGGTCAGGCCAGGAGGAGATTGCGCGGCAAATGCTTGCAAACGAGTATGATGTATTACTGGGCGGTGGTAAGAATTACTTTAGTGCTGCCCGCCAGGAAGGAAACGGACTGATCGATGACTTCCAATCAAAAGGTTATGAATATGTCACCGATGAAAGCAGCCTTGAAGCAGCAGGAACACCAGATAAATTACTAGGTTTGTTCAACGAATCTTACATGAGCTATAAGACTGACCGTGATGAGCTGAACAGTGAGGAGCCAACCTTAGAAACCATGACGAACAAAGCTTTGGATGTACTATCGCAGGATGAAGATGGCTTCTTCCTGATGGTGGAAGGTGCTCGTATTGACCATGCTGCCCATGCTGCTGACGCGACTGGGGTATGGCAGGAGACAATGGAATTCGATCGTACCGTTGAACAAGTGGTGAAGTGGTCAGAAGAACGTGAGGACACATTGGTTGTTGTTTTGGCTGACCACGAGACAATGGGGATGTCAGCGACTGAACCAATGGATATGGAGGCATTGAAAAATATCGAAGTTTCTCCGGAATACATGGCACAGCAGCTCGAGAAAGATGAATCGTCAGGGACATTCACAGTTGAAAGTGTAAAACAGGTATTCAGCGAACATGCTGCTATCGACTTAACAGATCAAGAGGTTGATGAGTTCCTTTCAAATGTGAAAGACAATGATGGGGAAGTTTATGCAGCTTACCGTGTCGGTTGGGAAATAGGCTCCGTGATTGCTGATCATTATAAAGTCGGTGCAGTAGATACCGATATTCGTGCTGAAAGCGATACAGGCGGCCATACAGGTAATATGGTGCCGGTGTTTGCTACGGGTGCAGGAAGCAAAGACTTTGAAGGGGTATTGGACAATACAGAGATTATCAACTTGATTGCCAATTCCGTAAAGCCCGAGAAAGAAACAGGTGAAGGTCACGAAAATAGTAATGGTAAAGGGCATGAAAAAGGAAAAGGGAATGGACATGAATAATCTATGAAAATAGTAGAAGGATCGCCCAAATTCAAGAAGGGTGATCCTTCTTTATAGTCGGAAAATAATGTTAATATAAAGATAGAAAAGCTGCAAATTAGGGAAAGGGAGGTCGACTGAATATGTGGACCAAAGATTCAGCGTATGAAAAAATGCAGGAAATTTATACGGATAAAGTCATGCAGGAAGAAAAAAGAAGGGTTTTCCAGCAAGTTTATAGTCATCTGCTTGCCCATCTGGACGATTTACAGGCAAGGAATGGATTGAAAGAAGATGTAGTAAAACAATTGAAGTTATTCAAAGAATATACCTTCATGCCAGGTGACAACCTTTTCCAATCAATGCGCTATGTATTCTTGATAGCAAGAGGAGAGCGGATGGAGGACAGGCAGCTCACCCAGCAGCATGTGCAAAGAATTCACAGGTCATTATTCAAGCCGGCAGGCCTGAAAACTCCGCAGATTCCTGATTCTTTTTGGCAGACTCCACTCGGGGTTGCTTGTCTGGTGGCGGAAAAAGGAATAGAAGCCGCTTATCCTGTACTGGATGAAATTATAGAAGTAGAGCAGACATAGAAAAAGCACAGGATATGCTCCTGTGCTTTCTTTATTGGGTTACATATTCTGCGATTGCTTGCTGGATATCATAGATGCTTTTATCTTTGCGGAACTGTTTCGATATCGGTTCCGAGGTACTTGAAATCCAAATCTTCAATTCGGCATCAAGGTCAAATGTGCCGGCTGTTTCCACACTGAAATGCGTGATGGATTTATAGGGAATCGAATGGAACTCAATTTTCTTACCTGTCATTCCCTGCTTATCTACTAGAATCATACGTTTATCCGTGAAAATCATCATGTCCCTTAAAACTTTATATGCTTTCTCAATTCGTTCATTAGCGGTGACTACTTTCTCGAGTTGTTTTTCGACGTCCTTCATATCAACTTCAGAAGCATTGCCCATTAATTCATCTAACAGCCCCATCATTCATTGCCCCTTTCATTAAATAGAAGTTCTTGACTCCATCCTACCATATCAAATACCAGAGGGCATTGCTAAGCGGCTTGATCATACTTACGCAGTCGCTTGACCCTGGAATAAGTGTAAATCAAGAGACCAGACCATATCAATAAAAATGAAACAAGATGAACTTTAGTGAATGGTTCATTATATAAAAATACTCCGATAAGCAGCATGATCGTAGGAGCTATATATTGTAAGAAACCTACCATGGATAGAGGAATCCGTTTCGCTCCGCCGGCAAAAAGCAATAGTGGGATGGCAGTAGCGACACCTGCTCCGAATAGTAACAACGACGTCAGCGATATCCACTGGATTTCTCCCCAGTTTCCCTGAGGCAGGCTAACCAGATAGATAGCTGCGATAGGAGTCATAATCAAGGTTTCAATGGCCAAACCGAATATGGCATTCAAATCGACCGTTTTTTTCAATAGACCGTATACTCCGAAGCTGAACGCCAATAATAGGGCAAGCCATGGGACTGAACCGAAATTGATGGTCATATAGGCAACCCCCGCCACAGCAAGCATGAACGCTAACCATTGTGGTCGCGTGAAGGTCTCCTTGAAGAAAATCATGCCAAGCAAAATACTGACCAAAGGGTTGATATAATATCCCAGGCTGGCTTCTACGACGTGGTCTGTGTTGACCGCCCATATGTATGTCAGCCAATTGATACTGATGGCAATCGAGGCAAACGTAATACCCAGAGAGCTTTTTCTATTCTTTAAAGTTCTCCGTACCTCCGCTTTGAAAGCTGACCATTTGCGTAAAATCAGGACTACACCTGTCATAAAAACAAACGACCAGACGATCCGGTGGCCGAGGATAGCCAGCGGTGGGACTTCCTGGACAAGCTTCCAATAAATAGGCAGGAATCCCCATAAGACATACGCCCCGCCTGTATAGATAATGCCGAGTTTATTTTCTTCCATTTAGATCAACCCCCTTAGCAGCTCATTATCTTACCACTATAAGGGAATTTAGTATAGTAAAGCAATGGTATTTTTGTGTGAGGGTTACCGGGAGAGTGAGATACTCATATACTTGATATAATCTTATAAATCTCTTGAAGTGGCTCCCTAATTGTTGAAATTGTCATTTGCACTCTTTGTCTCCTATACGCCGACAAAACGATAGCCAGAATCCTGTTTCATTTTAAGGATTCTGGCTATCTGCTTCATTACACAGGCTCTGGCATATCATTTTCCGGCTGATCGGTTTCCTGGGTATCCTTGTCTATGGATAAGCGCTTCAAAGGCTGTTTAGCCGGACCTTCCATCACGTCCCCTTCAATGGAGAAGCGGGACCCGTGACATGGACAGTCCCAGCTGTGTTCGCCGCTGTTCCATTCGACTTCACAGCCCATGTGCGTACAGGTGGTATCGACAAGATAAACCTGGCCGTCTTCATCTTTATAGGCCCCGGCACGCTCGCCATTGTATTGAATGACACCGCCTTCCCCTTTTTTCAGTGCTTCGTGACTAAAACCGACTCGCTCTGATTTTCCTTCAAGAAGGTGACTGGCGACATTCAGGTTATTCGAGAAGAATTTCTTCAAGCTTGGGTCTGCCTGGAAGCGGGACGGGCTGAATAGTTCAGTGTAAGGGTTTTTCTTACCGGTAATCTGGTCCCGTAATAGCAAAGCCGCTGCTGTTCCTGAAGTCATCCCCCATTTTTTATAGCCGGTCGCCACATAAATATGGTCTTTATTCTTCGTTATTTGTCCAATGTAAGGAACTTTATCCAGGGTAAACAAATCCTGGGCGGACCATTGGAAGAGCTTCTTCTTGATCCCGAATGTTTCCGAAGCGAACTCTTCAAGTGCCCGGTAATGGAAATCAGTATCCACACCTTCCCCTGTACGGTGACTTTCTCCGCCGATCAGTAAGATTTCTTTCCCCTCGTAAGAGGATTTTCTGACCGAGCGGACAGGCTGGTCAACAGATAGATACATTCCACCGGCATACTCCTGCTCTGGCTCGATCGCAACTACGTAGGAACGGTCTGCATGCATGCGTGCAAAATAGAATCCTGTGCCATCATAAAAAGGGAAGTGGGAGCAGGAAACGATGTTGTCACATGACACTCGATGGCCATCTTTAGTCACTACACATAACTCCGGATCGCGTTCAACATCGACCGCTACAGTATTTTCATAAACCTTCCCGCCGTTTTTAATAAATTCATCTAATAAAAAGGATAGATATTTCAGCGGATGGAAATGAGACTGGTCTTTCATATACAATGCTTGTTGCACATCGACGTCGATAGAGACCTCATTCTTATATTCACAAGGGATTCCCAGTTCCTGGTAGGCTTGATACTCTTTGTCCAGCTTTCTTGTATAGTTGTCGGTAGTAGAGTAGATACAGGCATCCTCGGTTTGCAGGTTGCAGTCGATTTGGTTCTGCTTTACAGTACCTCTGATAAAACGGAGCGCTTCATCATTAGCTTTGTAATAAGCCAGGGCTCCCTCTTTACCAAAATGCTGCATCAATTCATAATAAATCAAATCATGCTGGGCGGTGATTTTGGCTGTTGTATGTCCGGTTGTACCATTCAATAACTCACTGCCCTCAAGCAGAGCTACATCACGACCTTCTTTGGCCAGCAGGTAAGCTGTAGTAATACCTGTAATTCCGCCCCCCACAATGACAACTTCAGCAGTAGCATCTTTTTCAAGGGGATCGAATTTCTTGAGTTTGGTATCTTCACGCCATAGGGGTTCAGGTTGTTCCCATTTTCTCGATTCTTTCATAAGAAATCCTCCTATTGATTTCATTTCTACTTAGGTTTACCAACTGTTTATTTTTCATGTGAAAAGGGATGGGAAGAAATCAAATAAGTTTATTGTAAACGCTTTCAAAAAGGGAGATTTTCACATATGATAAAAGAAGAGGGAGATTTTTCAAAAAGGGGAGAAGAAAAAAATGAACAAATCAAAACGATTTGAAACATCTGTAATCCATGCTGGATACGATTCAAAACAACACTTAGGAAGTCTTTCCACGCCGATTTTCCAAACGTCTACCTTCACTTTTGATTCTGCGGAACAAGGAGAAAGAAGGTTTGCAGGGGAGGAAGAAGGCTATATATATTCTCGTTTAGGAAATCCGACTGTTCGTGCGCTCGAAGAAAAAATCGCTGAACTGGAAGGCGGGGAAATGGGACTTGCGTTCAGCTCAGGGATGGCTGCTGTATCAGCTGTGCTGGTAGCATTGACAAAAGCAGATGACCATATCCTTTGCTCACAAGGGTTATACGGTTGTACATTTGGACTATTGAGTATGATGAAAGAGAAATATAATATTACAAGTGATTTCAGTTTAATGGAAACAGAAGAGGAGTTACGGAATAGAATTCAACCGAACACTGCCTGCATTTATATTGAAACACCGATCAATCCAACGATGCGCCTGCTGGATTTAGAGATGATTTCCCGTATAGCAAAAGAATACAATATACCAGTTGTCGTCGATAATACGTTTTCCACTCCGTATTTACAGCGGCCTCTCGAGCTTGGCTGCGATATCGTTATTCATAGTGCTACTAAATATATTGGCGGGCACGGCGATGTCATCGCTGGCCTTGTTGTGGCAAAAGAAGAATTTTTAAGCGAAGTAGCCATGACGACTCAAAAGGATATCGGCGGAGTGATGTCACCCTTTGATGCCTGGCTCCTGCTTAGAGGGTTGAAAACACTGCCAGTAAGGATGGATCGCCATTCCTTTAATGCAGAAAGGATTTTCAAAGAGATGGAGAAGCATTCTGGGATTAAACGGGTATATTATCCAGGTGATACGAACCATCCTGACTATTCCATCAAGGAAAAGCAAATGAAGCAGGGAGGAGGGCTTATCTCTTTTGAAATCGAAGGAAGTAAAGAGAATGCCCAAGAGTTACTGAACCTGTTATCTTTCATACAGATTGCTGTCAGTCTTGGGGACGCAGAAAGTTTGATCCAGCATCCGGCTACCATGACACATGCGGTCGTGCCAGAAGAGGAAAGGCTTAAAATGGGGATTACTGATCAAATGATACGTCTTTCTGTCGGATTGGAAGCATGGGAAGACATTTGGTCCGACCTGGAGCAGGCATTAAGTAAGTTACCAGCCGTAAAAGAAAAAATTAATAATTAAAAAACAACATCCGTCCTTGGAAAGTGAGTGATATTTCTCTACACCGGCCATAAAAAAGCAGGAACCAATCGGTTCCTGCTTTTTCTATTAACGAAGTGATTTTGGATTCAAGGCATCTTTGATACCTTCTCCGATAAAGTTAATGGATAAAATGGTAATGACCAAAGTCAAAGCTGGTGGAATCCAAATCCAAGGCATATTTTGCAGCACATCGGGTTCTCGTGATGCAGCCAGCATATTGCCCCAGCTTGGTGTCTCCGCAGGTACACCGAACCCAAGGTAGCTCAAACCTGATTCGACTACAATCATCGCTGCAAAGGTAAGGGTTGCCTGTACTATGATGGTAGACAATACGTTTGGAAGCAGGTGCTTCATGATTACCTTAGCAGGTCTGGAACCGATTGAGATGGCTGCGAGAATATATTCATTCTCTTTCTCAGATAGTATTTTACTTCGTACAAGACGTGCTACCCCGCCCCATCCGAGAACACTGATTACTGCGATAAGCACCGGAACACCGCCGAGCTTTCCGAAAAATACAGCGTTCAGGACGATGACGAATACGAGCAGGGGAAAGTTCAAAATGAAATCGGTGAATCGCATGAGTAAGGCATCGACAATGCCGCCAAAGAATCCTGCCAATGCACCGATCAAAGTTCCGAATGTAATGATCAGCAAGGTACAGGAGATGCCGACAAGCAAAGATACTCGCCCACCGTACAGCAGCCTGGTGAACACATCACGTCCGCTTTTATCTGTTCCGAACCAATGCTCGGACGATGGTGTCAGAGACATGGAACCTATATTTACTCTTGTGATATCGGCAGTAGTGATGTAGGGTGCCAGAAAAGAAAGGATAGAGACGGTCATCAAAAAGAATAGACTTACCATAGCCAGTTTATTCCGGAGAAATTTTCTTCTTGCGACTGCCCATGGTGACAATGACTTTTGGACTTTGATTTTAGTAATGGATGTATCATTGATTACTTCTGCCATGTTCAGCCCTCCTAGTCTACACGAATTCTTGGGTCGACAATTCCATATAACAGGTCAGCGATCATGTTCCCAAATAAAACGAGGAACGAGAACATCATGGTCAATGTCATCATTACGGGGTAATCACGGTTGTTGATAGAATCCAGAAAAAGCTGGCCGATACCCGGATAGGTGAATATCGCTTCTGTAATGATTGCACCACTGATCAAAGTGACGATGTCAAAACCTAAGAAGGTTATTAATGGAATTATCGAGTTCCTTAGAATATGTTTGTTGTAAATTTTAGTTTCTGGAGTACCCTTTGCACGGGCAGTCCGTACGTAATCCTTCCGGCTGCTCTCAATGATGTCATTCCGTAAGAACTGGGTATAACTGGCTGTACCAAGGGCCCCTAATACGATTGCCGGTAAAAATACATGGTGGAGCCTGCTTAGATAGTACTCAAAGGACCCATTTTGCAGAGTTATATCGACAGACCCACTGAAAGGGAACCAGCCCAATTTAAAGGAAAAGAAATAAATGGCAAAGACACCCGCAATGTAAGAGGGGACGGCCAAGCCGAGGTAATTGACTCCTCCGATTAAATTATCAGCTGTCGTGTAAGGTTTCCGGCCAGCATACATGCCCATAACGAATGCGAGGATATATGTAATGACTAGTGAGGTGATACCTAGAAAAAGCGTGTTCGGCATACGTTCACCGATAAGTTCAGCCACCGGCATTTTATAGCGTGTTGATTCACCGAAGTCTCCCTGCATAAAATTAGAAATCCATCTGCCATACTGTACATGAACCGGATCGTTAAGTCCTGCTTTTTCTCTCATTTCTTCTATATATTGAGGGTCAGTATTATTAGGATCAATTTCCCCACCGAAAGGATCCCCTGGCATAGATAATGCCAGGGAAAACACTACAATGGATATCAGGAGAAGCATCGGAATCATGCCTAAGATTCTACGCAAAGTATACTTTAACATGAGTATGCTCCTTATCTTTTTTCAGATTGACCAGAGGCTTATTCTGTCACAAACCACTCGTGTGCACTGTTGAAACCAGAAACGTCTAATGTCAAACCGCCAACGCGTTTGTTCATACCATAAATTTCTTGCAGCTCGGTAATGAATAGCATAGGAAGCTCTTCATTGACAATTTGCTGCCATTTGACATAAAGTTCTTTACGCTTTGCTTCGTCCGTTCCCACAATTTCCACGTCAAGCGCATCTTCCAAAAGCTGATCGCTTTCTTCATTTACCCAGCGAGGGTAGTTCCAAAGCTGGTCAGATTTCCAAAGACCGGATGGATCTGGGTCGGCACCATATCCCCAGCCGCCAAAGAAGGCTTCCATATTTTCGTTATCTTTTTCAACCATGTCGTAATACTGGTTGACTTCGATCATCTCAAGTGTGGATTTCAAGCCCACCTCTTCCCAATATTGGGTAAGGGCTTTGGCACGGGACTCAAATGTCGGGTTGCCAGTTGCATAGTGGGAGAAGTTGACAACAAACTCATCTCCATTAGGGTCTTCACGGAAACCATCATCATTTGTATCCACATAGCCAGCTTCATCCAGAATTTCTTTCGCTTTTTCAGGGTCATACGGATAGGTATTCAAATCATCGTTGTCAGCTGCAATCCAGTGAGCGGTAGGTACAGGGCGGTTAACAACATCGCCATAACCCCCGAAGAAAGCTTCAATCCATTCTTCACGGTTGATGGAGTGCATCATTGCTTGTCGAAGCTTTTTATCCGCATACTTTTCTTTTTGCTCGACGACTTCTTTCTTTTCATTATCAAATTTACCAAGCTTGAATCCTACATAGTAATAAGAAAGGCCAGGAGCGGTTACTAAATCAACGTTTTCCATAGCTTCCACGTCTTTACCGATCGTTGGATGGACACTTACAACGTCGATATCTCCGTTTTGCAGAGCGCCAGTAACGGCTGTACTGTCGACCACTTTAATAATGATTTTATCCAGCTTCGGCTTGCCTTGCCAGTAATCTTCATTGGCTACAAGCTCGACAGATTCACCAGATACCACTTTGTTGACTTTGAACGGACCAGTACCGATTGGTGTACGTCGTACAGGGTCAGAACCTTCCATGTCAGCGACTTCGATGCCTTCGAATGCTTTACGGTTCATCGGGTAAGTCCAAAGGTTCAACAGGTTATTAACGCGTGCTTTATCAAATGTGATTTTAATTTCATAGTCATTGATTACTTCAAGGCCAGAAATGGAATCAGCTTCTCCATTACGGAAAGCTTCTGCACCTTCAACCGTTTGGACATTTGTATAGCGAGGACCTTCGTAATCTGGATGAGCAAGGGTTTCCAAAGAGAATACCCAATCATGGACAGTCAGTTCATCACCATTGTGCCACTTAACGCCTTCTTGGAATTTGAAGGTGAAGACTTTATTATCTTCTGTTTCCCAGCTCGCAATATTAGGCTGTGGCTTCAACTCTTCATCAAAAGTGATCAGGTTGTCATCAAACAGACCAAGAACTTCCGCGTCCGTTTGGATGCCATACCAGTTCCAGTGGAACAGGCCTTCAGGCGCTGCATCAAGAGCGTAGACGATTGTTCCGCCTTCTTGAGCTGCTTTTTCGCCGCCTTCATTGCCTTCTGTTTCTTTTTTGTCATCTTCTGCTGCTCCAGCTTCATCCTCGCCATTGCTACAAGCAGCCATAAACAAAGACATGATCAGCAGCATGGCTGCCAGCCAATAAAAAGATTTCTTCTTTTGCATGTGGTTACCCCCTGTAATAGTTAATGAATGAATCAGATCAATCAACCAGAATGCACGCGACCTGGCGTCCTGGTTTCACCTCCTTCAATTCTGGCTTGATGGTGGAACATTTATCCACAGCCACCGGGCACCTTGTATGGAAAGGACACCCAGATGGAGGATTTTCAGGACTTGGTACGTCTCCTTCGAGCACGATTCGTTCCTTTTTCTTTTTAGGATTTGGTTCAGGAACAGCAGAGATCAATGCTTGCGTGTATGGGTGAAGCGGTTCTTCATAAATGGATTTCTTGTCTGCGATTTCTACGATATGACCGAGGTACATGATGCCGATTTTGTCACTCATATGTTTGACGACACTGAGGTCATGGGCAATAAAGAGGTAGGTCAAGTTGAAGTCGTCTTGAAGTTCATTCAGCAAATTCAACACTTGTGATTGTACGGATACATCAAGTGCGGACACTGGCTCGTCCGCTATGATCAGTTTCGGCTTAAGGGCAAGTGCCCGGGCGATGCCGATCCGCTGACGCTGACCACCGGAAAATTCATGTGCATACTTATAGTAAGCATCATCAGGTAATCCGACCCGGTTCAGTAATTCCATAACTTCCTGTTTGATTTCTTTCGCCTTTTTTCTGGGATAATAGTTTTTGATTGGCTCTGATACGATATCGCCGACCATCTGCATTGGGTTTAGAGATGCATAGGGATCCTGGAAGACCATTTGGAAATCTTTTCTGCGTTCTCTTAGCCGGCCACCACGGATTTTCGTAATATCTTCACCATTAAACACAATACTGCCACCGGTAGGTTTCAACAGCTTTAAAATGGTACGGCCAGCGGTAGATTTACCGCAGCCGGACTCTCCCACAAGTCCGAGTGTTTCCCCTTTTTTTAATGTGAAACTAACTCCATCAACAGCCTTGACATGTCCGACTGTTCGTCGGAAAAAGCCGCCTTTCACGGGATAATAGGTTTTTAAGTCTTTAACTTCTAATAATGTTTCATGGTTGGTAGGGAGGGGAGGTGACTGCTCCTTATGCTGAATATCTACAACGTTACTCATTTGGCTTTCATCCCTTCCTGCTCCCAGCTTGTCTCATAAAGGAGGCACTTCACGCCATGACCGGGGCTGCTTTCTCTTAATTGGGGGGTGATGCTTCGGCACTCATCCATCGCTTTTGGACAGCGATCTACGAACTTGCATCCCTGTCTCGGCATATTTTTCAGGGAAGGGACGATACCTTCGATTGAAGCCAGCACTTCTTCCTCCTGATCCATACGTGGAATAGATTGCATCAGAAGTTGCGTATAAGGATGCTTCGGGCTTTCAAATAAGGTGACCACATCCGTCTGCTCTACTACTTCTCCTGCATACATGACGATAACTTCATGACAGCTTTCGGCTACGACACCGAGGTCGTGTGTGATTAGGATGATTGACATATCATTTGTTGTTTGAAGTTCCTGTAGTAATTCGAGGATTTGCGCCTGGACGGTAACATCCAAAGCAGTGGTAGGCTCGTCAGCTATCAGCAATTTTGGTTCGCAGGCAATCGCCATTGCGATCATGACACGCTGACGCATTCCCCCGGATAGTTGGTGAGGGTATTCATCCACAACCTTTTCAGGGCGGGAAATTCCAACTTTATCAAGTAGATGGATAACCTTTTTACGAGCATCCTTTTTCGATATATTAAAATGATTATGTAAGGATTCTGATAACTGAAAACCGATGGTGAATACTGGGTTCAGAGAAGTCATTGGCTCCTGGAAGATCATTGCGATGTCTTTACCGCGTACTTTATTCATTTCTTTGTCATTTAATTTTTCCAGGTTTATTCCATTGAATTTTATATCTCCATTGCGAATCTTTCCGATTCCTTTAGGCAAAAGTTTCATGATGGATAAGGACATCACGCTTTTTCCACAGCCAGACTCGCCTACCACACCAATTACCTGCTTGGGTTTCACCTGGAAACTGACATTATCTACGGCATTATGCCATTCTCCGTCAATTTCAAAGGCGGTCTCCAGGTTGTTTACTTCCAGCAAAGGCGGTTGGGACTGAAGATCTGTAAAGTTATTCATAATACACCCCTGTTTAAATTTTCAGTAAATTATTACTATTTGTGTAACATCATATCCAAATAAATATGGAACGTCAATCCTTTTTTACAATTACTTTACAAAAATTGAAAAATATTAATAATAATATATTTTGATTTTGATTGAGGGGAATGATTGTTACTTTTATAGGGTAATAAAAGATATATATTTAAGAAGTTTATGAGCGGATTTTACACTCAGTCCATGGTTTTTTTATTGATTTTCATATTGATAATTAGAAAGGATGAAATTGATGTTTAAAAACCTTTTTAAAAAAGGCAGTAGTGAAGTGAAAGTTATTGCCCCTGTCGATGGAAAGGTCGTCGACCTAAGTGAAGTTCCTGATCCGGTATTCGCCGAAAGGATGATGGGCGAAGGTGTGGCGATTGAGCCGACCGATGGAACAGTGGTAAGTCCTGTGGATGGAGAAATCGTCCAAATTTTTCATACCAATCATGCTGTTGGAATAAAGACGAAAACCGGGGTCGAAGTCCTGGTTCATATCGGCTTAGAAACCGTCAGTATGGAAGGGGAAGGCTTTGAAGGGTACGTGAAGGCAGGAGATAAAGTGAAAACCGGGGACAAGTTAATAACGTTTGACATGGACCTTGTGAAGGAAAGAGCAAAGAGTACGATAACTCCTGTAATCATTACTAATTACAATGAAGTCGCTGACCAGATGGACCGCCACACCATAGAGGAAGCTGTTCGTGGGGACACACTAATTATGACCATACAAATCAAGTAGGCTATCGTGAGAGGGAGATGACTGTGAGGATTGAACGAGTGCTTAATGAGGATATCGTCATTACTTCATTTAAAGATCAAAAAAAATTTGTAATAGGAGCAGGGATCGCTGCAAATAAAAGAAATGGAGACCCGATCTATGATAATGAAATTGACAAGGTAATTGATATGAATGATGATACCGAACAGTATGAGGAGTTTCTTCATATGGTACCGCAAAAGATCATTCGCCTGACAGAAGATATCATTACGCATGCAGAAGATTTTTTACAGACAAAGTTGAGTGATTCTGTTCATTTAGAACTAGCGGATCACCTATCCTTTTTATTAAGCGATCCACCTAAACATGTAACGATTCAAAATGGCTTAATAGAAGAAATAAGTATATTATATGCCAAAGAATTTCAAGTTGGGTTATGGGCAATACGCACGATTAAAGAGAGGCTTGATCGTGAACTGCCGGAAGGAGAGGCCGGGCATATCGCCATTTTCATTCATAGTGGAAGATGGATGCATGAGGGCACCGGTGAATCCGTAAAACAAGTAGTTATCATTCGTGATCTTATTTGGAGGATAGAGAAATATTATAAGAAGGTTTTATCCAAAGATAATGTTGCCTATCAGCATTTAGTGACCCATTTGAATCGTGCGATACAAAGGACGACAGAGCAATCAGAATTTAACATGGTGGACAAGAACATGTTAGTGATGATCCAGGAAAAATACGAAAAAGCTTACCAGTGTGCCGTAGATATGACTACGTATCTGTCAGAGAAATGTGACATCCATTTCCCATCCTCGGAAATCGGTTATTTAACCTTGCATATCCACCGGGCAGCCAAAGCTTAGACTTATGAATAAGCGTTGTTGCTATTCCTGTACCAATGCATGTTTATGATAAAATAAGTATAAGATAACCGGACAGGAAAGGAAGAGAGAGCATGGTGAAAGATCAAAAAAAACCGAAAGCTTCCGAGCGGCGTGAGGATATTCTGGTACTGCTTAAAAACAGTGAAAAACCGATTACGGGAAGCGAACTCGCTGCGGAGATGGAAGTGTCACGACAAGTGATTGTTGGAGATGTTTCATTATTGAAAGCTAAGAATGAACCAATTGTAGCGACAAGCCAGGGATATATCTACATGATGGACCGTATAGATACACCTCCAGTTGAACGCACAATCGCTGTAAAGCATACGCCTGACCAAACGGAAAAAGAATTGACTATTCTGGTTGATCATGGGGTGTTCATTAAAGATGTAACGGTGGAACACCCGGTCTATGGTGACTTGACCGCTTCCGTTTTGGTTTGGAATCGCAGGGACGTACAGAAATTCTTAGATAATATCAGAGAGACGAAAGCATCGTTCCTGTCAGAGTTGACCGATGGCATTCATATGCATACGGTAGCAGCTGAAAGCGAAGAAGCTTTGGATGAAGCGGTAGAAGCATTGAAAAAAGAAGGCATCTTATTAAAATCATGAGGCAAATGCAACCACAACGAATAAGATAAGGAAGAGATATGAAAGCATGGCGTATCTCTTCCTTCGATTTTTTTGAATGAAGATATATATGCTATATTTTAGTCAGCGCTATTTTTTAGTCGAGGAAGGGTGAGGTAGATGCTGGACTTTGCAATGGCCCCTTATCTATTCAGTGTAACGATTGTCATCAACGTTTTACTGGCATTTGCCATCATCTTCTTAGAACGGCGGGATGCCAGCGCCACCTGGGCCTGGTTGATGGTGTTATTATTCATTCCTGTCGGGGGGTTTTTACTATATTTAATTTTTGGAAGAAGGCTGAGTAAAAAAGAGATATTCACATGGGATAAAAAGAACAGGCTTGGGCTGTTAGCCGCAGTTCAGGATCAGCTTCGCTCGATTGAACAAGATACATTGAAATTGGATCATACGGAACTTGAAACTTTCGAAGACTTATTTTACTTACACTTAAAAAATAACGACGCTCTATTAACGAAAGATAACCAGGTTGAAATATTTACTGACGGGCAAGAAAAATTTCATGCTTTGATTGAGGATATTGAAAATGCGAAGGAACATGTCCACCTGCTTTATTACATCATACGGGATGACCAGCTTGGGCAGCGATTATCTGAAGTTCTCATCAAAAAAGTCAAACAAGGTGTTAAAGTTCGTGTGTTATTTGATGACATGGGCTCAAGGACATTAAGCAGAAAATTCGTCAGAAGACTAGAAAAGGCCGGCGTTGAAGTAGAGGCTTTCTTCCCTGCATTGATACCTAAGTTGAATATGAAAATCAACTACAGAAACCACCGAAAACTTGCAATCATTGATGGCAAAATCGGATATATCGGCGGGTTTAATATCGGAGACGAATACCTTGGCTTCAACAAAAGGTTCGGTTATTGGCGGGATACCCACTTAAGAGTAGAAGGCGGCGCCGTGCATAACATGCAGACCCGTTTCATTCTTGATTGGAATCATGCCTCCAGGCAGGATATCAGTTATGAAGACCGGTATTACCAGGCTGAGCCTAAGGGAGATGTCGCTATGCAGATCGTTTCCAGCGGTCCAGATTCGGAATGGGAACAAATAAAGCATGGCTATATTAAAATGATTCTCTCAGCAAAAGATTCCGTCTATATCCAGACACCATACTTTATTCCGGATGACAGTCTCTTAGATGCTGTGCGAATTGCATCCCTGTCTGGTGTGGATGTCAGGGTGATGATTCCGCGGATGCCTGATCATCCCTTTGTATATTGGGCGACCTATTCGAATGTCGGAGATTTATTAGAGGCCGGGGCAAAGATTTATATTTATCAGAAAGGCTTTTTACACGCTAAAACGATTGTGGTAGATGGAAAGATTGCCTCTGTCGGAACTGCTAACATTGATGTTCGGAGTTTCAGGTTAAATTTCGAAGTGAATGCGTTCCTTTATCACCCGGATTTAGCGAAAGAACTGGAGGATAGTTTCCTGGATGATGTCATCGATTCAACCCAGCTGACAATTCAACTTTATAAACACCGATCGAAGTGGATACGTTTCAAGGAATCCATCGCCAGATTATTATCACCAATCCTTTAATTTTTAGCTCTGTTAACTCTCAGTTTCGAGATAGTGAGGTCTGTTACCATGAGAAGATTGGGATGGGCTGGGAAACAACTCCCTTTCCAGCTTCATCGCCTAGACACTCGCGACATAAGCAGTCCATCAACGGGAAGAAAGAGCCCTTCCCTTTTGCTGTTCTGCTTATGCGTGTCGTGTCTCCCAAGGCGATTACGCATTCATTTCTTTCCTGCGGAGGACCTGGGCAAGCTTCCCCGGGCTAAAGCCCTTCCCATCCAGCCAGTTTTGTATTAAAAGGACCCTTCAAAAAGAGAATTGTGCACAACAAAAAATTCATCCTGAAGCATTTATAGAGGATATAAAGGGGCAGAAATCTTCTTCCAAATATCATGGGCTGTATTCCCCGCAAGTGTGATTTCGAGAACTTCCTATGGCAAAGGGCGTAGGGGAACTGCGAGACTCCTCGAAAATGCTACGCATTTCCTTCGTGCGTGGGTTAAGTCAAGTTGAAAATGCAAAGTCCTGTGGGAAATGCGTGTTAGATGAGACCCCACAGAGCGTCAGCTCGAGGAGGCTCATCACTCGCCCACGGAAAGCGAGTTGTTCCCCAACGCCCTTACCCTCTTACAATACCTCGCAATCGAGTCTTCCATTATACGGCCCTATAATAGAAGATTTTGCATTAGAAAAAATGTTAAATGTACGGGAATTCATGTTTTCATGCCACTAAAAAAGCCTGCACCTTTCTGGCAATCAAGGTGCAGGCTCTTTTATATATTTAGGGGGGAGGTTGTTTCACGCTGTTTTACTGTGCTGATAATTCTAAATTGGATTTAATTTTTTCACCATTTCGATAGACTGTCAATTCTACTTCCTGGCCTTTTTCAGCTTCTTTATAAAGGTATTGACGCAAGTCTACCAGGGATTCAATTTTATTTCCCTCGATTTCCGTGATGATGTCGTTCTGTTCAAGTCCGGCTTTTGCTGCAGGTGACCCGGTCTTGACACCACCGACAATGACACCGTGCTGAACATCTGGAGGGAGATTCAATTGGTCGGTGAGGATATTAGCAGGTATCTGCCGCACATCCTGCAAGGAAACTCCCATATAAGGACGTTTCACTTCACCGTTAGTTTCTAAATCCTTAATGACCGGCTTCGCCACATCCATAGGAATGGAAAAGCCTAATCCTTCCACTTCATTTTTAGCGATTTTCATCGTGTTAATGCCGATTACCTCGCCTTGAAGATTAATGAGTGCGCCACCGCTATTACCAGGGTTGATGGCAGCATCTGTCTGAATAACTTCTGTCTGCCAATCTTGTTGACCATCTTTGTTAATATCGACCGGAATGTTACGGTTCAATCCACTGATGATACCCTTTGTGGCTGACCCGGCGAATTCCATTCCAAGCGGGTTGCCGATGGCAATGGCTGTTTGCCCTACTTCTACGTCTTCCGCTTTGCCTAATTCGGCAACCTGCTTGACGTGTTGATCATTTATTTTTAAAACGGCAAGGTCAGTTAACGGGTCGCTTCCTTCAAGTTCAGCTTCAATCTTTGTACCGTCATTCAAAATCACTTCCAGTTGACTCGCACCCTCAACTACGTGATGATTGGTGACGATATAGGCTTTCCCATCTTCTTTTTTGTAGATGACCCCTGAACCTGTACCGGATTTTTGTGACATCGGGCTGCTTTGTTTTATATTAGAGATTCCGACAACAGCTCCTCCAGCTTTTTCAACAGCCTGGGTAACGGGTTCTTTTTCTTTCCCGATATTCAACTCATTGGCTTGGGCTGTCGGCTGTTCTGTATTGATGTTAATGGAAATGCCTTTCCATTGAAATATAGTGGTAACGAGAAAAAGAGCTGCTATCGCCCCGAAAACTCCATAAGCAAAATAGGCGCGTTTTTTTCTACGCCTTTGCTGTTGTTGCTCTGTAGTCATATAAACAGGACCCCTTTAAAATGATATTTCCTAACCTGGACAATTATCAGTTTACGTTTCAGGTTTGGCACGAGATTGGAGAAAATGTGGAATAAATGTGTAAAATGAGAAAGAAGAGGAACTACACCCTATCAATTATGGGAATATAGAATCAGACAGGTGGGGAAGGAGGATTTAATGTGAAACAAACAATTGGAATTGTTGAAGATGACCCGAATATCCGTGATATCGTCAAAGCTTATTTGGAGAAAGGTGGCTACCATGTGAACGAGATGGAATCTGCAGAAGCAGCCTGGGAATTATTCCAACAGGCTCCACCTGATCTATGGGTACTCGATATCATGCTGCCAGGGATGGATGGGTATGAATTTTGTAAACAGGTGCGGCAAAGCTCACAAGTCCCCATCATCATCATTTCTGCTAAAGATGAGGAGATCGACCGGATATTAGGGCTGGAACTCGGAGGGGACGATTATTTGACCAAGCCCTTCAGTCCACGGGAATTGGTGGCCAGAGTAAAAAGGCAGCTGACACGTTGGGAAGCGATGAATAAAGCTGCTTTTCCAGCGGATAAGGAAATCCTTCAAGTGGAAGGATTGATACTTTATATGGAGGAACGGCGTGCTTTTTGGAATGAGGAAGAGGTGGAAGTGACTGCTAAAGAGTTCGATATGCTGAAGTTGCTTGCACAAAATCCCAACCGTGCTTTTTCTCGCGAGGAATTATTAGTAAAAGTATGGGGTGAAGATTACTTCGGCAGCGATCGTGCTGTAGACGATCTGGTAAAACGATTAAGAAAAAAGCTGGTCGATATTCCTTTAGAAACGGTTTGGGGCTACGGATACCGGCTTAGGGAAGATGGCGTGGAATCATGAAGCTGCTCCATCAGCTTAATGTTGCATTCACAACATTAATTATCATCGTCATGTCGATTACTGCTTTTATCCTTTATTCGCTGATTCTTAATATGCTGATTGAAGATGAAAAGCGGCAGCTGGAAGGTAGAGGGGAATTGTTGATAGAGTTACTAAATGAAGAAGATAGCCCTCTAAAAGTGAATCAATTATCCCAGCTTTTAAGGGATAGTGAATTCCGTGTGTTGATGTTCGACCGCAGCAAGCGGGAGATCCTGTTTTCTACTTTACCACCAGAAACTGCTGCTGCCTGGGCAAGTCAATATGACGATACTTTACATGAGGAAGATCTATGGGAAAGCCAGGGACAAGACTTTGTCGTCTACGATTTCGCCTTCACCCCTCAGGCAGATGGTGTCATCTTAGTATTAGCTACGCCGCTGAGAGACTTGCAGGCTGTCCAAACGATGTTTGCGTGGCGGATGATCTTCGTATTGTTCATTGGCTTGCTGCTGGCGGTAGCCATCAGTCATTTTATGAACCGGAGACTAGTGACTCCGTTGATCCGGTTGAAAACAGAACTTAAGAAGATTGAGCACCGCAAATTCCAGGAACTAAAACCGGTGAAAGCGAGTGGAGAAATTGAAGAGGTCGAACATAGTGTCCGAACCATGGCTGCTGAGTTAGAGAATTATATCCGCACCCAGAAACAGTTCTTCCAAAACGCTTCCCACGAATTGAAAACACCGTTGATGTCGATTCAGGGTTATGCTGAAGGAATCCGTGATGGAGTGTTCGAAGGGGAGGCGGCAGATAAAGGATTGTCTGTCATGATCAAGGAAACGGAAAGGTTGAAGAAGATTGTTAATGAAATGATTTTATTGGCTAAACTGGATAGTGATGAAAATGTCTATCATCCGGAAAATATGGATATTGATGAGTTGATTGAACAAGCCAAAGAAGGGCTGTACCCGCTCGCCAGAGAAAAGGGAATAGAGCTTGATTATGAACAGACAGTATCGTACAACCTATATGTAGATCCCGAGAAAGTAATGCAAGCCCTGATTAATATTATTGCTAATGGTATCCGTCATGCCGAATCCAATGTGCAAATAAACACCAGGGAAACAGCAGATCATATCATAATTGCAATTAAGGATGATGGCATTGGTATTTCTGAAGAAATTCTCCCTCAGTTATTTGAACGATTTATCAAAGGGAAAGAAGGAGAGACCGGACTTGGTCTAGCTATTTCTAGAGCGATCATTGAACGGAGTGGAGGAAAGATTGTCGCACAAAATAATAAGGATGCCAAAGGGACGACTTTTAAAATTCTGCTTCCAAAGCCGACTATACCACATGAGCACTAAAGGAGAGAATGTAATGGAAACGAAAGCATGTATTGATTCATTGACAGTAAAGAACTCACACGTCCTTCCACCGGACACGAATAGCCACGGGACATTATTCGGAGGAAAATTAATGGCTTATATCGATGATGTGGCAGCGATATCCGCTACGCGTCATTGCCGAAAGCCAGTGGTGACAGCCTCCATTGACTCTGTCGACTTTTTAGAACCCGTCTTTGAAGGGGATACCATCTGTCTCGTCAGCTATGTAACATGGACCCATAATACATCGATGGAAGTATTCGTAAAGGCGATAACTGAAAATTTATTGAGCGGTGAGCGAAAGGTATGTACTACTGCCTTTGTCTCAATGGTAGCTGTTGATGAAAATAACCGGCCTACACCAGTTTCTCCTGTACGCCCGGAATCAGATGAAGAAAAATGGCTGCACGCAGGTGCCCCGGATCGTCATGCACAAAGAAAGAAACGAAGCAAAGAATCGAAAGAACTAGCCAAAAAATTTGGGACAGCCTTCCCTTGGAAAGAATAAAAAAACGAGCTGACATTCTTTTATAAAGGCTGGGTTAAAGAATTAAAGGTGGGTAAAGAGATAACCAGATGCACAGCGGCCGCGTCTGGTTTTTCTTATTTTGGTTCTCTTAAACTTCCGTGTAAATTTACAGTTAAGCCCCCTTTTATTGAAGACTCAGTATCGAGATAGTGGAATCCGTTACCATGAGAGGAGTGGGAAGGTCTGGGAAACAACTCGCTTTCCAGCTTCATCGCCTAGACACTCGCGACATAAGCAGTCCATCAACGGGAAGAAAGAGCCCTTCCCTTTTGCTGTTCTGCTTATGCGTGTCGTGTCTCCCAAGGCGATTACGCATTCATTTCTTTCCTGCGGGGGATCTGGCAAGCTTACTCGGACTAAAGCCCTACCGGATCCCGCCTATTCCCTGCCCATCCAGCCAGTTTTGTAATAAACGTCCCCTTTAAAAAGAGAAAGAGTGTATAGCTGAAACTGAAACCTTCACCTTGAGGCATTTACAAAGAAGGTAGTGGGCACATAGTCTTCTTTCTATCATCATGGGGCAGTTTACCACAAGTGTGATTTCGAGAATTTCCTATGGGAAGGTACGGTGGGGAACGGCGAGACTCCTGCGGGATGAAAATGACAGGTGAGACCCCGGAAGACGAAGTCTGAGGAGGCTCAGCGCATGCCCGCGGAAAGGGAGTCGTTCCCCACGGACCCTTATTCAGACAAACATCTCGAAATCAAGTCTTCGACTTTTCGGCCCTTTAGTTGAATATGCCTCTTATGGAAAATCAACCCCAGCTTTTAACAGAGCCATTATTTTTACGAAAATATCTCCATTTCAGAGTCAGCAGTAGAATAGCATTCTGCCAATTCTTCTTGATAAGAAACTCTAGGGTTTCAATGTTATAATAGAGCAAGCTTAACAATAAGGGTGATAGACATGAGTCTTTTGCAAGTGGAAAATTTGACGAAAACCTATGGGGAGAAGACCCTGTTTGAAAATATATCGTTTACCATAGACCAGCAACAGCGGATCGGTTTGATAGGAGTCAATGGAACAGGTAAATCGACTTTGCTGAAGGTGCTCGCTGGTCTGGATTCAAAAGAGTCAGGGGAGTTAAAGCATGCCAAGGATTTTCGAATTGAATATCTGCATCAGGAACCAAAGCTCAATTCAGAATTGACTGTATTGGAGCAGATATATTTTGGGGATTCTGAAATTATGAAAACGATGCGGGCCTATGAACAATCTTTGCAATCCCTGGAAAAGGAACCGGAAAATACAAGCTTTCAAGAACAGCTGCTAAAGAACCAGCAGCAAATGGATGAAAATGATGCATGGGAAGCAAATACGGCAGCTAAGACGATCCTCACAAAACTAGGGGTTGAAACCTTTGATAAAAAGGCGGGTGAGTTGTCAGGCGGCCAAAAAAAGCGAGTCGCCATTGCCAGGGCGCTGATTCAACCAGCAGATTTGTTGATTTTGGACGAACCTACCAACCATCTGGATAACGAAACCATTGAGTGGCTGGAGGAGTTCCTTTCCCAGTACAAAGGGGCTTTGATTGTCGTTACTCACGACCGGTACTTTTTGAACAGAGTAACTAACCTAATCTATGAGCTTGATCGGGGCAGCCTCTATGTATATGAAGGTAATTATGAAACTTACTTGGAAAAAAAGGCTGAGAGGGATGAGCAGGAACGGGTTTCAGAGGAAAAAAGACAGAACACGCTCCGCCGGGAATTAGCATGGTTAAGGCGTGGTGCGAAAGCGCGGACGACTAAGCAGAAGGCCCGTAAACAGCGAGTCGAATCATTACAAAATCAATCAGGTCCGCGTGCGGAACAGAATATGGATATTGCAATTGGTTCGAACCGGTTAGGCAAGAAAGTGATTGAGCTGGAAGAGATAACAAAAAAGGTTGCGGGAGAAACGTTGATTGCTGACTTCAGTTATTTAGTGGTTCCTGAAGAACGCTTGGGAATTATAGGGCCTAATGGAAGTGGTAAGACTACACTATTGAATATTATGGCACAGCGGATTGAACCTGATAAAGGAATCATTGATATCGGAGAGACAGTGAAAATCGGCTATTATACACAGGATCATCAAGAAATCGATGACAGTCTGAAAGTGGTCGAATACATCAAACAAGTAGCAGAAGTAATCACTACTGCTGATGGACAGGAGATCACTGCTGAGCAAATGCTGGAGCGATTCTTGTTCCCTAGGTCTCAGCAATGGACCTACATCAGGAAACTCTCTGGTGGAGAACGCCGTCGTCTTTATTTATTGCGTGTGCTCATGCAAGAACCTAACGTTCTCTTTTTAGATGAGCCTACCAATGATCTGGATACGAAAACGCTGAGTATCCTGGAAGAATATCTTGATCATTTCCCAGGTGCTGTAATTGCGGTTTCCCACGATCGGTATTTCCTCGACAGAATAGCAGACCGATTAATCGCCTTCGAAGGCAAAGGGGTAATCAGAAAATTCCATGGAAATTATAGTGAATATATGGATGAAAAGAAACAAGCGGAACGTGTTCAGGCTGCCGAAAAGAAGCAGCATTCGGCTAAGGCTGTGGAAAAAATGGCACGGCGTAAGCGGAAGCTTTCTTATCATGAACAAAAAGAATGGGAAGGTATTGAAGATAAAATAGCAGGCCTTGAAGAAAAAATAGAAGAAATACAAATATCCATTGCTGAGGCAGGAAGTGATCTCGGCAAGGTCCAGGATCTATATAAGGAACAGGAAAGTCTAGAGGGTGAACTGGAGCAGGCGATGGACAGGTGGGAGGAATTATCCTTATTGGTAGAAGCATTAGAAAATAAATAAATGTAAAAAATTCCGCGGTGTTATGCTGCGGATTTTTTTGTTTGTTCAGACAATATATGGAATAATAAGAATGAAAAAATCATAAAAGAGAGAGGGAGTTAAAGATGCCAGAACAGCAAATGTTAGAAAAGTATGCAGAGTTGGCGTTAAAAACAGGTGTCAACTTGCAAAAAGGCCAAATGTTGATGATCAATTCAACGATTGAAGGAGCAGAATTCACACGAATTGTAGTTCGTAAAGCTTATGAAATGGGGGCCAAAACGGTACATATCAACTGGGCTGATGATGCCATTACGAGGAAAAAGTACGAGTATGAGTCAAAAGAAACTCTATCTGAAGTTCCTCAATGGAAAGTCGATATGTATGATTACTTCGCGGAAGGGGGAGCGGCTATTTTATCCATCCGCTCAACCGATCCGGATTTATTGCAAGGAATAGATGGGGAAAAAATTGCCGCAGTTAATAAAGCAGGAGCACAGGCAATGAAAAACTTCCGCAGCTTTACAATGAATGACCGCATCCAGTGGTCAATCGTTTCTATTCCAATCACTACCTGGGCGCAAAAGATATTTCCTGAAGCTGGTGAAGAGGAAGCAGTCACCAAGTTATGGGAACAGATTTTTAAAATTGTCCGTGTCGACAAAGAAAATCCTGTTGCTGCCTGGGAAGAGCACAACAGTATCCTGGCGCAAGCCCGTGATTTCTTAAACCGTAAAAAATATAAAAAACTCATTTATAAAGCCCCAGGAACGGACTTGGAAGTTGAACTTCCCGAAGGTCATATCTGGAAGGGAGGAGCGTCCAGGACGGAAAAAGAGGGGATTTCTTTCAATGCCAACATGCCGACCGAAGAAGTGTTCACTGTTCCTCATAAATATGGGGTCAATGGCCAGGTTTCCAGCACAAAGCCTTTGAATTATGGAGGGAACTTGATTGATGACTTTACCTTAACGTTTAAAGACGGAAAAGTTGTTGATTATAAAGCGGAACAAGGCGAAGCGACACTGAAGCATCTATTGGACACAGATGAAGGATCCACTCGTCTTGGTGAAATGGCACTCGTACCGAATGAATCGCCAATTTCCCAATCCGGATTAATTTTCTACAATACGCTCTATGATGAAAATGCTTCCTGCCATTTGGCTTTAGGTAAAGCATATCCAAACAGTTTAGAAGGCGGATCAAATATGAATGAAGAAGAGCTTGATAAGCATGGGGTCAATGATAGCTTGTCCCATGTTGACTTCATGATGGGCTCTGGGGAATTGGATATTGACGGTGTGTTAGAAGATGGTACCACCGAGGCGGTCATGCGTAAAGGAAGCTGGGCCATAAAATTTGATTAGGTTGATAGACAAATGTCGGATAGCATCCGGCATTTTCTTTTTGAGCAGGCTTTATAATACGGCTTTGTAGATTATGACGTAGAAAATAGGAGGTTATTTAAGAAAAATCACGAATAGTCTTATAAATGGATTAAGAACTGAAGGGTGGAAGGTGCTATGAAAAAGGCTTCCGTCAGTGTAATAATAATACTTCTATTTTTAATTTCCTGCTCGAGTGAGGCGGAGCAGAAAGAAGTATGGAGCAAGGACGAAACGTTCGAAGTTGAAGACCGGACTTATTATGGCAAAAAAGGTAAATTCGCTATTGTAAAAGAGAATGGTAAAAGTGATGAGGCTGCTTTTCCTGCTGGCCCTCAAGGAAGGTTGTACAGTGTTTTTTTCTGGGGTGATCCTGAAGAGCTTATTGGAAAGGAATATACATTGATCGCTACCCATGAAGAAGCAGATGAATCAATCGAACTTTATAAAAAGCCCATCAGTGGAAACTCTTTTGAGGGTATTTCTGCAGATGCAGCGAGTGGGGCAAAGTTTGGTTTAGATAAGCCCGGGCTGTGGTTAATGGAAGTATCTGTGGAAGGCGAAGATTTTGCTAGCTTCATTATTGAAGCAGAATAAAAATCCCCCGCTCGTACGGGGGATTGCAGCATAGGAGTATCACCAAAGAAATTCCGCTATAGATTGGTCAACGTCGGAATGTTCATGCAACCCGGAGTGTGTGGCTGAGGCATCCTGAATCACTTCCTGGTGGTAATTGTTTTTTGACACCATTTGCTTGATTCCAAGCGCGCTGGATACGCTTACTAGTCCGTCTCCTCCGTCATAGCCTTTTTGTTTCACTACCTTGTCGGTATTTTCGTTCGTATATTTTCCATCAATCCTTCCGGCGATGGCAAGGACTTCAATATGGTCTGGAAAGCTCTTTTTACTTCCTATCAACGCAGTCAGTGCTTTCGCATCTATACGTAAATCCGCCAACGCCTCACCGGTATTCATCTCAAAATATTCTTGTTTATCGATTCCCAAAAAAGGGCTGCCCATGACCACCAGCTTTTCCACAGTGGGGTAGGTACCGTCATCCTGGACTAAAAAATTAGCAGAGGCTAAACCTCCCATCGAATGGCCGACCATGTTGATTTGCTGAATCCCGTAATCGGTTTGGAGTTTTCGCATCAACTCTTGCAGCCATAACGTTTGCTGATGGAGAGTTGCGCGGTTCTTTTCGAAAATCACCTGAATGAAAGGGTATCTACTCCCGGAAAAGTTCCCCCTGATAGAAAGCTTACCCTCCGTAGATACGTAAATGACCATTTCTTTCTGACCCAATTGTTTGTCCTCAAAACGGTCCAGCATGGTGTTAAAGGAACCTGGACCTCCTTTAAACCCGTGCACAAATAAAGTAGGGGTGATGTTTGAATTATCCTGAGAGCTGGAAGGTGTTGAACTTATAAAAAATATGACAGACCCGATGATGAGGGCAGCTGTCAAAATCAGCCTCAGCTTATTTTGTCTTGTATAATGTCTCCACATAGAAGTTCCTCCTGCTGTGAAACTGAATCTATTTTAATATAATTTGCCGTACTTTTAAATATATGGTGTCCAAGAAACCATGGGCGTTGGAAAGTTTTGATTTCCTTGATTCGGGTAAAGCAAAAATATATCGAATGACAAGGAGTTGTGTTTATGACTGGCCCAGAATCTCATTTGACAGGCTTTCAAGCCAACCCGAATGAATTTGGAAAATGCAGTAATTGCGGCAAGTTGCTGACCAGCAAACAAGAGGAAAAGGTGAAGCTATGTAAAGAGTGTCAAAAACGACTGGCTCCCGGTGAAGACCATGGTACGGGTGGTGAATAAGAATAATATACTGTGAGAAGCCTCATCCTATTATGGATGAGGTTTTTTGATTTGCAACAGGAGCAGATAACTGGTATAGTTCGAAATTGTGTTTTTTAATTCGTATAAAAAGGAGTTAAATATGGATAACAAAAATTATGGGCATATTGACTGGCCTGTTTTAATTATAAGTGGTGGTGCGCTACTTATTTTTATTTTATTAGCTTTTATAGATTTAACAATGGTCTCTGAACTGGTAAGCCAAGGTCTTGTCCTTTCCTCTAACTATTTTGGGGCCTTTTGGCAACTGTTGATGCTTGCGACCTTCTTTGTGGGTCTCTGGCTGGCTTTTTCTAAAAAAGGAAAAATCAAAATGGGTGGATTGGATAAACCTGAAATTGGTTTGTGGAAGTGGCTGTCGATTATCATGGCAACTCTACTTGCTGGTGGCGGTGTGTTTTGGGCAGCTGCAGAACCGATGTATCATTTTCTTACAGTACCGCCGTTTCACAGTGGGATCGAAGCAGGCACCACAGAAGCCATTAATGCAGCATTAGCGCAAAGCTTTATGCACTGGGGCTTTCTTGCCTGGGCGATTTTAGGTACAATCAGTGCCGTTGTAATGATGTATGGGCATTATCATAAAGGGATGCCGCTTAAGCCTCGGACGCTTCTCTATCCTATTTTCGGGGAAAAGCTCAGGGACAGTTGGTTCGGTAAGGTTATTGATGCCTTTTCGGTCATTGCGGTTGCAGCAGGTACAATTGGCCCAATCGGCTTTCTTGGAGCGCAGGCGAGCTATGGTCTCAACACGATATTCGGCATTCCGGATACTTTCGGAACTCAGCTTTCGATTATAATTGCTGTCGTAACCATATCTACTATATCGGCAGTTACTGGTTTATACCGGGGGATTCAATGGTTAAGCAGTTTTAATGTCCGCATGGCGGTTGTTTTGATGTTGTTTGTACTTTTATTTGGTCCTGGTGGCTTTATCATTGATTACTTCATATCTTCTTTTGGTTTTTACGTGCAAGAATTCATTCCGATGAGTACCTTCCGTGCCGATGAAGAGTGGTTATCGTTATGGACAGTGTTCTTCTGGGGTTGGTTCATCGGTTATGGTCCGATGATGGCGATTTTAGTAAGCCGGATTTCCCGCGGCCGGACAATAAGGGAGATTATTCTTGCGATTTCTATTATGGCTCCGGTGATTTCGGCCTTTTGGTTCACGGTGCTGGGCGGTTCCGGCATTTTCTTTGAAATGGAAACAGCAGGGTCTGTATCGGAAGCATTGAATGAAGCAGGGAAACGGGCTGCCATGTTCGCAATTACGGAGCAGTTCCCGTTAAGCGAAATTATTTCTCCGCTTTTCTTGCTGCTGACTATTTTATTCGTAATTACCACCAATGATTCGATGTCCTATACGATTGCTATGGCAGTTACAGGAGAGGGGAATCCGCAGAAGTGGCTTCGGATTTTCTGGTCTGTAGTCATGGGAACGTTAGCAGCTATCTTATTATTTATTGGGGAAGGTGGAGTCGGTGCACTACAATCTTTCATTGTCGTAACCGCTGTACCTGTTTCCCTGTTATTACTTCCAGTAGTCTGGTTAGCACCAAAGGTAGCAAAGGAAATGGCTCGCGATCAAAAATTATAACTTAGAAACCCCAGCATTTCCTTGATGCTGGGGTTGTTTCCATTATCTTTGCTTCAATACTGCACGGACAGGGCTGCCATCAGCTTCTGCCAGGTTTAAAGGGAAGGCGTTGAGCTCATATCGGTCAGGCTCCACATGATCAAGCACCAATCCTTCTAAAATCAGAACATCATTTTCATATAAGCTGTGGTGGGCTTTCAATTCTTTGCTTGTTTCTGGATCGACGGAAGGAGTGTCAACCCCGACCAAATCGATGCCATTTCTGTTTAAAAACGGTCCGAGATCATCGCCGAGGACGGTATAATCTTCCGGGAAGGCCGTTCGATCCTTCCAACTGTTGGACTTGAGTAACAGTTTAGATACTCCGGAAAAATTGATACCTGTTAAATCCTTCGCACCTACCATTGTTTTCCCTTCGATACCGACTACAACGGTTTGACCATGAAATCTTTCCAGCGGTAGTTCGGCTATTTTCAGCCCTTTATTATCATAATGAAACGGGGCGTCAACATGAGTCCCAGTATGGTTGCTCATTTTAATGCTTCCTACATTGACTGATCCTGTTTCTTCCATAGACCACGTCAAATGGTAAGCGTATTGCTCATCTCCCGGCCATGGTGGAGTTTGTTGGTCCAACAACATGGAAATATCAATGATCTTCATGTTCTAACCTCCTTAGGCAATAATCCCTCGTTCGTTTTCAAACTTCTTGTAGGATTGTTTCTCCATGATTTCTTTTAAGTGCATGACCACCTCGAATATATCTTCATAAGACACATACAGTGCGATTGGCGCAAGCCGTATGACATTCGGTGAGCGGAAGTCAGGAATGATGTGTTTTTCTTTTAAAGCTTTGCAGATCCTTGCTGCTTCGTCATGTTCAAGGCTGACATGGCCGCCGCGCCGCTTATTTTCGCGGGGGTTGGCAATCGTAAACCCAAAGCCATCCAGTTCTTGTTCAATCAACTTCATCATGAACTCTGTCTGCTGCAGTGATTTTTTGCGAATGTTTTCAATTCCTGCTTCTTCAAAAATTTTCAGGGAACCGATTAAAGGCGCGGAACTTAATATGTGCGGTGTACCGATTTGAAAGGCACCTGCTGTTTCTGCCGGTATCAGAGTGTGATCCATGTCGAATTGTTTATCCTTTCGGGAACTGAACCAGCCAGCAAGACCGGGTGCTTGTCCCAAGTGTTTTTCGTGAACAAAAAGTCCGCCGACGCCACCTGGGCCACTGTTCAAATATTTATATGTGCACCATACAGCGAAATCAACTTCCCACTCATGAAGTTCATGGGGAAGAGCGCCAATGGAATGGGCTAAGTCAAAACCGACGATAATTCCTTTTTCATGAGCGGCTTCCGTCAGTTTCTTTATATCAAGGAGCTGTCCGCTACGGTATAGAACAGAAGGAAGGAGCAGCAGAGCTACATCGTTATTCATCAGCTCGATGATGGTATCCTCATCAAGCGTCCGGCCATCATCGCTTGGCACTTGAATCAGGTGTTCTTCAGGATCCAGCCCGTGTAGACGGAGCTGGCTTTTTAAAGCATAGATATCGGAAGGAAAGTTCAGGGTATCAGCCAAAATCTTCGTCTTTTTTCCTTCCGGTTTGAAAAAGGTGGCCAGCAGTTGATGTAAATTGGTGGTAATTGATCCTGTGTTGATTACTTCTTCTTTTTTTGCCCCGATCAAAGGGGCTGTCATTTCACCGAGTTTTTCGGACATGTAATACCATGGCTGTTCCCCGTCTGTCCAGCCTTCGATCGCATGATGTTTCCAATCCTCCAGAGAGGTGAGAAGCGTTTCTTCTGCCCGTTTCGATAACAGTCCAAGCGAGTTTCCATCCATATATAATGTTTCATCCCCTATGTAAAATTCCTGTTTAAAGTGCGCAAGCTTATCTTGATTGTCCAGTTCGATTGCCTCTTGACGAGCTATGTTTGAATTGTCCATCAAATCGCCTCCTGTATTTATTATAGCTTTTATTTGGAGACGATCCAATGGAGGGAGAATTTCAACCAAAATAAAAAGGGAGATACATCATGTATTCCCCCTTGATCAGCTATCTAGTTTTTCTTGTTTTCTTTGCTCGTGTTCTGTCGTCTCTAGTTCTTCATCAGTTGGTGGAGCTGTCTTTTTCACGAAAATCGATAATAGAATACCAATGAAAGACAATACAGTAATCACCAGGAATGCCACATTGACCCCGTGAATATCCGGATTAGCTACATCAGGCTCCTGGGCTGCACTTTGGGCGGTGGATGTCATTACTGTGACAAGAATTGCTGTACCGATCGACGCTGCAATTTGACGCATCGTGTTGCTCATTGCCGCACCATGGGGAATCAATTTATTTGGCAGTTCATTTAAGCCTGCTGTTGTAATAGGCATCATTACCATGGAAAGACCGAACATTCGAATCGCATACATGACGGTCAAGTAAACGATGGTTGTAGCGGGATCCAGGAAGGAAAGTGCCAGAGAGGCCGCGGTAATCAATGTCAGGCCTACAATTCCCAGTAATCGTGCTCCTATCCTGTCAAAGATCCTGCCAGTGATGGGGGACATGAACCCGGAAATAAGCGCTCCCGGCAAAAGTACAAGCCCAGATTCAAATGCGGTGAACTCGCGCATATTTTGCATATACAACGGAATCAAAGTTTCCGAACCGATAAGCCCCATGAAGGTGATCATGGCAATGATAGTTGTAATGGTAAACGTCCGTAATTTGAATACGCGGAATTCCAGCATTGGATGGTGCATTCGTAATTGCCTGGTAATGAACAACGTAAGCGTCAGTACGCCTAACCCTAGAGCTGCTATCGTTAGCGAGCTGTCCCAACCATTATTGCCGGCACTGGTAAACCCATAAAGAAGACTGCCAAAACCGATGGAAGACATGATGATGGAAGGGATATCGACCTTCGGATTTTTCAGCTCGGTAACATTTTTTAGAATGAAGTAGGCCACCCCAATGATAATAAATGCAAGCGGCAAGGTTATTAGAAATAACGCCCGCCATGAATAGTGTTCTGTAATCCAGCCTGATAACGCAGGTCCGATTGCTGGTGCAAAGGATATGACCAGGCCAATATATCCCATCGCCGCTCCACGGCGGTTTACTGGAAAAATCAATAAAAATACGGTTTGCATCAAGGGCAGCATCACTCCTGCTCCAGCTGACTGGATAACTCTTCCTGCCAGCAGCATCTGAAAATTAGGCGCAAGCCCTCCAACTATTGTTCCAAAAGCAAAAACACTCATAGCGGTAATGAACAGTTGTCTGGTGGTAAATCTCTCTATCAAAAAGGCGCTGATAGGAATCATGATTCCGTTGACGAGCATAAAGACTGTAGTGAGCCACTGTGCTGAGTTGGCCGACACGTTCATTTCATGCATGATTGGAGGAATAGCCGTAATCATAAGTGTTTGGTTAAGAATTGTAATGAACGAACCTGCAAGCAATAGTCCAGCCATTAAAACTTTATTATAATTCTGATTCGGCATGTGTTCTCCTCCTTTTTCTATCTATCTCAATTAAATAGTTTCATAGACCAATTATAAAATTATACTTATTTTGGCAGTAGGTGACAAATGAAACGCGTCTTAGGTCCGTGATAGTCATGAACCGCTGACACCTGCGCGTTTGTGATGGGCGAACGCACTATCCTTGTACAAACTTGCCCATAAATAACTGTCTGGCGTACCACGTCGACAAAAGGCAGTCCATTCTTTTTTACCCACAGTCAGGAAGTAATATGTTAATCTATTGATATTGAAAATATTCAGAAAAAGGAGCCTTGCTATGGATGCACCATTGCTCAAAGAGCTTCAATCGAAAGAAGAGATCTTAGAAGCTTATCCCGTTATGAAACAGCTAAGAACTCACCTTGATCTCTCTACATATTCTCAGTTAGTAGCGGAGGCCAAAGAAAAAGACGGTTACAGGATGTTTGCTTTATATAATGGGGAAAAGATTGTAGCAGTAGTAGGTTTCGAACCGATGACCACGCTTTATTATGGAAGGATTATTTGGATATGTGATCTAGTTACAGATGAAAATAGCCGTTCCAATGGTTATGGGAAAGTGTTGTTAGAGTTTGTTCATGACTGGGCAAAACAAAAGGGCTACGAAAGTGTGGCGTTGTCTTCTGGGTTGCAGCGGACAGACGCCCATCGTTTCTACGAAGAAAAAGGGGACTATGACAAAGTAAGCTATGTTTTTAAAAAAAGGATGAAGTAAGGGGGATACCAATGAACGAAATAAAGAACATTTATTGTGTCGGGCGTAATTATGTGAACCATGCTAAAGAATTGAATAATGACGTGCCAACGAAACCACTTTTATTCTCTAAGCCGAACCGGTCACTGGCAAAAGCGGATGGAAAAGAAATCATGCTTCAGGAGGATAAAGGAGCGGTTCATTACGAAGCAGAATTAGTAGTACGCCTGGGTAAGCCTTACGAAAAAGGAATAAAGGTAAACGAAATTGTTGATAGTATGGCACTTGGGCTTGATCTTACCTTGCGTGATGTCCAGAGTGAACTGAAGAAAAAAGGGCATCCATGGTTGATGGCAAAAGGCTTTCCAAATGCAGCGGTTATCAGTGACTTCATTCCTTTTCCGGGAGAAGAGAAATGTAAAGAAAAAAACTTTGCTCTCATAAAAAACGGAGAACAAGTACAGCTGGGAAACATTAAGCAAATGATTTTTGACCTGCAAACATTGGTCGATTACTGTGGGACACATTTAGGTACAGGCGAAGGAGATATTATTTTCACTGGTACACCTGAGGGGGTAGGCCCAATTGTCGATGGCGATCACATGGAGTTGGTGTGGGATGGAGACCCTCTTGGTGAATGTAAATTCAGACAGGGTTAGTGAATGGCAATCATGAAAATAAGACATATTGATATAGCTGATACGGAGAATTTACGTGCGCTGATGCAGCAAGTGGAAGCCGAGTCGAATTTTATGCTTTATGAATCTGGTGAAAGAGATATAAGTATAGAACGCCAAAAAACGATGATTGAAAGTATTCAGGATCAGGAGAATGCTGCCATCTTTTTGGCGGACTTGGACGGGGATCTCGTAGGATACTTGATCGCTGTAGGCGGGAAAGCTAAACGCACGAAGCATTCTGTCTATTTAGTGATCGGTATACTTGCTGATTTCCGTAGCAAGAAGATCGGTACAAAACTTTTTCAAGCGTTGGAAGTATGGGCACAAGAAAAAGACATCCACCGCCTGGAACTGACTGTAGTGACTGGGAATGAAGCAGGTCTTGGGTTATATAAAAAAGCTGGATTTGAAGTGGAGGGTACCAAACGAGACTCCTTATTGATAGATGGAGAGTATGTGGATGAGTATTATATGGCGAAGTTATTGTAAGAATATAATCAGTTCTTCTATGTCCTTGACAGGAGAGCTGATTTATTTTATATTACATGTAACCGGTTACATCACAGGCGGTTTAATTTTAGTCATATCATGTAACCGGTTACATGATTTTGCGAGGTGCAGAAATGGCAACTATTAGAGATGTGGCAAAACAAGCAGGTGTATCGGTAGCTACCGTTTCAAGAGTCATCAACAAACTGGAGCGTGTCAATCCCGATACGAAACAAAAGGTGCTTGATGCAATTGAAAAACTTAACTATAAACCGAATGACGTTGCTAGAAGCTTATATCAGAGAAAGTCGAAAATGATTGCTTTGATTGTACCTGACATCACGAACCCTTATTTCCCGGAGTTGGCACGGGCTGTAGAAGATGTCGCCAACCGATCGGATTACACATTTGTTTTATGCAATTCCGATGACAGTGAGCAAAAAGAAAGGCAATATATGCAGGTATTACGACAAAAGCAGGTAGATGGCTTTATTGTCGTCACCAGCACACTAGCTTATGAACATATAAAAGATTTGAATGTCCCGGTAGTTGCACTTGACCGTATCATTGATCGGAAAGTACCTGCAGTGACCGTGAATAATAATGATGGGGCAAAAACAGCCGTCCAGCACCTATTAGACATTGGTTGTAAAAGAATCGCTCACATTTCAGGGCCGGATGATGTAGATAATGCTATGCAAAGAAAGCAAGGTTATTTAGATGTTGTATCACATTATGAGTGGTTTGAACCGGGGATGGTTCAAAATGGGGATTATCATATGGACCAATCCGAACAAGCAATGATGAAACTATTAAAAGCTTATCCTGATATTGATGGTGTCTTTGCTGGAAATGACTTAATGGCGGTTGGTGCATTGAAGGCTTTAAAAAAATCAGGAAAAAAAGTACCTGATGAAATCTCTGTTGTAGGGTTTGATGGTATCTCACTTGGAGAATTGACTACCCCTTCGATTACCACTGTTAAACAGCCGATATATAAAATTGGTGAACAGGCAGCACGAATGTTGATAGATAAAATAAATGACCCGACAACGGAACAGGAAAATGTAGAATATGACGTTACTTTTATGGAGCGTGAATCCACTAAAAGAAAAGAGGGATGATGATGAAGAAGCCAAAAATCACTGTAATTGGGAGTATCAATATGGATTTGACGACTACCACCGAACGGATACCTGCTCAGGGAGAAACGTTGCATGGGCTGTCTTTTGCCACCTATCCAGGAGGGAAAGGATTCAATCAAGCAGTAGCAGCTGCCCGTGCTGGGGCAGAAGTATCAATGGTAGGGGCAATTGGTGATGACAGTTTCGGACAAGAACTTTCACAAATGTTAATGGAAGAAAAGATTAACCCTGTGGGAGTACGTTCAATAAAAGGCCTTGCCACAGGAACAGCCACCATTTTACTGACTGAAGGTGATAATCGGATTATCGTCGTACCAGGTGCAAATGGAAAGGTATCAGCTGAACAGGTGGAAGCACAAAAAGAAACCATAGCAGAAAGCGACATGGTGCTTTTGCAATTAGAAATTCCTTTAAAAGCAGTGGAAAAAGCTGCGGAAATAGCTTATGAAGCTGGGGTGCCAATTATCCTTAACCCGGCACCGGCACAACCATTAAGTAATCAGTTATTAGAAAAGATAACTTACCTGACACCGAATGAGACAGAAATCTCAGAGATTGTCAGTGATGAAAATATACATCGGCTGCAGGATAAGTTGATTATTACTAAAGGGGAACAGGGCGTCGTATTCTACCAGGACGGCCACCCCGTAAATATTCCAGCCTACCCGGTCGAGGCATTAGATACAACTGGAGCCGGGGATACCTTTTGCGGATTATTGAGTGCCCGCCTGGCTCAAGGGGACTCCTTAAGAAATGCTTGTAACTATGCTAATGCTGGTGCAGCATTATCGGTCATGAAGCCAGGTGCCCAAGGAGGCATGCCTGCCGATAGCGATGTGATTCAATTTATGAGGGATAGAGGAGGGGGAAGTGAAACATGAAAAAACATGGTGTATTGAATAGTGAAATTGCTCAAGTTTTAGCGAACTTAGGTCATACGGATCAAGTGGTAATTGCTGATTGCGGATTGCCCATTCCCTCTCATATAAAAAAGATAGATGTAGCATTGACCTTGGGTCATCCTTCTTTTCAGGAAGTACTTGAAGCGGTTACAGAAGATATGGAAGTGGAAAAAATGACACTCGCTTCTGAAATCAAAGAATATAATTCTCAACTCAACAAAAATATAGAAGAGCAATATAGTTCGATTGAAAAGGGATACATATCTCACGAACAGTTAAAACAGGAAACAAATCATGTAAAAGCAGTGATCAGGACAGGGGAGAACACACCTTATGCCAATGTCATCCTTCATGCTGGAGTGATCTTTTAAGAAAAGGGGGGAGGAATTTTGGAACAATCCATCATTAGAATAGAGGGTATCAAAAAGTCTTTTGGACCTGTGGAAGTATTGAAAGGAGTGGATTTCGATCTTCGAACTGGAGAGGTTCATGCACTGATGGGTGAGAATGGTGCAGGGAAATCGACACTGATCAAAGTTTTAACAGGGATTCATCCCAGGAATAGTGGAGAAATCTATATTCGTGGCGAGAGCAAAACTTATACTAATCCCAAACAGGCAGAAAAAGACGGGATAGCGGTCATTCACCAGGAACTTAACATCATCCCAACATTGACAGTCGCTCAGAATATGTTTCTGGGAAAAGAGCTTAAGTATGGCCGTACAGGTATATTACGTTCAAAAGAAATGAAGCAAAAGACGATTGAGTATCTGGATAAGCTGGGTGTTTATATTGACCCTGATCAGGAAGCAGGAGAGTTGTCTGTCGGAAAGCAGCAAATGATTGAAATTGCCAGGGCGATTGCCACCGATGCAGAGGTGTTGATCATGGACGAACCGACAGCAGCTTTGACAGATAAAGAAATCGAAGCTTTGTTTAAAGTGATTGACAGTCTGAAAAAGCAGGGAGTAGGTATCGTATATATTTCTCATCGAATGGAAGAAATCTTCAAGATATGCGACCGCATTACCGTTTTGCGGGATGGAGAATATGTAGAGACGAGAGATGCTTCTACTACTGATTTAAATGAAATCGTCAAAATGATGGTAGGACGTGACCTTGGAGAACAGTTTCCGCATCGCGTAAGAAGTGAAGGAGAAGTACTTTTACAGGTGAAAGATATCTCTGCGCCTGGATATTTTGAGAATATAAGCTTCGATGTTGCCCGTGGTGAAATTCTTGGCGTAGCTGGGCTAATGGGTGCGGGTCGTACAGAAATCATGGAAAGCCTATTTGGAGCCCGGAAATTTAAAGGTGGAGAAGTACGATTGGACGGAAACCCACTTAAAATCAAACACCCTGCAGATGCAATCAACAAAGGTATCGGCTTGATTACAGAAGATCGTAAAGGAAAAGGTCTTGTTCTAAACCAGACGATCAGGGAAAACATGGCGTTGACCAATTTGCCCCATGTCTCACAGAATAAAATCATCCAAAAAAAGAGAGAACAAGAATTGGTAGATCGATTGATGAAACGTCTCAATGTCAAAGCGACCGGACCTGAACAAACAGTCGGCTCATTAAGTGGCGGGAACCAGCAAAAAGTGGTCATTGGCAAATGGCTGGGGATACAACCGAAATTATTGATTTTGGATGAACCTACAAGAGGCGTGGATATCGGATCTAAAAAAGAAATCTATCATATTATGAACGAGCTGACGAGCTTTGGAGTTGCAATCATCATGATTTCCTCTGAACTCCCTGAGGTCCTTGGGATGAGTGATCGGATCCTGGTCATCCACGAAGGGAAAGTAGGAGCACTTCTTAACCGCGATGAAGCGGACCAAGAAAAAATCATGCACGCAGCAACAGGAGGGGAATGAACCATGAAACATAAATCATTGGGCGAATGGATGCAAACCTTAGGGTCTATGATCGGTTTGTTATTGATCATCATCATTTTAAGTGTGATGAGTGACAATTTCTTAAGCCTTGGAAATATTTTAAACGTACTACGGCAAGTTTCTATAAATGCTCTGATTGCATTCGGAATGACATTTGTAATATTAACAGGTGGAATTGATTTATCTGTCGGCTCCGTTTTGGCGTTAGCTGGGGCACTGACAGCAGGTATGCTTGCCAGCGGTATGGATCCGGTACTGGCCGTATTGATCGGTTTGATTGCTGGTGCTTTGATGGGAGCATTTAATGGTTTGATCATCACAAAGGGTAAAGTAGCCCCGTTTATCGCTACGTTGGCTACGATGACAATTTTTCGTGGACTGACGTTAGTCTATACGGATGGCCGCCCGGTAACTGGTCTTTCCGACAGTTTTTTCTTTGAAATGATAGGAAAGGGTTATTTATTTGGTATTCCTTTTCCGGTTATCTTGATGGGAGCTGCTTTCATTATATTGGTTTTTATTCTCCGAAAAACTACTTTCGGACGGAAAGTATATGCCATTGGCGGCAATGAAAGCGCTTCTATTCTTTCAGGAATCAAATCGGATCGTGTTAAGATCTGGGTTTATTCTCTAACAGGAATGTTATCTGCATTGGCAGGAATAATTTTGACAAGCCGTTTGAATTCTGCACAGCCTAACGCTGGATTCACTTATGAGCTTGATGCTATTGCGGCCGTAGTATTAGGTGGGACAAGCCTTTCGGGAGGAAGAGGCTGGCTGGTTGGAACATTGGTTGGTGCTTTAATTATTGGTGTGTTGAACAATGGTTTGAATTTACTTAATGTATCTTCTTTCTATCAACAAGTGGTTAAGGGTGGAGTAATCTTGCTTGCTGTATTACTCGACCGTAAAAAATCAGCTTAATATTTTTAAAGGAGGAATTTAGAAATGAGAAATTGGATAAAACACGTAGCTCTTGGTGTACTAGCTTTAATGTTGCTGGTGGGTTGTTCTACGGAGCCACCTGGGTCTGATAGTAGTGAAGAAAGCGGTGGCTCTTCCGGTGAAGGAGAAAAGACTATTGGCTTCTCCGTTTCCACATTAAATAATCCGTTTTTTGTCACACTGAATGAAGGGATGGAAAAAGCAGCTGAGTCTGAAGGTGTGAAAGTACAGACAAAAGATGCCCAGGACGATCCTTCCAAACAGGTCAGTGATATTGAAGATATGATCCAGCAAAAAGTAGATGTGCTATTGGTCAATCCGACTGATTCTGCCGCTATTGTGAGTGCGATAGAGTCTGCTAATGATGCTGGCATCCCTGTCATCACGGTTGACCGCCAGGCAGACGGAGGAGAAATTGCCGCGCATATTGCTTCTGATAACGTAAAAGGTGGAGAAATGGCTGCCAAACATATCCTAGAGAAAATTGAAAGTGAAGGAAAAGTAGTAGAGCTGCAAGGTATTCCTGGCTCGTCTGCTGCTCGCGAACGTGGAGAAGGATTCCATAACATTGTAGACGAAGAAGGTGGAATGGAAGTAGTGGCCTCACAACCGGCTGACTTTGATCGCTCTAAAGGGTTGACGGTTATGGAAAATATCATTCAAGGAAACCCTGAAATTGATGCTGTTTTCGCTCATAATGATCAGATGGCACTAGGGGCGATTGAAGCATTAGAAGCTGCTGGTATGAATGAAGATGTTGTTGTCGTAGGCTTTGATGCAATTGATGATGCCAAGGCAGCAATTGAAGAAGGCCGTATGGAAGCGACTGTGGCACAACAGCCAGATAAAATTGGTGAAAAAGGAATTGAAACTGCCCTTAGCGTGTTGAATGGGGAAGATGTAGAAGAGTTTATTCCTGTTGAGCTGCAACTGGTTACGGGGAAATAAAGGATCTTTCCAAATGAACTTTATGCTGCCACGAACCCTTGGGTTCGTGGCAGTTATAGTTTACTAAAGGTGAGAACGTAAAAATGAGGAAACTTAACAGTTTACGAGAATGGCCAGCTGTTATAAGGTAATAGTCTCCACAACAAAACGAGCCCCAGTGATAACCGGGGCCCTATTTCACATCAGACCATTTTTCACAAGCACCCCTTTTATGGTGGTGTAAGTATAAGTATTATCCAGCGCTTCTCTCAACGCCTTCAAGCCTTCATCCTCATCCAAACTTTCGCGGGCGCGCAGTACCTCTGCTTCAGTTGCCTCATCAAACCATTGCTCCCAATCAAATTCCTGGCCTTCACCTGCTGCTTTGAACAGGTGGTTTTCAATGGTGATTTCGCTCATACCACGGTCATGGGCAATCGCTGCCAAATCTTTGCCGTCTTCTTTCCACAATCGATAAGAAATCATATAGCTTGGTACTTTATCCTGCTCGGATTTCTTTTGGAAAATCGGAGTCGGCCCTTTGACTGCTTTACTGGCAGGAAGCTTTTCTTTCCATGGTTCGATGGCAGCCAGAAAGGTTTCTCCGTATTGTTCGTACTTTCGCTCACCGACACCTTTGATCGCCAACATGTCTGACTTGGAGGCCGGAAAATAACGAGCAAAATCCTTAAGCGTAGCGTCTGAAAAGATGACGTATGGCGGAAGGTCATGTTCGTCAGCAATTTCTTTACGCAAATCACGCAAGGAAGCAAACAACTCTTGATGGAAGTCCACGGCGGTATTTTGGGTTGTTTTTTCAATTTTCATCCAAACCTGTTTTTCACCTTTTAATACATCGACCGCTTTCGGTGTCAGCTGCAAAGTCGGGAACTTTCCCTGTCCGGGATTCAACAGTTCTTCTGCAGTCAAAAAATGAATGAAGCTGGTCAGTTCTTTTTCCTTATATTGAGACATCAAACCATAGGTGCTCAGACGCTCGAAGCCGAATTCTTTCACTTTCTGATCAGAGGACCCACGCAATACTTTGGCAGTCAGGCCAGCTCCGAAGCGTTCACCCATACGTTTGACGCAGGATAAAACCATCTGGGCTTCCTTCGTCATATCCTCCCGCTCTCCATCATACAAGCAGTTGGAGCAGCGGCCGCACGGTTCACTTCCTGTCGGGTCATGGAAGTAATCGAGGATATATTGCTGCAGGCAATGGTGGGTATGGCAGTAGTTCACCATCGATTGCAATTTTTCGTATTCCTTGGCTTTTTTTTCATCGGGAAGTGCCGACTGGTCGATCATGTATTTCTGGAGATTGACATCCTGTCCGGAAAATAACAGGATACATTCACTTGGTTCGCCGTCCCGTCCGGCACGCCCTGCTTCCTGGTAATACGATTCGATATTCATCGGCATCGAATAGTGGATGACATAACGCACGTTCGATTTGTCGATTCCCATGCCGAACGCATTTGTTGCGACCATAACCAGCGTTTCATCTTGAATGAAGCTGTTCTGTGCTTCTTTTCGCTCATCTTCCGTAAGGCCCGCGTGATATTTGCCTGCCTGGAATCCTTTCTTTAGTAAAAATTGGTGAATGAAATCGACATCTTTCCGGGTGGCCGCATAAATGATTCCGGACTCACTCTTCCGCCTGGTGGCATAATCCAGCAAGAAGTCTCGTTTATCCTGACCTTTGATCAGCCGGAATGAGAGGTTATCGCGGGCGAATCCAGTGTTAATGACAGACGGTTCCGGTATATGAAGCAACTCCTGGATATCATGAATGACTTCCTTGGTCGCTGTGGCTGTCAATGCCATCATTGTCGGAAGGTTGTTAAGCTTTTTCAATAACAGAACGATGGAACGGTAGCTTGGTCGGAAATCGTGTCCCCATTGCGAGATACAATGGGCTTCATCGAAAGCAATCAGTGCTAATGGAATGGATTGAATCGCATAAAAGAAATTCGAGGAGTCGAACCGCTCTGGTGCAACATAAACAAATTGATAGCGGCCGCGTTTCATATCACGCACGCGTTCCTGCTGTTCTTCCATGCTCAGGGAGCTATTGATATAAGTGGCTGCCACCCCCATGGAGGTAAGAGCATCCACCTGGTCTTTCATTAAAGAAATCAATGGTGAAATGATAATGGCTGTGCCCGGTTGGACAAGCCCTGGTATTTGATAGCAAACGGATTTCCCACCGCCTGTCGGCATCACAGCTAATGTATTGTTACCTTGGAGTATTTGAGAAATCGCATCTTCCTGGCCTGGCCGGAAGGAAGGGTATCCGAAGTATTCTTGTAATTTTTCTCTTGCTTGTTCTAGCATCATCTATCATCCTTTGTAAATGCTTTATTAATGGTACCATGTTTAATACAATCTGACAGGGGGAAATTACTAAAGAATCAAAAGATTGGAGGTATCATTTATGAAAGCAATTGTAATAGACAATTATGGAGATAAAGAACAACTGCAAATGAGAGAGATAGATAAACCTGAAATTACGGACGATCAAGTGCTGGTCGAACTTCATGCAACTTCGATCAACCCGATCGATTGGAAACTTAGAGAGGGTTATTTAAAAGAAATGCTCGATTTTAATTTTCCAATCGTTCTCGGTTGGGATTTGGCTGGCGTCGTTACGGAAACAGGAAAGAGCGTAACGAAATTTAAAAAAGGCGATAATGTATTCGCGCGTCCAGACTTGACTCGTCTTGGAACATATGCCGAATATGCTGCTGTCGATGAACGGCTGCTTGCTCCTATGCCAGAAAATATCACTTACGATGAAGCTGCATCTGTCCCATTGGCAGGGCTTACGGCATGGCAGTGCCTAGTCGACTTTTCTGATATCAAAGATGGAGATAAGGTATTAGTTCATGCCGGTTCCGGTGGTGTTGGAAGCTATGCGATTCAATTAGCAAAGCATTTCGGTGCCTATGTCGCTACGACTGCAAGCGGCAAAAATGAAGACTGGGTGACCGAGCTTGGAGTCGACCGGTTCATCAATTATCAGGAAGAAGATTTCAATGAAGTACTCGAAGATTTTGACATTGTAGTTGATACGATCGGCGGCGATGTGCAGGAGAAAAGCTATGATATATTGAAAAAGGGCGGAAAGCTTGTATCCATCGTGCAGCCGCCTGAGGAAGAAAAAGCGAAAGAACGAGGCATCAAAGCAGGCTTCCATTGGTTGGAACCAGATGGAGTACAGCTAACCAAAATTGCTGAATTGATTAAAACCGGCAAAGTAAGAGCTGTAGTCGGCCATCGTTTTGATTTTACCGAAGAAGGGTTGAAAGAGGCTCACGAACTGAGTGAAACTCATCATGCTCAAGGAAAGATTGCTATTTCTATCAAATAATAGTATAACAGAAGCACCAGGTAGTTTGGGCAATTTTCTGACTACTTGGTGCTTTTTTAGGGTATAAACCATTATACCTTTTAAAATAGGGGGGAGAACTTAATGCTGAATCAATACAAAATTGACAGTTTTTTTGATGAAATGATGATTCAAAAAGACCAGCCTAAGCCTCATTACGAACACTTCTATCAAATGCTCCATCGTTTTTCTGTTGAAGTCCTCCATGAAAAAAACGAAACTGCTCAACTCAGCTTTTTAAGAAAAGGCATCACCTTTACTGTATATAGTGATTCGGTAGGAACCGAACGGACCATGCCATTTGATTTTGTGCCGATCATCATTCCTTCACAAAATTGGCACCGCATAGAAAGAGGAATGAAACAACGCGTAAAAGCTCTCAACCTTTTTCTCGAAGATATATATCATGACCAGGAAATCATCAATGATGGCATCATCCCCCGCGAACTGGTGGAGCAAAATCCATATTACTATCATGAACAAGCCTCAGGTTTGAACATCCCTTATCAAAACCACATTTTTTTAGCAGGAATTGATTTGATTCGTGATGAACACGGGGAATACCGGGTGCTGGAAGATAATTTAAGAAATCCCTCAGGCATGTCATACGTCTTCCAAAATCGGTATGTCATGCGTCAAGTCTATCCAGAATTATTTTTTGAGCATACGATTGAAACACTGGAACACCAGTTATCCGAACTTCATCAAGCACTAATGACTCATGTACCTGCCAATTCATTATCACCCGAACAGCCATGTGCAGTACTCCTGACACCGGGCAGCTACAACTCTGCTTACTATGATCATGTGTTCCTTGCCCAACAAATGGGGATTGAACTGGTCGAAGGACGTGATTTGCTGGTTCGAAATGATATCGTTTATATGAAAACGATTCGTGGATTGAAGCGGGTAGATATCATTTACCGACGGATTGATGATGATTTCTTAGACCCAGATGCCTTTGATCCGAAATCAGTGTTGGGCGTACGTGGGTTGCTGCGCGCGTATCAAAAAGGAAATGTCACGATTGTGAATGGCATCGGAAACGGTGTAGCTGATGACAAAGCGATGTATGCGTATGTTCCAGATATGATCCGCTATTACTTAGATGAAGAACCGATCATTCCGAACGTGGAAACATATTTTTTAAGAGATGAAAAAGAGCGGGCTTATGTCCTTGATCATTTGAATGAACTTGTGGTGAAAAATGTCGGTGCCTCCGGAGGTTACGACATGCTGATTGGTCCCCATGCAGAGGAGGAGGAAATAGCCGTGTTCCGGGAAAAGATTTTAGAGAAACCTGGTCAATATATCGCTCAGCCGACAATCAAATTATCGCGTGCACCTGCTTTCCAGGGAGGACGTTTTTATCCATGCCATGTCGATCTCAGGGTGTTTGTGATGAGCGGTGCGGATAGTCACGTACTTCCTGGCGGGTTATCACGGGTTGCCCTGAAAGAAGGGTCACTGGTTGTAAATTCGTCGCAAGGTGGCGGCGGAAAAGACACGTGGGTGCTGCAAGAGAGGGGGAATGGCCATGCTTAGCCGAGTTGCTGACTCTTTATATTGGATGGCACGAAACCTGGAACGAGCGGAAAACAATGCCCGGGCTCTGCATGTCCAGCTGATCAATATGCTGGAGGCGAATGATTCGGAGGTACTTGATCGCGATTGGGAAGAAGTGTTGGAAATCACCGCCTCCTTAGCAGACTATCAATCTCAATATCCGAAGTTAAAGACTGAAGAAATTATCCATTACGTGGCGTTTGATTCTGGTAATGTCAATTCACTGGTCAATTGTATGACTTATGCACGAGAGAATGCCCGAGCAACCAGGGATATCATTCCGGAAGGGGTCTGGGAAGGACTGAACCGTTTTTACCTGGACCTGCCAGCGGTTCGCCGCAGTGAATTCACTATCCATGAAATTCAAAATTTCCTGAATACAATTACCATGACGTCGATGACCTCCCAAGGAGTGATCGAATCCACAATGACGCGTGGTGTTTCCTATTCATTCATTAAAATAGGAAAATGGCTGGAACGAGCCGAAAAGACAGCAAGAATTTTAAATGTTATTTGTGAGAAAGCCAGAAAGGAAAAGCAAGGTTCTATCAACCATCATTATTACTGGCTGGCTGCCTTGAGACTGGTAAATGGTTATGATGCCTATATTAAAGAATATCCACCTAAAATGAATGCGATGCATGTGCTGCATTTCATTATTGAAGAAGAAAGGTTCCCTCGTTCCATCCGCTATTGTGTCGATCATGTGATGGAAACTATTCAAAAACTTGAAAAAGGGGAGATCCATCATTACTCAGAGCGGTTGTTCCATCTGTTGGAAACGATTCAACAGGAAGTGACTTCCTTCCACTTAGAAGAGATGTCGATGGAGGAGCTGATGGGATTCCTGGATCACTTCCAAAACCGCTGTATCCAAGTCAGCCGGGTTTTCTCTGAAACCTACTACTTGATTGAACCCGTCGAAATAAAATGAGGAAGGCGGGTACTATAAGGATAGGTGCATCATACGTTAGTACGAAACGAATTTTTCCGTGGTTGGGGGACTGTCATCATGAAATATGAAATTGAACATACGAATATTTTTCGCTATGAAAACTTTGTCGATCAAAGTATGAACCATATTCGCTTAAAGCCGAGGACTGATGAATGCCAGCGGGTATTATCCTACCGCACAGAAATTACACCTTCCTCTATGACGAAGGAGCATATCGATTTATGGGGAAATCATGTCGAGACTTTTTATATTCCTGAAAAGCATGAACATTTGAAGGTAGTAACCAAGTCTGTAGTAAGCATCCAAAAAAGTCCGTTCTTACGGATGATACATTTCACAGACGAAATGAGGCAGATTTTCTATTCTCAACTTTTCCATAAACATTATTTAGCTTATTTGAATGAAACGCCTTACACTTTTTTATATAAAAATCAAATCGATGAAATCACCGGGGCGGTCGGTGACCCGACGGATCCAGTAAAGTTCTCATTGGATTTGATGGCTTATCTTCACCAATCAATCGTTTATGATGGTACAGCAACCCATGTGAATACAAAAGCATATGAAAGCTGGCCAAATAAAAAAGGAGTATGCCAGGACTATGCGCATATCATGCTGGCGGTCCTCCGATCCAAGGGAATACCTGCCCGTTATGTCAGTGGCTACTTGTATGTAGGGGGGGATTCAGCACTCGTCGGAGATGCTGCCACCCACGCCTGGGTAGAGGTCATGGTACCTGGCATCGGCTGGGTAGGGCTCGATCCTACGAACAACGTAGAAGCACTGGAACAGCATATCCGCGTTGGAACTGGACGTGATTATGCTGATGTCAGTCCGCTGCAAGGTGTTTACCGGGGCGGTCAACAAACGCTTGATGTCAAGGTAGGAGTTACGTTAATAGAGCAATAATGAAAGCCAGGCCAGTCAAATGATTTGAAAGGGAAAATGTATAGGAACAGGCGTTCTTGACAGCTGCCTGCTCCAGGGTAAGTTCGAGGAAGAAGAATCCTTTTCGCCAGCATATGCCCACCAAAAACATGTAAAGGGGTTTGCTGCAAGCTTAAGGCAGGTCAGTTTAATTGACCTGCCTTTTGTAACGGAATGTAGTATTAGTTAGTTTGTCACTTTTCTATCGTTAGACGTTACAAGCAATTGCAACAGTCCGCCTGCTAAAGCTCCGACCAGGGCAGGGACAACCCAGCCAAGGCCAAGTGCAAAGAAAGGTAATTGCTGCATCAATGGTTCCACACTGGATAAGTCCATTCCGAATGCTGCCAAACCATCATATAAGCTAGTGATTGCAGTAAGCAAAATAGCACCTTGATAAACGAAGGTAGAGCCGTTAAACAACCGGTTGGCAAAAGAAAGCGCAATCAGTACGATGGCAATCGGGTAGATAAAGACCAATACTGGTACAGAAAAGGCAATGATCTGCTCCAACCCTAAATTGGCAACAGCAAAACTGCCAATCGTCACCATGAAAATAACGAACTTATAAGAAAGCTTTGGAAAGGTTTTGCTGAAAAATTGACCGCAGGCAACAGTCAGGCCGACAGATGTTGTGAAACAAGCCAGTGCTACAATTACACCAAGCAGGAGCGTTCCAGTCTGACCATACATTAGTTGCGCTGCTCCAGATAAAATTTCCCCGCCATTGGTATAGGAACCTTCCGTAGCCATTTTAGCTCCAATCCAGCCAATAGACGCATAGACTGTTGTCAGTCCTATAGCTGTCACGATCCCTACTTTAAGCGTAAAAGCAGTCAGTTGTCTACGATCTGTTACACCTCGGTCTTTAAGAGCGGTAATAACAAGGATGCCGAATGCTAATGCGGCAATGGCGTCCATTGTCAAATACCCTTCCAAAAAGCCGGTGAAAAACGGAGACGCCTGATATTTTTCTGCCGGTTGTTGGACAGTTCCATCCAATAAAAAGAAGCTGCCGACCACTAATGCTACTATGGCAGCCAATAACAACGGTGTCAGCCATTGACCGACACGATCCACTAATTTAGAAGGGTTTAAGCTCACCAAGAATACAAGGGCGAAAAAGATGAGCGTAAAGATTAATAATACTCCCGTGTTTCCTCCAGGAACAAGCGGTTGCACTCCCATTTCATAAGCAACGTTGGCTGCTCTAGGAATACCAAAAAACGGACCGATAGCCAGATAGACTACTGAGGTGAAAACAAGTCCGAATGCTGGATGGACTCTGCTTCCTAATTCAATCGTTCCATTTTTAACCAGCGAAATGGCGGTAACCGTAAGGACCGGGATACCTACACCTGTCAATACAAACCCGAAGATGGCAGGCCAATAAGCTGTACCGGATTCTATTCCCAAAGTAGGAGGGTAGATAAGATTCCCAGCCCCGAAAAATAATGCAAATAACATAAAACCGATAAAAAGAATATCACTTGATTTCATTTTCATTAAACTTCCTCCTTCTGCACTCAGGGGTCGAAGGCGTAAAAAAACCGTCCCTGCACGAGGGACGACCCTATACGTAATGTAACCCTTGTCGTTTATTTTCATGTATGTCAAAGAAAGGCAGGCGATGCTATTTTCGAACGGTTGGAGCATCTCTGATTTTTTTGAATATTTACAAGACGAGCTAATATTATCAAGCTGGAATAGCGATGTCAATATATTTTTTTGTCTTAGGAGACAATTTTAACCTTAGGATTAACGTATCTATCAATTGGGTAAAGGTAAGAATCTTAATCGTAATAGTTTACATGAAAAAACTAGACCTATAGAATGTTGCTAAGTTTATAGGAAATGAGTCATCTAGAAGGATGCCGTCCAATCGGGATGGCGAAGGGGATATGTCATGATTGATTCTATTTTATTGCAATTTATGCTCATCGGGCTTTTAGGGATCGGTTCCCAGTGGGCTGCCTGGCGTTTTCGGCTTCCTGCAATCGTCTTGATGTCGATTGCGGGTTTGTTAGCAGGACCAATTTTCGGTTTGATTCATCCAGAACAGGATTTCGGTGCAGTCTATCGTCCAATCATTGCGATGGCTGTAGCCATCATTCTTTTTGAAGGGAGCCTGAATCTAGACTTTAAAGAAGTAAAGGGTCTTGGTCGTCCGGTGGTTCGGATTGTGACGTTAGGAGCTTTTATCAGCTGGATTCTTGGTGCGTTTGCCGCCCATTATGTGGCTGGACTATCCTGGGCAGTGGCTTTTGTCATTGCAGGGTTATTCATCGTGACAGGACCGACCGTCATCCTTCCTTTATTAAGGCAGGCTAAATTAAAAGCACGTCCTGCTAAGATTTTGAAATGGGAAGGTATTATTGTGGATCCGATCGGTGCTTTGTTGGCCGTGTTTGCATTTGAGTTCATCCGATTCATTCTTAGTGATGAGGTAGGCATAATCAGTCTGCTGTCCTTTTTCCTTGCTTCCTTGTTCGCTATTTTACTAGGCTGGGCATGCGGGAGAGGCGTCGGGTGGATGTTTGAAATGGGATATGTGCCGGAATATTTGAAATCACCTGTCGTTTTCACTGTAGTTATCGCTTGTTTCACGATTGCAGATGAAGTAACCCATGAAACTGGTTTACTGGCTGTAACGGCGATGGGGATGACGCTTGCAAACCTGCACATCCCGTCTATTTCTGATATGAGGCATTTCAAAGAAAACATTTCATTGCTATTGATATCAACGATTTTTATCATGTTGACAGCGTCCTTGACTCTTGACACGTTGTTTCAGATATTAAACATTCAAATCATGGGATTTGTATTACTGATGCTTTTTGTCGTAAGACCATTGTCGATTTGGATTTCAACGATTGGAACAGATCTTACAAAACCAGAAAAACTGCTCGTCGGGTGGATTGCCCCCCGTGGGATTGTCGCTTTGACAGTCTCCAGTTACTTTGCAAGTGTGCTGTTGGATGAAGGGTATGAAGATGCCAATCTGCTTATTTCTATTACGTTTGCGTTGGTCTTTTCTACGGTTGTCGCCCACGGCTTTTCCATACAATGGCTGGCTAAAAAAATGAATCTATCAATGGAAGGTCCACCTGGAGTATTGATAAATGGCAGCAGTACGTTTACAGTCACACTCGCAAAAACATTGAAAGAATTGAAAGTTCCAGTGATGATCATCGACTCATCCTGGGAGCGATTGATGTCAGCAAGGCGTGCCGGTGTCCCGACTTACCATGGAGAAATACTTTCGGAACAGACGGAATATACAATGGATATGACACCATTTGAATATTTGATTGCTGCATCTGAATTGGATTCGTATAATGCGCTCATTTGCACGACGTTTGTGCCGACTTTCGGAAGGAATAATCTATATCAATTGAGTCTGCGTAACCAGAGTGGAGATAATTTGGAAGGACTGGTCCACTCAATTGGTGGACGTATCTTGTTCGAAGAAGGTGCTTCCTGGGAGAAATTGAATCAGTTAGCCGGAGAAGGTTATAAATTCAGGAAGACGAATATCACTTCTAAGTACACCTTTAAGGATTATATGAACAATAAAAATGAAGGAGCCATTTTGTTATTGATTAAAAGGCCATCAGGGAAGATTGATTTCTTTACAGAAGAATTTGCAACAAAGGCAGAACAGGGAGACGTCGTTGTCAGTCTCATGCCCCCGGATAAAGAACGAGACAAAATACAAACACGTCTGGAAGAACAGCGGAATGAAACCGAGCAGTCATAAACAAAGTGCCGGCGCCATAACTCTTTGGCAGCCGGCACTTTGTTATTTATTTTCTGCCAGTTGTGTATTCAGTGCTTTCAACTGAGTTTCGATTTGCTGTAACTGCTTTTCTGCATTAGAAACATTTCCACCAGTAGCTTCAATCTTATCTAAATCTCCCTGAATACGGATATAGTCAGATTTTAATTCAGCAATTTGATCCTGGATTTCTTTATTTGTCACTGTCATCACCTCTAATTCTATTGTAGAGGGATTGTCAAGTATGGTATAGTTATTGAAATTTTATCTGAAAACTCTGTTAAACGTTGTTTTTTTTTTACAAAAAGTCTTATTCAACAATAAGACCGTAAAGTAGAAGACTTGGGATATTGTGTGGGAGAAGGGGGCGTTGGGGAACGACTCGCTTTCCGTGGGCGAGTGATGAGCCTCCTCGAGCTGACGCTCTGTGGGGTCTTATCTAACACGCATATCCCACAGGACTTTGCATTTACAACTTGACTTAACCCACGCACGAAGGAAATGCGTAGCATTTTCGAGGAGTCTCGCAGTTCCCTTACGCCTTTTGCCATAGGAAGTTCTCGAAATCATACTTCTGTAAACCACCCTATGATAATTTTGAAAGAAGACGTTGGACCCTTTACACTCTTTATAAATGTCTCAAGATGAAGATTTCAGCTACACACATGAAGGGTCCGTTTATTCAAAACTGGCTGGATGGGAAGGGGAACGGCGAGACTCCCTCCGGAAATGTTGATACACCAAGGGTTATAAATCGTTTTTAACACTTTAAAATTTTTTTATTTTACATTCATCAATCAAGTTATTCCTTTTATTCAAATTTAAGGTAAATCGCCTTGGGAGACACGACACGCATAAGCAGAACAGCAAAAGGGAAGGGCTCTTTCTTCCCGTTGATGGACTGCTTATGTCGCGAGTGTCTAGGCGATGAAGCTGGAAAGCGAGTCGTTTCCCTGACCATCCTATTCCTCTCATGGTAATGGTCCCAACTATCTCAAAACTGAGTCTTCATGTAAAAGGGAGCTTTAACTGTAAAATAGATACTGAGATTTAGCAGAGCCTATTATAAAAGGGGGAGAGATGATGGAGGTAAAGACATATCAAGATCCACAAGTATATTACGAAAAGGTCGAATCTTTGTTAATGGAAGAAGAAGCGTTAAATAATTTGCCTTTAGGGATCGCGGAGCGCTTGAGAAGTCAACCGGCAAAAGCAGATTTAATAACGTTGGAGAACGGTGAGGAGGTCGTTTACACCCTTATACATACAATGAGGAATCAATGGGTGCTGCCAGCTTGCGATGCGGATGATTCCGTTTTTCAAACAGCTGCTGATTTTCTTTTCTATAACGATTACCCTGTCGGTGGAGTGGTTGGTGAAAAGAAAGGGGCAACAAAATTGATCCATGCTTATACAAAAAGAAGCAAAAGAAATAACAGGGTACATATGAACCAATATGTATACCGCCTAGATGCATTGCAGCCAATCAATTTAGGGAAGGGGAAATTGAAAGTTGCAGGCATAGCAGAAAAAGGCTTGATTGCCAGCTGGCTGTACAATTTTGGAGTTGAAACCGGGGAACTGTCTATTAAAGATGATGCAGACGTTTTGGCGGAGCGTATGGTAACTGCAGGTACCATGCATCTGTGGGTAGTCGATAATGAGCCGGTTTCGATGGTGAACCAATCTAGAAATACAAGGAACGGAGCGACTGTCAACGCTGTCTACACACCCGACAGGCATAAAGAGAAGGGATATGCTACCAGTGCTGTCTGGTCACTTACTAAAAAGTTATTAGATCATGGCTTTCAATTTTGCAGTCTTTATACGGATGCCGATAACCCTGCTTCTAATTCCATTTATAAAAAAATAGGCTATTTTCCTATAGGGGAGTCTGTCGTATATCGCTTTCATACTGAATTATAATACACCACTAATCACCAAAAGGTAGAAACAAGTTACTTTTTCAGGTGGTAAATTAGTGAATTTTCTGATAATATATTAAAATAAGGATGATTACCCAGTATTTCAGACAATATATAACTATGTGCTTACTATATGACCTATATCCTTTTTTTTGTGCCTTGAAAGCGTATTATATAAAATAGGAAAGTTTGAGTAAGCGGAATCTATTAGGTATGATAGAGAATACATGAGCTTTTTTTCTGATAATTCCTGCACTATTTTAGGAGGAATACTTACATTGAAACTACTTAGGATGCTAGACAATTTCATATTGAAATTAGAAGAATTCATTTTAAGCTATGCTGTAATTGTTATTGCAGTAATGGTCGTTGGTAAGGCTCTTCTAAGAGCACTATTCACTTACTCCCCGCCTTTTGCTGACGAAGTAAGTCAGTTTTCAGTCATAATCGCAACTTTTATGGGGATCAGTTACGCTGCGCGAAAAGGCAGACATATCAGTATGTCAGCGTTTTATGATCTGGCACCATTCAAAGTACGTAAGATACTTATGATTCTTATCCCCGCGGTAACAGCTTTTTTCCTGTTTGTACTTGCTTATTATTCATATTTATATGTCGTTGATTTAAAGGATTCAGGACGAGTGACTTCAGCGATGCAGGTTCCATCTTACTATATGTATATTGCACTCCCTGTCGGGTTTACGCTGGGGGGCATTCAATTTTTACGAAATATGCTTATCAATATCACAAACAGGGATGAAGTGTACTTAGGGACAGATGCGAAAGATTATAATGACAAAGAGTTGAATGAACGGGATGTAGAAGAGGAACTTCACCTATAATTTACACTAATATCAGAGCACACAAATTTGATCAAGAAAGGAAAACAATATGGTAGCTACTCTATTAACAATCATGGTTGTACTATTGTTATTGAATTTCCCAATGATGATCCCGCTTATGGCGGCACCACTGGTTGTACTTTTCTTATATTTTCCTAATTTAGACGTAATGATTTTGATGAAGCAGTTTGCTACGGGAATCGAGCCTTATGTACTACTGGCTGTTCCGTTGTTTATCTTTGCTGCAGATATTATGACCACTGGTAAAACATCGAATAGATTGCTCGATTTCATCAGTTCTTTCATCGGTCATCTGCGTGGTGGATATGCGATTACTACAGCAGCTGCCTGTACATTATTCGGGGCCATTTCCGGGTCAACCCAAGCGACGGTCGTAGCAATTGGTACACCGATGCGAGAACGGTTATTGAAGGTCGGGTATAAAGATCCTACAGCGATTGCGTTGATCATCAACTCCAGTGATATCGCATTGCTCGTGCCACCAAGTATCGGGATGATCATGTATGGTCTTGTTTCGGGGACATCTGTCGGAGACTTGTTCATTGCCGGTATCGTTCCAGGTGTTATCGTTTTCCTTTTATTTGCAATTTATAGTATCGTTTATGCTAAAGTTGCCGACATTCCCTTGACATCAAAATCAAGCTGGGGAGAAAGATTCAGGACTTTACGAAGAGCATTGCTCCCTTTAGGGTTCCCGATCATCATTATCGGTGGGATCTATGCAGGTATCTTCAGTCCTACGGAAGCAGCTGGTGTTTCTGTTCTTTACGCTTTCATTCTTGAAGTATTGATTTATCGTTCTATTCATATTAAAGAATTGCCTAAAATCGCACGCTCTACCGGGCTGGTCACTTCTGCTGTATTCGTATTGGTAGCAGGCGGACAAGCATTCACCTGGGTCATCTCGTTTGCGAGAATACCGCAGATGATCACAGAGGCCGTGCTTGGACCTGAGCCAAGTGCAATATTCGTTTTACTTATGGTTACATTGTTCTTCTTCATCGGATGTATGTTTGTCGATCCCATCGTTGTCATATTAGTTTTGACTCCGATTTTCTATCCAGCTGCGATGAGTGCAGGTGTAGATCCTGTCCATTTAGGTGTGGTTATTACATTCCAGGCAGCATTGGGGTCTGCAACACCACCATTCGGTGTCGACATATTTACTGCTAGTGCGGTATTCAATAAACCGTATCTGGAAGTTATCAAAGGAACCCCGCCATACATCATCATGCTGGTATTTGTATCGTTCTTGTTGATTTTCTTTGAGGAGCTCTCACTTATTTTATTGTAAAAAGTGGGGGATAATATAAAAAATTTGTAGGGGGTAATTACTATTTTTAACAAAAAGGGTTTAATTAGTTTCATACTATTGTTGTCCATTGGTATGGTTTTAGCTGCTTGTGGTGGTAACGGCGGAGATGGCGGCGATTCAGGCTCCGGCGGTGAAACACAAAATTGGAAATTTGTCACGGAAGAAGTAAAAGGACAAGTACAATATGAGTACGCTGAAGAATTTGCCAAGCGCATGAAAGAAAAATCCGATGGTCAAGTGAATATCGAAGTTTATGAGTACGGCGGCCTAGGTACAGAAAGTGACCAGGTAGAGCAGCTGCAAAGTGGTGCTGTTCAGATGGCAATCATGTCTCCTGGTTTTACAGGTAACATGGTAAAAGAAGGACAAATCTTCGCCCTTCACTTCTTATTCCCGGACAGTGTTAAAAAGACACAAGAAATTTTGAATACGAGTGAAGCGTTGAACACGGATTTAGTAGATAAATACAAAGAACATTCCATTACTCCACTATCTTTCTGGACGGAAGGTGCTATGCAGTGGACTTCCAGTAAGAAGATTGAAACACCAGAAGATTTCCAGAACTTCAAAATGCGTACCCAGACATCTCCTTTGATTCTTGAGTCTTACAAGGCCTATGGAGCGCAGCCGACACCAATGTCCTGGTCTGAATTATATACAGCTCTTGACCGCGGTACAGTGGAAGGACAAGAAAATCCAATCTTCTTTATTGGAGATGCTTCTTTCCATGAAGTACAGGATTATATGACACTTTCTAACCACAACAACTATGTAGCGATGACCACTGTCAATACAGATTGGTTCGATGGTCTATCTGAAGACCTGCAAAAGATGGTTACAGAAACTACGGAAGAAATGCAAGAGTGGGTTTTTGAAGAGCAAAAGAAACAAAACGAAGAATATCTGGAAGTTATCAAAAATGATGAGGAAAACCCAACTGAAATTGTAGAGTTGTCTGAAGAACAGCGCCAAGCATTCAAAGAAAAAGCAAAGCCTGTACGTGACTTCTATCGTAATGAAGTTTCTACTGTAGATGGTAAGATTCTAGACAAGCTTCAAAAAGAAATCGAAGAAGCAAATGCTGAGTAATTTTGATGCGTAAGGTGCGCTGTCCCAAAAGCCACCTTAAAATGAAAAAACCACGAAGAATTCATTTTCTTCGTGGTTTTTTGTATGATGCCATTTCCACTAAGGAAAGCTCTCAGAAACTTACATTATAGATGAGTTTTCTTCAATTAAAGCTCCCGATTGCTGAACAGTGGTTTCGAACTGTTACTTGGAGAAATGGGGTCTTGAAAATAGCTCGCTTTCCGCGGGGAAGACGGCAAGCCTCCTCGAGCTAAAGCTCTGTGGGGTCTTGCCGGTCTATCCTTTCCCGCAGGAGTCTTGCCATTTCCAGATCCCCATTACTAATATTGAGAAACGAAACCATCTTTCAAAGTAAACGGGGATTGTTATTTCTACCATTCTGAAAAGTAGTACGCATGCTCGGTTCCGAAAAAACTCATGTAATAAGGGGTGTAGGGAAACGGTGAAACTCCTTGAAAATGCTACGCATTTCCTTCGTGCGTGGGTTAAGTCAAGCTGAAAATGCAAAGTCCTGTGGGAAATGCGGGATAGGTGCGGCCCCGCAAGGCGAAGCCTGAGGAGACTCAGCACACGCCCACGGAAAGCGAATCGTTTCCCGGAGCCCTTCCCCTCATACAATATCTTGGAACTGAGAGTTCCATAATGCTCTTGTTAATGGAACAGAAACTACTTACATTTTTACTATGGATATTTTTCTTTGTCAGCTGACAGGCTCCCAGGGTTCTGTCTGTTTCCTTGCATCCAGCCAGGTCAGGATAAAGACGAGCAGGAAAAGGAAACTGGATATCTTGAATAATGATGCTGTTTCAACAAATTGATAGATTACACCTAATACAACAGCACTTAATCCTATACCGAGATCAATCGAAGAATAGAACATCCCATTGGCAATCCCGCTTCTGGCTGTAGTCGTTTTAGAAATAACCCAGGCCTGGAATGCAGGCATCATCGAACCGTAACCGAGACCGAATAAGGCGCCTGATATGATCAAGTGCATATTTGTTTCAGCAAATGCCAGCACCCACATCGCAATAAAAGCGAGCAATGTACATACCTTTATCAGATTCCATGGACCTTTCTTGTCAAAATAACGCCCGGTGACGGGTCTTGAAATTGTTGCAAATAATGCATTGAATAAGTAAAACAGATAAGTCCCGCTCAACCCTCGTTCGGTGCCGAAAATAACGATATAGGTAACGATTGAACCATAACCGAAGGTCGTAAAAAAAGTAACTAATGCCGGGTACCAGCTCCTTTTTTCAATTAAGGAACCTGCAAATGAAAATTTAGGAGGGGCTTCCTGATTCTCCTTGACATTGTCCGGTGTGTGGAAGCTGGTAAAAGAAAATAATAGGATGGCGACAATGCCCAGTGCTGCTGAAATCCAAATCAAAAGATTGAATGTGTAATGCTGGTAAAGGAATATTCCAAGACTCGGGGCTATGATCATACCGATTGTGATGGAAAGTCCGAAGTAACCCATTCCTTCCCCGACACGTTTCCTTGGTACGATATCTACCGCTGCGGTTCCATTCGTAGTCGTCGACCAGCCCCAGGCAAGTCCATGGGCAAACCGCAGCATCAGTAGAACGATCACAATTTGCGTAATCGGATAAAGGAGTGTCATGCCCAGTAAAGAAACGGATCCTGCTAATACAAGCAGTTTTCTTTCTCTGGTCATTAAAATATGGCCGATGAATGGCCGGATCAAAATTGCTGCTATGGAAAACATGGTGGTGACAAGACCAATTTCCATTTTGCTTCCGCCAATAGACTCAATATAAGGAGGGAGGTTAGGCAGCAGCATTTGGAAACTCATGAAGGTGAATAAGTTCCCTAACAATAGAAAAATGAATGGCCTGGTCCAAAGTTTAGGTGTTTCTTGCATAAAGATGTTCTCCTTTTTACGTATTGATTGTTATCGTAAGCAATCACATAAAAATTCAACCTCCTATCGTAGGATAGGAGGGTTGATCAATCGATATCTGTGATTTTCTTTTCTCGGCTTGCCATCCATTCCTGATAAAGGTGGTGGATGATCGTTTTCACCACGGAATAGACCGGGATGGCGAACAGGATTCCAAGGAACCCGGCAATGCTTCCTGCGGCGAGTATCAATGTGATGATGGTAAGCGGGTGGATGCTTAATGCTTTACCCATCACATTTGGAGAAATCAAATTGCCCTCAATCTGCTGGGCGATCAACATGATCACAGCTATCCATACTGCCATGATCGGGTCCTGAAAAAGAGCGACAAGCATCGCAGGGATGACAGCCAGGAAAGGACCAATAAATGGAATGACGTTGGTTAACATGGCAAATAAAGCGAGTGTCAAAGCATAATCAAGGCGTATAATCAGATAACCGATAAGGAGTAATACGCCGACAAAAAAACTGACGAGCAGCTGCCCCTGGATGAACGCCTGCAGGGTGTGATCCACAGATTGGGCCAACCGTGCAAAACTGTCGCCGACACGCTTATTTAAATATTGACGGATGAATGGTACCAGTTTTTCTCCATCTTTCAACAGGAAAAACAGGAAAAAAGGAACCAGTACTAAAGCAAATACGAAACTGACTAAATAAGAGAGGAAATTGATTAGTGCAGTAGTTACACTCTCGGAATATTTCTCTACATTATTCATGATATTTTCCGGTTTGATCGCTTCTGAAATTTGTGCTGGAAGCACCGATTGGTTGTTTTGCCAGTAGACAATGAATTGTTGAACACTTTCCATCATCTTAGGGAGATTATCAATCAGACGGGAAAATTGCTGCTGGGCGATCGGTGCTATGAATTGAGTGATGATATACCCGATCAATATTAATACCAAGTAAACAGCCAATATAGCAAGCAGTCGTGGTACTTTATACTTCTCTAAAAAGTACATGAGCGGCCGCGTCACATAATAAAGAATCCCGGCACCGATGAAAGGCACCGCGACTGCACCAATGGTAGACCATAATGGATCGAAGATGAAGTCGATTTTTGCTAATAAGAAAATAAGTAAGGAAACGAGGATAGCAGCGACCAATACTCGGAACCAGGCTTTATCCAACAAACTAAACACACACCTTTTTTATGTAAAATAATAACTATCATTATGTATCCATTATATCCTTCATGTAAACAATAAAGATAGTGGTAGGTCGGTTATAAAAAAATTAATAAATAGGATTATTTTAGCTGAATATGGGTATAGGATGAATATAGCAGCTATGACAAAAAGATAGACGATGAACGTTAGATAAAGCAATTGACTTTCTAACGCTTCATGGTATGATATTCAGTACATTAGTATTTCCTTAAAGGGGAGTAGCTTTAAACAATAAAGTCGTCATTTCGGGAGTGATCCCCGGCTTTATTGACAACATTCGTTGTTAGCGAGACCTTTACCACTCTTGGTAAAGGTCTGTTTTTATGATCTTTGCCATGAGGTGGGGATCATTTTTTATTTAGAGGAGCTGGACTTATTATGGAAACGCAATTATTGATTGAATATGGTTGGGTACTGATTGTACTCATCGGTCTTGAAGGGATACTGGCAGCGGATAACGCTCTGGTACTTGCCATTATGGTCAAACACCTGCCGGAAGAGAAACGAAAAAAAGCATTATTCTATGGGCTGGCCGGAGCATTTGTATTGCGTTTCGGTTCGTTGTTCATCATCTCTTTCCTGGTAGACGTATGGCAGGTCCAGGCTCTTGGTGCTGCATACTTACTGTTCATTTCCATCAAGCATTTATATGACAAGTGGAAAGGCAAAGATGATGAAAAAGAAGTTGACAAAGATGCAGGGCCAGAACGTGGAAAAGGTTTTTGGGCGACTGTGCTGAAGGTCGAGATTGCTGATTTAGCATTCGCAGTCGACTCGATACTGGCGGCAGTAGCATTGGCTGTTTCACTCCCGGGCACAGCTCTACCTGATGTGGGAAGCCTGGACGGTGCTCAGTTTGCGGTAGTATTGACGGGTGGTATGATCGGTATTATCATCATGCGGTTTGCTGCCAATGTATTTGTTAAGCTGCTACAGACCCGTCCTGGATTGGAAATTGCAGCTTTTGTCATCGTCGGTTGGGTAGGTGTCAAGCTGGTCGTCTCCGTACTTGCACATCCAAATATCCAAATCTTAGATGAACACTTTGCTCATTCGACTTTGTGGAAAGTTATTTTCTACAGCGTGCTGGTACTGATTGCAGCTGCTGGGTGGTTTTTATCGAGCAAAAAAGAACTTCCGGAAGAATAAGACAAACAGCCGTGCCTGGCAGGCGCGGCTGTTTTGGTATATTTTATTACAGAGGAGGTGTAACAGTGGGAAAAGCATCAAAAGAACCGATCGAACAATTCAGATATATAAAGAAGCGCATTCATATGTTGAACCAAGTTGTTGAGTCGATGGAAGAAGAAGAAGTTGACATAAATGATCTTCAGCACCTCACAGAAATGATCACCCAACTGCAAATAAAATTAGCACGATTTAAAAAAGATTGGGAAAGCTATAAGTGACATTATTGCTGCAGATACCTTTTATCCTTAAGAAAAAGCTTCCAAAATAGTACGAAGGCTGGTACTAAAATCGTCAACCCAATAAAACTGGCTAGTAATAATGCATAAAACATGGAGGGGTTGGTGAATGCTTCGTTAATACTAAGGTGAGGATAAACCATATATGGCAGATGGGAGGCACCGTATGCATAAATGGCAAACCCATATTGCAGGACTACAAATATAACCGCGTAACGAAAAAGTCCACGTTTTCCGTTGGAGTTTTTTAAAAACAAAGCAGCATATCCAAATAAAAATAACAACAGGGACATACTGAACCCATAAATTTGTTTTTCTGCATTTGCTAAAAACCATGAGGCCTCATGGTTTAATGTGAATAAGGTAAGCACTGCAACAATAATAGTGACCGGACCAGCCATTATTGCGTGTTTGCGATAAAGTTGAGCGGCTTTTTGATCATTTGAAACTGAGGCATAATCCGCTAAGAATAACGATGATAAAAATAACTGGGTACATAAACCAAACAGAATATGAGCATACGTGGTAAAACTGGTCAACAGTTTTCCGTATAGCAGCTCAGGTTCTCCGTTATTCATGGTGACGAAGCCTCCGAGCGTTACGGGCAAAATACTTACCAATAATGCAGGGATAAGAACACCGGTTATGCCTGAAATGACTTGCAGCAACCTTCCATATCTTTTAACTGAATGTGAAAAAACCATGAAAGTTGTCCGTATAGTTAACAGAACTAAGCCCAACCCAATGGGAAGGATAAATAAAATCCCAAGCATCGCAGCAGCAAAAGGAAAGAAGCTATATAAAGCTACTACAAACAAGACAAGAAATACATTTGTCACTTCCCATGTGGGAGATAAAAAACGGTTGGCAATTAAGGAAGCGCCGGTGTTATTTTTTCTTCCGTAAATCATTCCCCAGAACCCTGCCCCAAAATCAAGGGAACCAAGCATGGAATAAATGTATAAAAAGCTCCAGAGTATTGTGATAGCTATAATAGATGCTTCCATGTTTCATCCCTCCTTTAAATCTTTTATGACCGGATTCCGCTTAAAATAGGTATACAAAACAAAACTGGTGATGAATAACAACGCAATATATAATCCTATGAACAAAAAGAACAGAAGTCCTACATAATTAGATCTGGTAGCAGCTTCTGTGGTTTTCATCACATTAGTAATTGTCCAGGGCTGTCGTCCAATACAACTGAAAAGCCAACCAGCTTCAATAGCTATTATGGCCAAGGGACCTCCAGCTGTTAAGCCAGCCAGCATCCAAGGTTTGAAACTTTTCTTTAACACGAACTTCCACGCGATAAGGAACAAGGAATAAAGGAGAAGTAAAGTTCCAATTCCAACCATTACATTAAACAGGGTATGGACGAATAATGGCGGCCATTCATCTTTCGGAAATTCGTTCAACCCCATAACCTCCGTGTCAAAACGGTTTCCAGCTAAGAAGCTTAAAGCCCAGGGGATTTCAATGGCGAATAGCACCGACTCGCTTTCTTCATCTGTAAACCCTCCTATAGCTAAAGGGGCGTGGGTTCGTGTTTCAAATAATCCTTCAGCAGCCGCGAGTTTTCTAGGCATATATTCGTGCAGCATTTGAGCAGTTTCATGGCCATTAACAGCAGTGGCCATAGACATAACGGCACCTAGAACAAGAGCCATAGTCAAACCTTTCATATGATACGCCCGTTCCTCGTTAGTTTTATTACGTTTCAGCAGTTTGAAGGCTGCAACAGATGCCATTACAAATGCTGCAGTCATGTATGCAGATACAGTGACATGAATGGCCGTGGTAAAGAAGCTGGGATTGAAAAATGCATCTAACGGATCAACATCGACCACTTCTCCGTTGACGATTCGGAATCCATCCGGTGTATTCATCCAAGCATGGGCATCAGTAATTAAAATAGCAGAACCTACTGCACCTATTGCGACAAGGACTATACTTAGAAGACGCATAGGCGAGGATAGTCTGTCTGCCGCATAAAGATAAATAGACATGAATACTGCTTCTATTAAAAAAGCGAATATTTCAATTAAAAAGGGCAGAGCGATGACCTGCCCTACCATCTCCATGAATCCTGGCCATAGTAAGGATAAAAGGACACCGACAATAGTTCCGGAGGCAATAGACACAGCAATCAGGATTGCAAATCCTTTAGTGATTCTTCTTGCCATAATAGCGTAATGCCTATCTTTCGTTATTAAATTCATGACTTCCCCTAAAATGATGATCAAAGGAAGGCCTACTCCAAGTGTGGCATATATGATATGAAAGACCAGAGAGCTGCCGAATAAAGCTCGTGCATACATGACTGGATCCAATATTTTCACTTCCCCATAGGTAGAATCTGTTAATTATTAATCCCGAAGGAAGAACTTTTATACATATAAAGAACAGCTTATACGATAGCCATCCCCTTTATTGTTTTTACGCTGTAAAAGCTTTGTTACGAATGTATATTCGATAATAATCTACACGAGTGGTGAAATTAAACAGAGCGAATTTGAAAAGGGGTTTACTTTTTTGCAAAGCAGGTAATAAGAAAAGGTAAGGATAAGAAAGGGGTAAGAAATATGTCTATCGTTTTACAAAGGATTTATGATGAGTCTGATCCTTTAGGAGGCAATCGCGTTCTTGTTGATGGAGTATGGCCCCGTGGAATTTCGAAAGAACAAGCGCAGGTAGATGAATGGATGAAAGAAATTTCACCGAGCAAAGAACTCAGACAATGGTTCGATCATGATCCCGAGAAGTATGAAGAATTTAAAGAGTATTACAAAGAACAAATTGATAACAGTAAAGAACGTAAACATCAATTGCAGCAACTGAAAAAGATGGCAGAGAATGAACGACTTGTTTTGCTGTATGGTGCAAAGAATGAAGAGCATAACCACGCTATTGTTTTAAAAGAATTACTTGAGAAAGAACAGTAATACAATCATGCCACCGCAAGGCATGGTTGTTTTTTTTGTAATTCCAGCATGTTCTTCTATAAAATAGACATAACAAATGAGAGAGGGGAATGAAGATGGCAGAACATCATTTCCATTTAAAAGCCGATTGGCCAGGCGGAAGGAATAACGTCGGCTACATTGACGCTGGAAAGTTGAAAACAGAAATATCTATCCCTAAAGAAATGAATGGACCTGATATCGGTACAAATCCTGATGAGATGCTGCTTGGAGCAGCGTCCACCTGTTATATAATTACCCTGGCAGCTATGATTGAACGCGCCGGCCTTCCATTGAAAGAGATGGGATTAACATCGGAAGGTATTGTGGATGTAACCGACGGTATTTTTACTTATCAAAAGATCATTCACCGGCCTAAGGTTGTTTTGAAAAAAGACGCTTCAAAAGATGACTTAGTCCGACTGGATAGGCTGGTTAAAAAAGCTGAAACAAGTTGTATGATATCGAAAGCGATAAAAGGGAATGTAGAGCTATCATTAGAAGCGGATACGTCAATTACAGGATAATGGGGGGTTTTATAAATGAAAAAGCAGTTCAAATGTGGAGTGTATTAAACTTCAGCGTGAACTGCTTTTTTATGATATTCTGGGATAAAGTGATGAAATAAGGAAGAGGTGTTGTGAGTGGAGTTCACCGACTTTTCTGCAGTGCAAGTAAGGGTCGCTAGGCCTACGGATAAACTAGCTGAAGTTATAGAATTTTATGAAGAAGGAATCGGGTTGAAAAGACTCACAGAATTTTCTGGTCATAGAGGGTACAAGGGTGTGATTTTAGGAATGCCCAATCCTCAATACCACCTTGAATTCACTAGTCATGATGAAGGAAGTTCATGCCCGGCACCTACAAGAGATAATTTATTGGTTTTTTACATACCTGATAAAAATCAACTGAATAACGTAGTGGTGAGATTGAAGCAATTCGGCTATGGTGAGGTTGAACCTGAAAACGGATATTGGAAAGAAAAAGGTACAACCATAGCAGATCCTGATGGATGGCGAGTCGTATTGATGAACACTGAAGGAATATGAAATAATGAATAATCGTTAACTAGAAATAAATGATGGGGGAGTTGTCTTACTGGGACAACCCCCCTTTTTTATACCATGCCGGTTTAACTATCCCCTTTATTTGAAGCGTGGTCGTATGGGGCTTCACTTTCCATCTCTTTATCATCGTGGGTCGGGTGAGCTTGTGGATATTGACGTGGTAGACCTTCATGAAGATTACGGTTTTCGTATGTGAAAGCACTATATGGCTGCTGTCCTTTTTTCCATGGTGTGCTTTTATTTTCAGCAAGATCGTACTTTTTAATTGGTGATCCGTATGGTCCTTCAGTAAAGTCTTCATGTGTCAAAAAATTTCGTTGCGTTTCTACATTAGCAAAATCTGAATAACCTTTATCTTTTTGTTCTTTTCGTTTCATTACTTTCACTCCTAACTCTCTTTTTTATAGTGTAACCTGAGAGTGGGGAAATATGGTGGGAATAACTGTAAGCGAACCTATTTATAAATTAAAATTCAGATCGATTGCTAAATTACGTTATTTCCTTTATATTAAATTATAAGAACCAATCGAATATGCGTAATTCCTTCGGGGTCGAGTGAAATTCTCAACCGGCGGTAATGAGCTTCAAACTCTCAGCCCGCGACGGGGAATACCTTCAAAGGCAACTTTGAAAAAGGATGCGTGGCATCTGGTGTTCCCCCTGATTTGGTGAAATTCCAAAGCCGACAGTGACAGTCTGGATGGGAGAAGGAAAGAGGTAAATGGTCATAAATTCTGGAAGTATGGCTTCTTAAACATACTCAAAAATAAAAGACATTTACGGTGACCCTGGAGAAGTATGCCTTCTTCAGGGTCTTTTTGTTGTACTTTAAGAAAGTTTAACTTTTTTAAAGGATTAAAGAATAAGAAACACTTAGGTTTTCGCCATCTTGGCGATAAGCCAAGTTTTTCTAATGATAACTATGATGGATGAATGTCCTACAGGAATGATGGAGGTGAGGAATATATGGATCGAGATGAACAATATATCAAGTTGGCCATTGATATGGCAAAAACCACAGTAGGCCAGACCTCGCCAAATCCATCTGTAGGAGCGGTGGTCGTGAAGGATAATGAAGTGGTCGGACTTGGGGTCCATGTGAAAGCGGGTGAAGCCCACGCAGAAATAAACGCCTTGAAGATGGCTGGTGATAAGGCCAAAAATGCAACGATTTATGTAACCCTGGAACCTTGCAGTCATTATGGAAAAACACCGCCATGCGCACAGGCAATCATTGATGCTGGAATGAAACGAGTGGTTATCGCTTCCGATGATCCAAATCCGAAGGTAGCCGGAAGAGGTATCAAAATGCTGGAAAACGCCGGAATTGAAGTGGCAACTGGTGTTCTGAGAGAGCAAGCTGACAGCTTGAATGCCAATTTTTTTCATTTTATTGAAACGGGTGAACCTTACGTTTATTTGAAAACCGCCATGACTCTTGATGGGAAAATTGCTACTTCATCTGGGGAAAGCCAATGGATAACGGGTGAAAATGCACGAAACGATGGTCATCAGTATCGTCGTCGTTGTGATGCGATATTAGTTGGCGTCCAGACCGTAATCAACGATGATCCTAAATTGACTACACGCATGGAAGGTAATGGCAAAAACCCAGTACGCATCATACTTGACAATCATCTTAGGACACCGCTTTCTTCTCAACTGATACAAAACGATGAGGCTCCTACCTGGATTATTACGAGCAGCAGAGTGTCTCCGCATCAATTGAAAGCATACCGGTCCAAAGACCATGTCGAGGTCATCTCATTGAAATCTCCAGCAATCAAGATCCCGGAAGTGCTGCGCTATTTGGGTGAGAAGAATATCACTTCTTTACTTGTAGAAGGTGGAGGAACGATTGCCGACGCTTTTGTACGCGCTGGAAAAGTCAGTGAACTGGTCGCCTATATCGCACCGAAGCTGTTAGGCGGTAAAGATGCTCTTACTCCTGTAGAAGGAAAAGGGTTTGAGCAGCTGAAGCAAGCACTTCATTTACGTATTCATTCGACGGAAATGGTTGGTGAAGATATAAAAGTGACAGCCATTCCAAAGGGGAGAACTTAACATGTTTACAGGTATTGTAGAGGAAATTGGAGAAATCCAAGCCATCACATCTAAAACCGAAGCGATGGAAATAACCATTACAGCTCATACTATTCTTGAGGATGCAAAGCTTGGAGACAGTATTTCTATTAACGGTGTATGTTTAACAATTACTGAAATTAAAAATAAGGCTATTTCTTTTGATGTCATGCCAGAGACCTACCACGCCACGAATTTAAATGAGCTGAAAAAAGGCAGCAAAGTGAACCTGGAGCGGGCGATGGCAGCAGATGGAAGGTTCGGGGGCCACCTTGTTTCTGGGCATATTGATGGAAAAGGAACGATTGTAAGCAAAAATAGCCGCGCGAATGCGGTTTATTATGAGATATCTTTATCCGGTGATTTACTGGGTTATTTTGTTTATAAAGGATCGGTCGCGGTCGATGGAACGAGTTTGACCGTTTTTGGAGTCAGCGAAGATACCATCACGATATCGTTGATTCCACACACAATGGATCATACAGTCCTTGGCGCGAAAGGTGTTGGGGATAACGTAAATATTGAATGTGACATGATCAGTAAATATGTTGCTCATTTTCTATCTGGGCAACACAGCCAAAAGAGCCAATCTTCAAACTTGACGAAAGCATTCCTGGATGACCACGGGTTTGGAGGAAATTGAGAGAGGTGACCGAAATGTTTGACTCTATTGAGCAAGCTTTAGAAGATTTGAAGCAAGGAAAGGTCGTTATCGTCTGTGATGATGAAGACAGGGAAAATGAAGGGGATTTGATTGGACTGGCGGAATATGCGACACCAGAAATGATCAATTTTATGATTACTTATGGAAAAGGATTAGTCTGTGCTCCAGTCAGCCAGCCGATTGCTGAGAAGCTGGATTTATTCCCGATGGTAGAAAAAAATACGGATTCGCTGGCAACAGCTTTCACAGTCAGTATAGATCATAAAAATACAACGACTGGAATATCAGCAGCTGAGCGGGCAGAAACCATCAAACAACTGCTTAATCCTGAATCGAAACCAGAGGATTTTAATAAACCTGGCCATATTTTCCCTTTGTTAGCGAAAGAAGGAGGAGTTATGCGTCGTGCTGGTCATACGGAAGCTGCTGTAGATTTAGCTAAGCTGTCTGGCTCAGATCCTGCTGGGGTTATTTGTGAAATCATCAAAGAAGACGGAACGATGGCAAGAGTGCCTGATCTGAGAAAAATGGCAGATGAATTTGACCTGACCATGATCACGATCGAAGATCTGATCAAATACCGTAACCGTTATGAGAATCATGTCAAACGGGAAGTGGAAATCAACCTTCCAACAGAATATGGTGATTTCAAAGCTTATGGCTATACCAATGATGTTGATTTCCGAGAACATGTCGCTTTAGTTAAAGGGGAAATCCAACCGGATGAACCTACATTGGTACGGGTCCACTCCGAATGCCTGACCGGTGATGTATTCGGTTCTTACCGTTGTGACTGTGGGCCACAGCTTGAGGCTGCCCTCCGTCAAATCGAAGAAAATGGCAGCGGAGTTCTGTTGTATATGCGCCAGGAAGGACGCGGTATCGGTTTATTGAATAAAATGCACGCTTACAAACTGCAGGAGCAAGGGCTGGATACAGTAGAAGCTAACCAAAAGCTGGGCTTTGCCCCTGACTTAAGGGATTATGGCATTGGAGCCCAGATTTTGAAGGACCTGGGTATCACCAAACTGCGCTTATTAACAAATAATCCGAGAAAAATTTCCGGTTTGGGCGGGCATGGATTAGAAGTCGTAGAACGACTGCCGATTCAAATGCCTAGCCGAGTTGAAAATGAGAAATATCTGCAAACAAAAAAATCCAAGCTAGGTCATTTATTTCATTTTTAGGGATTGAAGGAGGAAAACTACATGGTTAAACACTACGAAGGAAATCTAGTCGGATCGGACTTGAAAATTGGAATGGTCGTTGGAAGATTTAATGATTTCATTACCAGCAAGCTATACGAAGGGGCGCTCGACGGGTTGAAGCGTCATGGAATAGATATAGACCAGGTGGAAGCAGCCTGGGTTCCTGGGGCGTTTGAGATTCCAATGATCGCTTCCAAAATGGCTGAATCTGGTAAATATGATGCGGTTATAACACTTGGAGCTGTCATCAGAGGTTCTACCCCTCATTTTGATTATGTATGCAGCGAAGCTGCTAAAGGAGTATCACAGGCTTCCAGTAAGAGTGGCATTCCTGTGATTTTCGGCGTCATTACTACGGATACGATTGAACAGGCGATTGAACGAGCTGGTACGAAAGCTGGCAACAAAGGTTGGGAAGCGGCATCGGCAGCGATTGAAATGGCTAACTTGAATAAAATACTTGGATAATAACGGAAAAGCTCACGCCAATTGTGCGTGAGTTTTTTTTACTAGGACAACATTAAATTTTCATATAATTAAAAATAAGCAACAATCCATTGACAGCTGCATAAAATAGCGGTATCTTATTTAAAACCAATTAAACTGATAAGGATTATTAGTTTAAGAGGAGCTTTACCATTTCATACATGGAGAAAGGTGATGGTCCATTTGTTAGTTGGCTTGAATATTGCTATTTTATTGGTACTTATCGGTGCGTTGGTAAAGATGCAGCAAAAGCATTTTTCATTCAGCAAGCGTGTATTCGCAGGGTTAGGATTTGGGATTCTGTTAGGAGTGTTTTTACAAATTGCATACGGGGCAGAATCAGGCATAGTAGCTCAAACGACAGATTGGTACAGTATTGTAGGACGTGGATATGTTCGATTGTTAATGATGATTGTCATCCCGCTCGTCATGGTATCGATCATCCAGTCGATCATCAATTTAGAAAAAACATCCGAATTAGGGAAGATGTCAGGGTGGATCATAGGTATTCTGGTAGCCACCGCCATGGTAGCGGCAGTCGTAGGGGTTGGCAGTTCTCTTGCCTTTGATTTGAATGCAGAACAGATTGAAGCGGGGCAGGCTGAACAAGAGCGAGGAAGCTTTTTGGAAGAACGATTAGGTGAAGTAGAAGGGATGAGTACCCCACAGAAGATTCTACAATTCATTCCTTCCAATCCGTTCCAGGATATGACCGGTGACAGAGCAACCTCTACCATAGCTGTTGTTATTTTTTCAGCGATTGTCGGGATTGCTGTTCTTGGGGTAAGGAGGAAGAATCCAGAGCAAGCGGCGATCTTTATTAAAGGTGTCCATGCGGTTTATGCAGTAGTAATGCGCATTGTTACCCTGGTGCTTCGTTTGACGCCATATGGCATCATGGGTCTGATGGCAAGTACAGTTGCCCAGACGAATGTGGCTGGAATATTGGAACTGGGGAAATTTGTGCTCGCTTCCTATGTAGCCCTGCTGGTGATGTTCGTCCTTCATCTAGTACTGCTGGCGTTTGGAGGGTTGAACCCACTGACTTACGTGAAAAAAGTATTACCGGTATTAGGGTTCGCCTTTACTTCCCGCTCCAGCGCAGGAACAATTCCATTGAATATTTCTGCTCAAAAAAACAGTCTGGGAGTAGATGAGGGGACGGCGAACATGTCCGCTTCGTTCGGAGCTACTATCGGTCAAAATGGTTGTGCCGGGATTTATCCCGCTATGCTTGCTGTTATGATCGCGCCTACGGTGGGAATCGATCCACTCAGCCCCGGTTTTCTGGTCCAACTGATTTTGATAATCGGGATCAGCTCCTTTGGTGTAGCTGGAGTTGGGGGAGGAGCTACTTTCGCAGCTTTGATTGTATTGTCTTCCATGAATTTGCCCGTTTATTTAGCGGGATTGCTCATTTCCGTGGAACCATTGATCGATATGGGAAGAACAGCGTTGAACGTCAACGGTGCCATGACCTCGGGAACTTTAACATCACGTATTTTAGGGAAACTGGATGTTACTAAATTCAATGATAGAGATGCTATTGAAAAAGATATTGCCGTCTAGATCTATATAAATATAGCCAAAACCCCTGTTGGTCAAATGATTGATCAATGGGGGTTTCTATGTTTTAAAATGGAGATATATAAAGGATGGATTGTCGGTTGCTGATTGTTATTGTCAGGTAACGTTGATATGGAGTTATCTCGCTGGGAAAGATGACGTAATTATGAAATAATTGAGAATAGCAAAACAATCGGCAATAGATGGAGGGAAACAATATGAAAAACACCCAAAAGAACCTGGAAAAATATGCGGATTTAGCTCTTACAAAAGGAGTCAACTTACAAAAGGGACAAGGCTTGATTTTAAATGCCCCATTAGAAGCTTCCGAGATCGTACGGATTATCGCTGCGAAAGCTTATGGCAAAGGAGCAAAAAACGTCCATGTGGAATGGAATGACGAAATGCTTTCGTACATGAAATTGAAAAACGCCCCAATGGATGTACTGACCAACTTTCCAAAGTGGAAAGCGGATGGATTAGAGGAGATGGTCAAAGATGGTTATTCTTTATTAACCATTTACGGTCCTGATCCTGATTTGATGAAAGATGTGGATTCCGAACGGATCGCGGCTACTAATAAAGCAAGCGCTCAGGCATTGACCACCTACCGCGACTATGTCATGAATGATAAGGTTTCCTGGAACATCATTGCATTCCCTCAAGTGGCATGGGCAAAGAAAGTATTCCCGAACCGCCCGGAAAAAATGGCGGTTGATAAATTATGGGACCAGATTTTCAAGATTACCCGTGTCGACCAGGATGATCCGGTAGAAGCCTGGAACGAGCATAATAAAACATTACGTCAGGCACGAGAATTTCTAAATGAAAAGCAATATCGTAAGCTTCACTATAAAGCACCTGGTACGGATTTGACGATTGATCTTCCGGAGGGACACATCTGGCATGGCGGTTCTACTAAAACAAATGATGGCATCGAATTCAATCCCAATATTCCTACGGAAGAAGTGTTCACGATGCCGCATAAATATGGGGTCAACGGCAAGGTGACCAGTACCAAACCATTGAATCATGGCGGTAGCTTAGTAGAAAATTTCACACTTGTATTTAAAGATGGAAAAGTAGTGGATTATAAAGCAGAAGCAGGGGAGGATACATTGAAGCACCTGCTTGAAACGGATGGAGGAGCTAAGCGGTTGGGCGAGGTCGCCCTGGTACCCCATGAGTCGCCAATTTCGCAGTCCGGCCATATTTTCTTCAATACCTTATATGACGAAAATGCTTCCTGTCATTTAGCTTTGGGTAAAGCCTATCCGACGAATATAGAAGGTGGATCGGATATGTCTAAAGAAGAAATGAATGAAAAGGGAGTCAATGACAGCCTGGTACATGTTGACTTCATGATGGGATCAGAAGATTTACAAATTCAAGGTGAGTTAGCTGATGGCACTACCGAACCAGTCTTTATTGACGGTTCCTGGGCAATCGATTTTAAATAATTGGCTCTGATGAACGTTGGTGTTTATTTTTCATAATAGCCTTATTCAATTATAGGGCCGAAAAGTCGAAGACTTGATTTCAAGATAATTTGGGTCCTGGTGAGCGTTTTGAGGTCCGGGAAATCACTCGCTTTCCATGGGCATGTGGTGAGCTTCCTCAGGCTTCGCCTTGCGGGATCTCACCGATCATGTTCATCCCATAGGACTTTGAATAAGCTTCTTGAATTAACACCGCACGAAGAAAATGCGTACCATTTTCGAGGAGTCTCGCAATTTCCCGGACCTCCTTGCGTTTATAAGAGTAACGGAAATATCGATAGGCAGAATCATTCACTCATAGTAACAGCTACAAAGAGGGCTTGTTTCCTGAATCATTGAGCCTTGTCATGCAGGGAATGTGGAAGATATCTTCTTACAACGTAGGGATCGTTCATCAAAAAACAGATAGCGAACCGTTTCCCAGCCTCCCTTCTCCTGACTCGGTGACCATAACGGAAACAGTTTCTCTCGAACCTGAGTCTTCAGCAAAAGGGAGTTTTAGCTGTAAAATCAAGACAGAGAGTTAACAGAGCTGAATAATTAAATGAAGGTTTCTTAAAGCAGCTGATTAGTTCAGCTGCTTTTTTCATGGTCTGTTACAGGCTGATTACGAAGTTTATCACCCCACTTAAAATTCCATAACATCTGTTTGAAAATGCCTTATAATATGCCATTTCCGTATAAAATGAAACATGACCACCTGTTTAAAACACGCAAAAAAGGTGAATAGAGTGAAGGATGATTTTAAACTAAAAAAGGACTGAGGCATATGAAACGCGATGCATTGTTTGATAATGCGAAAGTAATCTTGATATTCCTTGTAGTGTTCGGCCATATGATTCAACCGTTTACAGATGGATCGAAGCCAATGTATACGTTGTATATGTGGATTTACACATTCCATATGCCAGCTTTTATCTTACTGGCTGGATTTTTCGCAAAAGGTGCAGGGAACAAGGGGTATATTGCTAAATTAGCTAAAAAGTTACTTTTTCCTTATTTGATGTTCCAAACGATTTACACCGGATATTTCTTTTTTATCGGAAAAGAAGGCTGGGCGAGCGGGCTGTTCTATCCCCATTGGTCATTATGGTTCTTAGTCAGTATGTTCTGCTGGCATTTGCTGCTGCAATTATTCAGTAGAATTCCACCCATTACTGGGATGGCAATTACAATCGCGATAGGAATATTGGTTGGCTATTTTGATACGATTGGGCATGCCTATAGTTTATCGAGGACGTTTGTGTTTTTCCCATTCTTCCTGGCAGGCTACTGGCTGACGAAAGAAAACATCGCAAAATGGCGTACCATACCTGTAAAGATTGCTTCAATAGCTGTGATGGGCATAGTCGCAGGGCTGCTATTCTTCCTGCCTGAAATCAACTCAGGCTGGCTGTTAGGGTCCAAGTCATACGAAGTGTTGGAGCTCGCAGATGCAGGTGGCTTAATACGCTTGAGTATCTATGTCCTTGCGGGTCTGATGATTGTCAATGTCATCGCCTGGATGCCTCGAAGAGAGATGAGAATTACCAATTTGGGACAGAGGACATTGTATGTGTATTTACTCCATGGTTTCTTCATTCAATTCTTCAGGCAAATCGATGCGTTCAAGGTGGATAACATCATGGATGTCGTAGGTTTAGCTGTATTATCGATGCTGATCGTATTATTGCTATCAAGCAAACCTGCATTGACAGTGGCAAAACCCTTCATTGAAGGAAAGCTTCCTTTATTAAGAAAAAGGCAGCAAACCTCCTAAATAGCTGGAACAAAAAGTCGTATCTTCCAGGCTTCCCTGGATGATACGGCTTTATTATTGTCTAGGAATTTATAAAAATTAATGGTTGTGGATAACACTTTGCGGCGGGCTACTTCCAGCTCCAGCGCCTACCCCCTCGAGGTCTTAAGTCAATCCTCTCTGTGACAAAAAACGTCACGGCGAAGCTTGGCTTAAGCTTGTCGGGGGTGAGCAAGGCGCTTGCGCTTTTGTTCTTTTCTTTGGAGATTGCACATTGATACGTTTTCCCTGTATCGGGATTTGAAGTTAACTAAACTGTTACTTTGTTTGAAATAACAGGAAATGTGAAATAGTAAGTAGAGAGAGTTTCAACATTAAAGGAGGAGATGGCGACGCCATGGCTAAGAAAATATTGATGATCGTAACGAGCACACAAAAAATTGATGATGAACATGAAACTGGATTATGGCTTTCTGAGTTTGTTGAACCCTATATGGAATTCACACAAGCTGGGTATGATGTGACAACTGCAAGCCCTAAGGGAGGAAAGATTCATATTGATCCGAATAGCTATTCTAACGAGCTCCCGGATGAATGGGATGATAGTGTAATGGATCCCCTGAACAGTACAGTGAAGTTGGATGACATTACACCTGAGAACTATGATGGAGTATTCCTGCCTGGGGGACATGGGACCATGTTCGATTTCCCCGATAATAAAACGTTGCAGCATGTACTGCAGCACTTTGCCGATAACGGTAAGCTGATCGGTGCGGTATGCCATGGGCCAGCTGGGTTTGCCGGCGTCAAAGGCAGCAATGGAGATTCTATTGTAAAAGGAAAGAAAATCACAGGTTTTACTGATGCGGAAGAACGCGATACAGGACTTGATGGGTTAATGCCATTTATGTTGGAAAGCAAGCTCCGCGAAGAAGGTGCAGAATTCATTACTAAAGATAACTGGGAAGACCATATACAAATAGATGGAAACTTCATCACTGGACAAAATCCGCAATCCAGCCTAAGCGCCGGTCGGGCCTTTGTCGATGAAATGAACAAGTAGTCTATAAAATAACAATACCCCGGAGCCCTCCAATATCTATCTGGAGGTCCGGGGTATATTTTTCTTATTAAAATATAAAGTGAGCTACAAGGACGATGATCGGCAATGTAATCAGGGTACGAAGGAGGAAGATGATGAATAGATCCTTCATGTTGACAGGTATTTTAGAACCGAGCAATAAGCCGCCGACCTCAGACATATAGATCAACTGAGTGACCGACAGAGTAGCGATAATGAATCGGGTCATTTCACTTTCAATGGACGCACCAATGATGGCAGGTAAGAACATGTCTGCAAATCCGACAAGAATTGTTTCCGAAGCTTCCGCTGCATATGGTACCTGCATCAATTCCAATAGTGGGATGAACGGATAACCCAGCCATGTGAAAAATGGTGTGAATTCAGCGATCACAAGGGCGATCGTACCTAGCGCCATGACGATTGGTGCTACACCCATCCACATATCAAGGATGTTCTGTGCACCTTGTTTAAAGAACTTTTTTACACTAGTTTCTTTGCTGCCGCGTTCAACTGCCTGCTGATATGCGTAACTGAACACATTATGTTCTTCTGGAATTTTTTCTTCGACGTCTTCCGCTTCTTCGGTTACATAGGTCCGTGCTTTACGTGAAAGTGGCGGAATCCGTGGCATTATAAGTGCCGCAACAAAGCCGGAAAACCCTACGGTCAAGTAAAAAGGTACGAACATATGCGCCAGACCGACTTCACTGATGACTACCAGACTGAAGGTGATGGATACCACAGAGAAGGTAGTACCGATAACGGCAGCCTCCCGCTTGGAATAGTATCCTTCTTCATACTGTTTACTTGTCAATAAAACACCGATGGTTCCGTCTCCCAGCCAGGAGGCAATGGAATCGATGGAAGAACGTCCTGGCAGCGTAAATAGTGGACGCATAATTTTTGTCAATAACACACCTACCAGTTCTAACAGTCCATAGTTAAGTAATAACGGTAAAAATAGACCGGCGAATAAGAAGACTGCAAACAAAACATGTAGTAATGAATCCAGCAGCAGTCCCCCGGTGTTCTCAGAAATGATTGCTTCTGGCCCGATTTGATAATAGACCATGATTGCGAAAATCATACCCAGGACCCGCGTAATCAGCCATACCGGCGATACATAGAATAAAGATTGGAAAAACGGGAATTGGTCGAGTAAGGCGGGTCCCGTCAATCGGATGACAACCGATCCAAGTGCAGTAATGGAAATGATGATCATCATGATAAACGATAATTGATCAGCAAGCGCTGTCTCTACCCATCCCGATAAAATCGCAATCGGAATAGTGATAATTTCCTGACCGTCTTCAGTTGTATCGGCAAAAGGTACCATAAATAGAATGATACCGATTAAGGATGGAATAATAAATTTCAAATGATCGGCTACACGAAAATTCTTCATGGGGTACACTCCTATAATGTGATATAAGGACATTCATAAAAATACAGCAAAATTAATTTTAATACAAAAAGGTTGAATTGCCAATAGTAATTTTTTGAAAAGATTCATAAACCGAAACGTACTTTAGGAGGAAATGTGATGATTCGTAACTTTCCGACTCCGAGAGTAGTGGTCAGCAAGTGCCTGGAATTCGGCCCTGTCCGTTATAATGGAGAAGCCATTCCCGATAAGGTAGTACAGCGTCTTGATGACTTCGTGGAGTTCCTGCCTGTATGTCCGGAAGTGGAAATCGGTCTTGGCATTCCACGGGATGTCATCCGGCTTGTAGAAGCGAAAGATGGCTGTCAGCTTATCCAGCCGAAGACCAATAAAAATTTGACGAATTCGATGGTGAGTTTTTCTATAGCATATCTGAACAAGTTACCAGAAATCGATGGTTTTCTATTAAAAGGAAGGTCGCCAACGTGTGGAATTTCCGATGTTAAAGTATATGGTCAAGGTGGGAACCCTCAAGTTGTTGGGAAAACCGACGGCATCTTCGCCCAGGAAGTGTTGAAGAGCTTTCCCGGACTGGCAATCGAAGAAGAAGGCCGTTTGAAAAATTTCACGTTGCGTGAGCACTTCCTGATAAAGCTGTTTACCCTGGCTGCTTTCCGAGAACAAAAAAGAACAGAGAAATTAAAAGGACTCGTTGAATTCCATTCTCAAAACAAATATTTATTTATGGCATACCACCCTCAAATAGTGAAAGAAATGGGGCGGTTAACAGCTAATCACGATTCTTTGCCTGTTATGACCGTATATGCCCGCTATGAGGAAAAATTAAGTGAACTTATGGAAAAGCCAGCTTCCCGTCCATCACATATCAATGTGTGCGAGCATATTTTCGGCTATTTTAAACACGATATTACCGGCGATGAAAAAAGATATTTCCTTGATGAACTACGGCGGTATCACGAAGAAAAGGTTCCACTCAGTACGGTGTTGGCAATCTTGAAAGCATGGACGATCCGTTTCGATAAGAAATACTTAAAAAGGCAGACGTATTTTGAACCCTACCCGATGGAACTGGTGGAAATATCTGATTCAGGCAAGGGAAGAGCCTATTCGTGACAAGAATCAGCCTATATAGGAAGCGAGAATACGGTCAACAGCCCTGCCGTAGCTTTCTCCGAACAGATTCAAATGGACTAACAGGTAAAATAACTGGTAGATTTCTTTTGTATCGCGATAGTTGGATGGAAGGGAGTGCATGTCGTTATAAGCTTCATAAAACTGTTTTGGGAATCCGCCGAACAGTTCGGTGAAGGCCAGCTCAAACGAACGATCTCCATAAACGACAGAAGGGTCGATCAAACATGGCTCCCCGTCAGGGCCTGCCATCCAGTTTCCTCCCCAAAGGTCACCGTGAAGCAGAGAGGCACCTGGACGTTTTGGAATCCATTTTTCCAGTTGGGAGATCAATTGCTCCATTTTATTTCTGCGCTCATGATTCATCACCCCCTGCCTGTTTGCTAATTCAAACTGGGGGAGTAGTCTTTTTGTCTGGTAATAAACTATCCAGTCTTCAAACAACCCATTAGGCTGTGCAAGCGTACCTACAAACGTGTCATCCTCAAGACCATATCGATCGTTTTCAAACTGATGCATTTTTGCTAATTTACGTCCCAACCGTTCAGCCGTATCGCTTTGAGGAGAGCTGCTGATCCACTCCATTATGATTGCCCCGGACGCTCCATTTTCCGGCCGGTCAAAATAGTAGACGTACGGGACTCGTATGGTGTTGGTATTTCGAATCAGTTCCAAGCCTTTGGCTTCCACCTCAAAGAAGTGTGTAGGTATATCTTCATTTGTTTTGATAAAATAGCTATTCTCCCTGGTACTGACGTAAAAAGCTTCATTAATATCTCCACCTGCCACCTGGTGTAACGACTCTATAGCAGAGTGATCTCCAAGGTTTTGTAAGGAGCTTTGGATCGTTTTGTTCATATTACATCCCTCCAACACACTTATACCCCGTCTTTTATGCTAACATTCCTTCAATGTCGGAGTGGCCATTGCCTCCCGGTATTGTTTGGGAGTTTGATTGACATACTTTTTAAATACAGAGGTATAGTAACTTTGGTTGCAAAACTGAAATAACCGAGCTATATCAGCAATAGAAGTAGATGTGTTCAGCAAAAAATATTTCGATTCCTCCACTCTCTTTTCATTAATAAACTGGACAACGGACAGCCCAACCTCTTTTTTGAATAGATGCGACAAGTAGCTGGGACTGACGTAACACGCCTGCGCAATTTCTTCTAATGTCAATTCAGATAGGATATGTTCGTGCAGATAGATGATCGCTTTATTGATGACCGGGCTATAAGGGAGGTTGTCTGCCTTTTTTACGGTCTGAATAAAATCGTCCAGCATCGAATACTCAAGCTGATGAATAGATTGAATGGAAGTGAGATCTTCAATCTTCTGCAAGTAGGTATCATTTAGCTGAAAGGCTGTTTCAGGATCGACTCCGCCTTTGATGGCTGCACGGGTAAACAAGGTGCACGAACTGATTACTGAATTTTTAAGTGATCGCAGTTTGCGTCTGGCACATGATTGGCGGGTAATTTGATTGATATTTTTAAGTAATAGGCTTGCCCGTTCCATATCTTTCCTGGTGATAGATTCCAGCAATTGATGCTCTAACAGATAAGACGGGTGAGGGTGATGGCTTTTTTTATTATGTATTCGCATGCTCATAAACTGGTCGATCATCGTTTGCTTGATTGTCAACATCATGATGCCCCCTAAGCATTTAAAAGTATGTAAAGTGAACGATTCGATTCAATCCTTATTGTAAGCGATTTCACTTAAAAATTAAAGCGGTTCTATATTTTAAGGGGAAGGCGTTTGCCCATCAAGTTTAACGGGAAAAAACAAGGTTGGAGCATGTTTGATCGGCCTAGTTAGACTACCACTATGAAAGCAGGGAGGAGTATTAAGGATGAGTTGGAAAATTGAGCGGCATTCCATTAAAGAAATGGATTTGAATAATGAAGAAAGCTTATTCTCTCTTGGTAATGGCTATATTGGGGTGCGTGGGAATTTTGAAGAATCCTATGGAAGGGCAGTGCCAACAGTACGTGGTACCTATTTGAATGCTTTTCATGACGTGATTGATATCCCCTACGGAGAGAAATTGTTCGCGTTTCCTGATACGCAGCAGAAAATGTTGAATGTCATTGATGGACAGACCATCCATATATATTTAGGAAAAGAAAAAGAGCATTTTTCTATACAGGAAGGAGAGGTTGTCGAATACGGAAGAATCCTTCATCTGGACAAAGGGAAAACGTTGAGGTCAATCAAGTGGAGGTCTCCATTGGGTAAAGAGGTAGAGGTTCAATTTGAACGTGTGGTCTCCTTTGTACACCGTGAGTTGTTCTTTATTAAAGTTTCGGTTATTCCTTTGAATTTCAGTGAGACCATTACGATTGTATCCACCCTGGATGGAGAAGTAGAAAACTTCGTAGATCCAGGGGACCCAAGAGTCGGAGCGGGACATGCCAAATTGCTTCATGTGAACGAATCGGAAGTTCTTGGAGAAAGTGCTTTTCTTAAGAGCAAAGCAGAGAGATCGAAACTGGAAATGGCCTGCCTGAGTTATCATAAAGGACTTGATGATAAGCTGGTGGATGTAAGTAAGGAAGCAGATGAGCAGCGAATTGTATTTACGTATGAATATCAAGCCGATCAGGCTAAGCCGGTTGTATTCAGTAAGTGGAACATTTACGTGGATGATTTACGCCACAATGGGGATTTACGGCAGAAGGCTGTTCGGATTAAAGGGCAGTTAGACAGCATCCATGAGAATCAGCTGTTGGAGGCACAAGAAAAATACCTCAAACAATATTGGGAGCGGAGTGATGTAGAAGTAGATGGTGATGAGGCTTTACAGGAAGGAATACGGTTCAACCTTTATCATTTGCTGCAATCTGCTGGAAGAGATAAGTTCAGCAATATCACGGCTAAAGGTTTAAGTGGTGAAGGCTATGAAGGGCATTATTTCTGGGATACAGAAATTTATATGATTCCTGTATTCTTGATGACAGCTCCTGATTTGGCCAAACAACTGCTGGTCTATCGCCATTCGATTTTGGACAATGCCCGTAACCGAGCGTTAGAAATGGGGCATAACCAGGGAGCTCTTTTCCCATGGAGAACCATAAACGGGGAAGAATGCTCCTCCTATTTTCCTGCTGGGACTGCTCAGTATCATATTAGTGCCGACATTGCCTATAGCTATATTCAGTACTATCATGCTACCGGAGATGAGGACTTCCTAATGGACTATGGGGCGGAGGTACTGATGGAAACAGCCCGGTTATGGATCGATATGGGCCATTTCCGCAAGGATGGCACCTTTGGCATCGACAACGTCACCGGTCCTGATGAGTATACCTGCATTGTTAATAATAATTACTATACAAATGCTATGGCTAAGCATAATCTGGAATGGGCTTATCGTGTCTACGAAAAAATGAAAACCTGGGAGGATAATGATGTTGAAAAGCTATGGGAGCGGCTGGACCTTTCAGGAAAGGAAGTGGAAAGCTTCAAGCGAGCTGCCGAGGGTATGTACCTGCCGTACAATGAAAGTTTGCAAATCAATGCGCAGGATGACAGTTTTCTAAACAAAGCGGTGTGGGATTTTGAAAACACACCAAAAGAACACTACCCTTTATTATTGCATTTTCACCCTTTGACTTTGTACCGTTATCAAGTGTGTAAACAGGCAGACACGGTACTGGCACATTTTCTTTTGGAAGACTATAGCGATGAGGAGACGATCCATCATTCCTATGACTACTATGAGCGGATTACGACGCATGATTCCTCACTGTCTTCCTGTGTATTCAGTATGATGGCGTCCAAGCTGGGAGATATGGATAAAGCCTATCATTATTTTGAAGAAACGGCCCGGCTGGATTTGGATAACACACATGGAAATACAAAAGACGGGCTTCATATGGCTAACATGGGAGGAACCTGGATGGCGATCGTATTCGGGTTTGCCGGCCTCCGCATTAAACCGGAGGGCCTGCATTTAATGCCGAAGCTCCCAGAGGAATGGAACAGCTATGCATTCCACCTTCATTACTACGGTCGGCCGATCAAAGTGAAAGTCTCCCGTGACGGTATTGCACTGGATTTAGTTGAAGGAGATAGTGTGAAACTGTTTGTAAATGGAGAAGAAGTGGAAGTAATACCGGGGGAAACAACAAAATTAGCCTTTTAAGTAAGAGCAAGCTTCTTGATTAAGCTTGCTCTTTTACATATTGCCGGGAGAACCGATTTCAGATAGTCACACATTTATTTACTAGACGACCATGTTTATTAACAGCAGTTGCACGTTTAACACTCGGACTTGCACGATTTGACTGGAATGTCGCACATTTACAAGAGCATAAAAAAGCCGCCTCAAAACTTGAGATCAAGTTTTGAGGCGGCAATTTTTGCATGCACTTTCGCATCTAATGGAAAGGGTTTTTCAGTACAGGCTCCTGGAACAGTTTTTCATAGGCATAGATTGTCTGTGCTTCTTTAAAACCAAGTTCCCGATATAGACTCTCTGCCCCTTCATTGTTTGTACGTACCGAGATGGTTACTTCCTCCAATCCCAGGACGAGAAATGCGTACTGTAGAGCGTGGTCGATCAGGACCGTGCCGATTCCCTGACTGCGCTCGTCCTGGTCGACGTTGACGAAGCAGATTTCCCCTTCTTCATTCGGTATGATCGTTTCTAAGTAAAGATACCCTTTGAGCTGTCCATCTGTTTGATAGCCCCATAGCTTATTAGCTTCCTTACGGGATAGTGTCATCATTTCCTGTGTTGTGTAATAAGCACCTTTGGGGTGAAGGCGGTTGATTTCTGTTTCATCATCATCCATCACTTCTACAACATTGCGCGCATCATGCTGACCGGATTGGTAGTCATAACGGTGGATAGCCATCGTTTTCTCAATATTATATAGGTGGAAACGATGCCGTTCACAAAAGTCTATCAAATGGGAGTTGGCTCTAAAACTAGCTACCTTTACAGCATTGAAGTGCTGCTCCATAGTAAGGGAGGCTTTGTTCCATAATCCTTCCATCACTTCCGTTTCCTGTTCAACAGCAAACGGACCGAGCAGCCGGCACAGTTTTTGCTCGAAAAATGGCAGGATACCGAGGAATCCGATGATCTGATTATTCTCCCAGGCTACATACGCCAGAGGGTCAGTGAATTGAGTCAACGTCCATATTTGTTCGTAGATTTCATTCTGATCAGAAGCCAGCCATGCGACAAAGTGCTTGTCCTGCTCGTTCATATGGTAAAGCCATTCTGCAACATTTTGTAAATCTTTTACTTCTAATTCTTTTATATGCAAAGGTGATCGCCTGCCTTTTTCGTTAAGCATGACATAGTCAGTCAACTTAGCGCAAGCGGGGATAGTCAACAAAAAACCAACCAGGATAAGTCCTGGTTGGTTTCATAATAGTTAGTTTGAGCCTTCTTTTGTTTCATTCTTTTTGAACTTAATTTCATATTCAAATGAAACTGGGTTAAGGCTTTCTTGTGGAGCTGCATAATAAGTTGTCATATAAGTTTTGCCTTCTTTGAACAATTGTTTGAATTGAAGAGCTTCTTCTTCAGTTACGTTAAAAGGATCAACATGAAGGACACGATGCTCTCCATTGCTCTTTTCGTTAACAAAGCTTACACCGTATTCCACATAGTTTTCTAGTAGTTCGTCCATAGATTGGAAGCTTTCAAGGGAAGAACCATCATAGCTCAAACCGATTTCAGGAACTTCAATGTTATCAACGAACCAGCCAGCATCGTTGTATCCCCAGTCTGTCAGGTAGCGGAAAGAGATGTGTACTTTCTCGCCAGCATAATCGGATAGATCAAACGTTTCTTGCTGCCAGTCTTCATAGTGACCAGTAAAGCCTGGAAGGTTGTTTTTGATTTTCGGGTAACCCTGTTCTACGATATCAGAAGTAGTATTTTCATTTCCAAGAGAAGTCCAGGTCTGCCCATTATCGGTAGAAACTTGTACGACTCCAAAGTCCCAATGCTCTTCGATATCGATATAGTTATCAAATTGAAGCGTTGCTTCATTTACATTAGTCAAGTCAGCTTCAAAGATGATGCTGTTGTCAGCTTCGTCACCTTGGTTACCCCAGTAAACCTGATTATCTGATCCAAGCGGGTCAGCAACAGTTTCCCATGGGGTAGGAATAAAATCGACACCGTTAAAATTGAAGTCATCGATTTTAGCATTATCTTCAAAGTCGAATATTTTATAGTCGGTACCCCAAGCAGGCACTCCGTCTTTTTCATACGTCTCAGCTTTTTCAAAGTTTACTGTCATGCCGCGAGTTTCTCCATCACCTATTGGAAGCTCACGTAAATCGATGTTTTCAAAACCATATTTACCGCCTTTGAACACATTGTCGTCAATAGTAAGAGCGGTAGAGAAGTTTTGGTAGACTTCTGTGAAGGATGTGTTATAACCGAACTTTTTCAAAACATTATTGAAGCTTTCAATGCTATTGTCTTCACTCTTAGCAAGTGCGCGGATGAATTCTTGTCCAAACTGCTCATAGCTATAAAGAGTGAAAAGCTGGACCAAGCCATAGTCAGCGATTGTTTCTGGGCCTGTGCTCGCCGTACGATGCTCGTCCCAATTGATCAAAGAGTTCTCTGGGTGATCCAATAAGAAGTTGATGGACCCGGCATCCATACCGTAACCGCCTAAATACTCAGAGAAGGTGGACATACCTTCATTCAACCAGGAAGTTTCATCAGAGTCATTATCGTCATGGATCAAGTGCTGCAATTCATGGATAGTAGTTCCATAGAAAGTGCTTTCCAAGCGTTCTTCCCAGTTATTTGTATCAATAGTGATAATGTTACGATCCATATACATTTCTAAGGTGCTCCAGTAGAAGCCGGCAACGAAGAATGGATAAGTTGGATCATTGAAGTTATCATCCTTAATATTATCTACAAGCATAACAATTTTGTCGCCTTCACCATCATAATAACCCTCAGGGACATATCCTAGTTCTTCTAATAGTGAATTGCTACCGTCATGGCTGTCTGGAGTACCAAAAAATTCAGTATCTGTAGGATAGATATTGTTATCGAACTCAGCTGTAAGCTTGTCCACTTGCTCCTGAGTAACTACGTGAGCAGGACGTGGGTCACCATCTGGGAAAGACAAATCATTTGCTACCCAGATTTCCACATTTTCCCCAACACTACGGAGGGTAAAAGGTTTGAATGATAAATTACGGGTCAGGAACTGTTTTGTACCACCATCGTATGTGAAGTTCGAATCTGTTTGTTCTCCATCAGAAGAGGCTTCTTCGTTGCCTTTACCTTTTTTCTGACCCTTGGTAGATGTAGTAGATTCATCTAAATTAAATGAAGTGCTTTCTGCATTTTCCTTGATTTTCTGCTTGGCTTGCTTTTGGAAAGCTTCATCATTCGCTTTCCTCTCCAACATACCGTCAATGTCGATACGGTCTGTATAACGCTCCGTGTTGAAGTTGCTGTACTTGCTTTCCGCACTGACGTTTCCTGTGCCTGCAGCTGGTGCAAACAGGGACAACGTCAACGCGCTGGCAGACAGCAACGCTGTGAATTTCTTATTCATTGTGATTCCTCCCCCTAAAATTCATGGAATATTTTCCATATGCTTATAATTATCTCCAAAATTCGGAAAATTGTGAATGGTAAAAAAGGAGGGAATTCATCCTATAAATGCTACTTAAGTCATGTTTAAGTGAGGCGTATATCCTAAAAACGTTTTGTTTGGAGAAAAATTTTGGAAGGTAACGCCGATTTTTGTCATGCGCTTTTCGGTTAGTAAAGGTGATAGTCGATAATTGGCTAAATAGGTGTAATCTATCCAGGAAAATCGTTGAAATAATTATCGAATTTGGTGATTTTTACCCGGAAAACGGTGACAAAGGTCAGGTGTCTTCGGTTCAGAGGGTGGTATGTACCGTTTTGCGAGATTCACTTGCTTAATTCTAAGATTGAGAGAGAAAAAATAGGGTACTAATAATAGAGAAACAAAGCAGGGGGTGAGCTGGGGTGCGGGATCGAATGAAATACATAGCTTTATACAGGATAACTATAATTGTTTGGATGTCTGCCAAATTCATGTTGCAGTTATTATGGTTCCAGAAAACCCATAGGATCTGGGATGAAGAGACGAAACGTAAATGGGATGATTTGATGACCAAGCAAGCGCGTGAGTATCGTGTCAAATCAATCCGTTTAGGAGGGCTATTGATCAAGTTCGGGCAATTTTTAAGTTCGCGCGCTGATTTACTGCCTGATACCTTCATTCGGGAACTGGAGGGTTTGGTCGATCGGGTAGAGCCGGTTCCTTTTTCATATTCTAAAAAAATTCTGGAGGAAGAATGGAATGGAGAGCTGGAAGGATTCCTGCAGGATATAGATCAAAAGGCGGTAGCTTCAGCTTCCATCGGTGAGGTTTACAAAGCGACTTTGAATGATGGCACCCCCGTCGCTATTAAGGTGCAGCGTTATCGTGTCAAAGATATTTTTCATATGGACTTCAAGGCTCTCCGCATCGTCTTCTGGATGCTGCGCCGTTTTACGGAATATGGAAAGAAAGCGGATTTACAGGCGCTCTACAAAGAAATTGTAACGGTTATGAGTAATGAACTGGACTTTAAAAAAGAACTGCAAAACGGAAATCATTTTAAAAAAAGATTCAAGGATATGGAGAATGTCTATATTCCAGAATATTATAATGATTTTTCGACGCAGCGTGTACTGGTAATGGAATGGATTGAAGGGGCGAGGGTCACTGATTTATCTTTCATCAAAAAGCATGGCATCAGCCGCGAAAAAATCGCAAGAATACTATTCGATTTATGTGTCGAGCAATTTTTATATACCGGCATGTTCCATTCGGATCCTCATTCAGGGAATTTGATGCTGAAAGCGGACGGAACGGTTGTAGTGATTGACTTTGGTATGGTTGGGGAAATTAAAAAGCAGGATGCCAGTTACATCCGGATGATGATCCAAGGGTTCATTTTAGATGATTATGACCAGGTAATCGATGCTTTATTTAAAATGAACTTCCTGCTTGAAAATGCTGATACAGAACGCGTGAAAAAATTGTTGAGGGAAACAGTCGATATGTATTTGGACGGGGACTTCACCAAACTGGATGCGACGATTATGAACGACATTATGGAGGATATCCAGCGGTTCGTAAAAAATCAGCCGATCCAGCTGCCTGCCGATTATGCATTTTTAGGAAGAGCTACTTCCATCATCATTGGAGTTCTGACAGCTGTGTATCCTCAAATCGACTTGATGGCCTGGGGAAAACCTGTAATTCGGGAATGGATGAGCGGTGATGATTCCAAGTATGGTTTCTATAAAGATATCGCTGCTGAAACAGCCCGGCCGCTGTTGTCGGTGCCGAGAGCATTAGTCAGCTATTTGGAAAGTGGCGATCGAGATCGGGAGTGGGCTGCTGAAAAGCAACAAAATCATATGTTCCACCAATTTTATTTATTCTACGCCGCTTTGTCCTTCTTGACTGCTGTCGCTGGCGGTGGATTCGGTATTTTCTGGTATCGATCAGCCGACGTTCTTCTTATGTGGGTCGGCTTTGTGCTTGCCACGTTTGGTGTTTTGGGATTGTTAGTTTTCGGAAGGAAGCACGTCAAAATGATGAATACTATTAATATGAACAGGAGGGGTCAATGATGAGTGACATGTTAAAAAAAGGATTTTATCTGGGGTTAGGAGCAGCTCTAAGCGGGAAAGAAAAAGCAGAAAAGCTGCTGGATGACTTAGTCCAGCGGGGAGATGTCAGTCCTTCTCAGGCACGTGAAATGTTCGATGAATTTATGGCTAAGGGAATGCAGAAAGATGCGGAATGGAGTGAGCAGGGCAAAGAGAAAATGCAACAGCGTGCTAAAGAGATGGGCTTTGTAACGAAAGACGAACTTGAAATATTAGAAGCAAGGGTACAACGTTTAGAAAAACTCCATCAGGACAAAAGTGAATACTAATAAAAAAAGCCAGCTTCTCCAGTATGGGAAGCTGGCTTCGTTCTTTTTAAGAAATGTTTTTCTTGTCTAACAGCTCGATAGCTTGTTTTAAAGAGGAGCAAGTCGTAATACGGTTTTTACTCGTTTGAAATAACCCAAGTTTGGTCGCCTGCATGCTGAGATCCGGTCTCATACCAGTAAGGAGTGGGGTTATTCCTAAAAGAGTCAGCGAATCAAGCAGACGGTGCAAGTGGCTCATGAATGAATTGTTCACATCATACACACCGGATAAATCGATGATCAACCAGTCGATATTCCAGTTGCTTACTTCCTTCAATGTCTCATCCATCAGTACATCTGCCCGTTTCTGATCGATCTCTCCAATAATCGGCAGGATGGCGACTGAATCTTTGATGGGGACGATTGGGGTGGAAAGCTTCAAATATTTTTCTTCATAATCTTTTAGAATTCGCTCTTCTTCCTGTGCGAAACTGAGACTGAAACCATGCACGATATGGTTGAAGATATCATCCGTACGTGTCACCACTTCGATGATATGGGTGAAATTATAATCGGTGTCACGTGCTGCTTCTTCGATAAATGTCCAAAGCACTTCTTTGTACATTCCGATTCTTTCCAAAGCTTCACTTAGCGAACCGCCTCGGCGGACACTTGTTTTTCCAATTTCCTTTCCCCATTGAGCAGCTATTTCATTGGATTTTTCTACGTATAGCATTGTTTTAGCGATTGTTTCAAATAGTTCATAGACGATTCTTTTATTATCTTTTAAGTCTTCTTCTGTTAACTTTTCCAGTTCTTCCGGGTACCTATGTTCATACAAAGTGAATATTCTTTCTGTCAATTCTTCGATGTTTTCGGATATTTTCTTTTGGAAGAATACCACGTGTTCTTTTTGCACCATAAAACAATTCAGTCCCTTTTAGCATTAAATTACTATCATTATATATTGTCACCGTAAGTAAGTAAATTTAAATAATCATGACAAGCTATCTGCTGTAAATATGTTATTGGAATTACATCCGTAATTCCCCATATTGATGGCAAAGATAAAAGGTTTAATGAATTTATTGTTAGGTTAAAGGGGTAATAACATATTTAAAAAAATTATCGGTAAAGGTTGCGTGAAGCATGAAAATACTTGTATTGTTATCATTTTTGTTCATCCTATCAGGATGCAACCTGCGTGTGCTTGATCCGAAAACCCAGACAGCTTCTGATCAGGCATTTTTAATTTACTTAAGTTTTGGGATTATGATGTTCGTCGTGTTAGTAGTAGCACTGCTTTTTATAGCTTTTACAGTGAAATACAGGGAAACAGAAAAAAATCGTCATGATGTTCCAAAGCATGAAGAAGGGAATCGGACACTGGAAATCATCTGGACCGTACTCCCTATCATCCTGCTGATTGGACTGGCGGTTCCTACGGTGATGATTACGTATGATGTCTCCTATATTGGTGCCAGTTCAGATGATAATGCTGTCCATGTCAATGTCACCGGAGAACAATTCAGATGGACCTTCGAGTATGAAAACGGGAAAGAAACGCATAAAAAATTAGTTTTGCCGGAAGACCGGGAAGTTATTTTCCATTTAACATCCAAAGATGTGATTCACTCATTTTGGGTGCCGAAACTAGCTGGGAAAATTGATGTCTTGCCTGGCGAAGAAAACAGACTGAAGGTTACTCCGGAGGAAACGGGCACCTATCAGGGGAAATGCGCGGAATACTGTGGGACGCTTCATGCTGATATGAGGTTCGAAGCGGAAGTGATGGAACAAGAAGAATTTCAAGCATGGCTGAATGAAGAATAACGGTAGGGGAAAAGGGTGAAAACATGGAATTTTACTTATTTGGAGAGTTGATTGTATTACCGACGGATGTCGTAGCCGCATGGGTTTCAGTGATTCTAGGAACCCCGATCGTATTATATTGGCTGACCAAGAAACGGCATTGGCCGGTGATATGGGACTACGCTACAAGTACGAATCACCGTAAAATCGGGACATTATACATTATATTTGCTATTCTATTCTTTTTTCGTGCAGGAATAGACGCGTTATTTATAAGGCTCCAGCTGGTTACACCTGAGAACCAGTTTTGGGTATTCCAAGGGGATAAATATAATGAAATATTTACAACTCATGGCACGATGATGATTTTCTTTGTTGCTATGCCATTGTTGATTGGTTTGATGAATGTGGCGGTTCCCTTGCAAATCGGTGCGAATGATCTGGCATTTCCATTTTTAAATGCCATTGGTTTTTACTTATTCTTGACCGGAGGGATGATATTTTTCGCGGCGTTCTTCTTCAATGCAGCCCCGAATGCAGGGTGGACAGCCTATGCGCCTTTATCTACTTATGAATTCACAGGTGGTCCGAATAATAATTATTATATCTTCGGTCTGCAGATCTCCGGTCTTGGTACAATTTTCGCTGCCATCAATATGATTGTCACGATTTTACGCCTGAGGGCTCCAGGTCTGAAATTGACACGGATGCCATTATTTCCATGGGCAAGTCTGATTACATCATTTCTTATTCTTGTCGCGTTTCCTGTATTGGCAATTGCCTTGTTACTGCTGCAATTCGACCGTCTATATGGGGCGACTTTCTTTGTAGGCGAGCTCGGGCATCCTGTATACTGGCAGCACCTTTTTTGGATCTTCGGGCATCCTGAGGTTTATATCCTCGCGCTACCGGCTTTTGGTATTTTTTCCGATATTATATCTGCTTTTTCAAGAAAAAATGTATTTGGATACACCTCGATGGTTATCGCATTAGCGTTGATTGGAATGCTAGGGTTCATGGTATGGGCCCACCACATGTTTACTGTTGGTTTAGGGCCATTCGCCAATACATTTTTTGCGATTACAACGATGATGATCGCTGTGCCGACAGGGGTGAAAGTGTTCAACTGGCTATTTACTATGAGGAGAGGGGTAATCCGCATCAAGACGCCGATGTTATTTGCGCTTGGATTCATTCCGACCTTCGTAATGGGAGGGGTAACTGGTGTCATGCTTGCCTCAGCGGCTGCAGATATGCAGTATCATGATACTTATTTCGTTGTGGCCCACTTTCACTACGTCATTATCGGTTCTACTGTTTTAGGGGCATTTGCCGGACTGTATTACTGGTATCCGAAAATGACAGGCAAAATGCTGGATGAAAAGTTGGGGAAATGGCATTTTTGGCTTTTCTTGATCGGATTCCACCTGACCTTCTTCCCGCAGCACCTGGCTGGTTTGAATGGAATGCCGCGCCGGGTCTATGACTACACTTGGGAAGATGGAGTGTTTGTTTATAACTTCATCAGTACCATTGGTGCCTTCATGATGGGAGCAAGTATGTTGTTTGTCATATGGAATGTATATAAGACGCATCGTCCGAAAAAGGAAAATGTCGGTGCGGACCCGTGGGATGGAAGAACATTGGAATGGTACGTTCCATCTCCGGCACCTGAGCATCCATTTGAAAAAATGCCGATTATTGATCGACGTGATGCTTTATGGTGGGCGAAGCAGGAGGGGAAGCCCCTCCCCGTTGCGGAACATCATCGTGCATCACCGGTTTCCATCCGTACCGTACAGCCGTTTGTTCTATCAGTAGCCCTGACCATAATGAGTTTTGGATTCATATACGGATGGCTCTGGATGCAGATTATCGGAGGAGCTGCATCGTTAGGGTTCTTCGTGTTGCGGGCTTTCAACGATGAGCGCACAGCCGTATACAGGAAGGAGGAGCAGGACAATGAGCAGTAAAACAATGTCCAGGGATTTGTTTGGCGATAAGCGGATGGGCTTTTTCATCTACTTATTTGTAGAAGCGGTCATGTTCGCAACGTTGTTTGCTACGTATATCATTTATACTCCTGCTGAACAGGGACCCCACCCAAGCGAACTATTTGAAATGAAAACTGTTGTCTTGTCTTCAATCTTCCTTCTTTCCAGCAGCGGAACGTTGATGATTGCAGAGAAGGGATTGGAAAGACGTAATGCCAATTTGATTCTGACGGGGTTACTGATCACCTTTATTTTTGGTGCCACATTCATGTACTTTGAAACCCATGAATTTTATAAGTTCGTTTCAGAGGGGCATACCGTGGCTACCAACAACTTCCTATCTTCCTATTTTGTCCTGGTCGGTCTCCATGCTTCCCACGTATTATTTGGCTTAGGCTGGATGATTGTCCTGTTGATTCAACGGGAACTGCTTCCGTATACCTTGTTTGAGGAAAAGCACAGGATATTCAACTACTACTGGCACTTTGTTGATATTATTTGGGTGCTGATACTGATTATCGTATACGCTCCATATTTGTTTTAACAACAACAAGCCCAAAGCTGAACAAAGGCTTCGGGCTTTTCTTTGTAATTTAAGAAAGTTTAACTTTGTTAAAGGGTTAAAGTATAAGAAACACTTAGGCTTTCGCCATAAGGACTTGGCGATAAGCCAAGTTTTCTAATAGTGATTATTTTTTATCTTTGTTTTGCCGGGTGAAAAGTTGATAGATAAAATAAAGCAGCCAAAAAGAAGCAAAAGCGAGAAGTCCTAGATTGATATAATACCAAAAACCATCACCTAATAAATCAAGCGGAGTTCCCTTTCCTGGCGTCCGGGATAAATATAAATAATTAGAACCGATAGCTTGATTAACGAAGCCCATCAGGATGGCGTAAATCACCAGCAGCCCATATGCCTTCATGGTAGTTTTCCAGGTGATGGTCACTGGGTGTACCAGCGTCAGCAGTACTCCAGACCAGGATATCCCCATATGATGAAGGAAGAATTTCCAGTAACGGTAATGTTGGTAGTCATGGGGAAGGTCTGGGGTCACTAAAGCCATCAAAGCAGGAATGACGGCAATGAAATAGGTGATTTTTATCAACGTATGATTCTGTTTCCAAAGCGCAGTTGCAGCAACTAAGGATGCAATGCCGCACAGGTGTAATGGTAGATAATCATTGCTGCTCCACACGCCGTTAACTATGGCCCAGGTCTGGTAAGAGACTTCGGAAATGATCAGGAGACCGAATAAAAACCAGCGTATCAATTGATAGCCGGTCTGATCTTTTTGAATTTTTTTATTTCCAAGAAGTATCAATGCCAATCCTGTCAAATAGATGATCAACATGGTGATATGGCTGCCGCCGAACATGTCGAAAGGTTGATTGATACCACTGCCGAACCATTGTTTCATACACCATCATCCTATTTTCCTTTATTTATTCTGTGCTATTATTCTATCATAGCTATATCGGAGGGAGATATGATGAGGAAAATCAATTGTTTCCGGTGTAAGTTCTTCTTTACGACCTGGAATCCTCAGTTTCCAAGAGGGTGTCGGGCTTATGGATTCAAAACAAGAGAAATCCCATCTATACTGGTCAAAAAAACGACTGGCACGGATTGCTTACAGTATAGGTCCAAAGCGCCTGCTTCTAAATATGAAAATCAGAACAAAGGGTTTAGCGCTAAAGGGTGACTATTCTACTGTAAATAAAATGAAATTTCAGAATATAGGTCGTCGTATCCATGAATATGTGATATGCTATGGCATATTTACAAACAATAGAGTGAGGGAGTTGAAGACTATTGGCTAGGGAAAAATGGGCCTCCAAGCTCGGCTTTATGCTGGCGGCGATGGGGTCTGCTGTTGGGCTCGGTAACATTTGGCGTTTCTCATATGTTGCGGGTGAAAGTGGCGGAGGCGCCTTTTTGATTTTATATTTATTTTTCGTACTTGTCATCGGTGTACCTTTGTTATTAACAGAGGTAAGCATCGGAAGAAAAGCGCAAAGTGATGTGATTGGATCATTTGCGAAGTTATCTCCTGGTACTCCATGGTTCCTTTCCGGTTTCTTTGGAGTATTGGCATCATTCTTGATTTTAAGCTTTTACAGCGTAGTAGCTGGGTGGTCGATGTATTATTTATGGAAATACATTACCGGTGATTTCTTCAGCCAACCTGAAGGCGGTTATGAGGCCGCATTTGGCGGTTTTATATCCCATGCCTGGCAGCCTCTTTTCTGGCATGCTTTTTTCATGGTGCTGACGATTTCCATCGTTTATATCGGTGTTAAAAGAGGAATCGAAGCGGCCAATAAAATTTTCATGCCAACACTGGCTATCATTTTGATTGGATTGGCAATATACAGTGTCTCACTTGAAGGAGCGGTGGAAGGGGTGAAATTCCTCTTCCAACCGGATTGGTCAGCGTTAAGTAATCCATCGGTATATTTAGCTGCTATGGGGCAGGCCTTCTTTTCCTTAAGTTTGGGAATGGGTGCCATGCTTACGTATGGAAGCTACTTGTCGAAGGAGAGCAAGCTGCCTGGTGCCACTCTTGGTATCGGTCTGATGGACACCTTTTTTGCGGTCATTTCCGGCATTGTCATTTTTCCGGCGGCTTTCGCTTTTGGTATCAGCCCTGGATCCGGTCCGCCATTGGTATTCATTACATTGCCTGGCATATTTGAGCAGATGCCAGTTGGCGGGATAGTTGGTCTGGTTTTCTTCTTTGCATTGACACTGGCGTCTTTATCTTCATCTGTTTCTATTTTGGAAGTGCCGGTTGCTTACTTTATGAGGGCTTTCCATTGGAGTCGGAAAATGGCGAGTATCCTGACGGGAGCTATTATGTTCGTACTTGGATTGATCGTATCCTTAGGTTTTGGCATATGGTCCGGCTTCACGCCAATCGGAGACAGAAATATCCAAGGGTCGATGGATTTCATTGCCTCCAATATTTTGCTTCCACTCGGAGGTCTAGCCATGGCGTTGTTTGTCGGATGGTATTTTAAGAAGTCCACAGCATTGGACGCTACGGATTTGACCGGTAATCCGATCGGTAACATCTGGTACAGCATCATCAAGTATATCGCCCCGGTATTGATTATCTTAATTTTCTTGAATGCCGTGGGAATTCTGGGAATGTAATTTTATGTCTATCATTTTTGAATTAGCACATACGAGGGGAGATGTTGCAAAAGAAATCGAAGCATTGCAGCAGCTTTCCTATCATCAAGAAGCGAGGTACGTTCATAGCCGCAAGCTTCCGCCTTTGACGGAAACTTATCAGGATATCCGTATGGCTGACGAAACATTTTTAGGTATATATAAAGAAAGAAGGCTAGTCGGCCTGATCGCCTATCAACTTGAAGCAGGTGATTTCTGGATTACCCGTATGGCCGTACATCCAAGATGGATGCGCCAGGGCTTTGGCAAGGAACTGCTGGATAGAGTGCTGTTTTTGAATCCAACCAGCCGATGCTATGTAACGACTGGAGCAAAAAATGAACCGGCGATGCGATTTTATCAGAAATATGGTTTCAAACAGCAGCAGGAGCTGGTGACAGAGGAAGGAATAAGGCTCGCACTTCTCTATTATGAAAGCTCTGATCATTAACGTGAAGAGCGGTGGCAGTCCTCTTGTGAAGGCGGGGTCTCCTATAATCCCAGTGTAATGGAACCCGCAAGCTACGCTCTGCTTTTTCAGTGTCATCCTAAACAAGACCGTTCCTAATAGGGAGCGGTCTTGTTTTCTTTTCTAGTCTAGGATTGTATGGACGTGTTAAACTACATAGTATGAGATTTTCGTAATCAAAAAGGAGTCATAATAATGGCGATTTCAAATCAAGCAGTATTGAAGAAAATGATGAATGAAATACAAGAAGCGATGCAAAAAAATGGTGAGACCTCGTCGGTTCGTGAGCATGTTCGAGCCATCCGTCTTTTGTGTGACTTGATGTTAGATGAGCGTCCTGAGGAGTCAACCGGGAGTTCTGCATTTCCTGATCCTACGGAGGTCAACGAACCGACAACAGCAGAAATAAGAAAAATGATGGGAGATATCCCGTCATCCAGGCAGCAGACAAACCAACAGAAAAAGCAGACGATCGACCACGAAGAAGCAAATGGTGATTCTATATTTGATTTTTAAGGAGAGAGAAATATGAAATTATTTTTATTATTGGCTGTCATCAACGGTTTTATTGCAGTAGCACTTGGGGCTTTCGGTGCTCATGGACTGGAAGGCCGTATTTCAGAAAAAGCGTTGAAAACCTGGGAAAAAGCAGTAACCTATCAAATGTTCCATACCGGTGCTTTGCTTGCTGTCGGATTATTGATGATGAAAGCTCAATCAAGTCTATTGACAGGGGCAGGGTGGATGTTTTTCATTGGGATCCTGCTATTTTCCGGCAGCTTGTATATCTATGCCCCGTCTGGCATCAAAGCGCTGGCTTTGATCACTCCGTTCGGTGGTCTGACGTTTTTGATTGGCTGGGTGCTGTTAGGTATAACAGTAACAAAAATCATCTAATTAAAAAAAAAGAAAAGTAGAAAAAATGGCAATCAATAGGGCTCGAATGACCTGGGAAATGAAATGGAATGTATTCCGCTTTTGCAGTTCTACCATCCCTTCGAACATAAAGCTTAAAGCAAGCATGTAAAACATGGCTAATACCGTCCAGGAAAAGGCTTGCTGGGCGAGTGCGACAATAGCGAGAACAAGTGCCAGAATCATACTCAACACTTGAAGACGCTGCAGTTTTTCATATGGGTGTTTCACTAGCATGTCACCACCTTGGATAAAGTAAAGCCACGCGCGAATAAGCGGCGTGGCTTTTTCTCTGTTTAAGAATTGTTTAATAACAAAACGATAATGACTAAAAAGTTACCTTGGCGTGTAGTTCGCTAATTGGCCTCCTGAGTTGCCGAATGGATAGCTGTATTCGATTTCTTCATCAAATGTAATGTAATCAAGATAAATCATTAATAATAAGTACCGTTTTCCTGATTGAGGATCACTCAAAATAATGTGGTCTCTTCCTGCTGCTTCGATAATCCCTTTGAAAATCTTTGCATTCCAGTTTTCGTTATTTTCAAAAGTCATATAAACGGTCGCTTCTTTTCCTCGATTCAAACGTAAAATGTTTTCAATATAAGATTCTTCTACAGGGAGCATACCTCCCTGTCCCTGGGTACCTCCCTGGGTGCCTCCTGGCATCCCGCCTTGCATCATTCCGGGCATTCCTGGCGTCCCACCTTGCGTCATTCCAGGCATTCCCATTGATTGCTGATAGGTTCCCATCATTCCCATCCCCTGGGGAGGGGCAGTTTGACGGGCGGATGGATAATAACCTGATGGAGCCTGTGCTGCATAAGCGGGATAATAATATTGATAGGGGTTGGCTGGATAATAAGGCTGGTTCTGTTGAGATTTGGCAGAAGCCTGGTTTTCCTTATTATTTTGTGACAATACAATCACTCCTTTTTGGCGTTAATAAACTCGTGGGCACTCGCTTTGTAATGGAGAATAGAAGCAGTGCGATTTGAACCGCCCCGAATTCCATTGACCGAACCATTGGGCAGGGCAGCTTCCTTCAGGCATGAAGAACCAGAGGGAATTGGTTGCAGGATGGAATCGCTCTCCTTTAATCGTCCTTCTGGCCAGACGAATGTCTTTATCTCGGGCACGCTGGTAGAAGTAGCCTTTTTGTGTAGCTTCGAATCCCCCGGGACTCTGATAAACCATGTCTTCAATCGAATTGATTGCTTTAAAGTCTATGCAATCACCGCGTACACGATTCACTCCCGTATTACCCACCAACAGCATTCCCAATTGTCCGTCACCTTCTCCTTCAGCGCGCATCAGTCGTGCTAATAACTTCACACCTTTTTCTGTGGAAGGGATTACCGCCATCCTTTCACCCCACTTCAATTCCACAAGATGAGCTTCTCTGTAAATGTATATGTACGGGGTCCCACATTATGAAAAATAAAAAGCGCTGCCCCCTGTATGGGTAGCAGCGCTGTTCAAGTATCGTTTATTTAGATGGATAGAAATTTAGGAAGTGATTCTTTTTCGAGTAAGTGACCGACATAGAATGAGCCGAATTCGCCAAAGCGGGCGCTTACTTCATCAAAACGCATTTCATATACTAATTTTTTGAACTGAAGGACATCATGGGCAAACAAAGTGACTCCCCATTCCCAGTCATCAAAGCCTACGGACCCCGTAATGATTTGGCGTACTTTTCCGGCATACTTACGTCCGATCATGCCATGGGAATACATCATTTTACCTCGATCTTCTTTTTCGAGCATATACCAGTTGTCATTCCCCTGACGGCGCTTGTCCATTGGATAGAAGCAAGCATATTTCCATTTAGGCAAGATAGGCTTCAAACGTGCTTGAATTTCAGGGTCAGTTTCAGGGTCTTTACCTTGCGCCATATAATTGGAGAGTTCTACTACAGAAACATAAGAGTAAGTCGGGATAGTGAACTCTGCCAATTTGGTTTTGTTGAATTCATTTTCAATTTCGTTCAGTTCTTCCATGGTCGGACGTAGAATCATCATCATGAAATCCGCTTTTTGACCGACAATGGAATAGATAGCATGGCTGCCTGTTTTATTACTTTCTGTCTTTTCCCACTTATTGATCAGTTGATGGAATTCGTGGATGGCGCTTTCACGCTCATCACTTGATATCATCTTCCAGGCGGTCCAGTCCATGGACCGGAAATCATGTAGACAATACCATCCATCTAAGGTTATCGCTGGTTCTGGCATAGATCATACGCTCCTTTATTAAAAACATTGTAAGTATCCTGCTCCTTCCTTAATATAACATAATCAAAACAGGGCTTCATGTCGGACGTAAATAAGGGGTATGAATTCACTATATTGACACATTTTATAGAGGTAATCGTTTTCTCTTACATATTGCTTTCATTCATACACAAATTGTCTTATCATATATAACAGGACAAGATATTGGAGGGAAAGATATGAGTGATCTTTTTGAGACATTAACAGATAAAGTTCAGGGGAAAGGTAAGCGAATCGTATTCCCTGAAGCATTAGACGAAAGAATCCTGACAGCTGCCAGTCGTTTGGGAACGAAAGGTTTAGTCATCCCTGTATTAGTCGGAAATGAAAATGAAGTGAAACAGAAAGCGGGCGAGTTTGGTCTTGATATTTCTTCCGCAGAAATTCTCGATCCAGCAAACTATGAAGGAATGGATGAGATGGTACAAAGCTTTGTTGAACGTCGAAAAGGAAAAGCGACAGAAGCGGATGCTAGAGAAATATTGAAAGATGGCAATTATTTCGGAACAATGCTCGTGTATATGGGTAAAGCGGAAGGCCTTGTCAGCGGTGCTGTACATTCGACAGCGGATACTGTGCGTCCGGCTCTGCAAATTATCAAAACGAAGCCGGGTATCAAGAAGACTTCTGGAGTATTCATCATGGTTCGCGAGGAAGAGAAGTATGTGTTTGCGGATTGTGCTATTAACATGTCGCCAGACAGTGAAGACTTAGCAGAGATCGCTTTGGCAAGCTCGGAAACCGCCAAGCTTTTCGATGTAGAGCCTAAAGTTGCGATGTTGAGTTTTTCTACCAAAGGTTCCGCAAAATCTCCAGAAACAGAAAAAGTCTCTGAAGCAGTTAAAATCGCTAAAGAAAAGAACCCTGATCTGCTTATCGACGGTGAATTCCAATTCGATGCAGCTTTCGTGCCGTCTGTAGCAGAGAAAAAAGCACCTGAATCCCTATTGAAAGGGGAAGCCAACACGTTCATTTTCCCAAGCCTTGAAGCTGGGAACATTGGTTATAAAATCGCACAGCGCCTCGGTGGCTTTGATGCTGTTGGGCCAGTACTCCAAGGTTTGAACCAGCCGGTCAACGATTTATCTCGCGGCTGTAATGCAGATGATGTCTATAAACTAGCGCTAATTACAGCGGCTCAATCCCTATAAGGAACAAAAGCGCAAGCGCCTTGCTCACCCCCGATAAGCTTAAGCCAAGCCTCGGCGTGACGTTATTTGTCACAGAGAGGATTGACTTAAGACCTCGAGGGGGTAGGCGCTGGAGCTGGATGTAGCCCAATGCAAAAAGTTATCCACGATCATTAAATTTTATAATTTCCTAGACAACAAGAAAATCCGGGCCCCTTGATCAGGGGAACCCGGATTTTTTATAAGATGTAAATTACTACTAAAGCGATAGTAATGACAAAAGTTATGATATAGATGATAGATAAAGCCCGAAGGTTAGGAGCCTTTTCATATTCCCGTGACCTGGCAAGCTCATCTTCTGGTGTGTCACTTTCTCTTTCCGCTATCGTTTTATTGATATCTTTTCCTACATAAATCGTGGCAATCAAGGCGATGATACTTAAAATAATAGCTATAACGATAAAAACGGTGAACATGTCGCCACACACCTCCTATATGTATTACTTCTATTTTAACATGAACCGGAGAAAACAGCCGTATACATCTTGAAAATAAGTTTTCCTGCTATATAAGGCTTTTTCGCTAAAAAAAGTGCTGGCCTCCGTTTTACAAGGATTCCAGCGCTTTTTTATTCCTGTCGATCATCTGCTCGAAACGTTTATGAAACCATTCGATCTCCTGGCCGTCCAGCTGTTGCATAGATAGGTTGCCGGTCCATTCATGCAAAGTCGTCAAAACCATATCACGTACCTGAGCTACTGAGAACTCCACGCCCAGCAATTCATTCAAAGAAGCCATGACATTTGGATCGATGTCCGGGTAGTCGAATCGGGTAGCTTCTGTTCGTTTGCCAATCTTATAAAAATCGCGCATGATACGCCCTCGTTCTACACCGCTTCCTGTAATATCTAAATAGACCTGGACAGCGGAACCATTTTTCACCCTTCGTTGAGAAACACCAGCAAACTTTTTGCCATCGATACTTAAATCATAGGTACCCGGGCAATAAGACTGAGTAATCTCATAAGCCTCGATCCGGTCCGTATAATCTCTGAACAGGTAGCGGACGAATTGCACCATTGCATCATATCCTTCATGGATATTGACTGTTTTTGAATCCGGGAAAATCAATGATACATTCAACACACCATCATCAAGAACGACGCCGAGTCCCCCTGAATTCCTTACGATCACCTGGTAACCCTGTGATTTCAAGTATTCTACACCTTCTGTGATATAGGGGAGTCTTGCATCGGGGATACCGAGTACAACGATATTATGATGCACCCATAACCGTGCAGTAGTGGGAGAAAAACCTTGGCCCACAGACATAGACAGAGCATCATCCATCGCAAAAGATTGCAGTGCTGAGAATTCCGGTCCCAGCGTGCTTTGATCGATGAACCGATATTGTGCTGTTTTCAGCAAGGGATGTAGGTCAGACATAGCGAAAATACTCCTTCCGTTCACATTCAACCTCCCATAGTATAACAGAACAAGCCGCTTGCATGTATCTATGAAACTAGGTAAAATATTGTATTGGTTCGATGTGAAGGAGGATGAGCGATGACTAATGAATTCCGCATCTGTGATGATTGCCAGGCAGTCAACTTAAAGACGCTGCTCCCACGATTAGAAAAATTAGATGCAGAGGCTAAAGTTGAAATTGGATGCCAGTCGTATTGCGGTCCCGGCAGGAAGAAGTCATTCGCATTCGTGAACAATCGCCCTGTCTCTGCACCGGAAGAAGATGAACTGATCGAAAAAATTGAAAAAAAATTAAGCAAAGGGCGAAAGCGAGTCTAGAAGTAGCCCGGTCAATATATTTTAAAGAATGGAATGGACACCTTGCTTGTCAAGGTGTTTTTTTAAATGAGATTAACAGCTATAATAGAAAAAAATGCCGATTGGAAGGATTAACCGATGGCTTATAAAGATGAAAAATTAAATGAAGAAAAGGTTTTTAAAGACCCCGTACACAGGTATGTACATATTAGGGACCGAGTGATATGGGATTTAGTCGGAGCACCGGAATTCCAACGACTGCGCCGGGTTAAACAACTGGGCACTTCTTATTTGACCTTCCATGGGGCAGAACATAGCCGGTTCAACCATTCGCTTGGCGTATATGAAATTGTCCGCCGTATCCTTCATAATTTCGAAGACCGGCCGAATTGGGATTCAAATGAACGATTGCTATGTCTATGTGCTGCTTTATTGCACGACCTTGGCCATGGCCCGTTTTCCCATTCCTTTGAAAAGGTCTTCAAGCTCAATCATGAAGATTTCACCCAGGAGATTTTGTTGGGGGATACTACGATCAATACGATTCTTTCCAAAGTAGAAAATGGCTTTCCTGAAAAAGTCGCTGATGTCATCAATAAAACATACCATAATAAATTAGTTGTCAGCTTGATTTCCAGTCAAATCGATGCCGACCGAATGGATTATCTGCAGCGGGATGCTTATTTCACAGGAGTAAGCTATGGACATTTTGATATGGAACGTATTTTGCGTGTCATGCGTCCGATGGAAGATCAGGTCGTCATTAAGGAAAGCGGGATGCATGCTGTCGAGGATTATATCATGAGCCGTTATCAGATGTACTGGCAGGTTTATTTTCATCCGGTCACCCGTAGTGCGGAAGTGATTCTTTCTAAGATTCTCCACCGTGCCAAGGAGCTCCACGAAACCGGTTATGAGTTTGCTTTGAAGCCGACACACTTTTTATCATTTTTCACAGAAAGACCTACCTTGAAAGAATACTTAGCGCTGGATGAAGCAGTGGCGATGTATTACTTCCAAATATGGATGAATGAAGAAGACCCGATTTTAAGTGATCTTTGCGAACGTTTCGTCAATCGTCGTCTGTTCAAGTACATTGAATTTAACCCGAATCTGCAGATGAATGAGTGGATGGAATTATACCGTTTATTCAATAAAGCTGGATTGAATCCAGATTATTACCTTGTTGTTGACTCCAGTTCTGACTTGCCGTATGACTTTTACCGGCCTGGAGAGGAAGAGGAGCGTCTACCGATCCACTTATTGATGCCGAATCAGGAACTGAAAGAACTCTCACGTCAATCTGATATTGTTGAATCGATTTCAGGAAAAAAAAGGACCGATCATAAGCTATATTTTCCGCTTGACCGTCTCAAAGAAATGTCCAACCGGAGTAAGACTAAGAAGCGGATCCTAGAAATTTTGTACGGATAGGGGGATGAGCCGTATGTTAGAAAACCATGCAAAACTTATGCGTTTTTTTGCCAGCTCAGAGGAAATCGTAGGGAGAAAGAAGCTGCAAAAAATCATTTATATCTTAAAAAAATGTGAGGTACCTTTTGAAGAACGCTACCAGTTTCATTTTTACGGACCATATTCTGAGGAACTGACGTTAAGAATCGAGGAGTTGTGCAACCTCGGGTTTATCAATGAAACAAAAGAAGAAAAAAAGAACTATTACCAGTATCGCTACCAACTGACAGATGCTGGAAATAAATTTCTGGAGCATTACCAGGTAGAGTTGCCAGCGATGAGGGAGCGGATTTCAAAAATGAAAGAAAAAAGCTCCCGTTTTCTGGAACTCGTTTCAACCATGTTATACTTTGAACATTTACCTAGGGAAGAAGTAGAAGAGAAAGTACGGACGGTAAAAAGTAAACAGAATTATACGATGGATGAGATAAACGAAGCTTGGAGCTTTATCGAAGAAATGCGCCGTACCCTCCACTAAAAATAGGGGGTACGGTTTTTTAGTTTGAAATAAAGGTAACGTTTGTTATAATAGACAAACATAGGAATCTTCCTATGCAAAAGAGGACTGCCCTCGCTACAGGACAGCCCTCTTGTATGATCAGGTGAGAAGTTATTTACCTGTTGGAGTTGGAATTTCTACCGCCTTTTTTACCGATGTCTTCGTAGAATTCCTCTCCATGCTTCTCACTTGTTTTTTCGCCACCTTTTTGTCCGATTTCCTGATAGAACTCTTTATCTTTTTTCTGGCTGGTGGTTTCGCCGCCTTTTTGACCAATTTCTTCAAAATGCTCCTGGTCATATTTATCGCTTACGGTTTCGCCACCTTTTTTACCAATCTCTTCGAAGTGCTGCTTGTCATACTTGTCGCTTGTTTTTTCTCCGCCTTTTTGGCCGATTTCTTCAAAGTGTTTCTGATTATATTTCTCGCTTACTTTTTCGCCGCCTTTTTTACCTGCTTCTTCAACGCTCATGTTACGATTGTTGTTATTGTTCTTAGCCATGCTTAAAACCTCCTTAGATGTTTTTTGTACATGAATTATAGTGAGTACTTTATTTAGCGGTTGGATCTGCCTCCGCGAGAGCGGTTACCGCCTTTTTGTCCGATATCTTCATAGAATTCCTCACCATGTTTCTCGCTTGTTGTTTCGCCACCTTTTTTACCGATCTCCTGATAGAACTCTTTATCTTTTTTCTGACTGGTGGTCTCGCCGCCTTTTTGACCGATATCTTCGAAGTGCTTCTGATCATATTTGTCACTCGTAGTTTCTCCGCCTTTTTGACCAATTTCTTCAAAATGCTCCTGGTCATATTTATCGCTTACGGTTTCGCCACCTTTTTTACCAATCTCTTCAAAGTGCTGCTTGTCATACTTGTCACTTGTTTTTTCTCCGCCTTTTTGTCCGATTTCTTCAAAGTGCTTCTGATTATATTTCTCGCTTACTTTTTCGCCGCCTTTTTTACCTGCTTCTTCGACGCTCATGTTACGATTGTTGTTATTGTTCTTAGCCATGCTTAAAACCTCCTTAGGTGTTTTTTTGGACATGAATAATAGTGAGTATTTGAATTAGCGGTTGGATCTGCCTCCGCGAGAGCGGTTACCGCCTTTTTGTCCGATATCTTCATAGAATTCCTCACCATGTTTCTCGCTTGTTGTTTCGCCACCTTTTTTACCGATTTCCTGATAGAACTCTTTATCTTTTTTCTGACTGGTGGTTTCGCCACCTTTTTGCCCGATATCTTCGAAGTGTTTCTGATTGTATTTCTCGCTTGTTTTTTCTCCGCCTTTTTGTCCGATTTCTTCAAAATGTTCCTGGTTATATTTCTCGCTTACTTTTTCTCCACCTTTTTTGCCTGCTTCCTCTACACTCATGTTACGGTTGTTGTTATTGCTCTTAGCCATGCTTAAAACCTCCTTAAATGATTATGTGTAGCTAATTTCTTAAATTTAATGAAGTTTAATTCAAATTAAGAATTGTTGTTAGAGTTGGAATTTCTTCCGCCTTTTTTGCCAATCTCTTCGAAGTGCTGCTTACTGTACTTATCGCTTACTTTTTCTCCGCCCTTTTTACCGATTTCCTCAAAGTGTTCCTGGCTGTACTTATTACTTACTTTCTCGCCGCCTTTTTGTCCAGCTTCCTCATAACTCATTTTACGGTTGTTATTTTTATTGTTAGCCATTGTTGAAACCTCCTTTTGAGTAGTTGTTGTTTAAGTTACCACGATATCGATTGTATAAAACTCATTTGCTTTAAATTGCCAACTTTGTAATTTGAATGTAATTTAAGTGTTTGATGGATCATCGTTTCTTCTTACGTCTTTATAGTTGTCTTGTTTATATTTATGGCTGACCGGATCTTCTTCATTTTCATCCGCTATATCCGAAAGTCTATGCGGATCATATTTTTTTTCGGTTTTTCGGTCTTTCCTCGGACCCGCTTCATCATAACCCATCTTTTTATTGTCTTTTTCATCCTTAGCCAAATAGGTAACCTCCTTTTCCTTTAGAATTTTGTTCTTTGCTGTTACACAATTTTAATTGCCAACCTTTCACAATTTTAAACTGTCTATGTGAATAATGGTTCGGACGATATAGGACAATATAAATAGGAATGATACTGAACAGGTTTGCTTCTTATAATAAAGGGAATTATTAGTAATGAATAAATCATACAGAGGTGGTAGCTTTGTCCGTAGTATTGAAAGAAGAGGAAAAAATGAATGAAGGTATCGGGTGTGAATCGGAATTTGATCCGTTAAAAAAGGTGGTTGTATGCTCACCTGCCTATATGCGGATTGAGGAAGCCATCAATGAAACACAAAAGAAATACATCGATGAAAATATAGATATCAATCAGGCATGTAAGCAACATCATGGTTTTGTAAAATTAATGCGGAAACATAATATAGAAGTAATTGAATTGGAACCCGAAGAATCCTTTCATGAACAAGTGTTTACCAGGGATATTGGAATCTGTATCGGAGAAAAAGTGATTGTTTCCAATATGGGAAATGAAGTACGTGAAGGAGAAGAAAAATTGTTGCAAGAGATATTGGAGCAGGAAAATGCCAGCTGGGAAAAGGTCTGCAAAGGCACGATTGAAGGCGGAGATGTCATCGTTGATGGAGACCAGGTGTGGGTCGGCCTGAGCGACCGTACGAATAACGATGGGGTTGCAAATCTTCAGGCATTGCTTCCTGGTCATAATGTGACTGCGGTGCCAATCAAAGAAGAGTATTTGCATCTTGATTGTGTATTCAACATTCTCTCTCCAGAGTACGCTTTGGTTTTTCCTGGGGCGCTCAGAAAAGAAGAATATGATATGCTGAGCCGCCAGTACAAGCTGATTGAAGTAGATGAACATGAACAGTTCACCATGGGAGTCAATGTTCTATCCATTGCTCCAGGCAAAATCATCAGCCTCCCCCACAATAAAAAAGTGAATGAGAAGATGCGGGAGAAAGGATTCGAAGTCATAGAAGTTGAGTTCTCCGAAGTTATCAAGTCTGGAGGCTCATTCCGCTGCTGTACGATGCCATTGCGGCGATCCACTTCACAATAACAAAAAAAGCCCGGGCGCGATTTGCCCGGGCTTATCTGTGTTTTAATCACTAATTCGTTTACCGCCGACAGCGTAATGAGATTTGGCCATTTCTTCGATAACGATAGTTACTGCTTCTTTCCTGGCACCAGTAGTTCTAGTGACTGCATCTGTCACTTCTTCAACTAATGCTTTTTTCTGTTCATCCGTCCGACCTTCCAGCATTTGTACAGTTACGATAGGCATTGATACCTGACTCCCTTCTTTTCTTTTTGGCTCTGTTTTATCTACGTGTTGATTTTACAGTTAAGCTCCCTTTTCATGAAAACTCAATTTCAACACTTTAGGTTGCGGTTATGGTGGCTGGGAAAAAGGAATCGCTTTCCGTGGGCATGTGGTGAGCTTCCTCAGGCTTCTCCTTGCGGGCTCTCACCGATCATGTTCATCCCACAGGACTTTGAATAAACATCTAGAATACACACCGCACGAAGGAAATGCGTAGCATTTCCGAGGAGTCTCACCGTTTTTCCAGCCACCATATGGTTGTAAGAATCTCGAAACTTCTGTTATGAATGGCATACTTTTGAAGCAATAAGAACGGATCAATCTGGCATTGTAATAGTATTCTCCTAACAATTTAGGGTAAGTAAATTTAAGAGCGATTTCGATAATCTTATGTGGTAAGGGCGTGGGGGAAGGTTGAGACTCCTGCGGGAAAGGATAGACTGGCAAGACCCCACAGAGCTTTAGCTCGAGGAGGCTTGTCGGCTTCCCCGCGGAAAGCGAATCCTTCCCCAACGCCCCTAAGCTCCCCCAAACAATATCGAAATAAAGTCTTCGACTTTATGGTCCTTTAGTGGAAAAAGCCATCAATCGACAGACTGCATAACTATTTCTTTATGATTTGTCGAAATACCTGCTTTTTTCTTCAAGTTTTACAAACTGAACAGAACGAAGCAGTATGTTAAAATGAAAAAATAAACGATCGGAAAGAGGAGGCTCCTTACCATGAAAGAATTTGACCAGTTCAAGAAAAACAATGATCAAGACAAAAAGAAAAATCAATTTACAATATTAAAAGATGACTCTACCGATGGACACGGCGGTTATGGTGTCGGTGCGATCACCTTAGAAAATATGTCTCCGGTCATCGTCGACCCTAACGAAGAAGAAGCTTATGTCGATATGGGTGCCATGCATGCCCGCAGTGCCGTCGAAAAGCGGATCAAGTTTCTTACCGACAAGTCAGAGGTACCAAATGGTTTGTTGTATTGGATCACTTGGGTAACCATTGAACGTACAGAGAAAGGCCCCCTATATTATGGTGTAGCCAGCAGTGAAATCCTGGTAGACCGTGAAATTCGCCGTGGATATAAATTGCTTCCTGAACACGTTAACCACATGGACAAATCATTGAAAGGAAAATTTGTCGTTGAGCATATGGACGACAAATCAAAAGCGGTGCTTACTAAATTCTTGCGCGAGCATAGTGAGGAAATGTGGGAGAATTCCTCGGATGAATTAAAGCAAGCCCTGAAGGTATAAACAGCTGACAAATGTGTCGAAATTGTGAATGATGTGTGAAAATCTTGAGGTTTTTTTGTGAAATTTGTAAAATGTTTATCACATGGGTTATACATGTTTACTAGGACAAAGAAGAAGGTCGGGGATATCCCTCGACCTTTTTCTTTTGGGAAACTTAAAATAGCCAGTCCAGCATTTCCTTCCATCCGCCTTTATTTTTCTCTTCTTCTAAATGATGCTGATCCTTTTCATACGTATGTTCGGTACAAAAACCCTTTGGTTCTTTTCCTTGTTCAAAATACATCAACCTTTGTTTATCACAATAGGGAGTCGCCCGGAGGCCTGTTGTGGGGTCGACATAAACGCCTATTACACCCTCCGGTGCCTTCATGGTAGTGAAGTTCTTATCTTCATGAGCTTTTTCCATTACATCGGCCCATATGCTTTTGGCGTATTGAAATTCGCTCACTCTCGTTATTTTTTTTTGTTGATCGTAGCCAGTCCAAACACCGGCTACAAGCTTAGGACTGAATCCCATCATCCAGCTGTCTGTATTGGTTGTTCCTGATTTTCCGGCGTAAGGACGACTGAGTTGATCAGCAATGCTCGAACCTGTCACGCGCATATATCCATTAAGTGATGAATCAAACATACCTGTCATCATATGAGCGGTGATGAAGGCACGTACAGGATCAATAGCTTTTTTTGCTGCTGGCGGCTCGTATTCATAAAGGGTATTCCCGTGACTGTCTGTGATTTTAGTGATGGCATGAGGAGTGTTACCCTCTTCAGGACGAGCAAGTTTACTGTAAGCTTTAGCCATATCGTATAACGAAAGGGAGGCTGTACCTAAAGCTAAGGAAGGTACTGCTGGAATATCTCCTGAAATCCCGAATTGCTTCAATGTATTTTTTAAACGTTCCGGCCCCAGGTAGACATTCGTTTTTACTGCATAAATATTATCGGACAGCGCCAGGGCTTGTGCCATTGTGATGGGCTCGTTGGCATAATAGCCGTCGAAATTACTTGGGGCGTAAGTTTCCCCATCTCCAAGTTCAAATTTAGTCGGTTTACTTACCAATTGTGTCGTCGGTGTAAAGCCGCTGGCCAGAGCTTCATAATATAAAAACGGTTTGATAGTGGAGCCGACCATCCGTTTTGCCTGGGTTACCCGGTTGAATGGACTTGCTTCATAATCTCGGCCGCCTACCAGCCCTTTGATTGCTCCGGATCCGGGTTCTAATACAATGCCCGCTGCTTGAATTTGTGAATTTTTATTGATATGACGTTCCATCGATTTTTCTAATACTTCCTGGGTAGGAATATCAAGCGTCGTATAAATATGATAGCCTCCGACAGTTAACTGTTCCCGGTCGATATCAAGCCGATTCATGGCTTCTATTGCAACAACATCCTGGAAATAAGGAGCGATATCTGGTGCTTCGACTTCTGATGGTTCCTGATAATCCAGCACTTCACGTGAGGCGAGCTCACTTTCATCAGCATCGATATGACCTGCTGCTTCCATGCTGGCCAAAATGCGTGCTTGGCGATTATTGGCGTTCTCTTCATTATTATAAGGAGAATAATAGCTTGGTCCTTTAGGAACGCCAGCAAGCATCGCAGCTTCAGCAAGCGTCAATTCATCAGCATGTTTATCAAAAAAGTATCGGCTGGCCGCTTCAATGCCATAAGCGCCATGGCCATAATAAATAGTGTTCAAATACCCGGCCAAAATTTCATCTTTCTCATAGAACATTTCCAGCCTGAGTGCATAGACTGCTTCTTTCGCTTTACGAATCCACGTTTTTTCATGGGATAAGTAAAGGTTACGGGCATACTGTTGGGTAATCGTGCTTGCGCCTTCCACTTTGGAAAGGTTGCGGATATTTTTCAACACAGCTGCACCGATTCGCTTGATATCAAATCCGGAATGGTCATAAAAATGACGATCCTCGGAGGTGAGCGTTGCCTGGACGACATAAGGGGATATGTTTTCCAAGTCGACCCAATACCGTCGTTTGGTACCGAAATCTTCTTCAATTACTTTACCATCCTGGCTGTAATAGATGGTATTTTGCTCTGTAGTCAACGACGGCGGGCCGCTGATCAACGCATAGAGAAGCACCACAATCATGGCTGCCAACCCGACAGCGATTGCGCCTGTACTGAGCAAAAGAAGTGAACGTATCCATTTGTTGCGTTGCTGGAACCATTTTTTCATGTTAAGCGCTCCCCGTTATCCGACTTTTTCGAATGTTTTTTAACATTATGGGATAATGGGGTAAAAATTAAACATGGGTTTGATTTTGGCCCCAGAATGAGAAAGTATTGCTTTTTTTCTGGAATTCTCTATAATTTGATTGTTTACAGGAATAAATAGAAGGATACCTGTTTTATAAACGAAGGGAGTTAGGATAGATGAGTACATGGTTTACAGAAAAGCAGACCGAGAATTTCGGTATAACAGCGAAGATTAAACGTTCGCTTCATACAGAGAAAACAGATTTTCAACAGTTGGACATGCTGGAAACAGAAGAGTGGGGGAACATGCTTGTTCTGGATGATATGGTGATGACGACGCAAAAAGATGAATTCGTCTACCATGAAATGGTGGCACATGTGCCACTGTTTACACATCCTAATCCAAAAAATGTACTGGTAGTCGGCGGAGGGGATGGCGGTGTCATTCGTGAAGTATTGAAGCACCCTGAAGTAGAAAAAGCGACCCTGGTAGAAATTGACGGTAAGGTGATCGAGTATTCGAAGGAGTATTTGCCTGAAATCGCAGGTAAGCTGGAAGACTCTCGCGTCGAAGTGAAAGTAGCAGACGGATTTATGCATATTGCCGAGAGTGAAGATGACTATGATGTCATCATGGTGGATTCCACCGAGCCCGTAGGTCCAGCGGTCAATTTGTTCAGCAAAGGCTTTTATGAAGGAATAGCGAAGGCGTTGAAAAGCGATGGGATTTTTGTTGCCCAGACGGACAACCCTTGGTTTAAAGCGGATTTAATTCGGCAGGTATACAGCGATGTGAAAGAAACCTTTCCGATCACCCGTGTCTACACTGCTAATATTCCTACTTACCCAAGTGGCCTTTGGACTTTCACCATCGGAAGCAAGCAATATGATCCCCTGGAAGTGTCCGAAGAGCGATTCCATGCCATAGAAGCGAAATATTATACAAAAGAGTTGCATAAAGCAGCATTTGCACTGCCAAAATTCGTTAGAGATTTGACAGAGTAAGGAGGGGTAGCATGCGCTTTGACGAAGCTTATTCTGGAAAAGTTTTTATTATGAGCAGGGAGGACGGGGACGCTGCTGATGCAGTCATTTACGGGATGCCGATGGATTGGACCGTCAGCTTCCGCCCTGGTTCACGCTTTGGACCGAACCGGATCCGGGAAGCATCGATCGGCCTGGAGGAATATAGTCCGTATCTGGATAAACATCTAGAGGAAGTCAATTACTTCGACGCCGGAGACATTCCATTACCGTTCGGGAACCCGCAGCGGAGCATCGATATGATTGAAGAGTATATTGGGAAGCTGTTAGAGAAAGGAAAGTTTCCGTTAGGTCTGGGCGGTGAGCACCTGGTCACCTGGCCAGTACTGAAGGCGATGTACCAGAAGTATTCAGATCTTGCAGTCATCCATATTGATGCCCATGCTGATTTACGTGAAGAATATGAAGGAGAGCCATTATCCCATTCCACACCGATCAGAAAAACTTGTGAGATGATCGGACCGGAAAACGTATATTCATTTGGTATCCGCTCCGGCATGCGTGAAGAATTCCAGTATGCCAGAGAAAGTGGAATGTACATGGCAAAATATGATGTGGCTGAACCGTTGAAGGAAATGCTGCCACGTCTGAAGGGACGTCCAGTCTACGTCACCATCGATATCGATGTACTGGATCCTGCATTTGCCCCAGGTACCGGAACCGCAGAAGCAGGCGGTATTTCGTCAAAAGAATTAGTAAAAGCGATCCATATGATTGCAGATGCTGATATTCGGGTGGTAGGCGGTGACCTTGTAGAAGTAGCACCCGCGTATGACCCAACTGAACAAACAGCTATCGCAGCCAGCAAATTTGTCCGTGAAATGTTGCTTGGCTGGGTGAAATAATGAAGAAACTGCTGCACCATGGCGTGCGGCAGTTTTTTACTTAGGCTCCATTACATACCATTGTTACTTTTACAGATAAGCTCCCTTTTATTGAACACTCAGTGTCGAGACTTTAGGTTGCGGTTATGGTGGCTTGGAAGACGGATCGCTTTCCGTGGGCATGTGGTGAGCTTCCTCAGGCTTCACCTTGGGGGATCTAACCGAACATATACATCCCACAGGACTTTGAATTTCCTCCTTGAATAAACACCGCACGAAGAAAATGCATAGCATTTTCGAGGAGTCTCACCGTTTTCCCAGCCACCATACAAGGATTATAATCTCGAAACTCAGTCAAAATGATGTGTTATTGAAGCAGAAAATACAATTAATGCGGCATAAGGGCAGGGATTTTCACGAAATTAAATAGTACATACAAGGCGATTTCGATATGCTTATTAGGGAAGGGGCGTGGGGGAAGGGGGAGACTCCTGCGGAAAAGGATAGACCAAGACCCCGCAGAGCTTTAGCACGAGGAGGCTTGCCGACTTCCCCGCGGAAAGAAATGAATGCGTAATCACCTTGGGGAAAACGACACGCATAAGCAGAACAGCAAAAGGGAAGGGCTCTTTCTTCCCGTTGTTGGACTGCTTATGTCGCGAGTGTCCAGGTGATTGAGCTAGAAAGCGAATCCTTCCCCAACCCCCCTAAGCTCTCCAAACAATATCTCGAAATCAAGTCTTCGACTTTACGGCCCTATAAATCACTGATATTCCTGGAGGACTTGCGCTTTTCTTGCTTAGTTTTTATAATGGATAGGTTAAGAGGAACGTAAGGAGAGATAGTATGAGTGCTGCACAGACACCGGTATCGATTCGCCTCGTGACGGAGATCAGGGACAGCGGTCGGAAAGAAGAAGTTGTAATGGAAGAACAGGGAGGATTTTTTGAACGGGGAAATACCCAAGTTCTCAAGTTTACCGAGCACCCCGATGAAGGCGATCCGATCGATACGATGATTACCATTCAGCCAGGGAAAGTCAGCATCAAACGCTCTGGAGCCGTCAAGATGCACCAGATTTTCCGCAAAAAGCAAGCGACAGAAAACAATTACCATCATACGTATGGTGTTTTTCATATGAACACGTTTACGGATCAGATTGAACACCAATCCTTATCTCAAGGAAGTAAAGGACGGTTGTTCATCAGCTACCAGCTGACCTTGAATCAGGAAATCACCCAGCGTCATCGATTAACCTTGACTTATCGTAAGGAGGAAACAGCACAATGAACATTGTGGAGCAAACGGAAACGAAATTGAAACAGGAAATCCAGCAGGCTGTGTTAAAAGCGGGATTGGCAACCGATGAAGAAATGCCGGAAGTCGTACTGGAACAACCGAAGGATAAAGCGCACGGAGATTATGCCACAAACATGGCGATGCAGTTGGCGAGGATTGCCAAAAAAGCACCACGTATGATTGCAGAGGATATTGTCGCTAATTTTGATAATACGAAAGCATCCATTGATAAAATTGAAATTGCCGGGCCAGGATTCATCAATTTTTATATGGATAACCAGTATTTGACCGACCTGGTGGCTACGATTCTGAAAGCGGGGGAAACGTATGGCGAAAGCGACACGGGAAAGGGTGAAAAAATCCAGGTAGAGTTCGTTTCAGCGAACCCGACCGGAACCCTTCACCTTGGTCATGCCCGTGGCGCTGCGGTCGGTGATTCCCTTTCCAACATTCTTGCCAAAGCTGGATATGAAGTTTCCCGTGAGTATTATATCAACGATGCCGGAAATCAGATCAACAACCTGGCAAATTCCGTAGAAGCCCGCTATATGCAGGCGCTCGGTAAAGATTGGGAAATGCCGGAAGATGGTTATCACGGCAAGGACATTATCGAACTGGGTAAAAAGTTAGTGGAAGACCACGGTACAGAGTGGGCGGATAAACCGGCACAGGAGCGCCTCGCTTATTTCCGTGAGTATGGATTGAAATTTGAACTCGATAAAATCAAAGTCGATTTGGAAGATTTCCGCGTACCGTTCGACGAGTGGTTCTCAGAAACCTCCTTGTACCAGGATGGGAAAATCGATAAGGCGCTGAAAGTACTTGAAGACAAAGGGTTCACCTATGAGCAGGACGGTGCTACCTGGTTTAAGACGACCGAGTTCGGTGATGATAAAGATCGTGTCTTAATTAAACAGGACGGAAGCTACACATACCTGACGCCGGATATCGCTTATCATAAAAACAAAATGGATCGCGGCTTCAACACGTTGATTAATATCTGGGGTGCTGATCACCATGGTTATATCCCTCGTATGCAAGCAGCTATCCAGGCGCTTGGCTATGAAAAAGATACGTTGGAAGTGGAGATCATTCAGATGGTCAACTTATTCCAGGATGGCGAGAAAGTGAAAATGAGTAAGCGGACAGGAAAAGCAGTTACGCTGCGCGAATTGATGGAGGAAGTAGGCATCGACGCAATGCGGTATTTCTTCTCGATGCGTTCTGCCGATTCACACCTGGACTTTGATATGGACCTTGCTCGTTCTGAGTCTAATGAAAACCCGGTCTATTATGTGCAATATGCGCATGCCAGGATCTGTTCGATGCTTCGCCAGGCTGAAGAAAAGGGTGTCGAATTCGATATGAATTTTGATGCGACCCTGCTTGATTCGGAAAAAGAAGAAGACCTGCTTAAGCGTCTGGGAGAATTCCCGCAAGTCGTTGGTGATGCAGCAGATAAACGCACGCCTCACCGTGTGACACAATATGCGTTTGACCTGGCATCCAACCTTCACAGCTTTTATAATGCTGAAAAAGTGCTGGATCAGGAACAACCGGAACGCACAAAAGCGCGTGTCGGATTGATGAAAGCCGTCCGCACCACACTGGCCAATGCATTAGACCTGATCGGAGTATCCGCGCCAGAGCGAATGTAGGTTTATGCGGGAGTATTATTCATAATAAGTGTTGGCAGATATTTAGGATAAAGGGTTTCATGGATGTTATTACAAATAGGGGGAAGGAAAGCGGTCGTTTCCCTGGCCTTTTCTCCAAGCATGAAAAAGAACCCGTAAAAAAGATTTTCTCTCGCTTTGAGAGAAAATCTTTTTTTAATTTCTATCATAGGCGTTATACTAAACATGATGGCTGTACCGAAAGGAGATTCGTTATGAAAGAAGTCATTTTAGCGTTATTGACCGGCTTTATCGTGGGTTTTTTATTTGCCTGGTTCAAGCTCCCAATTCCTGCACCACCAGCATTTGCCGGGGTGGCTGGAATTATTGGCATCTATCTGGGATTCAAAGTGTTTGCTTGGGTTGGACCGGTGCTTTCCAACTTTATCAGATGATATTATAAAATCGGGCGGATCAGCCGCGCGATTTTTATATTGATTTTTGTACCTATGGAGCGTGAGGCAAGCCAATTGTCATCGAAGGGGATACCTTCTGCGAAATCCTGTAAAAAACGCTTCCTCATATCATGGATGAATTCCTTGTCATAAAAGAAAATATTAATCTCTTTATTAAGGAAAAGACTCCTTAAATCAAGGTTGGAGGTACCGAGGTCGCAGAATTCCTTATCGATGATAAAAACTTTTGCATGATAAAAACCAGCATCGTACAAGCGGACTTCTCCACCGGCGCGGTACAATTCCTCATAAAAAGGGATACCTCCCTCTTTTACAAACGGGTGGTCCGATTTTAGTGGGCAGAGCAGTTTGATAGTGACGCCTCTCTGAATTGCCTGCAGTAAGGCATCCATCATTTTTCTTGAGGGAATGAAATAAGGGCTTCCAAGCAGAATCTCTTGTTTCGCCGTTGAAAATTTTTTTACTAAAACCTCCTCTAATTCTCCGTATTCAGTCGGCAAAACCTTCAATACATGCGCTCCTCTTTCATGAGCTTTCGCCGGAAATAGTTTCTCCTTTGTATTCAAAAACCAATCATCTAAAAAGACTGCATGCAGCTGTGTCACGACTTCACCCGTCATGCGCAGGTGATAGTCGCGCCAATCTCCCATTTCTGCATCTTTCCCTACATACTCATCCGCGACGTTATAACCTCCGACATACCCGATTTTTCCATCAATTACGACAATCTTCCTGTGATTTCGCCGATTCAATTTGTAAATAAAAAAAGGAAATTGAGGTTTTGCGGCGAATTGGAATTGTATACCTGAATTTTCAAGTTGCTCTCGCAGTGACTTGTTAATCCGGAATCCTCCAAGACGATCAACCATCAAGCGAACTACCACACCTTCCTGAGCTTTTTGCTGCAGGAGCTTATAAAAACGCTGACTCGTTTCATCCTGTTTTACAATAAAAAATAGGATATCAATATGTGTTTCTGCATTTTTAATATCGGTGAACAATGCCTCAAAAAGACGATTCCCGCTTTGAAACAAGCGGTAACTTCCTGAAGTTTCTGTGAAGGTCAATTTTCTCAGGTTCTTTTTATGGTTCTGTCTGCCTGATACGAAGTCTAATAAAATTAACAAAATAATGATAATAAGGACGGCTATGATCCATAGTAAAATAGTCATTTTTTTTCCTCCTCTGTAGACACCAGCGTCCTTAGCTTCCCCTAAAGCATCCAAAATTTGTACATAAAAGCAAATAAAATATGTTGACTGAATGTTCATTCATATTTTATAGTAAAGCTATAAGATTCTGAATTTTCACGGCTCGTTTCCAAAATTCGAGAGACAGCAGAGTGAGAGAGATTCATACTAACGAGGGGGTAGACGGATGAGCACGCTGTTATTATTGAATTGGATTTTATTTTTAGGCGTTACTATTTACGGTTTTTATTTATTCGTGCGCGTCGTCATGACGAGGATCGCTTATATCAAGCTCGGAAAAAAATTCGAGTTCGATGGAGAGATTAAAGAAAGATTAAAGAATATCTGGATTTATGTTTTTGGCCAAAAGAAATTATTAAAAGATAAAAAGTCCGGGATCATCCATGTGATGATGTTCTATGGCTTCATCCTGGTACAATTTGGAGCTATCGATTTTATTTGGAAGGGACTGGCACCAGATAGTCATCTGCCGCTCGGACCTTTTTATCCAGGGTTTACGTTCTTCCAGGAGTTTGTCACTTTAATGATCCTGGTCGCTGTCGTCTGGGCATTCCATCGACGTTACGTTGAAAAACTTGTCCGCTTGAAGCGTGGCTTTAAAGCAGGGCTTGTGCTTTTATTTATCGGAGCATTAATGCTAAGTGTATTGATCGGTAATGGAATGGGCTTAATATGGCACGGTCATGAAGGCGCGTGGACAGAACCTGTTGCGACACTGATTGCAAACGCTTTCGGGTGGATGAGCCCGACTGCTGCAGCTGCTGTGTTTTTCGTCATGTGGTGGATTCATCTGTTAGTACTATTAAGCTTCCTTGTCTATGTACCGCAGTCCAAGCACGCCCATTTGCTGGCGGCCCCGGTCAATGTGTTCCTGACCCGTCATACCGCACCCGGGAAGCTCTCTAAAATCGACTTTGATGTCGATGATGAGACTGCTGAAGAGGACGTCTCATTTGGTGTCGGTAAAATTGAAGACTTCAACCAGCTGCAAATGATTGACTTTTATGCCTGTGTCGAGTGTGGACGTTGTACGAATGTCTGCCCGGCTACAGGAACAGGAAAAATGCTGTCACCGATGGATCTGATCATCAAGCTCCGCGATCAATTGACAGAGAAAGGTGCTGCTGTAACCGGTAAGTCACCATGGGTGCCGGCTTACGCGTTCTCGAATACCGAAGGGAACCAGCTGGCTAAAATGGCACAGACACAGGGCAGCGACGAAGCAGCTGCTTCTGTAGAAGCAGCACAGAATCATAACTTGATCGGCGATGTCATCACTGAGGAAGAGCTATGGGCTTGTACGACTTGTCGTAACTGTGAAGACCAGTGCCCTGTTATGAACGAACACGTTGATAAAATCATAGACCTTCGTCGTTACCTAGTGTTGACGGAAGGAAAAATGGACCCGGATGCACAGCGTGCGATGACGAACATCGAACGACAGGGCAATCCTTGGGGCTTGTCGAAGAAAGAGCGGGAAGACTGGCGTGATCAAGAGCCGGATGTCCGTATTCCGACTGTTAAAGAAATGAAAAAAGAAGGCGAAGAGTTTGAATATCTATTCTGGGTCAGCTCCATGGGGGCATATGACAACCGAAGCCAGAAGATCGCTCTTGCTTTTGCTAAACTGATGAATGAAGCTGGTATTAAATTTGCTACGCTCGGCAACAAAGAACGTAACTCCGGTGATACCGCTCGCCGGATGGGTAACGAGTTCTTATACCAGGAGCTTGTCGAGAAGAACATCAAAGAATTTGAAAAGAATGACGTCAAGAAGATCATTACGATTGACCCGCATGCCTATAATACGTTCAAAAATGAATACCCGGATTTCGGTTTTGAGGCAGAGGTCTATCACCACACCGAGCTGCTGGCTGAATGGCTGAAAGATGGCAGATTGAAACCGGTTAATGAGGTCAATGAGACGATCACCTACCATGATAGCTGTTACTTGGGCCGTTACAACGAAGTATACCAGCCGCCGCGTGAAGTGCTGGAAATGATTCCAGGCGTAAAATTAGTTGAAATGAAGCGTAACCGTGAAAATGGTATGTGCTGTGGAGCTGGCGGGGGAATGATGTGGATGGAAGAAAAAGCAGGCAACCGCGTCAACGTTGCACGGACCGAACAGGCATTGGAAACAAGCCCGACGATGATTTCCAGCGGCTGTCCATACTGCCTGACGATGCTTTCAGACGGTACTAAGGCGAAAGAAGTCGAGGAATCCGTAGGAACAATGGATATTGCAGAAATTCTGGCCAAGTCGATTTTTGAAGATAAACAGGAAAAATCAGCATAATATTTTGAATTTTTGTGGAAAGTGTACAGAAAGTTTTGTACACTTTCCTTATGAGGATAAGTTGAGCGAGCGTTCAATCATGCTGATTCAAGGTTGTTGCAAAGAGAGGCTGCACCGGAAGTGAACGCCGGTGTCCAACCCTCTTTTTATTCCATATTATTTGTAAGCGTTATCAAAAAAGGGAGGACTTTTAACATGAGAAAAACAGTGATCGTATCGGGAGCAAGGACGCCATTTGCCAAATTCGGAGGAGCGCTTAGTACATTGACTGCATCCCAGCTGGGCGGAAAAGTAATCAAAGCCGCATTGGAACGTGCCAATTACAAAGCAGAGGACGTCAACGAGGTGATTATGGGGACTGTACTTCAAGGGGGACAGGGTCAGATTCCATCCCGCCAGGCAGCTCGTGAAGCTGGAATTCCATGGGAAGTGAAAACAGAAACGATCAATAAAGTATGTGCTTCCGGTATGCGTAGTGTCACGATGGCCGACCAGTTCATCCGTCTTGGAGACGAAGATGTCATCGTTGCAGGTGGTATGGAAAGCATGAGTAATGCGCCATACTTTATGCCGAAAGCACGCTGGGGCTTACGCATGGGCGATGCTGCGGTCAAAGATTTAATGGTTCATGACGGTCTTACTTGTTCATTTGACGGTGTTCACATGGGCAACTATGGAAATAATGTCGCTGAAGAATATGAATTAAGCCGTGAGGCACAGGATGATTGGGCGTATCGCAGTCATCAGCGGGCAATCAAAGCGATGGAGGACGGCAAGCTGGCAGAAGAAATAATTCCTGTTGATGTACCGCAACGAAAAGGTGACCCAGTCGTCGTGGAAAATGATGAAGCGCCACGGAAAGATACCTCGAAAGAATCACTTGCTAAGCTGCGCCCCGTATTCGGTTCAAACGGAACGATTACAGCAGGAAACGCTCCAGGAGTAAATGACGGTGCCTGCGCAATGTTATTGATGTCCGATGAAAAAGCGAAAGAAATGGGAGCAGAGACGCTGGCAACCATTCTTGCACACGATGAAGTCGCTGTCGAAGCGAAAGACTTTCCGAAAACACCGGGCCTTGTCATCAATTCACTGTTGAAAAAGGCAGGGAAATCATTGGACGAAATCGACCTGTTCGAAGTGAACGAGGCATTTGCTGCTGTATCATTGGCAAGCGGTAAAATTGCCGGTCTGGATGAAGAAAAAGTCAACGTTAACGGCGGTGCCGTAGCTATGGGCCATCCGATCGGTGCAAGCGGTGCACGCATTATCCTTACGCTTGCTTATGAATTGAAGCGCCGTGGCGGTGGGTTAGGAATCGCGGCCATCTGCAGTGGCGGTGGCCAGGGAGATGCAGTCCTGATCGAAGTGCCGAAACAATAAACATCTAGGTAACGTTGTTTCCTAAACGTAAATAAGAAAGGGGTTTTTCTATGTCCATTAAACAAGTCATGGTGATCGGGGCCGGACAGATGGGCGCCGGAATTGCACAAGTATGTGCTCAGTACGGTTTTGCTGTCAAATTGAATGATATCGCTGAGGAAGCGTTGGATAAAGGAAAAGCAGGAATTGAGAAACGTCTGGCACGTTCCGTAGAGAAAGGGCGTCTTGCTGAAGAAGAGAAGCAAAAAGCGCTGGATAACTTGTCCTTTACGACGGATATCACGGAAGCATCAAGCTGTGATCTGGTAATCGAAGCGATAGTTGAAAATATGGATGTCAAAACAAATTTATTCAAAAAACTGGATGAAGTTGCTCCGGAGCATGCGATTCTGGCATCCAATACATCCTCCCTTCCTATCACAGAGATCGCGGCGGTCACAAACCGGCCATCGCAGGTAATCGGTATGCATTTCATGAATCCGGTACCAGTGATGAAGCTGGTAGAAATTATTCGCGGCTTGCAAACGAGCGATGAAACCTATCAATCTATCAAAGACATGACCGAAAAAATTTGCAAGACACCAGTCGAAGTCAATGACTTCCCAGGGTTCGTATCGAATCGTGTGCTGATGCCGATGATCAATGAAGCGATCTATACGGTCTATGAAGGAGTTGCTACACCGGAAGATGTCGACACAGTCATGAAGCTCGGCATGAACCATCCGATGGGACCTCTGACACTGGCTGACTTTATCGGGCTCGATACATGCCTGTATATCATGGAAGTGCTGCACGAAGGCTTCGGTGACAGTAAATATCGCCCATGTCCATTGTTGCGCAAATACGTCAAGGCTGGCTGGCTCGGTAAAAAATCAGGGCGCGGCTTCTATACGTATGAAAATTGATTGTCAGGGGAGAGGACAACGATGAATCTACATTTTACAGATGAACAGGAAATGATGCGAAAAATGGTGCGCGATTTCGCTCAGAAAGAAGTAGCCCCAGCGATAGAGAAAATGGAGACAGAAGGCCGTTTTCCGCGGGAGATCGTCACCAAAATGGGAGAATTGGGATTGATGGGGATTCCAATTCCAGAAAAATACGGCGGTTCTGAGATGGATTATACCTCCTATATCATTGCCATCCACGAATTATCCAAAGTAAGTGCGACAGTAGGTGTCATCCTATCCGTGCACACATCGGTCGGCACACTGCCGATTTTGAATTTCGGAACCGAGGAACAGAAGCAGAAATATATTCCGAAACTTGCCTCCGGTGAGTATCTCGGAGCCTTTGCCCTGACAGAACCAAGTGCCGGGTCGGATGCAGGAAGTTTGAAAACCCGGGCCGTCAAACAGGGAGACAAATATATCCTGAACGGTTCGAAAGTGTTCATTACGAATGGGGGAGAAGCGGACACCTATATCGTTTTCGCCCGTACCAACATGGATGAAAATGGCTACCAGGGGGTCAGCACGTTCATCGTCGAAAAAGATACGCCAGGCCTTATAATCGGTAAGAAAGAAAAGAAAATGGGGCTTCATGGATCCAGCACGGTCCAATTGACGTTCGACAACTGTGAAGTTTCCTCAGCGCAGATGCTCGGGAACGAAGGAGAAGGGTTCAAGATCGCGATGTCCAATCTCAATTCCGGAAGAATCGGAATTGCAGCCCAGTCGTTGGGGATTGCCGAAGCGGCGATGGAGCATGCGGTTGCTTACGCGAAAGAAAGGGAGCAATTCGGTAAACCGATTGCCCAGCAGCAAGGGCTTGCTTTTAAGCTTGCCGATATGGCAACAGAAGTAGAGGCAGCTAAACTATTGACCTATCATGCTGCTTCTTTGAAGGAAGCGGGTGCCCCTTGTAACAAAGAAGTTTCGATGGCGAAAATGTATGCTTCGAAAACAGCGGTGAAAAACGCGATTGAAGCTGTTCAGGTGTACGGTGGCTATGGCTACACGGAAGATTATCCAGTTGAGCGATTTTTCCGTGATGCCAAGGTTTGTGAAATCTATGAAGGCACGAATGAAATTCAGCATATCGTAATCAGCAAACATTTATTGAAGGACTAATATTTCAGGGAGGATACCGACATGAACTTTCAATTGACCGAAGAACAAGAAATGCTACGTAAAATGGTGCGTGATTTTGCAAAGAATGAAGTGGAACCGACAGCAGCTGAACGGGATGAAGAGGAACGTTTTGACCGGGAGATCTTTGATAAGATGGCGGAACTCGGATTGACCGGTATCCCATGGCCGGAGGAGTACAACGGTATCGGATCAGACTTTGTCAGCTATGTCATTGCAGTAGAGGAACTATCACGTGTCTGTGCTTCCACGGGTGTGACATTATCCGCACACATATCCCTTGCCAGCTGGCCGATTTATAAATTCGGGAATGAAGAGCAGAAGAAGACCTTCCTTGCTCAGCTTGCTTCTGGAGAAAAGCTTGGAGCATACGCCCTGTCCGAGCCCGGGGCAGGTAGTGACGTAGCTTCCATGCGTACCCAGGCGAAGCTTGACGGAGATCAGTATGTACTGAATGGCAGCAAAGTCTGGATCACCAATGGTGGCGTCGCGGACATTTATATTGTATTTGCAAAAACGGACCCGGATGCAGGCAGCCGTGGCATCAGTGCTTTCATTGTAGAAAAAGGCACACCAGGATTCACATTCGGTAAAAAAGAAAAGAAATTAGGCATCCGCTCTTCTCCTACAACCGAATTGATTTTCGAAGATTGCAAGGTTCCTAAAGAAAACCTGCTGGGAGAAGAGGGCAAAGGTTTCAAGATTGCGATGATGACATTGGATGGCGGTCGTAACGGGATTGCCGCGCAAGCAGTCGGGATTGCCCAGGGCGCTCTTGATGCGTCCGTAGCCTATGCGAAAGAGCGGGAACAATTCGGCAAGCCGATTGCGCAGAACCAGGGAGTTTCTTTCAAACTTGCTGACATGGCAACAGATGTGGAAGCTGCCCGTCTGTTGACGTACCAGGCAGCATACCTCGAATCAGAAGGCAAGCCTTATGCGAAAGCGTCTGCTATGGCTAAATTGTATGCAGGTGATGCTGCGATGCGGCATACCGTTGAAGCTGTCCAAGTTTACGGCGGATACGGCTATACGAAGGACTATCCAGTCGAGCGTTACATGCGTGATGCAAAAATTACCCAAATCTATGAAGGTACCAACGAAATCCAGCGTCTTGTCATCGGACGTATGCTGACGAAAGAATAGGAGAAAGGAAGCTATTATGCACCCATTAGCTGAACGGATCCAACAACAGGATATGCGGGCTCTTGCGAGAGCCATCACACTTGTAGAGAACGACGCGCCGGAAAAGCTGGATATGCTGAGTGATATTTTCTCATTCAAAAAAAACGCCCATTATATCGGGATTACCGGTTCCCCTGGTGCTGGGAAGAGTTCACTCGTCAATCGTCTGCTTTCGCATCTGCGAGCACAGGACCTGACGGTAGCGGTCATCGCAGTCGACCCGACTAGTCCGTTCAGCGGCGGTGCCCTGCTAGGGGACCGTGTCCGCATGAACCAGCATTTTACGGATCCAGGCATTTTTATCCGCAGTATGGCGACACGTGGAAGCCTTGGCGGCCTTGCACGGGCGACGAAGGATACAATCCGGGTTTGCGATGCTTACGGATTTGACGTAATTCTTGTGGAAACTGTCGGTGTCGGACAGTCCGAGCTCGATATCATGAAAGTTGCTGATACGACAGGGCTGGTTCTTACTCCGAATAGTGGAGACGTGTTACAGATATTCAAAGCAGGGATCATGGAAATCGCTGACCTCTTCATTATCAATAAAGCGGACTTACCAGGCGTGCAGCGCCTGAAAACGACGCTTGAAGAATATATGATGATTGCCAATCCAAAAGGGTGGGTGCCCCCGATTGTCCAGACAATTTCCACCCGGAATGAAGGAATCGACCAGTTATGGCAGGAAATCAGCCGTCATCATGACTACTTATATGAAACGGCAAAAGGGGAAGAGCAGCGGCAGCATCAGCTGAAACTGGAAGTCTATGATTTGATCCGGGAAGAAATCTGGCGGGATGTCGAGCAGACGATAGAGAATGATCATCAAAAACAGCAGGCTTTCCAGGATGCAGATTCCGACCCTTACCAGTTGGCTAAAGAATGGTTCCAGGAATGGAAAGTGAAAGGAGGGAATAGCCATGGCTGATCAACAGGTGCCCTCATCGATCAAAGATCAGGGTCTCGTCGAAAAGAGACGCAACCAGATGATCAAGGGAGCCGTTTCTCTTTTTATCGAAAAAGGGTTCCATAAAACGACAACCAGGGAAATCGCGAAGGCCTCGGGCTTCAGCATCGGCACCCTCTATGAATATATCCGTACCAAGGAGGATGTGCTGTTTCTTGTCTGTGATTCCATTTATGAGCGGGTGAAGGACAGGATGGAGCAGGTCATTGATACCGAAAAGAAGACGATCGATAGCTTGATTCATGCGGTCACTTCCTATTTTCAACTGATGGATGATATGCAGGATGAAGTTGTCGTGATGTATCAAGAGGTTAAATCCCTTTCCCGGGATGCGCAGGAATATGTGCTGCAAAAGGAAAAAGATATGCTGGAGATGCTGACCCAGGTGATCCGAAACAGCATTTCCACGCCAATGGCAGAACAGGATATTTCTTTGATTGCCAACAATATATTCATCCAGGGACAAATGTGGGGCTTCCGGCGCTGGATGCTGCAAAAAGAATTTACGCTCGAAAGCTATACAAAGCGTCAAGTCCACTTTTTATTAGAAGGTCTCAATGTAAATAGTATACAGAATCAACAAACTTCATAACTGAAGGAGGATGGGAACGATGGAACAACCTACGGTTTACCAGCCGAAGTACCCGGTCCGGTTCGTGACAGCTTCGAGCTTATTCGATGGACATGATGCTTCTATTAATATTATGCGCCGGATTTTACAATCGACCGGTGCCGAGGTCATTCACCTTGGTCACAATCGCTCTGTCGAAGATGTTGTCAATACGGCCATCCAGGAGGATGCCCAGGGTATTGCGGTTTCTTCTTACCAGGGCGGTCATGTCGAATATTTTAAATATATGATTGATTTGTTGAACGAAAAAGGAGCAGGCCATATCCGCGTGTATGGCGGAGGTGGGGGCGTCATCCTGCCGCGTGAAATCAAAGAGCTCCACGAGTATGGTGTTGCACGGGTATTTTCACCGGAGGACGGGCGTGAGCATGGTCTGCAGGGTATGATCAACCAGATGATGGAAGAGTGCGACTTCTTGCCGCCACTCGTTCCGGAAGAAACCATTAAGGAACTGGAAAAGGGAGATCATCAGGCGATCGCTCGTTTCATTACTTATGTAGAGAACACGCCGGAAGAGGATCGTGAAGCTGCTGCTCAATTTGAAGCAGCTGTGAAACAAAGTGAGACGAAGAATATCCCGGTATTGGGAATTACAGGTACCGGAGGAGCAGGAAAAAGTTCCTTGACCGATGAATTGATCCGGCGCTTTTTAAATGAAATTCCTGACAAGAAAGTGGCCATTCTTTCGATTGACCCGACAAAGAAAAAAACCGGAGGAGCATTATTAGGAGACAGAATCCGTATGAACGCGATTTTTAATCCCCGTGTCTATATGCGCTCGCTCGCAACAAGAGACTCTAAATCGGAGTTATCGAAAGCGATTGAGGAAGCGATCCAGGTCGTCAAAGCGGCTGGAGTGGATTTTATCATCGTGGAAACAAGCGGCATCGGTCAGGGCAACGCAGCTGTAACGGAAGTTTCCGACTTATCTATGTATGTCATGACAGCGGAATTTGGAGCACCGTCCCAACTTGAAAAAATTGATATGATCGATTTTGCTGACTTCATTGTCATCAATAAATTTGAACAAAAAGGATCCGAGGATGCATACCAGCAAGTGTGTAAGCAATATGAACGCAGCCATATGCTGTTTCATCAAGATCCGAGTACTTTCCCTGTCTTTGGGACCATCGCCAGCCAGTTCAATGACCCGGGAACGAATACCCTGTTCGCAGCCATCATTGATAAGTTGAACCAAGGCTATGATTGGGGAGAGGCAACTTCTTTTGAAAGAACAGCAAATGTGGAAAAACAGAATGTCATCATCCCGAACGAACGGAAACAATACTTGCGTGATATCGCTATGCTGGTGCGCAACTACCATGACAATGCAGAACAGCAGGCAGAAAAAGCTCGCAAACTGTACCAATTGAAAGGGACAGCAGAAGCATTGGAAGATGAAGAAGCGAAGGAAAAAATCGAAGCATTGATCAAGCAATATGAGCAGGACGTCGATCCGAAAGCGAAAGAAAAATTGGATGATTGGGATGCGCTTCATGAACGATACAGCGGCGATACCTACACTTTTAAAGTACGGGATAAGGAAATCACCATGGATCTGACGACAGAAAGTCTGGCCGGGTTAAAAATACCGAAAGTTGCCTTGCCATCTTACAACGACTGGGGTGACCGTCTCGTCTGGCTTCTCAAGGAAAATGTACCAGGCGCATTTCCGTTTACAGCAGGCGTATTCCCGTTCAAGCGAAAAGGGGAAGACCCGAAACGCCAGTTTGCCGGAGAAGGTACACCAGAACGGACCAACCGCCGTTTTCACTATCTGTCGAAAGACGATGATGCCAAGCGGTTAAGTACTGCTTTTGACTCTGTTACTTTATATGGAGAAGACCCGGATGAACGCCCGGACATTTACGGGAAAGTCGGGGAAAGCGGTGTCAGTATTTGTACGTTAGAAGATATGAAAAAGCTGTATGACGGCTTTGATCTGACAGATCCCCTGACATCTGTTTCCATGACGATCAATGGACCTGCGCCAATCATTTTGGCGATGTTCATGAACACAGCGATCGATCAGCAGCTCGAGAAATTTGAGAAAGAACAGGGACGTAAGCCAGACGCAGAAGAAATGGAGCAAATCAAAGCAGAAACCCTGCATGTCGTGCGTGGAACGGTTCAGGCAGACATTTTGAAAGAAGACCAGGGCCAAAACACATGTATTTTCTCAACGGAATTCGCCTTGCGCATGATGGGGGATATCCAGCAGTACTTCATTGACCATGAAGTACGCAACTACTATTCTGTCTCGATTTCCGGCTATCATATTGCCGAAGCGGGAGCGAACCCGATTACCCAGCTTGCGTTCACGTTGGCGAACGGATTTACGTATGTCGAGTATTACTTGAGCCGTGGCATGGATATCAACAAATTTGCACCGAACCTGTCATTTTTCTTCTCGAATGGTTTAGATCCCGAATACACGGTGATGGGACGCGTTGCCCGAAGAATCTGGGCAATCATTATGAAAGAGAAGTACGGTGCGAATGAGCGGAGCCAGAAGCTGAAGTATCATATTCAGACTTCCGGACGTTCCTTGCACGCACAGGAAATCAACTTCAACGATATCCGTACTACGTTGCAGGCGTTGATTGCTATCCAGGACAACTGTAACTCGCTCCACACCAATTCTTATGATGAGGCGATCACCACGCCTACGGAGGAATCCGTACGCCGTGCGATGGCGATTCAGATGATCATCAGTAAGGAGTTCGGTCTGACGAAAAATGAAAACTCCCTCCAGGGAGCCTATATCATCGAGCAGTTGACCGATATGGTGGAGCAAGCAGTCCTGCAGGAATTCGAACGCATTAACGACCGCGGCGGTGTACTAGGCGCGATGGAACGCCAATACCAGCGTGGCAAGATACAGGAAGAATCGCTTTATTATGAAAGCAAAAAGCATAGCGGCGACCTGCCAATTGTCGGCGTCAACACCTACTTGAACCCGACACCGCCTTCAGAAGATGAGATCAATTCGATGGAAATTGCACGTGCTACGAAGGAAGAAAAAGAACATCAAATTCAGACGCTGCGTGAATTCCAAAAAACGAATGAGGATAAAACAGAAGAAGCATTACAGCGCTTAAAAGAGGTAGCAGCAAGCGACGGCAACATCTTCGCAGAATTGATGGAAACAGTGAAGTCAGCAAGTCTCGGACAAATCACCAACGCCCTCTATGAAGTAGGCGGACAATATCGCCGGAATATGTAACCCTAAAAGGAAAGGACTCTCAGTTCACACTGGGAGTCCTTTTATTTTCACTTAAAAAAATTGAACACTAAGGCTTTCGGCATAAGATGCTTGGTCATAAGCCGAAATTTCATAAACAAAAACACTCCCATACGGAGTGAGAGTGTTTTAGCGGAGTTAGTGTCCACCGCCAACGGCGTCATGGTCGCCGGTTTGATTGATTTTCTTGATGGATGGAGTAGTCTGTCCGTACCATTCATAAGTAAGGTCATAATTCTTTTCTTTGTCCAAAAGCATCCAAATATTTTCATCTTTCACTTTATATTTATCTCCGTCGACATAAATATAGTAAGCGTCACCCTTGTGGTCCTTCTTCTCGATCTGGACACCAGTCAGTTCCTCTGTGTTGATCATCCCGTAATTAGTGTATAAATAATACCCGCCGACGAAGACGGCAAAGATGATGAGGAGCCATTTTGCAATCCGCATGAAAATCTCTCCTTTGTTTAATGTAACTGAACTTCGGATAGACTTATTTTACGATAAAAATGCAGCAAGACCAAACCAAATGGCATGGATTTCAGCCTGTTTGGATAGAAAATCTCCCAATCATTGATTTTTATATAGGCTAACCATATAATATTAGGTATGGTTAAATATGAGAATTGTAGGACTTGATAAAAGTAGACATATATACCTTAATTATCATTAAAGGAGTGCTGGACCTTGAGCTTGAAAGAGTATAGTAAAGATCAAATTGAAGAAATGTCCATGATTGATCTTGCGGCGGTTATGCTGGAAGAAAAAAGAGAGGCAGTCGACTTCAATGACTTGTTCCACGAGATTGCTGATATGAAGGGCTATACGGAGAAACAAAAGGAAAATTATATCGCCCAGTTCTATACGGATATGAACATTGACGGCGGATTCATGACGATTGGCACGAATAAATGGGGACTGAAGCGCTGGTACCCGGTAGAACAGATGGAAGAAGAAATTTCCAACCTGCCGAAGAAACGTAAAAAGAAAAAGCCAAAGCGTAAAGTGAAAGAAAAAACTGCAGATGAAGCATTGTTCGAAGAAGATCTTGAGGAAGACCTTGGTTTGGATGATGAAGATTTGAATCTTGATGAGAGCGATGATGGTTTCGAAGGTGATTATGACAACGATGACCTTGATGAAGAAGAGGAAGAGGTCATTGAAGACGATATCAGCTTCATTGGCGATGATGACGAGGAAGATGACGACCTCTGATTGCCGCTTGACTTTCGAACCATAAATAAGTACAATCTTATTTGGGCTCTTAAAATTTCGTGAAACGAACCTAGAAGCGCTCCCCATAACCGGGGAGCGCTTTTTATTTTTACTTTATGAAAATTTAACTTTGTTAAAAGGATTAAAGTATAAGATTTGGTTGCGAAGAATTGGTTAGCTTCAGCGCCCAGACATCCGCGACATAAGCAACCCGTCTTGCGGAAGGAAAGAACGCCTTCCTCCAGCCGTTTTGCTTATGCGTGTCGTGTCTTTCAGGGCGCTTGCGCTTTTCTTATTTGCTCCACTACATTTACTTGTTAATTTTTATGACTGCTGAAGCAACCAGTAGGTCATGATATAAGAAAGATTACAGAAGAAAGAGGGATGACCGTGACAAAATACATTTTTGTAACAGGTGGGGTAGTGTCTTCCTTAGGTAAAGGAATCACAGCCGCTTCACTTGGCCGTTTATTGAAAAACCGTGGGTTGAAAGTGACTATCCAAAAATTCGATCCATACTTGAACGTAGACCCTGGTACGATGAGTCCATATCAGCATGGAGAAGTGTTCGTGACAGACGATGGTGCTGAGACTGACTTGGACCTTGGCCACTATGAGCGTTTTATCGATATAAACTTGAATAAATTCAGCAACGTAACGACAGGGAAAGTATACTCCCACGTCATTAAAAAAGAACGTCGCGGTGATTATCTGGGTGGAACCGTCCAGGTCATTCCACATATTACGAACGAAATCAAAGATCGTGTTTTCCGTGCCGGTCATGAGACAAACGCAGATGTCGTCATTACTGAAATCGGCGGCACCGTAGGGGATATCGAATCCCTTCCATTCCTGGAAGCGATTCGTCAAATCAAGAGTGATATTGGACGCGATCACGTCATGTATATTCACTGTACGCTTGTTCCTTATATCAAGGCAGCGGGTGAAATGAAAACGAAGCCGACACAGCACAGTGTCAAAGAACTCCGCTCGCTTGGTATTCAGCCGGATGTGATCGTGCTGCGTACGGAGATGGAAATTTCCGAAGAGATGAAAGAAAAGATTGCTCTTTTCGGGGACATTAATAAAAAAGCGGTAATTGAGTGCCCTGATGCGGATACTCTTTACAAAATTCCATTGATCCTCCAGGAACAAAAGCTTGATCAATTAACTTGTGATCATTTCAGCTTGGATTGTAAGCCTGCCGATATGGCTGAGTGGAATCAATTAGTGGATAAAGTTACCCATTTATCTGATAAACTGACAATCGGCCTTGTCGGAAAATACGTCGAATTGCCTGATGCCTATATTTCTGTCGTAGAAGCATTGAAACATGCAGGCTATCCATACGATGCAGATGTTGATATCCAATGGATCAACTCTGAAGAAGTGGATCCGTCCAATGTTGAAGATAAACTTGCCGGAGTTGACGGTATTCTTGTCCCGGGTGGCTTCGGAGATCGAGGAATCGAAGGTAAAATCGAGGCGATTCGTTTTGCCCGTGAGAATAAGGTGCCATTCCTGGGAATCTGCCTAGGCATGCAGCTGGCTACTGTCGAGTTCGCGCGTAACGTACTTGGTTTAGAGGGTGCGCACTCCGCTGAAATCGATCCAGCAACACCTCATCCAATTATCGACCTTCTTCCGGAACAAAAAGAAATTTCTGATCTTGGTGGAACGTTACGACTTGGCATCTATCCATGTAAGCTGCAAGAAGGCTCCAAAGCTAAAGAAGCTTACGGAGAAGAGGTCATTTACGAACGTCACCGTCACAGGTTCGAGTTCAATAATCATTACCGGGAAGAAATGGAAGAAAAAGGTTTCTCTTTCAGCGGCACCAGTCCTGATGGCCGCCTGATTGAAATTATCGAAGTCGAAGATCATCCCTGGTTTGTAGCAAGCCAGTTCCATCCAGAGTTCAAGTCCCGTCCGACTCGTCCGCAGGAATTGTTCTACGGATTTATCGGAGCTGCTTCTACCTATAAAAAATAATAAAAAAAGCGCGAAACCTCATCGAAGGTTTCGCGCTTTTTTAGCATGGATGGTTCCATTTCCATATGTCGCAGTAAGTGGGGGAGTCATTCGTATTCGGATAGGATTTCTTTTACAGTAATGTAGATAGCATAATAACTGTAAAGTGCGGTCATGGCACTCGGAAAACAGATTCGTTCCATGTCAAAAGGTAACAGAGAGTCGGTCACTTTCGTATCGACCGGAAAATCAGCCTGTTTGTATAGGGGGTCTTCATTGGTTTTTACGGAGGACAAGCTGATCACCTGTGATCCCTGCGCTTGGGCTTTTTGCATAATAGCCGTCGCTTCTTCGTGATCCGCGAACCTTGCTGCGAGAATCACCCGGTCGATGGAAGTCAGCTCGGTACCGGATTGATAACGCTGGCATTTTGGTAACGTTTCTTTTCCTTCTACCATTTCCGCTTCGATAGCCTGCATTTCTTCAAAGCCTCTCACAAAAATGTTTCCATCTCCTACAATCGCTTGAGCCAGCGCCCTGGCTGCCTCCTCGATAGCGAGCGTTTCTTTTTCCTCGATTTGCTGGAACTTACCTGTCAATTGGGTAGTCAGCATCTTCATCATGATTATCCCACCTCTATTTACCATTCAATTTTCATAGCTTAGCACAAATGGCTGATGTTGAGAATAAATTAAAGCTGCCATAAGCAGGAAAAAAGTCAATTTATATCGAATGAAAAAAGAAGGAGGTATTATATGAGCGTAATCTAACTGCAGAAAGGTAGGCGAGCGATCATGGCCAAAGAAGTGTTGATTGTAGACGACCAGCCAGGTATCAGGCTTTTACTGGAAGAAGTGGTCAAAGGAGAAGGATATGCTGTGGCTTGTGCCGAAACAGGGCGTGAGGCACTGGATTATATTGAAGCAAATGACCCGAGCCTGTTGGTGGTCGACTATAACCTTCCGGTCATGAATGGCGGTGAACTGCTGCACCATTTGAATGAGACAGGATACGACAAACCAGCCATTCTGATGACGGGTTTATCTGTGGAAAGCCTCGGTGAAGAAAAGAACTTCCACTTTGTGAAAAAAGTGGTTTCTAAACCGTTTAATATCATGGATATCCGGGAATTAATCACCAAAATTATGCAATGAAAAGTGTACAAAAATTGACTATTTGAGAAATTTTTTGATGTAAGCGCTCTATCCTTCTTGGATTGTTGCACCTTCGTCTTGGTATTGGTATTCTTATAATTGTGATTACACATACATAGCATGTCTGTGAGTCGATTTGCAAATGTGCTAGTAAATAATATACCCATTCGAAGGAGGAGCTTTCATGCCTTTAGTATCAATGAAGGAAATGCTCGAAACTGCTAAGGAACAACGCTACGGTGTTGGGCAGTTCAACCTGAATAACCTGGAATACGCACAAGCGATTCTTCAAGCAGCAGAAGAAGAAAAATCACCAGTCATCCTCGGTGTATCCGAAGGTGCAGCTAGATATATGGGTGGTTTCAATGTAGTGGTGTCCATGGTAAAAGCATTGATGGATGCTTATGGAACTACGGTTCCTGTTGCCATTCACCTTGACCATGGTTCCAGCTTTGAAAGCTGTGCAAAAGCGATTCATGCAGGATTCACTTCTGTCATGATCGACGCTTCCCACGATCCGCTGGATGAAAATATCGCAGTGACTAAAAAAGTCGTAGAACTTGCGCATCTTCATGGTGTTTCTGTTGAAGCAGAACTTGGCCGTGTCGGTGGCCAAGAAGATGACTTGATCGTTGATGACGCAGAAGCAGCTTATGCTATTCCATCTGAATGCAAGCAGCTGGTTGACGAAACTGACGTTGATGTATTCGCACCAGCATTAGGTTCTGTCCATGGCCCTTATAAAGGGGAGCCGAACCTTGGTTTCGATCGCATGGAAGAAATTATGGGTCTTGTCGATAAACCGCTTGTCCTTCACGGTGGTACAGGCATTCCGACACACGACATTAAAAAAGCGATCTCTTTTGGTACAGCGAAAATCAACGTAAATACCGAAAACCAAATCGCTCAAGGCAAGAAAGTCCGTGAAGTTTTGGCGGAAAAGCCGGATCTATATGATCCACGTAAATATTTGGGACCAGGACGCGACGCCATCAAAGAAACAGTGATTGGCAAAATGCGTGAGTTCGGTTCTTCCAACAAAGCATAAATAAACAGATGAACAAAGGAAGCCGTTTTTTCAGAACGGTTTCCTTTTCAACATATTATGAAAACGCAATCATCGATGGGGAGGATTATTTACATGAAATTTTTTATTGATACAGCAAATATCGAGGATATCAAAGAAGCCAATGCTTTAGGTATACTGGCCGGGGTGACGACAAATCCAAGCCTGGTAGCTAAAGAAGGCGTTTCTTTTCATGAACGTTTGCAAGAAATCACAGCAGAAGTAGACGGCTCTGTCAGTGCAGAAGTAGTATCCGAGGATGCAGAAGGAATGATCCGTGAAGGGAAGGAACTTGCGGCGATTGCACCGAATATTACAGTAAAGGTGCCGATGACGATGGAAGGTCTGAAGGCGGTCAAAGCATTAACCGATCTTAATATCAAAGTCAATGTGACACTAATTTTCTCTGCCAATCAGGCTTTACTTGCGGCAAGAGCAGGAGCAGCTTATGTCTCTCCATTCTTAGGTCGTCTGGACGATATCGGTCATAACGGCTTGGAATTAATTGCTCAGATTGCGGACATTTTCGACCGCCATGCTATCGAAACAGAAATCATCGCTGCATCCGTCCGCCATCCCGTTCATGTCACAGAAGCTGCTATGAATGGGGCTCATATCGCAACGGTTCCTTTTAAAGTATTGAATCAATTGGTGAAACATCCGTTGACGGATCAGGGTATTGAGAAATTTCTTGCTGATTGGAATCAACAAAAATAGCATGAAATTGGTAAAATTGTACAAACTAACAGCGCAGGAACAGGTTGACTGAGAACTGGATTTCTTGGAATAGACACTGCCGGGAATGTCAATCAATCGGACAATCACTTGCAATACTCTGCTTCAATGAGAAATTTGCGGGTAGATTGCAGGATTAAAAGCGAGGAGTTAGCCATGCAAAAATTACTTGTAGAAGGCGGTAAAAGATTAGAAGGTTCAGTACGGATCGGCGGCGCAAAGAATAGTGCGGTTGCCTTGCTCCCAGCAGCTATATTGGCTGAATCGCCAGTCACGATCGAAGGTCTGCCTAAGATTTCTGATTTGCAGATCCTAAGCGACTTGCTGGAGGAAATAGGCGGCACGGTGAAGAAAGAGGGGCAGACAATTGAAATCGACCCATCGGAAATGATTTCCATGCCTCTTCCAAATGGTAAAGTGAAGAAGCTGCGAGCCTCCTATTATTTCATGGGCGCAATGCTCGGCCGTTTCAAAAAAGCAGTTATTGGACTTCCGGGAGGCTGCCATCTCGGTCCACGTCCGATCGATCAGCATATCAAAGGTTTTGAAGCGTTAGGAGCACAGGTGACGAACGAACAGGGAGCCATTTACCTGCGTGCCGAAGAGCTGCGCGGCGCACGCATCTACCTGGATGTGGTCAGTGTCGGCGCGACCATCAATATTATGCTGGCGGCAGTTCGGGCTAAAGGAAAAACGGTTATTGAGAATGCTGCCAAGGAACCTGAAATCATTGATGTTGCTACCCTGCTTACCAGTATGGGAGCGAAAATCAAAGGTGCAGGTACGGATGTCATCCGGATTGAAGGGGTGGATCAACTTAGCGGCTGTAACCACACGATTATTCCGGATCGTATCGAAGCAGGAACCTATACGATTCTGGCAGCAGCCCTTGGGGACGGAATCCTGATTGATAACGTTATTCCCCAGCACTTGGAGTCTCTGCTCGCCAAACTGCGTGAAATGGGAGTCACGGTAGACGAAGGCGATGAGCAATTGTTCATTAAAACGAGTGATAAGTTGAAGAGTGTCGATATCAAAACACTTGTTTATCCAGGATTCCCAACGGATTTACAGCAGCCATTCACGTCACTTTTGACAAAAGCTTACGGGACAGGCGTTGTCACAGATACAATCTATCAGGCGCGTTTCAAACATATCGATGAACTGCGCCGAATGAATGCCCATATTAAGGTGGAGGGTGGAGCAGCGATTGTGGCTGGTCCATCTCCATTGCAAGGGGCGAAAGTCAAAGCGACCGACCTCCGTGCCGGAGCAGCTCTGGTTATTGCTGGTCTGATGTCAAAGGGGATTACAGAAGTCACTGGAATCGAGCATATCGAGCGAGGATATGAGGACCTCGTAGAGAAGCTCACGAATCTTGGGGCGACTATCTGGCATGAAAAAATGACCGAAGAGGAAGTAGAACAGTTTCAGAATTCATAAGATCTTAGTTTCCATGGAGATGGGGAAAAATTCAGATATGAATGGAGAGGAATAACCATGGAAAGAAGTTTGACAATGGAATTGGTACGTGTGACCGAAGCGGCTGCACTTAAATCTGCACGATGGATGGGAAGAGGGAAAAAAGAGGAAGCGGATGATGCAGCGACATCTGCCATGCGCGACGTCTTTGATACCATCCCGATGAAAGGTACCGTCGTTATCGGTGAAGGGGAAATGGATGAAGCGCCGATGCTTTACATTGGAGAGAAGCTCGGCAATGGCTACGGCCCTCGTGTCGACGTTGCAGTCGATCCGTTAGAAGGGACGAACATTGTGGCACAGGGGACATGGAATGCATTAGCTGTCATTGCGATTGCTGATCATGGTGCCCTGCTTCATGCCCCTGACATGTACATGGATAAAATCGCTGTCGGGCCTGAAGCGGTAGGCAAAGTGGATATCAATGCCTCGATTGCCGATAACCTGAAGGCGGTAGCGGAAGCGAAGAACAAAGATGTAGAAGATGTGGTAGCCATCGTGTTGAACCGAAAGCGCCATGAAGGGCTCATTGAAGAAATTCGTGCTGCTGGCGCAAGAATCAAGCTGATTCCTGATGGGGATGTGGCTGCAGCCATCAATACAGCGTTCGATCATACTGGTGTTGATATTCTGTTCGGTTCAGGCGGCGCCCCGGAGGGGGTACTTGCTGCTGCAGCGTTGAAATGTCTTGGTGGCGAGATCCAGGGCAAGCTGCTTCCAGCCAATGATGAAGAGCTGGAACGCTGCAAAAGCATGGGAATCGAAGATATCAACAAAGTCCTTTATATGGACGATTTTTGTTCCGGGGATGACGCGATCTTTGCTGCTACCGGCGTAACGGACGGTGAACTGTTGCAAGGGGTACAATTCAAAGGAACGAAAGCAACAACACAGACGATTGTCATGCGTGCGAAATCAGGCACTGTCCGTTTCATCGATGGGGATCACAGCTTGAAAAAGAAACCGAATCTAGTAATCAAACCTTAATAGGCAAGGGAGCCGTCGTAACGGCTTCCTTTTCCCTTATTTAAGCTGAAAAATAAGCATTTTAAAGATAGATCTGACTTTTTTTTAGATTTATATTGAATAGTTTCATGGAAAAGAGTTAAAATGGTTAAAGTTTAAACAACCCTTAAATAGTGAAAAACCTCTGTAAGCTTCTCAAAATTAGCTTCGAGAATTTCTTCTATCACTTCAAAAAGTGTTCTTTCGAAAAAGAACAGCATACTTTGCCAATTTTTTTGCTGTCCCCTCCTGTTTATACATTTATTTTTTAGATAGATAGCGTTGCAGGGCTTAAAGACGGCAGACAGAACCAAGTAACAAAAATATAATAGTGTGGTGATTTTGTGGCTGAATTGACAATATCTCATTTAGAAACGTTAACCCTGAAAGATTTATACTCATTAGCACGGCAATTCAAAGTATCTTATTATGCAAAACTGACAAAACGGGAACTGATTTTCGCCATTCTGAAAGCGCAGGCGGAAAAAGGCGGATATTTATTCATGGATGGAATCCTGGAAATCATCCCGTCTGAAGGGTTCGGTTTCTTACGACCGATCAATTATTCACCTAGCGCGGAGGATATCTACATTTCTGCATCCCAAATTCGTCGTTTTGATTTAAGGAATGGGGATAAGGTCTCTGGGAAAGTACGTCCTCCCAAAGAAAACGAACGTTATTACGGGCTGCTTCATGTTGATGCGGTCAACGGTGAAGATCCTGAAACCGCGAAAGAGCGTGTTCACTTCCCGGCCTTGACTCCGCTCTACCCGGACCGGATGATGAAGCTGGAAACGAAAAGTAAAAATATTTCCACCAGGGTCATGGATCTGATGGCGCCGGTAGGATTCGGACAGCGTGGTTTGATTGTCGCGCCGCCGAAAGCCGGTAAAACGATGCTACTTAAAGAGATTGCGCACAGCGTTTCTCTGAACCATCCTGAGGCGAAATTAATCATCCTGCTTGTAGATGAACGACCGGAAGAAGTGACGGATATCGAACGTTCGGTTGCTCCAGATGTGGACGTTGTCAGTTCGACGTTTGATGAAGTACCTGAAAACCATATCAAAGTTTCCGAGCTCGTCCTGGAACGAGCCATGCGTCTTGTGGAGCAGAAGCGTGACGTCATCGTACTGATGGACAGTATCACACGGCTTGCCCGTGCTTACAACCTGGTCATTCCGCCAAGCGGACGTACCCTTTCCGGTGGGATCGACCCGGCAGCATTCCACCGTCCGAAACGGTTCTTTGGTGCTGCTCGTAACATCGAAGAAGGCGGAAGCTTTACGATTTTGGCTACCGCTCTTGTCGATACCGGCTCACGGATGGACGATGTCATTTATGAAGAATTCAAAGGAACAGGAAACATGGAACTTCACCTGGACCGCAGCCTGGCACAGCGTCGTATTTTCCCAGCTATCGACGTGCTTCGCTCCGGTACACGGAAAGAAGAACTGCTGCTTCCTAAAACACATCTGGAAAAAATGTGGGCGATTCGTAAAGCATTGTCTGACACTCCTGATTTCGCTGAACGTTTCATGCGCAGATTGAAAGCTTCGAAGAATAACGAAGAGTTTTTCGATATCATGGATAAGGAAATGAAAGGCAAGTCGACCGGTAGAAGAGCTCAGCCCCAGGGAAAATAAAACAAGTTCTTGCAATGCAAAAATGCCCCTGTTATAATCATTCTATGTGAGTTTCGAGACAGGGCAGGTTCTGCCTGATACGGCTCTTACAATAACTCTGTTTCCAAAGGACTCAGGGCAAAAAGGAGTGGAAGAACATGAAAAACGGCATTCATCCAGAATACCGCAAAGTCGTATTTCTAGACACAAGTTCTGATTACAAGTTTCTAAGTGGTTCCACACAGGGATCTGATGAAACTATCGAATGGGAAGATGGCAACACGTACCCATTGATCCGCGTGGAGATCAGCTCAGCTTCTCACCCGTTCTACACAGGTAAGCAAAAAGCTGATAAAGAAGGCGGCCGTGTCGATCGCTTTAAGAAAAAATACAACATTAAGTAATATTCGTCATACCATTTTGGATATGCGAATTTATGCGAAAAACAGGCAAATTGTCTAACTTTGCCTGTTTTTTTGCACTTTAAGATAGTTTAACTGTGTTAAAGGAATAAAGTATAAGAAAAACGAAGGCTATGGCCAAAAGGGCCTGGCGATAAGCAGAGTCTTTCTTATACAAAAAGGGGACTGTCGCTGTCCTACCGGCAGTCCCCTTCTTCTGTTTTTTACCATGTCTGTTATAGATGGAGATTCGGGAAGGGAGCGACTAACAACGTGTATGTGATGAAGCAAAGCGGTTGGGTAGAAGTGATTTGTGGGAGTATGTTCAGTGGGAAGTCCGAAGAATTGATACGTCGTGTACGCCGTGCTACATATGGTAATCTGTCCGTCCGGGTGTTTAAGCCGCTTATTGATAATCGATATTCGGAGGATGCGATTGTATCCCATAATGGAACTTCCGTGCTCGCCCGTCCTGTGGAGCACTCAAAGGATATTTTAGCAGCCGTCGACGATACGATCGATATTGTTGGAATAGATGAAGTTCAGTTTTTTGATGAGGAAGTTGTAGATGTCGTGGAGGAGCTTGCCGATAAAGGGATCCGCGTCATCGTCGCCGGTCTGGATACTGACTTTCGCGGGGTGCCGTTTGGCTGCATGCCGGACTTAATGGCACTGAGTGAAATGGTGACAAAGCTGAACGCTATCTGTCCGGTTTGTGGATCACCAGCGAGTCGTACCCAGCGGCTGATCGACGGAAAACCAGCCTCATACGATGATCCGATCATTCTTGTCGGGGCTTCAGAATCCTACGAGCCGCGTTGCCGTCATCATCATGACGTGCCTAATAAGCCCAGGCAATCGCAGCTGAAAACCCAGATTTCAACTTAAATAAAGGAGCACCGAAAAACGTTTGCCAGTTTTTTTTCGGTGCTCCTTTACTTGTATCATTGATAGCTGCAAATATATCTTCTTTTTCACAGATGAAAATGTATGTACCTGACATTCATATTTTTTCCTATCCGGGACATCCTAAGAAAAAAGCGCAAGGAGTGGAAAAATATGAAATACCAGGCGACAGCTATAATGATATTTGCAGCGATTCTCCTCGCAGCATGCGGCGGTGCAGGGGAACAGGATCAAGGAGCAGGTGAAGGTTTGATGAACACCCAGAATCCTGAAGAAAAAGGCAATCAGATCGATAACCCGCGTATGATCAATAATGTCGGCGACAGCTGGGGTTTAAAGCAGGATCGTGAAAAAATCAAATCGGCTGCTGAAAGCGTTCCGGGAGTCGAAGTGGAGCGTGTCATTTTAGAAGGGCCGCTCGTACGTGTGACGGCCAATGTCGATAATGAGCGTTTATCGGATGGCGACAGGCAGGACTGGGAACAGCAGATTGAGCAGGCGATTTACCGTGCGGTTCCCCGCTATGACATCAAAGTAAGGGTTCGATGACGGGGTTCGGTGATCAGGGTGGCTGGAGGACAGCTGCCTTTCTTTTTTTACTTTTACCCGTCATCTTGTAACTCCCAAGTCTCTATAATATAATTAGACTGTTATAGAGAAAGAGGTGGATCTACATGTTAGAACGATTGCAATCCCTTGAAGATCGATATGAAAAATTGAATGAACTCCTCAGTGATCCTGAGGTCATCAGTGATCCGAATAAATTACGAGAATATTCGAAAGAGCAGTCTGATCTGGAAGAAACCGTTCAGGCATACCGGGAATACAAAGATGTCAGCACACAATTGGACGACGCTAAAGTGATGCTGAAGGATAACCTGGATGATGAGATGCAAGACATGGTCAAAGAAGAGATCGATGAACTGAGCACTCAGAAAGAAGACCTGGAAGAACGGTTGAAGTTCCTGATGCTGCCGAAGGATCCGAATGATGATAAAAACGTCATCATGGAAGTTCGCGGGGCGGCTGGCGGTGATGAAGCTGCTTTATTTGCTGGTGACTTGTTCCGGATGTATACCCGCTATGCGGAAACGCAAGGGTGGAAAATAGAGGTCATTGAATCGCATCAAAATGATGTCGGTGGCTATAAAGAAGTGATCTTCATGGTCAATGGCCAGGGAGCATTCTCAAAGTTGAAGTATGAAAACGGCGCTCACCGTGTCCAGCGTGTACCGGAAACGGAATCAGGCGGCCGGATCCACACATCCACGGCAACCGTAGCAGTACTTCCAGAAGCAGAAGAGGTAGAAGTAGACATCCATGATAAAGATATTCGTGTCGATACATTCGCATCAAGCGGTCCTGGCGGGCAAAGTGTTAACACGACCATGTCTGCTGTGCGACTTACACATGAGCCGACAGGGGTGGTTGTATCTTGTCAGGATGAAAAGTCCCAGATCAAGAACAAAGAAAAAGCGATGAAGGTGCTTCGTGCCCGCATCTATGATAAATTCCAACAGGAAGCGCAAGCGGAGTATGATGAGAATCGTAAGTCTGCTGTTGGTTCCGGAGACCGCTCTGAACGGATCCGCACCTACAATTTTCCGCAAAGTCGTGTCACCGACCACCGCATCGGTTTGACTATCCAGAAGCTCGATCAGATACTGGAAGGTAAGCTTGAAGAAATCCTTGACGCATTGATCGTCGAAGAGCAAACGAAAAAATTGGAGCAGATTGGTGAATAACATGGAACAATCATTTACGACTATTCAGGAAGCCCGTCAGTGGGCTTCTCTTTTTTTAAAAGAACATCAGCGGGAACCTGGTGTTGCCGACTGGCTGCTTGAACACCATCTAAATATGAGCTACACACAGTTGATGGCTTATGGCCGTGATCCTTTTCCTCATGAAAAAAAGGATAGCTTCGTGGCGGATATTTATAAACATACGGAGACTGGCATTCCCGTGCAGCACTTGATTGGGGAAGCGGAATTTTATGGCCGTCGGTTCGATGTAAATGCCGATGTCCTTGTACCAAGACCAGAAACAGAAGAACTGGTGGAGGGGGTTTTACGGTTCATCGAGAAGAATGGACTGACTTCCGAGTACCTGAAGGTTGTCGATCTCGGCACAGGAAGTGGGGCGATCGCGTGCACCTTGTCATTGGAATTGGAACACATGGATGTATATGCGACGGACATTTCCTCACAGGCATTGGGAACAGCAACCCATAACGCGCATCAACTTGGTGCCAAAGTGAATTTTTATCAAGGAGACTTTCTTGCACCAGTCGCTGGAGAAGCAATCGATATCATCGTATCTAATCCGCCGTATATATCACATGCCGAGCTGAAAGAACTCTCCGATACCGTCGTCCAGTTCGACCCGCACCTGGCATTATTTGCTGATGCCGAAGGACTGGCAGCGTACCATACGATTGTCAGCCAGATAAAAAGTTATCATCTCACTCCAATGTTGATAGCTTGTGAGATTGGTCATCTACAAGGAGAATCAGTCAAGGAAATCATTGAAACGGGGCTGCCCGGCTATCACGCGGAGGTGCGTTCGGATATCAATGGCAAACCAAGGATGGTATTTGCCTATTCAAAAACCTCTGTTAAATCTCCCGATTACTGAACCTTGGTTTCGTCACATTTGATGGTGGCGGAATGGGATCTTGGAAATAGCTCGCTTTCCGCGGGGAGGACGGCAAGCCTCTTCGAGCTAAAGCTCTGTGGGGTCTTGCCAGTCTATCCTTTCCCGCAGGAGTCTCGCCATTTCCAAATCCCCATTACCTTGTATGGAGTAACGAAACCATCTTATTGCTTATAATGGGAGCTATTCTGAAAAGATCCGCTACCATGGTTATTTGTACGTTATTTTTACCATCGTGTACATGGTTGGCGTAAAAAACTCGATTTCAAGAAACTTTTATGGCAAGGTACGGTGGGGAACGGCGAGACTCCTCGAAAATGCTACGCATTTCCTTCGTGTGTGGGTTCAGTCAGGATGAAGATTAAAAGTCCTGCGGGATGAAAATGACAGGTGAGCCCCCGGAGAACGAAGTCTGAGGACGTTCAACGCATGCCCGCGGGAAGGGAGTCGTTCCCCGCCGGACCGTTATTCAGATAAACATCTCGAAGTAAAGTCTTCGATTTTTTGGTCCTATCGTTGAATATGTTATGTATGAAGAATCTATAAAAACGTTTAACAGAAAAATAATAGATTAAGAGTTTAAAATCAAAATGTCCTGCCCATACTTGAGAACATAAGATTTACAGAAAAGGGGTAGGACAATGAAAAAAGCACTGATAACTTTATTGATTATTTCTATTATTATAGTAGCTTCACCAATTACGACGACAGGAGCAGCATCAACCGGACCTGATTACCAAGTCATTCCTGATGAAGCGATCCGTTTACGGATTCTCGCTAACAGCAATGGGGAAGACGATCAGGAGTTGAAACGGGAAGTGCGTGACAAGGTGAATGCCGAAATCACAACCTGGGTAGAAAAATTGACCTCGATCGAGACGGCTCGTCAATTAATTGAACGAAGAATTGGCGAAGTAGAAAATATCGTCGCCGAAACGTTGGAAAACGCGAACGTCAATCAAGCGTATCATGTAGAGTATGACCAGCAGGTGGATTTTCCTACGAAATTATATGGGAACTATATATATCCAGCAGGGACCTATGAAGCGATTTTGATTACGCTTGGTGCAGGAAAAGGCGACAACTGGTGGTGCGTGTTGTTCCCGCCATTATGTTTCCTGGACTTCGCGAATGGTACTACGACAGCCTCTGCTGCTGAAGCTGACCAGGATACGACTGCACAACCGGCTTCCCAGGAAGTTGAAGTAGATTTTTTCCTGGTGAAAGTCTGGAATTCACTAAAAAATCTATTTTCTTAGCATATCAAGCACACTTCTTTTCATAGATTAGTGATAGAAAAGGAGTGTGTTTTTGTTATGGAAATTATTAAATTAGAAGAAAAACATTGGAAACTATTAAAAAATAAGTATAACTATCCAGCGAATGTCGCCTGGAATCAGGAGGATATGTTGACAAACGGTTATTTAATCCAGGAAGGGCAAATGCTGCTGGGCAGCTACCTGTTGCATCCCGTAGCGGAAAGTGTGGTGCAATTGAAACAAATGACATTATTCAGCCAGGCCACCCCGGAATTATTATTGGTTATTTTTCAAACGATTTTAGAGGATATCCATCAATCTAATATTTCCTCCGTGGTAGTCAATAGCCATTCCGAACAGCTGGACGCATTACTGCAGCATTTTGAATTTAAACACGCTGAACCAGAGAAGTTACCCCCAAGCAAGGAGTTATCCACAGAGAAAGCCTGGGTTTACCAAGTAAATTAACTAAAGTTATTCACTTCTGTGGGTAAGTGCTGTGGATAACGATGGGTTGTTGTGTAAAAGTGAATGTGAAACGTAAAATATCGGGATTTTGTAACCAGTGACCTGTGTATAAATTGTTAATAACTTGTGTTTAACTCCGATACTTGCTTCCGAAACGCTCCCGTCGCATAATAAAAATAGAAGATATGTGAAGGAGCATTAGTGGTTATGACTATGAAAACGAACGTATGGAAGATCAATCCGATGCGCGTTGACGCACACATGGATGAAATAAATCAGGCGGCATACCTCCTGCAGCAGCAGGAGGTTGTCGCGTTTCCGACAGAAACGGTATATGGTCTGGGGGCAGATGCAACAAGCGAGCAAGCAGTCCATCGTATTTTCGAAGCGAAAGGACGTCCTTCGGATAATCCGCTGATTGTCCACGTAGCCGAGTCTTCTCAGGTGGAAAATCTAGTTACCGATATCCCGGAATCGGCAAAGAAAATGATGGCTTCATTCATGCCTGGACCGTTGACCATTGTCCTGGAAAGCAACGGGACTTGTGCCAAAAATGTAACGGCTGGATTATCGACAGTTGCCGTCCGAATTCCTGATCATCCGGTAGCTCTTGCGTTATTGAAAGCGAGTGAGGTCCCACTCGCTGCTCCGAGCGCCAATCGTTCCGGTAGACCGAGCCCGACGACAGCTGACCATGTCTATCAGGATTTGAATGGCCGGATTGCGGGTTTGATTGATGGCGGCCCTACCGGCGTGGGATTGGAGTCAACGGTGGTGGATTGTACAAGTGACATGCCGGTCATTTTACGTCCAGGCGGAATAACAAGACAGCAGATTGAGGATGCCATCGGAGCTGTCATGGTAGACCCTGCACTTGCTTCAACGGAAGAGAAGCCGAAGTCGCCAGGCATGAAATATACCCATTATGCGCCAGAAGCACCATTATGGCTTGTGGATGGAAGTGATGAATTTTTTATCGACCAACTCCGTAATTTAGAGCGGGATGGGAAGCGGATCGGAATTATCGCCAGCAATGAACTTGCTGACCAATTACCACAAAGACGTGTGATTGCCTGTGGGTCGCGCAATAACCTGAAAGAAGTCGCTGTCCATTTGTATAGCGCGCTCCGTGAATTTAAAAAAGCAGATGTCGACATCATCCTTGGAGAAGCTTTTTCTGAGGAAGGGTATGGAGAAGCTATCATGAACCGTCTGCAGAAGGCCGCTGTCAAGAAGCTCAATCAATTTTAATGGAATCATATCGATGCACCTCCCCGCATATAGTGAGATAGCATGTCCGGGGAGGTTTTTCTATGGAGTCCGTTTGGCTTGGGGAAGTCGTTTCCTTATCAATTCTCGCGTTTGCGCTCGGTTTGGATGCATTTTCGGTGTCATTAGGTATGGGAATGCAGCGGATGCGGTTGAAACGAATATTTTTCTTAGGACTATTGGTAGGCATTTTCCATGTGATTATGCCTTTTATCGGAATAATAATCGGCCAGTTAGTATCTGCGCCACTAAATCATATGACCATGTTAATTGGTGGCATGCTATTGATTGGAATCGGTGCCCATATGTTCTTTTCCTCCTTCAGGGATGATAAAGAGCCCCAGTCTCCGATCGGCATCGGAGTGATTTTGTTTGCCTTCAGTGTCAGCGTCGACAGTTTTTCTGCTGGTTTGAGCCTTGGGTTGTCAGGAGCGGGTGTTCTGATGGCCGTCTTGCTATTCGGGGTCATGAGTATGGTTTTGACGTGGACAGGTTTTATGCTCGGTCGAAAAGCGAAAGGACTGCTCGGGGTGTATAGCGAACTATTAGGCGGAAGTATCCTATGTGCTATCGGACTCAACATGCTGTTCTGATGTGTCTCACCTCCTCCTATGGTAAAATGGGAAAATAGAAACGGCGTAGTAAGGAGGAGTTCCGGATGAACATACTTTTCGTCTGTACCGGCAACACATGCAGAAGTCCAATGGCGGAAGCATTGCTGAAAAAGAACAACAGCAACGCAAACGTAAAATCAGCGGGTGTTTTCGCGGGAAAAGGCGCTCCCATTTCAAGTGGTGCCCGCCAGGTATTGGAAGAAGAAGGGATTGAAGTCAATCATCAATCTCAACCTGTCACGCCAGAACTGCTGGACTGGGCAGATCTTGTTTTGACAATGAGTGAACAACATAAACAGTCACTGGCTATGCAATATGATCAGTGGCAGGGTAAATATTTTACCTTAAAAGAATATGTGGCCGGTGACCAGGCTGCGGCCGATTGGGAAAAGCTGAAGCAAGCATACACGGAAATCGAAGAGAAACGGGTTCAGTTCATCAATGACAATCGCAATAAGTACGAGGCTGACGCGTTGCAGCAAAAATTATATGAAGCATTGAAAGAGGATTTGGAAGAAATTCATAAGCTGGAAAATGAACTGCCAAGTTTCGATATCACCGATCCTTTCGGCGGAGATGTGACTATTTATAGGGACACGATGAAAGAAATAGAAAAAAACATTACGTTCCTATTAAAAAAGATAGATGATGAGAACCGGGACGGCAAATGAAAGTAAAATTTCACCGCTTCCATTTAAGTGGCTGACACGTTACAATCATGTTAGTAGAAGAAGGAGTGGTGTCAGCATGAAAATTATCCTTGCCTCCGACCATGGAGGAACAAATTTACGCAAAGAAGCAGCAGCTGTGTTAGATGAGCTGGAAATTCCTTATGAAGATATCGGCTGTGACTGTGAGGGTTCGGTAGATTATCCAGATTACGCTTTGCCAGCGGCTGAACGTGTCGCAAGCGGAGAATTCGATAAAGGTATCCTTATTTGCGGTACAGGTATTGGTATGTCCATTTCCGCAAACAAAGTAAAAGGCGTACGTGCGGCGCTTGTTCATGACTTGTTCAGCGCAAAAGCGACCCGTGAACATAACAATTCTAATATACTATGCATGGGAGAGCGTGTCATCGGTCCTGGGCTTGCGGCGGAAATTGTCCGTACCTGGGTATCTACGGATTATGAAGGCGGTCGCCATGAAAATCGGGTAGGAAAGATTGCCGAATACGAAAATAAATAATAGAATAGAAAATAGAGTGTTGGAGAAGCCTTATGGATACGCTTCTCCTTTTTTACAAGTAAAATCCTCATGGAGGTGTCCAGGCATCATGAGTAAGGAATCCATCCGGAAAGATTTCCAGAATCTGGTAAGTGAGTTGTCTGCAAGCGGTCATTTGAAAGCTGGTGAACAATTTGTTATTGGATGCTCTACCAGTGAAATTGCTGGCGAGCGGATCGGCACTTCCGGAAGTGAAGAAATTGCTGCTGTGTTGTTTGAAGAATTGCAGGATTTAAAGGAAAATGAAGGGATAGAACTTGTTTTCCAATGCTGTGAACATTTGAATCGTGCACTTGTAATGGAAAGGAAGACCATGGAAAAACGCGGCTATGAGCAAGTATCGGCGATTCCAGTGCCGAAGGCTGGAGGAGCGATGGCTGCTTATGCCTTCAACCATATGGAGGATCCAGTCGTAGTTGATGAAATAAAAGCCGAAGCGGGGATCGATATCGGTGATACAATGATCGGCATGCATTTGAAACGGGTGGCAGTGCCGCTCCGCTTCAATCAAAAATCAATCGGAGAAGCCCACCTGACAGCCGCGCGCACAAGGCCACGTCTGATTGGCGGCGAACGGGCTATTTATAAGAAACCTCAAGTGGAAGCAGATTGTGATTAAATCAATTTTGATGGAAATAGAGAGGGGAACTGAACATGCAACAAGTCAAACAAAGGGATCTGGAAGTATTCGAGGCAATGGAAGCAGAAAGAAAGCGACAGCAGGAAAAAATTGAACTGATCGCATCGGAGAACTTCGTTTCTGAAGCAGTCATGGAAGCGATGGGCTCTGTGCTGACGAATAAATATGCGGAAGGCTACCCTGGACGCCGTTATTATGGCGGCTGTGAACACGTCGATGTTGTCGAGAACCTGGCCCGCGACCGCGCGAAGAAAATCTTCGGTGCCGACCATGCCAACGTACAGCCACACTCCGGTGCCCAGGCCAATATGGCGGTTTATTTTACCATTCTTGAACCTGGCGACACTGTGCTTGGTATGAACTTGAACCACGGTGGGCACTTGACCCATGGAAGTGGTGTGAATTTCAGCGGTAAACTCTACAATTTTGAAGATTATGGTGTCGATAAAGAAACAGAACAAATCGACTACGATGCTGTGCTGGGACGTGCCAAAGAATTGAAACCGAAATTGATAGTAGCTGGAGCCAGCGCTTATTCCCGCACGATTGACTTCGCTAAATTCCGTGAAATTGCGGATGAAGTAGATGCCTATTTGCTTGTAGATATGGCGCACATTGCCGGATTGGTTGCGACAGGTCATCATCCAAACCCTGTACCTCATGCCCATTTTGTTACCACCACGACGCATAAAACATTGCGCGGTCCGCGTGGCGGCATGATTCTTTGCAAGGAGGAATTCGCAAAGAAGATCGATAAAACCGTATTCCCTGGCATGCAGGGTGGTCCATTGATGCATGTGATTGCAGCTAAAGCTGTTTCGTTTTATGAAATATTGCAGGAAGATTTTAACGCTTATTCCGAGCAAGTCGTCAAAAATGCCAAGCGTCTCGCCGAATCCCTTCAGAAGCATGGCGTCCGCATCGTTTCCGGTGGTACGGACAACCACTTGCTGCTAATGGATGTCCGCCCACTCAATCTGACAGGAAAAGTGGCTGAAAAAGCACTGGATGATATTGGGGTAACTACCAATAAAAATACCATTCCATTTGATCCTGAAAGCCCATTTGTAACCAGTGGGGTACGAATCGGTACTGCTGCTGTCACGTCCCGTGGCTTCGGGGAAAAAGAAATGGACGAAATCGCAGAAATCATTGCTTTCACTTTGAAAAATCACGAAGATGAAGCCAAGTTGAAAGAAGCGGCAGACCGTGTGCTTCGTTTGACAAGCCAATTCCCGCTTTATCAATAATAAAGAAGTCCCGCTCCATTTATGGCAGCGGGACTTTTGTGTGTCAAAGGGGGAGGGGACGTCCGTTTATGCTTTCGGATTTGCCTTGCAGTTACAGCTATAATTATGTACAATTTGAAGGATGCAAAATTTAATATTCCTGTCATTAGTTCATTAAAAATTATAAAAGGAGTGGATCGGCAATGGGAAAAGTGTACGTATTGGATCACCCGTTAATCCAGCATAAGTTGACATACATACGGAAAGAGAGCACAGGCACGAAGGATTTCCGTGAGCTTGTAGATGAAGTGGCTGCTTTGATGGCCTTTGAAATTACGCGTGACCTTCCGCTCGAAGAAGTGGAAATAGATACGCCTGTTATTTCCGGGGCGAAAGCAAAAGCGTTGAGTGGGAAGAAAATCGGTCTTGTTCCTATCCTGCGCGCAGGTCTTGGAATGGTAGATGGGATGCTGCAATTGATCCCGGCTGCCAAGGTAGGACATGTTGGTTTGTACCGTGACCCAGAAACATTAAAGCCTGTTGAATACTATGTGAAGCTCCCTAGCGATATCGAAGAACGTGAATTGATCGTACTTGACCCGATGCTTGCGACCGGGGGATCAGCGAATGCGGCCATCGATTCCTTGAAAAATCGTGATGCCCGCCAAATCCGCTTGATGTGTATCGTTGCAGCGCCAGAAGGTGTGGAGGCCGTGCAGGAAGCACATCCTGATGTTGATATTTACTTAGCGGCATTAGATGAAAAGTTGAACGAGAAAGGCTATATCGTTCCTGGTCTTGGAGATGCAGGCGACCGCTTGTTCGGAACGAAATAACCATGAAGAAATAGAGGTGTCAGCTATGACCAATCCGATTAAAGTTATGACAATTTTTGGAACCCGGCCGGAAGCTATCAAGATGGCTCCGCTGGTTCTTGAATTAAAAAAACGCACAGACCAATTTGAACCGATTGTTACGGTTACGGCACAGCATCGGGAAATGCTTGACCAGGTGCTGGAGATTTTCGACATCACTCCAGATTATGATCTGGATATCATGAAACAACGCCAGACATTGACGCAGATAACATCGCGGGCTATGGAAGGTCTGGATGAAGTAATGAAAGAGACCAAGCCTGATATGGTATTGGTCCATGGAGATACTACCACGACATTTGCTGCTTCATTGGCTGCTTATTATAACCAGATTCCTGTCGGCCACGTCGAGGCAGGGCTAAGGACGTGGAATAAGTATTCGCCATTCCCGGAAGAAATGAACCGTCAGCTGACTGGTGTCATAGCTGATCTTAATTTTGCCCCAACCAATAAATCACGGGACAACCTGCTGGCTGAAAATAAGCCGGGAGAGCAAATCTTTGTAACAGGAAATACGGCAATTGATGCTTTGAAAACGACCGTAGACGATAACTATTCCAATGAAGTGATTGACAATCTTGGCGATCGCCGCCTTGTGTTGATGACAGCTCACCGTCGTGAGAATCTTGGCAATAACATGGAGCAGATGTTCCGTGCTATCAAGCGATTAGTCGAAACCCATGACGATGTCCAGGTGGTCTATCCTGTTCATTTGAACCCTGTAGTCCAAGAAACCGCTGAACGCATCTTAGGGAATGATGACAGAATTCAATTGATCGACCCACTTGGTGTGATTGATTTTCACAATTTCGCCTCACGCGCTCACTTGATCTTGACCGATTCAGGCGGTGTTCAAGAAGAAGCTCCTTCCCTTGGTGTCCCGGTATTAGTACTTCGCGATACAACAGAACGGCCGGAAGGAATTGAAGCTGGGACGCTGAAATTGGCAGGAACAGAAGAAGAGCACATCTTTGAACTTGCCAATGAATTGCTGTCTGACGACCAGGCGCATGAAGCGATGGCTAAAGCTTCCAATCCATATGGAGATGGACAGGCTTCCAGCCGTATTGCTGAAGCGATCCGCTATTTCTTCAAACAACGGGAAGATAAACCGGATCCATTTACATTATAAAATACAGCTAGAGCCCTGCAGGCCTCATTTATGAGGAGAGCAGGGCTCTTTTTGTAGAAAGGCTCTGTTAAACGTTGTTGTTGATTTTCCAAAGAGCTTTATTCAACAATAGGGTCGAAAAGTCGAAGACTTGATTTCGAGATGTTTGGTAATGTCTAGGGGCGTTGGGGAAGGATTCGCTTTCCGCGGGGAAGCCGGCAAGCCTCCTCGAGCTAAAGCTCTGTGGGGTCTTGCCAGTCTATCCTTTCCCGCAGGAGTCTCAACCTTCCCCCACGCCCCTTACCACATAAGATTATCGAAATCGCTCTTAAATTTACTTACCCTAAATTGTTAGGAGAATACTATTACAATGCCAGATTGATCCGTTCTTATTGCTTCAAAAGTATGCCATTCATAACAGAAGTTTCGAGATTCTTACAACCATATGGTGGCTGGAAAAACGGTGAGACTCCTCGGAAATGCTACGCATTTCCTTCGTGCGGTGTGTATTCTAGATGTTTATTCAAAGTCCTGTGGGATGAACCTGATCGGTGAGATCCCGCAAGGCGAAGCCTGAGGAAGCTCACCACATGCCCACGGAAAGCGATCCGTTTTCCCAGCCACCATCATTGCAACTAAAGTCTCGAAACTGAGTCTTCAGCAAAAGGGAGCATTAACTGTAATATCAGTAATGTGTTTTGACAGAGCCTATAGAAATGGCCAATAAAACAGAAAATTGGCAAATATATTATGGAAAAAATACCGTAAGATTGGCTAATATCTCAAATCTTTTCGCAACCGCTCCTCTCCACCATAAAAACTCCTCAGTATAGCTCTCTCGTTTCTTCAAATAATAGAAGCAACGAAAGGGGAGCGACTAATTTGCGATATTTCTTCCTATTAATACTGCTTTGCTTTTCTCTGACCATGCTGGCTGCATTCGATCAACAGGAGGATGAAGAAGAAGTAACCCGAATCATTGAAGTGGATGGTGATCCTCATCTTATAAAAAGGGAAATCGAGCGTGATCTTCCTCGCCTGGAAGTAATGACTGTCTATGACACTGTTTTTAACGGCATAGCTATTAAAGGGAAGCTGGAACACCTTACGAAACTAAGCAAAATAGAAGCGATAGTCAATCAACACCCGGTGCAAACTTACCGGACAACCTCAAATGATAACATGAATCAATCTGTCCCTTTTCTCCTTCAGGGTAAACACGAACAACGAAATATTCCTTTTACCGGAAAAGGGGTGAAAGTAGGCGTCATCGATACAGGGATCGACTATACTCATCCGGATCTCTCCGGTAATTATAAGGGCGGCTTTGATGTCTTTGATTTTGATGACGACCCGATGGAAACATTAGAAGAAAACCCGACCATACATGGCACGCATGTCGCCGGTGTTATAGCTGCTAATGGGAAAATGAAAGGAATTGCTCCGGATGCCGAGATTTACGGGTACCGGGCGCTTGGACCTGGTGGATTCGGAACTTCCGTACATGTCATAGCTGCCATTGAAGAAGCAGTAAAAGATGATATGGACATCATTAATCTTTCGCTGGGAAACGATGTCAATGGACCGGATTGGCCGACAAGTGTTGCGGTAGATAAAGCGGCAGCTCTTGGAACGATTGTAGTGGTAGCGGCAGGCAATACGGGGCCGGATGACTGGACCGTGGGTTCACCGGCTACCGCCGCGAAGGCTATTACTGTCGGAGCTTCTACACCGCCTGTCAAAATACCTGTATTGACCGATAGATTTGCTGGAAAAGCGATTCCGCTTATCCCGATGATGGGTTCGAATAAGTGGAAACTGGATAAACGGTATCAGCTCATGTATGGGGGAGTGGGGGACAAGCCTTTAAAAAACGCAAGAGGGAAGATCGTCATCATGAAGCGTGGGAAGATCCCGTTTACGGAAAAAGCTGAATTAGCCGAAAAGAGCGGCGCCATTGCCCTGATTGTTTATAATAATGAAGTCGGAGAGTTTCAGGGAACGATCGATGATGGTTCTATCGGTATTCCGGTAGTAGCGGTTTCTAAAGAAGATGGCGAATGGTTGAAGCAAAAGAGCAAATCAGGTAACTCGGAGTGGCTGGAAACGGAATATATCGATATCGTCGATTCGTTGGCTCCATTCAGCTCCCGAGGACCGGTAACCGCCAATTGGACAATCAAGCCAGACATACTCGCTCCCGGAGTGGCAATCAACAGTACGGTACCTGGGGGATACCAGGAACTTCAAGGGACCAGTATGGCTTCTCCTCATATTGCAGGAGTAGCAGCCCTGATTAAAGAAGCGCATCCCGACTGGACACCGAAGGATATTAAAACAGCGATGCTTTCGACAGCAACCCCATTGAAAGACAAAGACGGCCATCTCTATGCACCGACGGAGCAGGGAATGGGGAAAGTGAATGTCGAGGCAGCAGTCCAGCCGGCACTCCAGTTCAATCCGTCTCAGTTAAATTTTGGAAGATTCAATAATAGTTTTCCAAAAAAGAAAATTATGGTAAAAATAAAGAACAATGAAAAAAGTTCACAAAAAGTTCATTTTTCCCTTCCAAAGAAAAAACAAGGCTTAAGATGGGAACTCCCAAAAGCGTTTACGTTGGCACCGAATCAATCGAAACGGGTCGAAATCGGTCTCCACGTGACGCCTGCCTTTTTGGAGAAAGGGTTGCATCAAGGCTGGATCCGCATGGGTACGCCTGATCAAACGTTTGATCTACCCTATCTATTCATGATGGAAACAAGCGATTATCCCCGTGCGATGGGCTTTGAAATTGCAACTTCTACTTTTGATTCCACAACTTATGAATACCAATTCTATCTGCCTGAAGACGCAGAGAAGGTCAAGGTAGACCTTTATAATCCTGATACACTGGTATATGAAAGAAAGCTGTTTGAACTTACCAATCAGCAGAAAGGGGTAGTGGAAGGGAAGTTGGCAAGAAGAGATCTTGGCGAGAAAGGGCGTTATATTGCGGTCATTACCATTCAGAATGAGAGCAGACATTATAGTTATGGCGTACCAATTGATATAAATGAATTTCCATAAAAAAGGGGCTTTACAAGCTCTTTTTTTTATGGTGTCTCTTTTCAAAATTGAAAAATCTTATATAATGTTAGGAGGGTATTTTAGAGGCAGGTAAAACCTGTAGAAAATTGTCAATTCTTATGTATTTTTGCTCACAAACTCATTGACAACCAAATACCCCTATTGTATGCTTACTTAGTGTGGAATGATAAGGTTTTCATAACCTTGTTCTACAGTGTTTTTCCATCCCGGAAATATGATGGGAGCGGTGGGTTTGAAAGTACCGAAAAATCCATTACGAGCAATGGCGCTGACGAGTGCTATCGTTTCACAGCTGGCAGGAGGTCCACTTGCAGGGGCTTTTCTTGGCAAGTGGCTTGATGAACAGTTTGCTGTGCAGCCACTCTTCTTGATCATGGGTATATTTTTGGGAGTGGGAGCAGGTACATACGGAACGATTCATTTAGTACGAGAATATACGGGAGACGAATAGCATGGAAGCTTATCAGCAAATGATCACCCGTCAACGGAAATGGATGTTCTATCTTCTGGCTTTATTTATACTGGGATGGGGATTGACCCCGTATACCAGTATATTCCTCGGACTTCTTCTTGGAAGTTCACTCAGTTTTTACAATCTCTGGTTAATGCAGCGGAAAGTGGACAAGTTCGGTGAAGCTACCGCCCAACAGAAATCAGTGAGAGGTATTGGCACTTTTTCGCGATTGATGGCTGGGGGACTAGCTGTGTTGATCGCCCTTCAGTTTGAAGAATACTTCCATTTGATCGCAGTTGTATTGGGTTTAATGACAGCCTATATTGTCATTATGATAGAATTTTTATTTTTTAGAACCAGAGACTAGCATTAGAAGAGAGGTGAACAGGTTGGATCACGGAGCACCGATTTGGAATGATGCTTTTGGGATTTCGTGGTTGGATTTTAACTTATCCAACGTGTTGATGATGTTTATTGCATCGCTGATTGTTTTCATCATCGGCTTAGCAGCAACACGCAACATGCAGCGGAAGCCTACGGGTTATCAGAATTTCATTGAGTGGTTGATTGATTTTGTCAAAGGTATTATTGGCTCGAATATGGATTGGCGTACCGGGAAACGGTTTTTACCGCTTGGACTGACGCTATTCACCTACATATTTGTAGCGAACATGCTCGGGGTCATATTGATGGTAGTTGTCGGAAATGATTTATGGTGGAAGTCACCGACATCAGATGCCGGCATCACATTGACGCTTGCGACGATGGTCGTCGTATTGAGCCACTATTATGGGATTAAACTTAATGGGGTGAAAGAGTACGGGAAGCAATTCGTCCGTCCGTTACCATTTTTACTACCATTTAAGATTATTGAAGAGTTTGCCAACACATTGACTCTCGGTTTGCGACTATACGGAAACATTTTTGCAGGTGAGGTACTGTTGACGATGTTAGCTGCAACTGCAGCTTCCGGCTTCGGAGGATTCTTCGGAGCGGCCATCCCTATGCTGGCATGGCAAGGGTTCAGTACATTCATCGGTTTCATCCAGGCATTTATTTTCACCATGTTGACAATGGTCTATCTATCTCACAAGGTTAGCACCGACCATTAATATAAGTTTCAAAAAAATAATTTTTTCACAAATAAGAGGAGGATTTTCATTATGGGTCTTTTAGCAGCTGCAATCGCAGTAGGTTTGGCGGCACTTGGTGCTGGTATTGGTAACGGTTTGATCGTAAGTCGTACAGTGGAAGGAATTGCGCGTCAGCCAGAATTGCGCGGTGCACTTCAAACTACAATGTTCATCGGGGTAGCGTTGGTTGAGGCGATTCCGATCATCGCTGTTGTTATCGCATTTATCGTAATGGGTGGTTAATATAGTAGATTCAGTGATGGCGAAGGGCATCTAAGCAGGTCTTCGCCATTGCTTTGTACCTTGTAACATAGTTGATAAACGATTTTGTACATGTTCAAAATAAGAAGATTCGACTGACGGCAGTTTGCCGAAGCCGTTTTTTTCTCATGTAGAGCCTATTACGGTAACGTTGTGGAAAGGAGTGGACACTGTGCAAGCATATACTGGGTGGTTGATGGTCGGCGCTGAAGGCGGCCTCATGATAGGAGATATGTTGGCTCAATTGTTCTTCTTCCTTGTTCTTTTAGCACTCCTCGCGAAATTCGCATGGGGACCGCTCATGAACATCATGAAAGAACGTGAAGAACATATTGCCAATGAAATAGATACAGCTGAAAAAAGTCGTGAAGAAGCAGCGCGTATGCAGCGTGAAGCTTCCGAAGAGTTGAAAAAGACAAGACAAGAAGCACAAGCGATTATTGATGATGCTAAGAAAACAGCAGGACAGCAAGAACGTGCGATTATGGAATCGGCACGTGAAGAGGCAGAGCGCATGAAGCTTGCTGCTCGTCAAGAGATCGAGCAGGAAAAAGAAAAAGCGGTCCAGGCCTTGAAAGACCAAGTTGCTTCCTTGTCTGTACTGGTTGCCAGCAAGGTAATCGAGAAGGAATTGTCTGAGCAGGACCAGCAGCAATTGATCAATGACTACATCAAAGAAGTAGGAGAAGAGCGATGAGTGAATCTGTGGTATCAAGACGCTATGCCAATGCTCTTTTTCAACTCGGTAAAGAAAAGAACCAGCTTGATCAGATAGAAGAAGAACTTCGCGCAATCCGCGAAGTTTGGGCTACGAATAAAGAAATGATGACTTTCCTTAAGCATCCACGCGTTTCACTCGATAAGAAAAAGCAAATCATCGCGACAGGCTTTGCAGGTTATTCCTCTACAGTCCTCAACACGTTGATGCTGCTTTTAGATCGGCATCGTGAAGATATTATCCCTTTCATGATCGATCATTTTATCGTAAAAGTGAATGATGCGAAAGGAATAGCGGAAGCGAAAGTATATTCTGTGCGAGAATTGTCCGAAGATGAAAAGCTCCAGATTTCACAGGTTTTTGCCAAAAAGATTGGAAAGAACACCCTGAAAGTAACGAACATCATCGATCGTTCTATCCTCGGCGGTATTAAAATCCGTATAGGAAACCGTATCTATGATGGTTCTATCAGTGGGAAGCTTGAGCGCATCGAACGGAAATTGGTATCTGGAAACAATAGATGATAGGGGTGAAATGGCATGAGCATCAAAGCTGAAGAAATCAGTTCACTGATTAAGCAGCAAATTGAAAGTTATGAATCTGATATTGAAGTCAACGATGTAGGTACGGTCATCGAGGTCGGTGATGGTATTGCACGTGCTCACGGACTTGATAACGTCATGTCCGGTGAACTTGTTGAGTTCTCTAACGGTGTTATGGGTCTAGCCCAGAACCTGGAAGAAAACAACGTCGGTCTTGTCATTTTGGGACCATTCACTGATATTAAAGAGGGCGATGAAGTCCGTCGTACAGGCCGCATTATGCAAGTGCCTGTAGGAGAAGAATTATTAGGTCGTGTTGTGAACCCACTTGGTCAGGCGGTAGATGGCATGGGTCCGATCGAGACTTCTAAAACACGCCCGATCGAATCACCTGCACCAGGAGTAATGGATCGTAAATCCGTTGACGAACCACTTCAGACTGGTATCAAAGCCATCGACGCACTTGTACCAATTGGACGTGGGCAGCGTGAATTGATCATCGGTGACCGTCAGACTGGTAAAACGACTGTGGCAATCGATACGATCTTGAACCAGGCTGATCAGGATATGATCTGTATCTATGTAGCCATCGGTCAAAAAGAATCCACAGTCCGTGGAACAGTTGAAACGCTACGCCGTCATGGGGCATTGGATTATACAATCGTCGTAACCGCAAGTGCATCCCAGCCGGCTCCACTTCTATACCTGGCGCCTTATGCCGGGGTATCTATGGGTGAAGAATTCATGCATAACGGCAAGCATGTATTGGTTGTTTATGATGACCTGTCTAAACAGGCTGCTGCCTATCGTGAACTTTCCCTATTGCTACGCCGCCCGCCAGGCCGTGAAGCATTCCCGGGGGACGTCTTCTACCTTCACTCTCGTCTGCTGGAACGTGCAGCGAAGCTCAGTGATGCAAAAGGCGGAGGCTCACTGACAGCCCTTCCGTTCGTAGAAACACAAGCAGGTGATATCTCTGCATATATCCCGACAAACGTTATTTCCATCACAGATGGACAGATCTTCTTGCAGTCTGATTTGTTCTTCTCAGGTGTGCGCCCAGCGATCAACGCAGGTCTATCCGTATCACGTGTCGGTGGTTCTGCCCAAATCAAAGCGATGAAAAAGGTAGCAGGTACACTTCGTTTGGACCTTGCATCTTATCGTGAATTGGAAGCATTCGCCCAGTTCGGCTCTGACCTGGATAAAGCTACCCAGGCTAAACTGAATCGTGGTGCACGTACGGTTGAAGTACTGAAGCAGGGGCTTCATAAACCGCTTGCGGTTGAGAAGCAGGTCATGATCATCTTCGGTTTGACCAAGGGATACTTAGATGATATTCCTGTTGACGATGTGACACGTTTTGAAGAAGAGTTCCATAACTGGATGGATAACAACCGCAAAGAACTTCTTAAGCAAATCCGTGAGACCGGTAAGCTTGCAGATGAAGACGATATGAAAGAAGCGGTCGAAGCGTTCAAGAAGACGTTCGTCGTTTCGGAATGATTGGAACGCAACCTTTGTTAGAAAGGGTGGTGAAGTAGCGTGGCATCCCTTAGAGATATTAAAGGCCGGATAGATTCCACGAAAAAGACGAAACAAATTACGAAGGCGATGGAAATGGTATCTGCAGCGAAATTGAATCGTGCAGAAGAAAATGCCAGAGCGTTCGTACCATATAGTGAGAAAATCCAGGAAGTCGTGGCAAGTATCGCTACAGGTGGCGGTGACGCTGACCATCCGATGCTTAAGTCACGGGAGGTCAAACGGACTGGATATCTTGTAATCACTTCCGACAGAGGACTGGCCGGTGCTTACAACAGCAGTATTCTCCGTAACGTTTATCAGACAATACAAAAACGCCACAATTCGGCAGATGAGTATACGGTAATCACTGTCGGGAAAATCGGCCGTGACTTTTTCCGGAAACGGAATATGCCGGTAGATAAAGAAATTGTAGCGATTGCTGACCAGCCGGATTTTGCTGATATCAAAGATATCGCAGCAGAAACTGTCCAACTGTTTACGGATGAAGTGATTGATGAGCTTTATCTTTATTACAACCACTATGTCAGTGCAATTTCTCAAGAAGTGACGGAGAAGAAATTGCTGCCGCTGACTGAATTGAACCAAGGGGTAAAAGCAACGACGAGCTCCTATGAATACGAGCCGGACCAGGAAGTAATTCTGGAGAACTTGCTGCCTCAATATGCTGAGAGTTTGATTTATGGTGCCTTGCTCGACGGTAAAGCAAGTGAACATGCTGCCCGTATGACCGCTATGAAGAGTGCTACAGATAATGCCGATGATCTTATTGGTGATCTTTCACTCAAATACAACCGGGCCCGTCAAGCAGCCATCACCCAGGAAATCACCGAAATTGTCGGTGGAGCAGCTGCTCTTGAATAGCATGCTTTCCTGGACTCGAATAGTTAGTTAGGAGGGAAATCGATGAGTAAAGGACGCGTAATGCAAGTCATGGGACCGGTTGTCGATGTTTCTTTCGAAGACGGACAACTCCCTGAAATAAATAACGCTTTGCACGTGTATTCACCCGCGCAAAACGAAAATGAAGTAAACGTCGACCTTACATTGGAAGTTGCCCTTCACCTGGGGGACAACGCAGTCCGTACCGTTGCCATGGCATCAACAGAAGGTGTCCAGCGTGGGATGGAAGTAAATGATAAAGGCGGCCCGATTTCTGTGCCAGTCGGTGAAGTAACACTTGGTCGTGTTTTCAACGTACTAGGAGATAACATCGATCTTGATGAACCATTAGCATCTGACGTACGTCGTGATCCGATTCACCGCCAGGCTCCGCAATTTGAAAACCTGGCTACAGAAACAGAAATTCTTGAAACAGGAATCAAAGTCGTCGACTTGCTAGCACCTTATGTTAAAGGTGGTAAGATCGGTTTGTTTGGTGGTGCCGGTGTTGGTAAAACGGTACTGATTCAGGAATTGATCAACAACATCGCCCAGGAGCACGGCGGTATTTCCGTATTCGCCGGTGTTGGTGAGCGTACTCGTGAAGGAAATGACTTGTACTTCGAAATGAAGGACTCCGGAGTTATTTCCCGTACCGCTATGGTATTCGGTCAGATGAACGAACCGCCTGGAGCGCGTATGCGTGTGGCATTAACGGGTCTTACAATGGCCGAATATTTCCGTGATGAGCAAGGACAGGACGTATTGTTCTTCATCGATAACATTTTCCGTTTCACTCAGGGTGGTCTGGAAGTATCTGCCTTGCTTGGCCGTATGCCATCTGCTGTTGGTTACCAGCCGACACTGGCAACGGAGATGGGGCAGTTGCAAGAGCGTATCACATCTACAGATAAAGGTTCCGTAACATCCATCCAGGCGATCTACGTCCCAGCCGATGACTATACAGACCCGGCGCCAGCGACTACATTCGCCCACTTGGATGCCACTACTAACCTGGAGCGTAAGCTTTCCGAGCAAGGTATCTACCCAGCGGTGGATCCACTAGCGTCCACTTCCCGTGCCCTTGACCCTGAAATCGTTGGGCAGGAACACTATGATGTGGCTCGTGAAGTACAGCGTACACTACAGCGTTATAAAGAACTTCAGGATATTATCGCGATTCTTGGTATGGATGAACTATCTGATGAAGATAAGCAGGTCGTTGGCCGCGCTCGTCGTATCCAGTTCTTCTTATCCCAGAATTTCCACGTTGCCGAACAGTTCACTGGCCAAAAAGGTTCTTATGTACCTGTTCAGGAGACAGTCAAAGGCTTCAGAGAAATCCTGGATGGCAAGTACGATGACCTTCCAGAGGATGCTTTCCGCCTGGTCGGACGTATCGAAGATGTCGTTGAAAAAGCGAAGCAGATGCAATAAGAATTTTCTTGCCTGATAGAGAATGGCGGGCGACAGGGAATTGTACCTCTAGCCTGCCTATCCATTTAGGGTGAGTCCAGCCCAAGGAGGGGTAATCATGAAGACACTAACGGTGAGTGTTGTCACTCCTGATGGCCCGGTTTTGGAAGATGCATTTGAAATGGTGAGCTGTAAGGCGGAAAGTGGGGAACTTGGGGTACTTCCAGGTCATATTCCGATGGTCGCTCCTTTGACGATCAGTGCTGTCCGTCTGAAAAAAGAAGGAAGCTCCGAGCGTATCGCTGTCAACGGTGGCTTTTTAGAGGTTCGTCCTGAAAAAGTGACGATTCTGGCGCAATCAGCAGAAAAACCTTCTGAGATTGATGTGGAGCGTGCCCGCAAGGCGAAGGAGCGTGCCGAACGCCGTCTGCAAACGAAGCAGGAAGATGTTGATTTCAAACGGGCTGAAATGGCACTAAGACGTGCTATCAACCGTTTAGATGTATTTGAAAATAACTTTTAATAGTTGACTGCTTTCCTAAAGGAAAGCAGTTTTTTATATTTTTTATAAATATGGCGGGAGTAAGTGTAAGAGTTTGCAGGAGAGATGTGTGAAAGCGATGAATGATAGGCGAGTTGAGCTCCTGGGATAAATGTGTAACCTGGCGTTAAAAAAGTACGCTTTCTCATCACGCACTTTTTAAAGCACTATAATTTTTTTGCTCATCCATACGTTTGTTCTGAAAAGATTTTCTACTTTTACTGCTATATTTTTTGTGACAATCCGACAACTTTCAGGAATAATTGATAGGAAGAATAAATTTCAGCCTCTCTATCTGTATCAAATACAGATGGGGAGTTTTTAAATTTTAGAGGAAGAATCCCGCTTTGCGTGTTTTATAACAAAAGAATGATTCATGATTTCATAGGACAACTCATAAAACTTAAACAAACATTATAAAGTAAAAAAGATTTGCTGGCAACCACGTTTGTCATGGCAGGATCACAGTATTTGTTTTACATTATAGATGGAAAGAAAACAAATACGTAAAGATAGTAAATACTGGATATTATCTGCTGCCTCATATCGACACTATATACAGGATTTGCTATAATGATAGCGATTACAATATTGCTAATCTTCAAAATTTTGTACGTTCGAAGGGGGAGGGGAAATGACGGATTTATTTACATATCAAAACAGTTATTTAGTAGTTGTAATCTTTCTTGCACTCGGCATCTTGCTGCCAATTGTGGCATTATCACTTGGAAGGCTGCTCCGTCCTAATAAGCCTACGGAACAGAAACGCACCACCTATGAAAGTGGGATCGAACCATTCCAGGATGCACGTGTCCAGTTCAATGCCCGTTATTATATCTTTGCTTTAATGTTTGTCATTTTCGATGTGGAGACCATTTTCTTGTATCCCTGGGCAGTCGCCTATGAAGAGCTTGGTATTTTCGCGTTGATTGAGATGCTTATATTTGTCGCCATGCTTTTGATCGGTTTGATCTATGCTTGGAAAAAGAAGGTGCTACGATGGATTTAAACTTAGAAAATGTATCCCCGCAAGAAAAGGCAGAAATGGAGCGCAATGTTTTTTTGACGACTTTAGAACAAGTGAAGGCTTGGGCGAGAAGTAACTCACTCTGGCCAATGACCTTCGGGCTAGCTTGCTGTGCGATTGAAATGATGGGTGTCGGATCCTCCCATTACGATCTCGACAGATTCGGTTCTTTTTTCAGAACCTCTCCCCGTCACTCTGATGTCATGATCGTTTCCGGAACGGTGACCAAAAAAATGGCACCGGTATTACGACGCTTGTATGACCAAATGCCAGAACCTAAATATGTAATTGCCATGGGATCCTGCGCTACAGCTGGAGGCCCATATATCAAATCCTATGCAGTTGTGAAAGGAGTCGACCAAATCGTCCCAGTCGATGTCTATATCCCGGGATGCCCTCCGAATCCAGCTGCGCTTATTTATGGAATCAACAAACTGCAAGAGAAAATCCGCTATGAAGCCAAGACCGGAAAGCGGGTGACAAGTCAATGAGTGACGAAAAAGACTTAGAAAAAAAGAAAGCGGCCGCCGCAGCAAAAGCCAAGGCAGAAGCTCTTAGAAAGAAGAAAGAGAAGGAAGCAGAGGACAAAGCTGTCTTAGAAAATAAAGCAAAAGAGTCCCAGGAAGAAAAGATATTGTCACAACAGGATCCTAACAAGAAGGAATCTGGAGAAGATACCGATCTTGCCAAGAAAAAAGCAGCGGCAGCCGCCAAAGCAAAAGCGGCAGCACTAGCTAAACAAAAGCGCAAGCAGGAGGAAGCATCGGATTCAGAAGACCAGGCTTCTGCAGATGATGAATTAGCCAAGAAAAAAGCAGCAGCTGCAGCAAAAGCGAAAGCGGCAGCACTAGCCAAACAAAAGCGCAAGCAGGAGGAAGCATCGGATTCAGAAGACCAGGCTTCTGCAGATGATGAATTAGCCAAGAAAAAAGCAGCGGCAGCCGCCAAAGCAAAAGCCGCTGCACTTGCCAGACAAAAACGAAAGCAAGCAGAATCGGATTCTGACGATAGCGCTGATGAGGACAAAGCGAAAGCTGCAGCCAAAGCCAAGGCTGCTGCAGCTGCTAAAGCAAAAGCAGCCGCCGCAGCCAAGAAAAAGCGCGAGGAATCAGCTGACGATGCTAAAGAACCAGCTGGCGAAGATGAAAAAGCGAAAGCCGTGGCAGCAGCTAAAGCGAAAGCAGCAGCTGCTGCAAAGGCAAAGAAAAAAGCTGGTGGCAAGAAAAAAGAGCAACCGAAGGAAGAAGAGAAGCCTTCCCCTAACCAACCGGTACTAGATAAGTACGTAAAAGTAATCAAAGAGCACGTTGGTGAAGATGTATTCGAGGATGCCTACATCAATCGGCTTTCCAAACACGTACCGACATTGGTAGCAAAAAGGGACACTTACTATAAAATAGCCCAGTTTTTAAAATTCAATGACCAGCTCGGGTTTGATTACCTATCTGAATTGCATGGCACAGACTTTGAAACACACATGGAGGTCTATGTGCATCTTTTCTCTTTCCGGAATAAGCAATCGGTGGCTCTCAAGGTGAAAATCGATCGCGATCAACCGGAAATCGAGTCGGTGGCTGACCTTTGGAAAGGTGCTAATTGGCCGGAGTGCGAGGCATACGATTTATTTGGAATCAAGTTTCTCAACCATCCTGACTTGAAACGTATCCTGCTTGGGGAGGATTGGGTAGGTCACCCGATGAGAAAAGATTACGAGCCCCATGATGTGGAGGTGTAGGCAATGATCAGAACAGAAGAAATGATGCTTAATGTCGGACCGCAGCATCCCAGTACGCACGGTGTATTCCGTCTGGTAATCAAGGTGGACGGAGAGACCATCAAAGAAGCGACCCCGGTTATCGGTTATCTCCACCGAGGGACGGAGAAGCTGGCGGAAGACTTGCAATATACACAAATTATCCCGTATACCGATCGGATGGATTACCTTTCTGCGATGACCAACAATTATGTCATTTGTCACGCGGTGGAAACAATGATGGGTCTGGAGCTTCCGGATCATGCAGAATATTTGCGGGTACTGGCCATGGAACTAGGCCGAGTAGCCAGCCACCTGGTCTGGTTCGGTACATATTTATTGGATATAGGGGCGGTAAGCCCTTTCCTTTATGCCTTCCGCGAACGGGAAGTCATCATCAACCTTTTGAATGAACTTTCAGGCGGAAGACTTACTTTCAATTATATGCGGGTGGGAGGAGTCAAATGGGACGCCCCGGACGGATGGATCGAAAAGGTCCGTGATTTTGTTCCTTATATGCGTGAGCAACTGGAGGGGTATCATGACCTGGTCACAGGTAACGAAATATTCCTGAACCGGGTAAATGGGGTCGGCCGTTATACGAAAGAAGAAGCACTGCAATATTCATTAAGCGGTGCTAATCTCCGGTGTACCGGGATTGAATGGGATCTGCGGAAGCATGAACCGTATTCTATTTATGACCGGTTCGACTTTAATGTCATCACTGCAGAAGAAGGAGATGCCTGGTCCCGCTATCAATGCCGGATGGGTGAAATCGAAGAATCGTTGAAAATCATCGAACAGGCGGTTGAGCAGATTCCTAATGATGGGCAGTTTATGGCTAAGGTGCCCCGGATCGTAAAAGCTCCTAAAGGAGAAGCATTTGTCAGAATCGAATCTCCCCGTGGAGAAATTGGCTGTTATATTGCAAGTGAAGGAAAAAAAGAACCGTATCGCTTGAAGTTCCGGCGTCCATCTTTTTATAACCTGCAGATATTGCCTAAGCTTCTCGAGGGAGAGAATATGGCTAACTTGATCACGATACTTGGTGGCGTAGATATCGTCTTAGGGGAGGTGGATGGCTGATGAGCTGGATTGATTCCGTACTGCAATCCCAGCCAGGCTGGGGAAACATGGCCATCTTCCTTTCGCTTGGCGTTGCCATGCTGGGAATTGGGCTCGGCTTCGTTACCTTTGCGATTTTAGCAGAACGGAAAGTGATGGGGTTCATGCAGCTTCGCCATGGACCGAACCGTGTCGGAGGCCGCTTCGGTTTGCTGCAAAGTGTGGCTGATGTATTGAAGCTTCTGCTAAAAGAGGATACGATGCCGAAACTTGCTGATAAGCCTTTATTCGTTCTGGCGCCGATGATCGCGTACGCACCTGCTTTTTTAGTGCTGGCAGTCATTCCATTTACACCGGCTTTCAAGTTTTCAGATATTGGTGTCGGATTGCTTTATTATATTGCAATTTCAGGGATTTCTACGATCGGTATCGTAACGGCAGGCTGGGCTTCCAATAATAAATACGCGTTGATGGGAGGCATGCGTGCTGCTGCTCAGATGATTTCTTACGAGATTCCTTTAGTTATGTCTGTGGTAGGGATCATCCTGTTCACAGGCAGCCTTAACCTTTATGATATTGTCCTTTATCAAGAGAATATAGCGTTCATTTTCCTGCAGCCTGTCGCATTCGTCATATTCTTGATTGCAGGGACAGCTGAACTGAACCGGACCCCATTCGACCTTCCGGAAGCGGAGTCGGAGCTGGTAGCCGGTTACCATGTTGAATACTCAGGTTTCCGTTTCGCATTCTTCATGCTGGCGGAATATGTATACCTTTTTGCTCTCTCAGCGTTAATTACCGTTTTATTCCTCGGGGGCTGGAATGCACCGATCCCAGGGATAGGGCTGAATGACATCGGTCTTGGAGCCGTTTGGTTTACGATGAAATTCATCGTAGTTGTCTTCTTCTTCATGTGGCTGCGAGTGACCTTTCCGCGTCTTCGCGCAGACCAGTTGATGGAATTTGGCTGGAAAGTGCTGCTTCCGATTGCTTTGGCAAATATTTTTGTCACGGCAATTATCAAAGAGTTGTTTTTCTGAATTGTTATGGCATACCAATTGAAAGGGGGCTGAACACATGCTCGGTTTAGCGAAAGGTCTGAAATATACCCTTAAGAATATGACAAAGGAAAAAGTGACCTACCAGTATCCGGAGGAGCCGATTCCGATGCCGGATCGATTCCGTGGTATACAAAAGTTTTACCCGGAAAAATGTATTGTGTGTAATCAATGCGCCAACATTTGTCCGACAGATTGTATCCAGTTGACAGGGAAAAAGCATCCGGACCCTGATAAGAAAGGGAAAGTCATCGACACCTATGACATCAACTTTGAGATTTGCATTCTATGCGATCTCTGTACCGAGGTTTGTCCGACCGAAGCTATCGTCATGACAAACAATTTCGAGCTGGCAGAATACTCCCGGGATGATCTTTTTAAGAATCTTGAGTGGCTGGATGAAAATGACCAGAATATCAGAGAGGAGAATAAAGCATGAGTGGAGAATTATTCGCCTTTCTAGTGCTGGCACTGCTCGCGATTTTAGGCGGCATCCTGATGTTGAATCTGACGAAAGTCATTCATATGCTGTTATCACTTGTGCTTACCTTTCTTGCGATTGCAGGATTATATGTGATGTTGTCTGCAGAATTCGTGGCTATTGCACAAGTGTTGATTTACTCAGGTGCAGTAACGATCATCATGATTTTTGGCATCATGCTCACCCGGCACAATGATGAACAAAAGACACGGGGCAATCTGACAAGGAATATCATTGTTGGAGCCGGAATAGTGTTATTTTTCTTTACCATGTACTTTTCGATCAATCAAGTGTCATTTGGTGACCAGGCGACCAGTCTGCATGTGGAAAACACGAAGCAGATTGGTGTGGAACTGTACAGCAAATATGTCATCCCTTTTGAACTGATGTCGGTGGTCCTGCTTGTTGCTTTAGTCGGCGCGATCATCCTGGCCAAACGGGATGACGAGGAGGAGGCGGAGCATAAATGAGTGCCATACCCGTCAATGCCTATCTTCTTTTAGCGTTGGTGTTATTTTGTATCGGTTTATTCGGTGCTTTGACAAAAAAGAATACGGTTATTGTGCTGATTTCGATTGAGCTGATGCTGAACGCTGTCAATATCAATTTGGTAGCATTCAGTAAATATGGAATCAATCCAGGAATCACCGGCCAGATCTTTTCCTTGTTCACGATTACGGTGGCCGCTGCTGAAGCTGCAGTAGGGCTTGCGATTCTTATCGCTCTCTACCGCAATCGCTCTACGGTGCAAATTGATGAAATGAATACAATGAAGCACTGATTATCCGTGTCGGTTCACATGGAAACCTGGAACAGAAGGGAGTTGTGTCAGGATGTTAGAAAATGCATGGTTGATCCCTTTGTTTCCATTGCTGTCGTTCATTCTCCTTATTTTTTTCGGAAAACAATGGAGAGAAAAATGCAGCTATGTAGGCATAGGTTTCACAGGGATTTCATTCGTACTATCTGTCATCGTGTTGTTCACACAAATGGCAAATGGAAGCGGCGGAGCGGAGGCTGCCTGGTTGACGATTGGTTCCATTGAATTTCGTTTTGGAGTTATCGTCAATCCGTTGAACGCATTGATGCTCGTTATTGTGTCTCTGGTCAGTTTTCTAGTACATATTTATTCTAAAGGCTATATGCATGATGATACTCGCATGGCGACTTTTTATAGCTACCTCGGGTTATTCACCTTCGCAATGCTGGCTCTGGTAATTTCTCCGAATCTGCTGCAGCTGTATATTTTTTGGGAATTGGTCGGGGTCGGCTCATTTCTATTGATTGGCTTCTATTTTTATAAAGAAGAAGCGAAAGCGGCAGCTAAAAGAGCTTTCATTATGACGAGAATCGGAGATATCGGCCTGCTTATCGGTATGATTCTATTATTTTGGCAAGTTGGCAGTCTTGAATTCAATGAAATATTCACAGCAGTCCGTGATGGAAGCGTAGCAGAAGGTCTGCTTACGTTGATTGCTATCCTTATTTTTATCGGGGCGGTCGGGAAGTCGGGGCAATTTCCGTTGCATACATGGCTGCCGGATGCGATGGAAGGTCCGACGCCTGTTTCTGCTTTGATACACGCGGCAACGATGGTAGCGGCAGGTGTATATTTAGTCGCCACCTTGTTTCCAGTGTTTGAGGCCAGTCCTGCAGCAATGACCGTCGTAGCTGTAACTGGTGGGTTCACTGCGATTTTTGCAGCTACGATTGGTCTTGTCCAAAAGGATATTAAGCGAGTGTTAGCTTATTCTACGGTTTCCCAGCTTGGCTATATGATGATGGCGCTTGGAGCCGCAGGGTATGTAGCAGGCGTTTTCCACTTGATGACCCATGCTTTTTTCAAAGCCTTATTGTTCCTGGCGGCAGGGAGCGTCATTCATGCTGTCCATACGCAAAATATCGAAAAAATGGGCGGGCTCTGGAAGAAGATGCATATCACAGGACCGGTGTTTCTTATTGGGGCGTTAGCTATCAGCGGTGTTCCATTGTTCTCGGGATTCTTCAGTAAAGACGAAATTTTGCTGGCGACCTGGTATGACGGCCGATATGGGTTATTCATCCTTGGTTTGATTGCTGCTTTCTTTACAGCTATTTATATGTTCCGTTTGTTTTTCATGGTATTTGCAGGTGAGAGTAGAACCACAGGAACGAAGGTTCATGAATCACCTCGCTCCATGACCTACCCGATGATTACGCTGGCCATTTTAGCTATTTTCTCCGGTTATATCAACACCCCTTGGTTTGGAACCTTCTTAGGGGATTGGCTTGTCGGGGACAGCGAATTTCTGCCTTTTGAACATCATGAGGGACCGATATGGGTAATGCTGGCAGCAAGTTTGGTTGCTTTTGCCGGAATCGGCCTGGCTTATCTAATCTATTATAAAAAAGCATTACAGCGGGATTTTCTTACCAGCCATATGCCCAACACGTATACATTGGTGTTTAACAAATACTTCATTGATGAGTTTTACCAGTATACAATCGAGTATGGTGTCCGGGCTGTCAGTTATCTCGGAAGTTTCATAGAAAAATATATCGTGGAAGTGATCGTAGCTGCAGTTACCGGGGTGGTTAAAAGTGTGGGAAGTCTCGGGTCAAGGCTGCAATCGGGACAGGTACAAACTTATGGGGCCGTGGCCTTTGTAGGTTTGGCCATCCTTGTCTTCCTCGTCGTTTGGACAGGGGGGTATCTATAATGGACTGGCTGACGATATTGGTTTTCTCCCCTTTAATCGGGATTTTGATTTTAAGTATACAGCAGGCGGAACAAAAGGTGACCATCAGCCTGACTGGGATTCTGGCTACGGTTTTACCATTGCTATTATCCCTGGTAGTCTACGCTCAGTTTCATGGTGGAGGAGATTTAGCTATTTCTCACCAATGGATCAGTTTTGGTAATGGAATATTTCAAATAGATTACGAATTAGGTGTCGATGGGTTCTCCTTGCTGCTATTATTACTGACCACGATTGTTTCGACACTGTCTGCCAGTGTTGCTGCTGCTCAAATCAAGCAAGGACTGAAGGCCTATTTCCTTTGGTTCCTTATCCTGGAAATAGGGATGCTTGGTGTGTTTACAGCGGAAAATTTGATACTTTTCTTCATTTTCTTTGAAATTACATTAGTTCCAATGTTCTTCCTGATTGGCAGGTGGGGATTTGTAGAACGAGAGAAAGCGGCTTACAGTTTCCTTATTTATAATGGGTTAGGGTCTGCGGTTCTTTTAATCCTGTTTGCTGCTATTTTTGCAAAAACAGGAACAACCAACATCGAAGAATTAAAAACGATTATGGGGAGCGGGAATGCGGTCAGTGAAGAATTCCGGTTTGGAAGTTTGCTTGCACTATTGATTGCTTTCGGTGTGAAGCTGCCGATCGTTCCTTTACACACCTGGATGGTAAGGGTCCACGTCCATGCCCCTATTGCTGTCGTAATGATTCATGCAGGCATCCTGTTGAAAATCGGTGCTTACGGTTTGATTAACTTTGGCATCGGGATTTTCGGTGATCAGTTCGTAAAAGTAGCCCCATTCATTGCGGTGCTGGGACTGATCAACTTATTGTATGGAGCATTTCTTGCTTTCGTGCAAAACGAGTTGAAGAGTGTGTTTGCTTATTCGAGTGTTTCCCATATGGGAATTGTGCTGCTGGGGGTAGCAGCGATGAACGAAGCGGGAATCCAGGGGGCGATTTTCCAAACGTTATCACATGGTTTGATAGCCGCTTTATTGTTCCTGTTAGTTGGCGTCATCTACGAACGGACGCATACGACGAAACTGCGAAGCCTTGGCGGACTCGCCAAAGGAATGCCGTTAGCTGCAGGATTCTTACTTGCAGCTGGGTTGGCTTCCTTAGGACTTCCGGGCATGAGTGGTTTTGTATCGGAGTTTATGGCTTTCCTTGGACTATTTGAGTCGATGCCATGGCTTGCTGCCATCGGTACGATCGGAATCATTATGACTGCAGTTTATATCCTGCGTGCAGTTCTTGGAGTTACCTACGGAAAAACAGTGAAATCTTTTGCCGGGATGTACGACCTCACAAGAAGGGAAATGATTCCAGCAGCAGCTTTGCTGGCACTGATCGTTTTGATCGGTGTCTATCCAAACTTCATAACCCATACACTGCAATATGCATTAGAATCAATCATGCTTGGGATAGGAGGGTAAGCGTATGGATATAGATACATTATTAAGCTATGAATGGAGCATGATGGCACCAGAATTCACCATATTGCTCGTTGCTACTGCCCTATCCTTAATTGACTTATTTGCCAGTAAAAACGTAGACCGGAAACATTTCGGCTGGTTTGGTATCGGAGGCATAGCTGTCGCTTTGATTTTCTTGATCAGTCAAATAGGTCATGAGCCTGCAATGATTTTAGCGAATACTTACAGGCTGGATGCATTTTCCTTGAGTTTTAAAATTCTCCTTTTACTAGGTTCTCTTCTTGTATTGTTAATGGGAGTATCCTTCGAGGCGAAAGGCGAATTGACCTATCGAGGAGAATTCTATTACCTGCTTCTCACAGCGCTGCTAGGTGCGATGATGATGGCAAGCAGTGCGGACTTGATCACCTTGTTTGTCGGCTTGGAGTTGTTGACGATTTCTTCTTATATCCTGGCTGGAACCAGGAAAAAGTCAAAGTATTCTAATGAAGCTGCGATGAAATACGTGATTAACGGAGGGATATCGACAGCATTTACCTTGTTTGGTATGAGTTACATCTATGGATTGACAGGCAGCACGAATCTTGCCGACATTTCCCGGGAAATATCGAATATTACCCCGGCTAATGGTCAGGTATTATTGAGCATTGCTTTCATCCTGACCTTCGTTGGGTTGGCGTTTAAAATATCGTCGGTACCTTTTCAAATGTGGGCACCGGATGTTTATCAGGGAGCACCCACACCTGTAACCGCCTTCCTTAGTGTCGTTTCTAAAACAGCGGGGTTCATCATCATCATTCGGGTATTGATAAGTATTTTTCCGTTCACCCAAGGGTTTGAGGAGAATACTTCCTTGTTACATTCTTTGATGATATTCCTTAGTATTCTTGCAGGTATAACCATGATCGTGGGGAACACAATCGCCTTGAAACAGCGGAATATAAAACGATTGTTTGCCTATTCAAGTATTGCACATGCCGGTTACCTGCTGGTGCCGTTTGTGGCATTCTCTGAATTAATGTTCGAAAGTATGTGGTTCTACTTAGTGGCCTACTTACTGATGAACATTGGCGCATTTGCCATCATCCAGGTCATGACTGAACATAACGATTCAGAAGATGTTTCCATTTTCGCCGGCCTTTATTATCGCCGGCCATGGGTCGCGATCATGATGACTGTCTTCTTGTTATCCTTAGCGGGTATACCGGGAACGGCGGGGTTCATCGGAAAGCTCAACATTTTCATCGGGGCCCTGTTTTCTGATCCGTCCAGGTATATATTGGCGGCGGTAATGATTGGAACTACCGTAATATCCTACTTTTACTATTTTGGCATCATGGCGCAGATGTTCATGCGGCCGGCAGGAAGTGCAACTCAGGTGCGACTTCCTATAGGAGTCACCATCACCATGGTCTTTTGTGCAGTAGGTACGATTACGTTGGGATTGTTTCCAGGGGTGATTTTGGAGTTCTTCCAAACCCAATTCAACTTTGCAGAAATGTTCTATTAAAGCCTCTGTAACCCTCTGGGTGTTTTGTTCACAGCATACCCAGGGGGATTTTTTTATGCAGTCAGGTTTACAAGTAGGAGAATAAAGGTAGTAGTAGATTAGGATATCCGTTGGTTTGACAATTTCATTTCTCCATGTCATCTTTGGAAAGGATTATAATGAATTTGGGAAATGAAATTGAAGAGGTGTAAAAACATGGTAGATACTTTTATGCAACAGGCGGGTCAACAAGCCCTTACCGGGATGATTTCTCACTTGATTTTCATCATAATTACCTGGAGGGTCCTCCAGGCGATAAAATTAGAAGGTTGGATACGCAAAGACCACGTGTTTGAAGTAAGAGTATTGATGATATTGGTGACGATTACGATAGGTACCACCGTCAGCAATTTCTTCCTCGACTTCCTGCAATGGTCCCAGCAATTGATCCATCTATTTTAATTGTCGTGAAATGTAGAGAAATAGTCAGTATGTAACACCCTCTCCTTGGAAACAATGAAAATAGTAATCTATCAAGGGGAGGATTGTTACGATGAGAAGTTTGTTGATCATCCTGGTTGCCATATTGATGCTAAGTACTGATTTAGAAACTTTCGCAGGGGTCAAAAACAAAGAAGAGCTGCCGCTGGGTATGATTGCTGCTCAATTACAATCCCAGGGTATCGAGGCGGATGGGTGGGAAGTGATAGCTAAGGAATCATTTTCACGTCAGCATCTCGACATGATCAAAGGCTTAGTGGAAGAAGAGGTGCCACAAGCTCAATGGCAGCGCGCTTCTGATCGTAACAGTGAAAAGTACTCGATCGTCTACCCTCAGAAAGCCACCGGCATCACCGAAACGTTTATTGTGATTGTCCCAAAGAAACACCGCAATTATATCGAAGTTATTTATAAAATTACTGGGACAAGCTGGGGGGAAGCGAGTGAACGTTTCTTGAAAAATAATTTTTTTGTTGAAAAGGATCGTATATTCTCGGAAAATGTCGCTATTTTCTCTTGTATTGAAGCAGAAATTAATGGTATTATTGATGATGTTTTAGTGTATAAAAATTTAGTACAAGCCTTAGACATAAAAACAATCGAAATGATAGATGAAACAGACTTTAAAAGTATTTCCGGATATACACCAGAGTGGGAGCAGACGATCCCACTGCCAGCGGGTGCCATGAATGTCCAGTTTGCCGTCCGTAAAGGTTTGGGCGCTAAGACAAACATTACAATAGGCACGCCGATTATCACGTCTGAATATTAATAATAATGAATATGGACTCGGAGGAGAATGAACCGTGGAAAAAATCATCGTCCGTGGTGGGAGGCAGCTGAATGGCACCGTTAAAGTTGAAGGGGCCAAGAATGCCGTACTGCCTGTCATCGCAGCAAGTATAATTGCAAGTGAAGGAAAAAGTGTCCTTCATGAAGTTCCAGCATTAGCTGATGTAGTTACCATAAATGAAGTTTTACGTAATATCAATGCTGAAGTAAGCTTTGAAAACAATACAGTAACCGTAGATGCTTCTGGCGAAATTAAAACAGAAGCCCCATTTGAATTTGTACGCAAAATGCGCGCATCTGTGCTTGTACTGGGACCACTTTTAGCCCGCTATGGTCATGCCAAGGTCGCTATGCCAGGTGGCTGTGCTATCGGATCCCGCCCAATCGACCAGCATTTGAAAGGCTTTGAAGCCATGGGTGCCAAAGTGAATGTTGGCAATGGCTTCGTCGAAGTGAATGCAGACGGCCGCTTGAAGGGTGCCAAGATTTACATGGATGTACCAAGTGTCGGTGCTACGGAGAACATCATGATGGCTGCAGCGCTTGCTGATGGAAAAACAATTTTGGAAAACTGTGCAAAAGAACCAGAAATCGTCGATCTGGCTAACTTCCTGAATAAGATGGGAGCTAAAATCGTCGGTGCTGGTACAGAAACGATCCGTATCACCGGAGTGGATAAGCTTAATGGTGCTGAACACAACATCATTCCAGACCGGATTGAAGCAGGTACCTTCATGGTAGCAGCCGCTATCACAAAAGGAAACGTACTTGTTCAAGGAGCGGAAGCGGAACATCTGCGTTCCCTTGTCTCTAAAATGCAGGAAATGGGAGTCATCATCGAAGAAGAAGACGATGGCTTGCGTGTCATTGGTCCGAATCATTTGAAGGCAGTAGATATCAAAACTCAGCCTCACCCTGGCTTCCCGACAGATATGCAATCACAGATCATGGCATTGATGCTTTCTGCTAAAGGAACCAGTGTAATCACAGAAACTGTCTTTGAAAACAGATTCATGCATGTAGAAGAGTTCCGCCGTATGAATGCTAAGATGAAGATTGAAGGACGCAGCGTCATTATCGAAGGTCCTTCTGATTTGCAAGGAGCTGAGGTAGCAGCTACAGACCTGCGGGCAGGTGCAGCATTGATTCTCGCTGGACTTGTAGCAGATGGCTACACACGGGTCACCGAACTGAAGCACTTGGATCGCGGTTATGTCGATTTCGCTGAGAAGCTTGCACAGCTTGGCGCGGATATTGAACGTATCAACGATACCCCGGCTAGTGAAGAAGAACCAGTGGATGATTCTGTGAAGGCTACTTCATAAGAACGATAAATACAAAAAGCTTATTCTGCCTCATTAGGCAGGGTAAGCTTTTTTTGTTCACTTCTGCTAAAAAGGTTCTATCATATCCTATTTCTGTATAAGTATTTACTAGAGACATCTATTAACGTTCTAGCAGGAGGGCATGGGATGAAAAATTGGAAACGGCCAGGTTTACTTACTTTTTTATTTTTAGTATTGATGATTCTTATCATTCCCGCAGTAATTGTCATACCGTTCATTGATTCAGGCAATGAGCAGCGAATCACAGAGCAGCATCCGAAGGAAACAACACCAATGATAGAAGTTCCGGATGATCTATCTCCTTTCAGCATCGATGTCCTGAGAACAAATACCAACCAAGTCGAAGAAGTCCCTCTTGAGAAGTACGTCGCACGGGTAGTAGCCTCGGAAATGCCGGCCAATTTTGAAAAAGAGGCGTTGAAGGCACAAGCATTAGCAGCAAGGACGTACATCGTGCAGCATTATTCCAACGGAGAAAATATCTCGGAACAGGCAGATGTCACTGATACGGTCGATCATCAAGTGTATAAGAATGATTCAGAGTTAAGGAAGCAGTGGAAAGGCGAATATACTGCAAACATGAGCAAAATCAACCAGGCAGTGAAAGATACTGCCGGTGAAATCATCACGTACGAAGAAAAACCAATTTTTGCAGCTTTCTTTTCCACTAGCAATGGCTACACAGAAAACTCAGAAGATTACTGGAAAAATGCTTTTCCTTATTTGAAAAGTGTCGAAAGCCCGTGGGATAAACAGTCACCGAAATTTCTGGATCAAAAGGTACTGTCGGTACAAGAAGTGGAAGCGAAGCTCGGTGTCACTTTCCCAGCCGATGTCACCGCCTCCCGAATCAATTTGACCGAAGGGAATCGAGTGAGCAGCATCGAAGTAGGCGGCAAAAAGTTTTCTGGAAGAGAAATCCGTGAAAAACTTGGCCTCAGGTCCAGTGACTTTTCCATTGATCAAAAAGACGGTCATTTGATTTTTACAACGAAAGGATATGGGCATGGTGTTGGAATGAGTCAGTACGGTGCGAACGGGATGGCTAAACAAGGGAGCGATTATAAAGAAATCGTCCAGCATTACTACCAGGGAGCGAAAGTAACTGAAATGGAGCAGTTGAATTCCCTGCAAGCCATGATCAACCCGAATGAATAATAATGAGCAGGATACGTATCAGGCTGGCGATGAAATTTCGTCAGCCTTTTCACTTAAAAAGTGAAGGGCTCATTATAAAAAATATCCGAAGAGAGATTGGGAAGCGAGCTTTATTCATCCCCAACGGGGCTAAAAGTATGGTATTTAACAGAATTTTCTTCCAGTTTATCAAAATTTTTTCGTTTGGATGTATAAGTCTCTCATTTTTTGCTCAGAATGGTTGCTGAGGTGATGAACAAATGAGAGACGAAGAAAAAAAGAGCGTCACAAAACTTAAGTTCCGACGCTTGTTAGGCAAGAAGTGGGTGTATCCAGCAATCTATCTTTCGATTGCAGCTCTAGTGTTAGCTGGGGTGCTTTGGTATCAACAACGTGGGGAAGAAGTTGATTTTGCCGATGATCCGAATGTAAACGATGAAGTGATTACAGAAGATCCATTCGGTGACGAAGATGCTGTACCGGTCATGGAATCAGGTGAAGAGATGGCAATGCCAGTCGCTGACGAAGAAAGTTCTACAATTGTAACAAAGTTCTATGACTACGATGCTTCAGATGAAGACCAGGAAAACGCACTTGTATTGTATAACAATAAGTATTATCAAAGTACAGGTGTCGATATCACAAAAAATGATGAAAAATTCGACGTCACAGCAGCTCTAAGTGGTACAGTAACAGAGGTAAAAGAAGATCCGCTTTATGGCAATGTCGTTCAACTGGATCATGGTCAAGAAGTGACAACTGTCTATGCAAGTCTTGATGAAGTCCAAATTGAAGCTGGTACTGAAATCAAGCAAGGCGATGTCATTGGTACAGCAGGCAGAAACATCTTCGGACAGGCAAGTGGAGTTCATGTACACTTTGAAGTCCGTAAAGGTGGGGAAGCACTTAACCCAGAGTCATTCTTCGGCAAACCTTTAAGTGAATTGGAAAAGCAAAAAGAAGCCGAAGAGCCTGAACAAGCTGAAGACAATGAAACATCTGGTGAAGAAGAACAAAATCAAGATATAAGTGAAGAGGAAATTGGAGAACTTGAGCCTGGAGCGGAAGAAGAAGCCCCAGGAGAAGGTGACGAAGAAACAGGCGTTGAAGAAGAGCCTGAGATGGATGAAGATGCTGAATCCTCCATTTCCATGACACAAACCTAAGAAAAGTCGCGCTTCCAGCGCGGCTTTTTTATTTTGCGCACCGTTTGGAATATTATGCATGTTTTTCCTTCGATTATTCCTCCTTTCTTCCCCCGGTTTCCCAGAGAAGGACTTCAATCCTTTATTTTCAGGACTTGTCGCCTTGTTTTTCATACATATTCCTGACTGCTGACTAATAAGATGTAATTAACCGAGCATTCGGTAGCATCCGAGGTGAACGTTACGATCCTAGAAACGAAAAGCTTTCGGTCAATTGCTTTTTCATAAAAAACATACCCCAAGTGAATCATCTTGTCTCAATACACACCTTGGATAGTCAACCATAGGAGGCGAGTGATGTGCATGACTACATCAAAGAGAGGACCATCAAGATAGGGGAATACATTGTGGAAACAAAAAAAACAGTGCGAGTGATCGCAAAGGAGTTCGGCGTGTCAAAAAGTACCGTCCATAAGGATTTGACAGAACGGCTCCCTGAGTTGAATCCGGAAATGGCTGTACAAGTAAAAAAGATCCTCGATTACCATAAGGAAATCCGCCATCTCCGCGGTGGAGAAGCCACGAAGCGGAAGTATCAGATGAAAATACAGCCAGAGTCCAGTCAGCCTGTGCAGCCCTCTCAATAATTTAAAAAAGATTCTCCCTTGTATAATTTCCTCGAATTTTGGAAAGTTTTTTCATTAGAGGTGCGACGATGGTCGCGTTTTTGTGATAGAATATAACATTAGATGCATGAAGTTTTCGGACGGATGCGAGAAAAGTCTTGTTTTGAACAGGGAGGATCTACTAAACATGCTAGCTAGAGATATCGGAATTGATCTTGGTACTGCCAATGTGCTAATCCATGTACGTGGAAAAGGGATCGTCTTGGATGAGCCTTCTGTGGTCGCAATGGATCGGACCACTGGAAAAGTCTTAGAAGTAGGAGAAGATGCCCGGCGGATGGTCGGTCGTACCCCGGGTAATATTGAGGCGATTCGTCCCCTTAAAGATGGCGTGATTGCGGATTTTGATGTGACAGAAGCGATGCTGAAGCATTTTATAGACAAAATCAATGTGCGTGGCTTTTTATCAAAGCCTCGCATGTTGATATGCTGTCCCACGAATATCACCAAGGTGGAACAAAAAGCAATTAGAGAAGCAGCGGAGAAATCCGGAGCGAAAAAAGTATACCTGGAAGAAGAGCCTAAAGTCGCTGCCATCGGGGCAGGTATGGAAATTTTCCAGCCGAGTGGCAATATGGTCGTCGATATCGGCGGGGGAACAACAGATGTTGCTGTCCTTTCCATGGGTGATATCGTAACGGCTTCTTCTATCAAAATGGCCGGGGATAAATTCGACCAGGAAATCCTCAGTTATATTAAAAAAGAGTACAAGCTGTTAATCGGTGAACGGACTGCTGAAGAGATCAAAATCAGTGTAGCCACCGTATTTCCTGATGGTCGCGATGAAGAAATCGACATACGTGGCCGGGATATGGTATCCGGGCTTCCGAGAACAATCACTGTCCGTTCATCTGAAATCGAAAAAGCGCTCCGTGAATCGGTGCAGGTCATCGTCCAGGCGGCCAAATCGGTTTTGGAGCGCACGCCGCCTGAATTGTCAGCAGACATTATCGACCGCGGTATTATCATCACGGGGGGCGGTGCGTTGATTCATGGCATCGACAAGCTGCTGGCAGAAGAATTGAAGGTACCGGTATTAGTAGCGGAAGAGCCGATGAACTGTGTCGCGAAAGGTACAGGCATCATGTTAGAAAACATTGATAAAATCGCAAAAAATAAAATCAGAAGATAATCAAGTTCAAATAAAGGAGCGATTCCCTTGCTGAGAGGATTCTATACTGCTGCTTCCGGGATAATTGCCCAGCAGCGACGTCAAGAAGCATTGTCGAATAATATGGCGAATGCCAACACACCTGGCTATAAATCCGACCAGGGTGTCATGCGTGCTTTTCCTGAGCTGTTGATGCAGCGGGTCGAAGCGAAAAGCATTCCACCAGGCAGGGGATTGCATGTTCCTGTAAATCAAAAGATCGGATCGTTGAACACGGGTGCGTACCTGCAGGAAACCATTCCTGATTTTGCTCAGGGTGATATCCGTGAGACAGGAGTCGGGACGGATATGGCACTTATCAATGGCAATCTCCCGGATGAGATGGGGTCATTATATTTTACCGTGCAAAGTGACGATGGGGAGGCACGTTATACACGTAATGGTAATTTTACTGTGGATGGACAAGGGTATCTGGTGACCCAGGAGGGTGCTTATGTACTTGATGAGTCAGGTGATCCGATTGCAGTGGACGGTATGGAATTCCAAGTCTCCACAGACGGAACCGTGTCACTTGCAGGGGGAGATATTCCTTTAGGAATCTCCTATATTGCCAATTCACAAAGCCTGGTCAAAGAAGGGAACACCACTTTCCGTTTGGACGAAGGGGAAGCCCTGGATGCCAGGCAGGTGGCTGGTGTTGATTTTTCCGTTCAGCAAAACCACCTCGAGCGTTCCAATGTAGATGCAGGTAAAACAATGACGGAAATGATGAATACATATCGTAATTTCGAAATGAATCAACGTGTCTTGAAAGCTTATGACCAAAGTATGGACAAGGCTGTCAATGAAATCGGCAGGTTGAGGTAAAGGGGGACGTAAGCATGTCTAGATCGATGATCCAGGCTGCGGTCACGATGGGTCAGCTGCAGCAGAAGCTGGACCTGATCGGTAATAATCTATCGAACAGTAATACCCCAGGCTATAAAGCTCGTAATGCTGAATTTTCTTCCCTGCTCTACCAGCAGATTAATAATCTTGATGAAAATGATCCAGCCCCCCCACGTGCCACCCCTGAAGGTATTCGCAGCGGTTCCGGTGCGAAGCTAGGAACGGTGACGATGGATTTATCGAAAGGTTCGTTACAAGTGACAGATCGAAGTCTTGATGCGGCCTTAATTACGGATAATCACTTGTTCCAAATAGAAGTACCGACAGAGCAGGGGACGGAGGTCCGCTATACGAGGGCGGGAAATTTTTATTTGAACCCTGTAGCAGATGGTCAATTGATGCTGACCGATACAAACGGTGCGCCAGTCCTTGGTGAAAAGGGTCCAATTCTACTGGAAGAAGGTTTTAATGGATTGACAATCGGGGAAAATGGTACGATTACAGTAAAGAGAGATGAGGGGCAAGCTGACGAAGGCCGCCTGGCAATCGTAGAGGCGATTCGCCCGCGTATGCTCGAGGCGGAGGGCAGCAATACTTTCCGAGTTCCTGTGGGGCAGGAGAAAGAAGAAATCATTCAGACAGTGGATGAGGAAAACGTACAGATAAACAGCGGGGCCCTCGAATCTTCTAATGTCGATATGTCAAAACAGATGACGGATATGCTGATGGTACAACGGGCCTATCAATTCAACGGCCAATCTATTTCTTTGAGTGACCAGATGAGTGGATTGGTCAATCAACTGAGATCTTAACTGTAAGGAGTTACACAACTATGCCAACAAACCCTACCGGTCAGAAACAGCCGACGACCAGAAAACAATCTAAAAATACATTAGAGGATCCTAAAGCTATCAAAAAAGAAACGAAGGACAAGCACGGGTCTAATAAGAAAGTACGTTCGAACAAAGAAAAACCACCGCGCCGCAGGATTTTTCCGATTTGGCTGCGCCTGATTGTCATCACTATTTTGTGTGCTGTCGCATTGATTGTCGGGTTGATGGTAGGTTATGGTGTGCTGGGTGACGGCCAACCTTTGGATGTATTGAAGTTAGAGACATGGGAACATATATGGAATATCGCAACAAAAACCGAATGACACGATACGAAACCCGTACAGCTTAAAGCTGAAGCGGGTTTTTTCATTTTAAAACACCCCGGGATCCAGAATTTGGAGGTCCCGGGGTGTTATTGCATATCCAAGCGTTTTCGCAGAGATGTTTTGTGGAACTAGAATAGAACCAGCTATAAAAGGGGGTTAGATTTTGCAAACCGACGTATTTGTTGCAGGTGGTGGAGTCGGAGGGCTCGCGCTCGCCGTCAAACTGGCAAGCCGCGGTGTCCAGGTCACGGTTGCCGAACAGTTGAAGAATGAATCTCCTTTATACAAAGGCGAACTCCTCCAGCCGAAAACGATCGCCATATTAGATCACTTAGCCGTGCTGCCGGAAGTATTAGAGCACGGCCATAAAATTGAAACCCTGGCGTTCCAGGAAGTGAATGTGAATGCCGGTGACCCCCCTGAGGAAATCGAAAGCACGGACCTGACCTATAACCGCATTGCGAGTACTTATAATTATGCGATTATGATTCCTCATGAAAAAATCAAAGCGATTTTAAAAAATAAGGGCAGCCATTATGGAGGTTACTTCGAATACCTGCCCGGTGCCCGTTTTCTTGGTTTTGAAAATGGAGAAGCACAAGTCAAATACAAAAAACAAGCGCATGCTGTAACGGCAGATGTCTATATCGGTGCTGAAGGGCGCAGCTCGCCAACACGTCAGGCGATGCAGGTGTCCATAAATCGTAAAGATTATAATCACCATTTTTTAACGGTCACCATCCCACGTCCGGAATCGTTCCAGGAAGGGAAAATTGTGACAAGCCGAACAGCTTTTCTTGGCATGTTTCCACTGCCGGACAACCAGATAAGGACGGTCTATATGATTCCGGCAGGCGAATACAAAGCGATCAAAGAAAACGGTCTCGAGCAAGTACATGAAGCGTACGGCCAACTGGAACCGAGGTTGAAGGAAGATGTCCGCTCGATCAAGGATTGGAAGCAAATTCAGTTGATGGTGCCGTATACCTACCATGTCGATAAGTATGTAAAGGGCAACCTGGCCCTCCTTGGCGATGCCGCTCATACCGTCCACCCGATGGCCGGTGAAGGGATGAATCTTGCCATCCAGGATGCCGATGTGCTGGGAGAACTGCTCACCTGGTGCAAAGAGCATAAGAAGCCTTACTATGCCTACCTTCCTTACTATGAACAGGTGCGGAGACCGAGGGTTGAATTTTTATTGAGGTTGAGCCATTTATCAGCGCTCGTTTATTCGTATCCTTACCGCTGGTGGCGCAAAATCAGAATGCGGGCGGTGGACCGTATGTATGAAGATGACCGGCTTCATGTCAAACAAATACTGAATACTTCCGGCCTGGGTATGTGGGATTTTTCCCTTGTAGACCGGGCTATACAGGGCAGTGTACTGCCGGTCCGGAAAAAGAAGGTTTCGGACATTCGGCAGAAACGATATATCTTTGATGAAAACGATGATTATCCATGGAAACAAAACGATAACCGGAAGGGGTAGAATGCGATGAATGAATGGACGATTGCCATGCAGGCACGGAAATGGATGAAGAAAAATGAATCATTTTTATATAGCTGGCATGCTTATGTAGGGTCAGAACTGGGGTTGTTCGATGCATTTAAAGAACCAGTGACAGTGGATGAAGTAGCTTCACGAACAGGTTTCCCGGAAGATCTGCTTGAATCCTGGGTACAGGTCGGAGTGGAACTGAAGCACCTGAAGAAAAAAGATGATAAATTCCGAACCTCAAAAAAACGATGCAGTGCGTTGATGTCAGATTATGGTTCTCCTGGGGTGGCGGCGTTATTAAAAGAAATGATGGAATTGCATTTACCGACTTTGCTAGCCTATCCGAATATTATGCGTTCAAAGGAACGAGCGTCATTCGATCATGAAGAATATGGCGGAATTGTCGCCGAGACATCCGCACTGCTTGAGCATTTTGCCATTCGTAAAATCAAACGGAAAGTACGTGAACAAAAAATTGAAACGATCGTCGATCTTGGGTGCGGTCATGGCGGCTACTTAAGAAAACTTGCCGATCACTTTCCGGATATTCAGATGATCGGTGTTGATATCAATGAAAAAGTGATTGAAAGCGCACGCCTGCAATCGAAGGATTACCCCAATCTTACGTTTGAAGTCGGGGATTTTGAAGAGTGGGAGCCGAAACAGGGAAAGGTCGATATGATTCTGCTCCACAACGTTTTCCATTATATCCATCCGGATGAACGCAGCAGGCTGCTTGAAAAAATCAATCAAAACATAGGTGAAGGAGGTGTGGTTTCTGTGATCACACCGCTCAGCGGTACCGAACATGGCAAGGCATTTTCTTCCGCATTCAACAGTTTCTTTGTTGCTCATTCGAATTTATACGCTTTGCCGAAACAATCCGACCTTGATTTCATCTTCTCCAAAGGCGACTTTGACATATTCGATCTCGACCCAATCATCAAAGAAGGCTCCTGGTTTACGTTCTGGCTGACACCGAAAGCAGAAGAAAAAGGAAAGACAGACGCAGAACATGCTGAGATCCAGGAGCAGCAAGAAGTGTCTGCCAAATCAGCATGCTCCAATTGATATAATCCCGGCAGCATAGGCAGCTGCCGATTTTTTTGTGAGCAGAAAATAAAAGCTGTCGCTGCTTTATCATAAAATCTCTATAAAATATATGGTCGTAAAGTCGAAGACTTGATTTCGAGATGTTTATCTGAATAAAGGTCCTGTGGGGAACGACTACCTTTCCGCGGGCATGCGCTGAGCCTCCTCAGACTTTGTCTTCCGGGGTCTCACCTGTCATTTTCACCCCGCAGGACTTTGAATTATCATCCTTGAGAAACACCGCACGAAGGAAATGCGTAGCATTTTCGAGGAGTCTCGCCGTTCCCCTCCGAACCTTGCTGGAGAAAGTTCCCGAAATCACACTTGTGGGGAAAACAACCCATAATATTAGAAGAAGACTTCGGCCCCTTTATATCTTTTATAAATGCTTCAGAATGAAGTTTTTAGTTGAACACTCTTCTTCTTATTGAGGGTCCGTCTTTACAAAACTGGCTGGATGGGAAGGGAAACGACGAGACTCCTGCGGGAGAAGGGGCTAGGCGATGAAGCTGGAAAGCGAGTCGTTTCCGAGCCCATCCCTTTCCTCTAATGGCAACGGATCCAGCTATCTCGAAACTGAGTCTTCATTACATGGTTTTTGTCGAAACAGACAAACATGTATATAATAGGCATAGTAGTTGATATCGAAAGGAGATTGTTACATATGATGAACATAAACGAAATCAAAGAAATCATCCCGCACCGCTATCCCTTCTTATTGATCGACCAGATTGAAGAAGTAGTGGAAGGAGAGCGCGCGGTCGGCTATAAGAATGTCACGGTCAATGAGCCATTTTTCCAGGGACATTTTCCGGAATATCCTGTCATGCCTGGAGTTTTGATTGTGGAAGCTCTCGCACAAGTTGGAGCAGTCGCAATGCTGAAAAAGGAAGATAACCAGGGTAAGCTTGCTTTCTTCACAGGAATTGATAAATGCCGGTTCAAGCGCCAGGTTCAGCCTGGTGACCGCCTGAAGCTTGAGGTGGAAATCGTACGTGCCAAAGGACCAATGGGCAAAGGAAAAGCAAAAGCGACCGTTGATGGTGAATTAGCTTGTGAAGCTGAAATCATGTTCGCTTTGAAATAAAAAGAAAACGTTCCCCCATTTGGGAAGCCAATGAAAAACTGATCTAGGATAGTAGGATCTAAAACAACGGTCTATGGAGACTTTTGTGCCGGCTTTCATTTTTCAATGGGTATTTCGTTTTTTGCCCTTTAACCCTTCATAAGCTTCACGATTGGTTTCACATTGGCTATAAAGATTGTCATCGGTACCCGGAAGATACGTGGTCCTCTGTTGATTCTACGATGAGCGTTCGGTGGTGGCGCCTGCGGGAATAGCGCGAGCCGAAGATCCACTTGGTCAAGTGATTTTCTTGACCAAGTTAGCTAGGGCCGTGCCTGCGCCAAGCATCCACCAATAAGCGATTCGTGAGAAACAACCACAAACTCTAACAGCTCTTTTAGATTAGCAATGACTTTTTCAGTAGCCTCGCCAGTTGGCGGGGCGTTTTTTTGTCCAAAAAATTACTTATATTTTGGTTTATTTTTGCCGGATTGGGAAAGATAGGCTTGAAATATCTTGTATAGGAGGAATAAATAATGGTTAATAAATGGTGGATGAAATTTGGTGCAGCTACGTTGGCGATTTTCTTATTAGGCGCATGTGCTACGGAAGAGGATGATGCTGGTGACAACGAAACGGAACAAAATGAAGAAGGTGACATGGGAGAAGAAGAAGGTGCTCCTGAGGAAAATGGCGAGAACGGAGAAGCTGCTGATGATGAAGAGATGAATGAAGCCGAAGACATGGACACGGATGATGAGCAGGCTGAAGAAGATATGACGAATGAAGATACCATGGAAGATGGAGACAATAACAACGAATAAGAAAAAAAGTCAGAGGCTGGGTTTATGCAGCTTCTGACTTTTTTTGATGCTCACCCTTTCAAGTCGATCCGGCCTCCGAGCTTCGGGTGCTGGGCTTCGGGCATGTTAGTCTTAAGCATCTCAATCATCTGAGATCCTTGTTCCTTTGCCTGATCCATCGACTTATCCATGACGGCCAGGCTGGCATTTTGCTTGACGTAATGCTGGCTCATAAGGACAGACACTGTAGCAACGTCCATAACTTCACTCCCTTCTCTCAATCTTCTCTTCTAATATCGACCATAATCCTAAGAAATCAATGGATTCAACTTGAGCAGTAAACATAAAAAATGGTTACCGAGTGGTGTCCATTATAGGGGCAATATGGTTATTGTTCACAATTCTGACACGGTCCACTGAGCTTTTCGAGCTTTGGTATAGTAATATAGTCTTAGGTAATAGAAAAGAGAGAAAAAGGGGATAGAGATGTGGAATGTGTTGAAGTAGCCTCAGATTACTTGATAAACCGTAACACCATGATGTTAAAACCAAATGTAGGAGAAAATAAAGTATCCACCTTCATAAGGGAAGAAAGTCACGTTATTTGTACCAAAAAGAACGTCCAAAAAATACTCGATAACAGTTGTCTTTTGTACGGGGCATCCTTTAATGGACGAAGGGATTTTGCAAGAGCTTTTTTACATACAGATAAAAAACTGCCGGTTGAAGTGAGTGCACCATCACGTATCGTGATGTTTCCACTACGTTCCACTTCTTCAGGAGAAAAAATCTGGATCGCCTACCATCATGCCAAAGACCAGCGGATCAGTTCCCCTGGGACGATGGAAATTCTCTTCACGGACAATACTTCCTACCAGATTGACATATCGCAATCTTCATTTTCACGTCAGTATAATCTCGCAGCCCGTCTGGTAAATCGGAAACACTATACATAAGAAATTAAAAATCTATTTTTGGCGTCTGTACTTTTCCGAAACGGCCCTTTCGTTTTTCCCGCCGGGTTTTTATGGTAAGATAAAAACAACAAATCATACACGTGGAAACGCTTTACTGCAGTTGACTTATGGGAAAAATTGATAGTTTTCCCAATGATGGCAGAGGGAAAATGATTAGGAGAGGTGATTCGGATGAAATATAGAACGGCAGCTGACATCAAAGACCTCCTGCTTGATGATCAGGAAACCATAATCAATAACATCGACCCAGAAAAAATCGACGTCTATCACTTTCTGCACGACCGGTTCAAGAAGACAGATGTCACCAAGGATCTTGTTTTTCAATTCAACTTCCGTTATTTCTATAAGTTGGACAATCCGAGCCTGACACAAGAATTTCAGGATCGCTTCTTTGAAATTATGGAGAATCAAAGGCATGAAAAACGACCGAATATCGTCCGTGTCGTGACCGACCTTTACGAAGTGAAAAACCATAAAGGCAATCCTACGATGCAATTTCCGCTTGCCACTGCTATGCTACATACACTTAACGGATATTTCCCTACCTACGATAGTGATGTAGCAAAGGCGTTCGATTTTTCATCGACCTATCATTTAAATACGTTCTATAAAAAAATGAAAAGGTACATCAACCAATACCGCCATACATTTGATACGTATAGCGCGCTATTGGACGAAGAGAGTTTGCAAGTGATGTTTGATCACTTTGATAAACGGTTTCCTAAGAGCGGCCTCTCCAAGGTGAAAAAATTGGATATGCTCGTCTCTGAATTGGGAAGGCGGCTTTCCTGATAGCAGAAATGACTGGATGACTTAATAGTCATCCAGTTTTTTTGTGCTTTAATAAGGTTTAACCTTATTAAAGGATTAAAGTATAAGAAAATACTAACACTTGTCGCCATAAGTACTTTCTGACAAGCCAAGGTTTTATTGAAAAAATGATTTAGCAATTGAAAACTTCTCCATATTTTAGTACGATTAATCTTGTTGTGACTGACTGGTCAGAAAGTGATGAAAGTAGGGAATACATATGAATGAACGGAAGCGGCAGATGATTGAATCAGGAATGAAGTTGTTTGCACAAAAAGGCTACCATTCCACCTCTATACAAGAAATCGCTTCTCAGAGCGGGGTTTCTAAAGGAGCTTTTTATCTGCATTTTGATTCAAAAGAAGATCTTACTCTGTCTATCTATAAATTTTACTATCAGCAAATGATGGAAAAAGTAGAAGAAGTGCGTCAGATGGACCTTGATCCTAAGGTGAAAATGACACGCCAAATTGAAATGCTCGTCACAAGTTTAATGGAAAATAAAGAATTTATTTTGATGCATTTAAGAGATAATATATCGCTCAGTCCTCAAGTAGATGACTTTTTACTCGAAATGAAAAAGGAGAGTTTTCGCTGGACAAGTGAAAATTTAAAGGAACTGTTCGGGCCGGCGATTGAGCCCTATATCGTCGACAGCTCGATATTGATGGAAGGCATATTAGATGGTTATTCCAAATGGCTGGTCATCGATGACCTCGAGGTCGAACCGAAAAGGCTCGCTTCCTTCATCCAGGAACGTATTGTTGATGTTGTCGAGGGCATGCTGGAAAAAGAGTCAGAACCGTTAATTACATTCGATAATGTCAAACAGCATTTTCCCACGTTTGAAGAGCAGGATCCCCATAGCAGGGTGAAAGAAAAGTTGACTGCGATACGGGGGAAAATCGATTCGTTAAAAATGTCTAAACAAAAGCGGGAAGACCTGCATGGTGTCATCGACGTGCTGCTCAACGAGATTAAGAAAGATCAGCCGCAGCACATTTTATTCCAGGGCATGCTTTCTCATTTTACCGGCATGGCTGCTTTTCAAAAAGAATGTCAACAAATCGCCCAGGACTTGAACATCGAATTGATTTAAGAAAGTGAGAGGAGTCTTTTTTATGAAAAAATTAATAGGTCCGTTGGTCCTGGCGGTAATGTTGCTGGGATTGATCAGCGGCTGTTCAAATAATGATAGTGAGGAAGCAGAAGAAGTGGAACGTATTACACCGGTAGAGACCGATGTGGTAGAAAAAGGAGATTTGAGTATCGAACGTAAAATTGTCGGGCGGACTACGCCGGCAAATACCTCACAGATTATCCCGCGTTCACCGGGTGAGCTGGTTGCGTTGAATGTAGAAAAAGGGGATCGTGTGAAAAAGGGCGATGCGATCGGGCAAGTGGATGCCCAAAATTCCCAAAGTCAGGTAGAGCTGCAGAAAAATGCAGTAGAGCAAGCGGGCAAGCAGCTTGAAAATGCCCGAATCTCTAGACGACAGGCAGCACTGGGAGTGGAAAACGCTAAAAAGCAGTTAGATGCTGCGAAGCAAGCCCAGCAGGCACAAGCCCAACAGTCAAAAGGCCAGGAACAGGCAGCCTATCAGCAATATGAACAAGCAAAAGAGCTTGCCGAACAGACAAAAAAATTAGCAGATGAAGGTACAATTCCGGAAGTTTTGTACCAACAGGCGAAAAGCCGTGCCGATCAAGCCTATGCCCAGTACGAGCAAGCGAAAAATCAGCAAGTGCCTTCTTCTGCTGAAATTGAGCAGGCTGAAGCGCAGGTCGATCAAGCAAAGTCACAGCTCAACCAGGCCGAAGTCGGTGTCGAACAGGCAGAACTTCAAGTCGAGCAGGCGCAGGTGCAATTGAATCAAGCCCAGGAGCAGGCTTCCAATAATACCATTTACGCGGGTGCATCAGGTGAAATCACTTCCCTGGAAGCGCAGGTTGGCGATATGGTGTCCAATCAGCAGCCAATCGGTGCGATTGTCGCATTGAACCCGATGACTGTCGAAGCTACGGTGACTTCAGACCAGCTCAATTTGTTTGAAGAAGGCCAGGAAATAGATGTAGATATTAACGGAGTGGAAGAACCGGTTACCTCTACGGTGGACTATGTTGCCTCCGTACCGAATGATACAGGCTTATACCCTGTAGAAGCGACAATTGACAATGAATCAGAAGAGGTCAAGCCGGGAACGATGGCGACCTTCCTGCTTCCCGAAACCGTCGTAGCTGATACTTTCTTAGTACCAACAGAAGCTGTAGTGGAAGAAAGCGGGGAAGCGTATATTTATAAAATCGTCGATGAAAAATCAGAAAAAATAGCAGTCACCATCGTGGAAGCACAGTCCGAGACGACTGCGATTGAAGGTGAAATTACAGCAGGAGCTGAAATCGTCACCACCGGGCAGTTGACCCTGACAGACGGAGCGAAAGTCAGCATCATAAAGGAGGATGCTTGATTTGAAACTCGTTAACGTATCAGTTAAACGCCCGGTCGGCGTCATTATGATTGTGCTGGCCATTTTAGCACTAGGGTTCATGTCGTTACGAAATCTTGCCATCGACTTATATCCTGAAATCGATCTGCCGATTGCGGTCGTTTCTACCAATTATCCAGGAGCAGCTCCGCAGGAAACGGAGAAATTGGTCAGTGAACCGATTGAATCTTCCGTTAGTGCGATTGAGGGCATGGAAACCGTACAATCACAATCGCAAACCGGGGCATCCATCGTATTCATGCAGTTCAACACCGGGGTCAACCTGGATAACGCACTATTGGACGTCCGTGAAAAAGTCGATCAAGTGAAGGGGATGCTGCCTGAAGGAGCGGGCGAGCCGAACGTACTTCGTTTTGATCCCCAGCAAATTCCTGTCATGTGGGTCGGCCTTACCGGTGACAGCCCGGAAGAATTGCAGCAAATCGCAGAAAACCGGGTTGTCCCTTTTCTCGAACGTCAGGAAGGCGTAGCCTCTGTCAGTATTGAAGGAGGAAAAGACCGGGAAGTCCGTGTGCTGATTGATCGCGGTCAGATGAATGAATATGGGCTCAATACTCAGACCATCATTCAGACGTTGAACGCCGCTAACCAATCAGCTTCCGCTGGTGCGGTTGAAAAAGGGGACAAAGACCTGCAAATACGAATCGATGGAGAATTCGAATCGGTGCAGGAAATCAAAGATACCTTGCTGCAAACAGAAGGCGGGGCGCAAATCCGTCTCGGCCAGATTGCAGACGTCGAAGATACATATGAAGACGCTTCGACGATTTCCAAGGTCAACGGCCAGGCGTCCGTAGTATTGTCAGTTTTAAAAAAATCAGATGGGAATACCGTGGAAACGGCAAATAATGTCACAGCCGCCATGGGAGATATTAAAGAACGTCTTCCGGAAAACGTCAACATGAAAGTTGTGCTGGACACCTCTGAATTTATCACGCAGTCGATCGATTCGGTAATGATGAATATCATCATCGGTGGGGTGTTCTCCGTTCTGGTATTACTTTTATTCTTAAAAAGTATCCGTGCTACACTGGTTATCGGGATTTCGATACCGATTGCCATCATTTCAACGTTTACATTGATGTACTTCACCGGGGAAACGTTGAACGTCCTCACCATGGGGGGACTGGCGCTCGGAATCGGGATGATGGTCGATAGTTCCATCGTCATCCTGGAAAACATCGTCAGTTACCGGCAGCAAGGATATTCCATGGTGGAAGCGGCAAAAGAAGGCGCGTCGGAACTCGCACCAGCCGTTATTGCATCCGCAACGACAACTATCGTCGTATTTTTGCCGATCATTTTCGTTGAAGGAATCGCATCAGAACTGTTCACACCGCTTGCCCTGACGATTTCCTTTGCACTGATTGCGGCCTTGATCGTGTCGGTGACCTTGATTCCGATGCTGTCTTCGAAGCTGTTGACGAAACCATTACAGACATCCGGTCGGCGGTACTGGTTCGATCGCTTTTTAGCCAAAGTGAATGAGGGTTATCAGTCCATGCTTCGACGGGTGTTGAAGTGGAGGAAAACTACGATTCTCGTGACCCTTTTAGCGATTACGGGCAGCGGATTCCTCGTTCCAATGATCGGAACCGAATTCATTCCCCCTTCGGACCAGGGACAAATCGAGATCAGTGTGACAACTCCTGCCGGGACATCGCTCTCGACAACCGAAGAAGTTACCGGGAAAGTGAATGAAAAGTTAAAACCGTATGAAGAAGTCATCGAAACGAATTACGTCACCATCGGAGGCGGCGGGTTCGAAAGTTTTTCATCGTCCGCTAATGAAGCCACCTATACGATGCAGCTTGTCGGACCGGGTGACCGTGAGCGGAGTACCAGTGAAATCATGCAGGCGATTGATGAAGATGTGTCAGGGATACCAGGGGCGGAAATTGCTGTAAGTGAAATCGGAGCAGGCTTCGGTAGCGGAGCCCCTGTTCAAATCCAGTTGAATGGGCCGGACTACGATGTCTTAAGTGAACTGGCTGATCAGGTCGTCTATATGATAGAAGATGTAGATGGTGTCCATAACCCAGAGTCCTCGACCAATGAGGGTCGACCTGAAATGCAAGTCCAGGTCGACCGTGATAAAGCCGCTCAGTACGGTTTGAGCTACCAGCAGGTGCTCAGCCAGGTCGAACTCGGCTTCAACGGTCAGGTAGCGACTCGTTACCGGGACGGCAGCGACGAAATCAATGTCCGGATGATTTTGCCTGAAGAAGAACGCCAGACGATTGCAGATCTGGAAGGCATGACCCTGCAGACACCGACCGGCTCTCTAATTCCGCTGGCCAGTGTGGCAGAACTGAAGCAAGTACAGGGACCGGTTACCTTGCTGCGTGAAAACCAGCAGCGCCAGGTCAATGTAGAAAGTGAAATCGTGGGACGCGACCTCGGAAGTGTGAGCGAAGATATCAGGAAGGAACTGGAGCGCTTGAAATTTCCGGATGAATACAGTTATGAAATTGGCGGCCAGGCGCAGGATATGCAGGAAGCTTTTGGAGACTTGGCACTCGCGCTCGTATTCTCGATTTTCCTTGTTTATGCTGTCATGGCCGTCCAATTTGAGAACTTCCTGTTCCCGTTCATCATCATGTTCTCGCTTCCGACCATTATCATCGGCGTCATGCTTGGACTTTTCACCACTGGCTTGCCATTGAGTCTGCCGGCATTCGTCGGCATCATCATGCTCGCCGGGATTGTCGTCAACAATGCAATCGTACTCGTCGACTATATCAACATATTGCGCAGGAAGGGCATTGACCGCTACGAAGCAATTTTAGAAGCAGGACCAAGCCGCATGCGCCCGATTCTGATGACGACCCTGACGACTGTTCTCGGGATGATTCCCCTCGCCATTGGCCTCGGTCAGGGTGCAGAAGCCCAGCAGCCGCTTGCTGTCACCATCATTTTCGGATTGACGATATCCAGCTTGTTCACGCTGTTATTGATCCCGGTCGTCTATACCTACTTTGATGATCTTTCCAATAAAGTTACTGGCTGGTTCCGGAAAGAGAAGTAAGGCTGTAGGCCAAAAGCATTGATGGGTGGATTTGAACCAGCCATATAATAAGCAAAGTCATTGAAATATAGAAAACCCGTTTGATTGGTCAGTCAATCAAACGGGTTTTTATGTTTAGTAAGTAATGTTAGGTGTGTGGGTTCATCCTGCTGAATCATTCTTTTTTTTCGCGTACACCTTCAACTGATCGACCAGTTGCTTTCGTACCGATTCTGTTGTAGACAGTTGAACACCTGCCTGAACCTTTTTACCAAGGGGCTTGAGCCAAACGATTTCACCATCGACATCAAACTGTTGATTGACGAGCATGAATTGGATGAATATCTTATCCCCTTTTTGGTATGGATGCGCAGGAAGATTGACTTTCATTCCGTGCAGGCTGATATCTAAAATATGGAGTTCCCCTTTTGTCTGTTCACTAGTGTTAGCAATGAACTTTGCGGCCAAATTTGGCTCGAATGAATAACGGAAGGCTTCATTTCTTCGGTAGTACATAATTTCTCCTTTCCGCTCTGTATTTTTTATAGAAATGTCAACTCTCGCCCCCATAGCGGTCAATTTTGATCAGGTCCCAGGTCGTGACGATTCCAAGGGGTTTACTATGCTGATCCCCACCCGTTGTGATGATGACTGCTTTCAACTTCAGATTCTGTTCGAAGCTGCGTTCGAATGAAGATTCCAAATCGAAGATGGAATTTTTCTCGCTTAAAAAACGGACGTTATGGTTTTTTTCCAACTTCAAAATGTCGGAAGCCCGGACATCACCCAGCTGGATACAGTCATTGTGCACATTGCGTGACAGCCAGCGCACGACCCCATCATTCGTCAGCAGCCCCAAAAACTGCTGATCCTCTCCGTAAATAGGGAATTGGGACACTTTGAAACGATTGAATGCCTCGACAATTTTTGTCAGATGAGAGTTCGATTTGAAAAAAAGCACGGGGCGTGTCGCAACATCGATCGCTTTCGGCGGTTGATCAAGCGTTTGTTTAATTTTTTCAATCTCTTCGACCACTTCCCGGTGTGGGTAGGCAATATAGTAATCATCGCGGATTTTTTCATGGACAAGCGCATTACGCAGCTTCGCATATTGTTTCAAATTGTCAAAATGATGCCGGATGACACTATGCTTCACCTTCGAGCGTTGAAGCAGTTCCATGAAATTGTCGTTTTTTGGGTAACCGTTGATCACTTTCAATTGCTGGTGAATTTGGTTGAATGCGATCTCGAATCGCTCGGCAAGCTCCAGTTCTTCTCTAGACCCGTTCATCGTTGGCACCTACTTTGTATGTAAAAATGATGTTTCCTCTTATTATAACGGATTCCTGGTTAAAAAAACATCAGCCAGGCGGGTCGGCTTAGTGGGAACGCCAAATTAATGGTATCCTTACGGAAAGGGAGTGAGCTAATCATGAAAAAATTGCTGTTAACCGGTTTCGAGCCATTTTTAGATTTCCCGGTCAATCCGACGATGGAAATTGTCAATGAGTTAGACGGCAGCAAAATCAATGACTACGAAATTATTGGAAAAGTGCTGCCGGTCGATTTCCATGAATCCGGGGAGAAAATGCTCGCTTACATAGAGGAAGTAAATCCAGATATCGTCATCGCACTCGGGCTTGCGGCTGGCCGGACGAAAATCACGCCAGAGCGAATTGCCATCAACTGTAATGACGGCCCGGTTGATAATCGGGGTCATAAGCCTGACGGAGAACCTATCATAAGCGAAGCGCCAGATGGATTGTTTTCTACACTGCCAATTAAAAAGATCATTGCGCGGCTGCAGGAGAATGGCTACCCGGCAGAAATCTCCAACACAGCGGGAGCGTATTTATGTAATAACGTCATGTATCATGCGCTTTATTATTTTGATAATACAGACGAGAGCAGACATGCAGGCTTCATCCATATGCCAGCTTCCCATGAACTTGCCATCATGCATGGAAAAGTGCCAAGCTGGCCCCAACATGACCTTACCGCAGCGATTCACCTGGCACTGGATACCGTAACCTCCAATTAGGACACACGGCCTATTGCCGTGTATTTTTTTGCATATAAATGACCATATAATAATAAAATGTAATAAAGTTTCATAAATTATATTGTATTAAGTAATATTATTTTGTAAAATATACAGTAAGTTGAAAATATTTGATATTGGAGCAAAGCATATGAGCAATCAATTGATTTTTATCCAGGAAGCACTGGACAGCTGCAAGCCTTCTGAAAAGAAAGTAGCAGATTACATTTTGCAGCACCCCGATGAAGTCGTGAATTTATCGATTCAAAAGCTCGCAGAAAAAACCGAAGTGAGTGAAGCGACAATCATCCGTCTTTCTAAAAAGCTTAAATGTAAGGGGTTTCAAGATCTCAAGTTAACCATAGCAAGAGAAATGGCTGTGTTTGAAACATCTACAGAAAAATACCAGGACATCCCCGATGACGATTCCATCGAGTCGCTCATCAACAATGTTTCCTATAACAATATCCAATCATTGGAAAACACGCTGAACATCCTCGCTCCGGAAGACGTGGAAGCCGCCATCCAATTGATGACCAAAGCACGCAAGATTGCGGTTTATGGCATTGGCGCTTCTGGTTTTATCGCGCAGGATTTCAAGCAAAAATTGACCAGGATTGATAATTGGTGCGAAGTCGGTCTGGATATTGATGCTCAGCTGACTATTTCAGCCAACCTGACAAAAAAGGACGTGGCATTCGGAGTCTCCTACAGTGGCCAGACTCGTGATATCTATGAATCCTTGAAGGTCGCTAAAGACAATGGCGCAACGATCATTACACTTACAAAAATGGGAGAAAATCCTGTATCAACACTGGCTGACATTGCTTTATATACCACCTCACTAGAAAAAAATATCCGAAGTGGTGCCACCAGCTCACGAATCGCCCAATTGAATGTCATCGATATTTTGTTTCTTGGAATTACGCGTTCCAATCAAGCGGCTAACATCGAGGCTCTTGATAAAACAAGAAAGGTGGTGAAAATGATTAAGTGATCACATCCTACATGCAGTATCTCATGGAAAACCGGGAGATCCCAGGAGCTGTCGTTCTCGTTCATGCCAAAGGGGAGCGGAAATATTTTAAGGCGTTCGGGGGTTACCAGGCCAGGGACGGGAACAGCAAGAAGATGACAACGTCTACCTGGTTTGATGCAGCGTCATTGACGAAAGTGATGGCGACTCTGCCGGCAGCTCTTTATCTGATTAATCAGGAGAAACTGAACCTTCATGCACCAGTTCAACACTACATCCCAGAATTCACCTTCAAGCCCATCACCATTTATCATTTATTGACCCACACAGCAGGACTATCCGCCGACTTATCTCATAAAAGCCGATGGCATAAACGTAATGTCTTTCATGAAGTGCTCGCTTCAAAACTAGTCACCCAGCCTGGTGACACAGTGAAATACACAGACCTTGGCATGATATTGCTAGGAAAAGTGATTGAAAGAATCACGGCTAAACCCTTAAATCACCTGGTAGAAACAGAGCTTTACCCACCCTGGAACATGCCTGATACTACATATCTACTAACTGAAAAAAAGAAGGCAGAAACGGCCTCGACCGAATGGGACAACGGGCAGTTCCTCCAGGGAGAGGTCCATGATGAAAAAGCATTCCAGATGGGCGGGGTAAGCGGAAACGCGGGGTTGTTCACCACCGCTGAAGACGTGGAAGCCTATGGGTTGAAATGGCTCTACCCTGGTACACAGGCTGTGATCGCCCCCTCTTTACTTAAAGGAGCAAGCCAGGAACATAAGCAAGGCCGCGGACTCGGCTGGGAGGTTTGGAACAGCAAAGGACCGCCGCCTTCTTGCGGAGAGCATTGGCCGGAAGGATCGTTCGGCCATACCGGATTCACCGGCACCAGCCTCTGGATCAACCCAAAAGATGAAATAATCACCGTTTTTCTGACCAATGTCGTGCATTATGGAAGAAGTCATAACCTGAAGACGATTCGTAAAGAATTACACAGTCATGTGCATCAATGTTTTGCAAAATAAAATTCATTTTTACAGGAGGTAAGAGAATGGGGAAAATCACAAAAGGTTGGATGATTGGATTTTTAGCGTTCATTTTGATTTTAACCGGCTGTTCGTCAGATGCAGGATCAGAAGAAGGCGGCGACAGCAGCAAAGATGAGAACGGTGATACCGTCACATTGGAAGTCGGGAGCTGGCGGACAGAAGATACCGCAAAGTACGAAAAGCTGTTCGAAGCTTTCAACGAAAAGCATCCTGACATCAAGTTAGAGTTCAAACCATCGAAGAATACCGAATACAATACCATTTTGAACACGGAGTTGAAAAGTGGAGAAGGACCGGATATCCTTCAGCTACGTCCTTATGCAGCGGGTGCCGAGCTTGCTGACGCCGGCTACCTTGAGCCAATTGATGATCTTAATGGATTGGATACGTTCCCTGATTCATCTTTAATGGCAGCCCAGGGCTCAGATGGTACGCAATATGGTGTCCCTTTGAATATGAGTACGACACAAATGTTCTATAATAAGAAAATTTTTGATGAACTGGGATTAGAAGAACCACAAACCTATGAAGAATTCATCGAAATCAATGAAACTTTGAAAAAGGAAGGCTACACGCCGCTTGCGATGGGTACCAAAGAGGGCTGGCTGATGTCTTTGATGCACGGAATCGTCGGACCGTCTCAATATGGAGCTAACGAATTCGTCGAAAAAGTTGAAAACGGAGAAACCAATTTTGTCAGTGATGAATTTAAAGCTTCCATCGAAGCGATGGATGAACTGAAAGCTTACTTCCCGGACAACTATGAAGGTCTTGGAATGGAAGATATCCGTACTTTATTCTTCACAGAAAAAGCAGCGATGTTCCCGTTGGGAAGCTGGGAAATTGAAGTACTGAAGGAAATGAATCCTGATCTGCAGCTTGACTTCTTCATGATGCCATCTGCTTTCGGGAAAGAACCGACCATCACGACATGGGTGGATGGATCTTACGCAATTAACGCCAATTCTGAACATAAAGAAGAAGCCAAGAAGTTTCTCGAGTGGATGACGACAGAAGAATTTGGCCAGTTGTTTACAGAAGAATTCAGCATGGTCAGTGCTGTGCCTGGTGTCCAATCCGATAACCAGCTCGTCAGCGGCCTAGCCAAGGCGGCAGAGCAAAACTCGACGCCATACTTGATTCTTGTTCATTTCGCAAAAGGGAATCCATCGACAAAAGCGACATTGGAAACAGAACTGCAGGGCATGTATTTAGGAGAACAGACCCCTGAAGGTGTAGCCGAAGCCGTACAAAAAAGCGCAGAAAGCTACTACGAGCCTTTTCAAAAATAATTATTCAAGGCGGTGAATACGTTGAATACTGCTGAATCTCAAGTCAAAGCTGTCAACAAGCCAGCTGCAAAAACGAAAACCAAAAGGAAATGGAAAAGATGGGCCATCCATCTTTTCCCTATTCCCGCCTTAGCTATTTATGGACTATTCATTGTTTATCCAATTCTTGCTGCATTTACATACAGTTTATTTGATTGGAACGGACTCGTCCGTGGTGCATTCATCGGATTGGAAAACTTCCAGGCCCTATTTACACTGGAGCCATATAAAGAATTATTCTGGAATGCTTTCCAGCACAACATCCTTTATTTCGTCGGTCAATTGATCGCACAGAACGGGCTGGCATTCATACTCGCATTCATCATTTATAAAAAGATCAAAGGGGCGGAATTCTTCAAAATCGCCTTCTTCATGCCTCGTCTGTTATCGATCATCGTCGTCGGTTTTCTCTGGAAGCTGATCTTGAACCCGAACTTCGGGGCACTCAATGTCATTTTAGGAAAATTCGGTCTGGAGTCGCTGCAAAAAGCGTGGCTTGGCGATCCGGATACAGCATTGATAGCTATCATTCTCGTAAACTCGTGGTTCGGTTTAGGGTTTGCTGTCTTGATTTTCCTGGCGGGTATGCAATCGATCCCCCACGAACTGATTGAGGCGGCTACGTTGGATGGCGCCAAAGGATGGAAGATGATGAGTAAAATCATCATTCCATTGATGATGCCTGCGATCACTATCATCACCGTGCTGACTTTCATCCAGTCGTTCGAGGCATTCGAGCTCGTTTATGCCATGCAGGGTTCACAAGGGGAGCCGTACCATTCAACCGACACACTGGCAATCTATTTCTATCGTCTTGCGTTCGGGGGATCATCCGGTGGCGGATCATCTGCAATCGGCTTAGGCTCAGCACTTGCTGTTGTATTGTTCTTATTTATCTCGGTATTTACGGCAATCTTGCTTTATTTCATGAGGAAAAAAGAAGTAGAAATGTAGGAGGGGATGAACATGAAACAAAATATCTGGACCAGACCTTTGTATTACGTCATTGCTTTTGTAGTCGCATCGATCAGTTTGTATCCCTTATTCCTGATGATCATGTCCTCCTTCAAGCCAAGCAACGAAATTTTCATGAACCCGTTGTCCCTTCCGAAAAGTTTCAGTTTGGAGCCTTACCGGAACCTGCTTGAGCAAGTACCGTTCATGACTTACTTCTATAATAGTGTCGTCGTAAGTGTAACGGCAGTACTGTTGATATTGATTTGTGGGTCCTTGGCAGCTTTCTATATCGCCCGGTACACGTTCTGGTGGAATAACGCATTGTTTTTCTTCTTCCTGATGGGGATGATGATTCCGATAAAGCTTGGAATCGTGCCATTGTTCATATTGATGAAAGATCTTGGTCTGACCAACTCGCTATGGTCATTGATCTTCATTTACACAGCGACTGGAATTCCGCTATCCATTCTCATTTTGACCGGTTTTTTTAGGACGATGCCGATTGAGCTTGAAGAAGCGGCCCGGATCGATGGAGCGACCGATCTCCGGATATTATGGAATGTCCTGTTGCCGTTGATGCGTCCGGCACTTGGAACGGTCATGATCATCAACTTCATCCAGGCGTGGAACGATTTCTTTTTCCCGCTCATCTTCATCTCGAATGAAATGAAAAAGACGATCCCAGTCGGGATGCTGTCGTTGTTCGGTGAGTATTCCGCCGATTGGGGAGCTTTATTTGCAGGACTGACATTGTCTTCGCTGCCAATGATGATTCTTTTCTTCATTGCTTCAAAGCAGTTCATGGAAGGATTGACTGCCGGTGCCATCAAATAACAGATACTTTATCGGAATTGATGGTGGGGGCACGAAAACGGAGCTGGTCATCGGTGATGAGACCGGAAAAGTGATATTGTCGAAAATAGGAGCATCCACGAATTTGAAGTCACGAAAGGAAACCCAGGTGAGAAATACTGTCCACCAGTTGCTTAAGGACGCTATCCCTACCATTCCGGAGCATATTTTTGTAGCGGCAGCTGGCGGTGATCGCAGGGAAGATAAACACCGCTGGAAGTCATGGATCCGTGAAATTGTCGGAACTGACAGCGTTATTACCGTAGAAAACGATGCCATTGCCGCACTGGCTGGCACGACTTTTTCTAAACAAGGGACCGTCCTGATTGCCGGAACCGGTTCGATCATCTATTCGTTTCAACACGGAGCTGAGCCGATACGCACCGGTGGATGGGGCTACCTCTTGGGTGATGAAGGAAGCGGGTATGATATCGGCAAGCGAGGACTGCAGGCAGTCATGCAAGCGTATGATGGCAGGCAGGGAGAAACAGCATTGACGGATCGTATATTAAAGCGATATGGCTTGAAAAATCCCGAAGAGTTGATCACGTTCATTTATGAACATGAATACCCGAGACAGGTGATCGCCTCAACAGCAAATGATGTAATAGCGGCCGTATCGGAGGGCGATACAGTTGCCGGAAGCATTGTTGAAACTGCGATACAAGAACTGTTACAGTTGATTGCGGCACATAGGAAAAAAGCACAAGCTGCATCACCAATCGTTCTGGCGGGCGGAGTTTTTCAATCCCGATATTTTACGGAATTATTTCGAAACAAAAGCGATACACGTTTCAATCAGAAGTATGAATTTTTACAAGCGGAAATGCCGCCGGCTGTTGGTGCGTACTGCTGTGCATTACTTGAAGCAGGTATATCGGTGCCCGATACGGCGATAACCACCATGAAAGAGTCATATAAGCAAGTCCAATCAAAAACAAAGAAATTGGGGGCTGAATGAATGGGTGACACAAAAGAAAGAACGTTAACCGAATCAAGACACAGCAAGTCCCACCAACTGGATGAATTATCGACCATGGAAATCATCAGGCTGATGAACGAGGAAGACCACACAGTCCCTGCTGCGATTGAAAAAAGTCTCCCGCAGATCGAAGCAGCGATTGATGTCATTGTCGCCGCATTGAATCAAGGCGGACGGTTACTATACATAGGAGCTGGAACAAGCGGCAGGCTGGGTGTACTTGACGCTTCCGAATGTCCGCCGACTTTCGGGGTCCCGGAAACCTTAGTCCAGGGTATCATCGCTGGTGGCGATCATGCGTTGAGGCACGCGATCGAAAATGCGGAAGATGATTGGGACGAAGGTGATAGAGCGATCCAGGAAGCGGCAGGCCCAAAAGATGTCGTGGTAGGTATCGCTTCAAGCGGACGCACGCCATATGTATTGGGCGCCGTCGACGCGGCCAAGCGCCTTGGAGCTAAAACAGTCGGACTGACCTGCAATGACGATACACCATTGGCAGCAGCAGTCGACTATCCGATCGAAGCATTAGTCGGACCGGAGGTATTGACCGGATCGACCAGACTGAAAGCAGGATCCGCACAGAAAATGGTCCTGAATATGCTCTCGACCGCCTCCATGGTCAAAACCGGAAAAGTCTATAAAAATTTGATGGTAAATGTCCAGGCGACCAACGAAAAACTGAAACATCGCTCGGTAACGATCATCCAGGAGCTGACCGGTGCCTCTGAATCAGAAGCACGGCAAGCAAGCGCCCAGGCTGAGGGAGATGCACGAATCGCTATCCTGATGCTAATGTTCCAAATCGAAGCGGATAAAGCAAGGACCGTTCTAAAAGGAGAAAACGAACACTTTTCTGCAGCAGTTAAACGGTTGAAAAACCAATAATGGGTTCAGTTGTGGCAATAAAAAACGTTATTCCTCTTATCAATTCACTGACTAATTAGAATAAAAAAGTCACCACACAAAAACGTCCAGGGTTTCCTCCCTGGACGTTTATTTATCCTGATAACGTTTTTTCTACCAGTGTCAGAACAAGCCTAAATTAGGCATAATTACTTATAAACAACACCTTAAACCCTGTTAAATTTCCAATTTTTATCATTCGACAAAACTAGAACTGATTGCCTGACAAGAATCTACAAACAGTAACAAGCATTCTATAGTATATTCTACTTAATAAATGAGACAGATTCTTCAGAAAACGGCAAACTCATTGAAAAATGAGGGCGCAAAGTCGACAGGCCTAAGGGATACGTATTTTTAACGGAAAATGCTACTATGGCGGCTGGGCTACCTGGAAGACTATTAATTGGAGGATCCTAAAACAATGACAATTTCAAAACAGCAGAAAACAGAAGGGTTGGACACAGAGTGGGTGGAATTGATGAAAGAGGCAAGAGAGTTGGGAATGAGCAAGGATGATATAAGGGCATTCTTCTCCCTGATAAAAAGAGAAAAACAGAAGTAGTTGAACAGGTGAAGTTTCCTGGCGTGTCTAAGATAGAACACTCTCCTTTCTTTTTTATGGTATAATTTTCACCGAAAGAGGGTGAGTGGGCATGATTGGCGAAAGGATCCAGGCGATACGTAAACAACGTGGACTATCATTGACAGAATTGGCCGAACGGGCAGGCGTTGCGAAATCATACTTAAGCTCAATTGAACGGAACTTGCAATCGAACCCTTCTATTCAATTCCTTGAGAAAATTTCTTCTGAGCTTGATGTTTCGATTCATTACATATTTCATGGCGACCAGGAAGATCAGGCTTTAGATGAGGGGTGGGTGGAGCTCGTTAAAAAAGCGATGGAGTCGGGCGTTACGAAAGAGCAATTCAAAGATTACCTGGAGTTCAATAAATGGAAACAACTGAAACAATAATATAAAACCCTTGCTGATCTATAGTGTGCACCCCTTAAAATAGACGTTGAAAAAACCCCCGGTTACAACGTACGATTTTTAAGGGGTGCATTTTTATGGCTTTAAAAGGACAAAAG
>NZ_FNQR01000005.1 GCF_900107755.1 Thalassobacillus cyri | reverse complement strand
CAAGGAGGTCCGGGAAATTGCGAGACTCCTATGGGATTAAAGTACATGGTGAGATCCCGCAGGGCTTCAGCCCGAGGAAGCTCACCGTACTCCCATGGAAAGCGAGTGATTTCCCGGACCTCCAACCGCTCACCACCGTAACGGAAACAGTTTATCTCGAAACTGAGTCTTCAGCAAAAGGGAGCCTTACTGTAAAATCAACGCGGGTAAACAAAAAAAGACTGCCTCTACAGAGACAGTCCAGGGGATCAGCTGCGAATTCCAAAGAATTTTTTAACTTTAGTAAAAAAGCCTTTTTCCTCATCAAAAGATAGCAATGGAACCGATTCACCTAATATCCGACGAGCGATATTCCGATAGGCCAGCGAAGACTTTGTATTCGGGTGCAATGCCACAGGTTCACCGCTATTTGAAGCCTTGATCACTTCATCATCATCCGCTACCACACCTAATAAATCGATAGATAATACGGATACTATTTCGTCCACATCCAGCATATCTCCATTTTGGACCATATGGTGACGGATACGGTTGACGATCAATTTAGGTGGTTCGATATCTTCTTGTTCCAATAAACCGATGATCCGATCGGCATCCCGAACACTCGATTTCTCCGGGTTGGTTACCACAACTGCCTTATCCGCACCTGCTACGGCATTTTTAAACCCTTGTTCGATTCCTGCCGGACAGTCGATGATTATGTAGTCAAACTCCTGCTTCAACTCGTCTACTATTTTTTTCATGGCTTCAGGTGTAACTTCAGACTTGTCACTTGTTTGAGCTGCCGGAAGCAATTGCAGACAATCGAAACGTTTATCAGGAACTAGAGCCTGCTTGGTTTTCACCCGCTCTTGCACCACATCCACAAGATCGAAAATAATACGGTTTTCAAGCCCCATTACTACATCAAGGTTACGTAACCCGATATCCGTATCAATCAGGCAAACCTTTTTGCCAAGTAATGCAAGTGCTGTACCGATATTGGCGGTAGTTGTCGTTTTACCGACTCCACCTTTACCAGAAGTTACAACAATAGCCTCACCCATTAAGCATTCTCCTTTCAAAACTGCTGATGTCCGGCCTTTTTTTAATGATATCCTGAAGACGGTCAATCAAGATTTTGTCTGCTTCTTCATCTAAAAAGCCGCACTCCATATAGACACCCTCTGTTTCATGATCAGGGGCCCTGCTGATTGCATCGGCGATTCTTAACTGGCTCGGCTGCATATAAGATGCGGCAATGACAGCACGGAAGTCCCCGTCAACGCCAGCATGTGCAATCCCTCGAAGGCTTCCCATTACAAATATATTCCCTGTAGCCATAACCTTACCACCAGGATTGACATCTCCGATCAATAATAGATCTCCTTCTACATTGATTACTTGCCCTGACCTTACCACCCTGACTAAAGGTTTTACCTCTGCATGCTTTTTCCATTCTGAAGCTTCCTCTTTTGTAAGTACATTTGATTCTATCTTTCCGACGACTAGGTTTTGGTTGTCCCTGACTACTTCTTTCAACTTTTCTTTTTGTTCCTTGGTAACATACCGGTTTCCAAGTTGAATCTTCACCGATATCAGCCGGTCCTCTTCCAACAAAGCATTCAAAGAAAGTTTTTCTTTTAATTCTCCTAATACATCTTCATACGCACATTGATCGTCTATTTTTAAAATAAGTCCGTCTCTCGTGCCTTTAATTGTTATTAGTTGTTGATTTGCTATCACCTTAGTTCCCCCCAACCTGCAAGGATCTGCTTCCCAATGCAAAAGAGAAGATCAGTTGCTCAGTAAATTTGCCGCCCACTTTTCCAGTTTTCCTTTTATTATAGGATAGGCAAGTAAAAAGAAGAGAAGATTCGCTATCCCTGTCGGCAGCATTCTTTTTGTCAAAAATACTTCCCACGTCATTTGGGTCACTTGGACAAAGGAATAGATCGTATATAAAAGTAATTCTGTCAAAACCAGACCAAGTACTGCTAGTAGAACCGCTACAATAAAGTTTCCGTGAAGCATTTTTTTAAAACCATGAAGTAAATAGATGACGATTCCATACGTGAACATATAGACCCCTAAAATACTTGTATAAACCATATCAATCAATAGACCGAAAAGGATAGCATATAACAAGGAGTAATAGGTATCATCATTATCAAAAAAAACAGTGATAAGGATAAGGATGACAAGGACCCAATGAGGTGTAATCAATAAATCCGAATATGCTAAATTTGCTGGCAGCAGGCTCATTGCCAGACCTTGGAATACAAGGAGAAAAATTAAAATCAAAGGAAGATAGAATCGTTGTATCATTCCTCTTCCTCCTCATCTTGTTGCTCGATATCATAGGTAGGCATGCTCCTGTCTACAATCATTACCTGATTGATATCATATAGATCAGCAGCAGGCTCTACGTAGGCCGTTTGTGTCAAACCATACTGATCCATTTCAACCTTAGTAACCTCTCCAATCAGTAACCCTGCAGGAAAGACTCCGCCTTTACCAGAAGAAACAACCTTTTCTCCTTCCTTAATCTCTGCGTCATAGTCAATTTCTTTTAATAATAATGACTCGGTTTCTTCATCGTATCCCTGAATCAGGCCATGAATCGGCTGATCTTCCTGCCAGATCCAGGCAGAAATCCGGTTGGATAAACCGAAACCGCTGAGTAAACGGACAGTAGAATGGAATTTGTCGGTCGACTGAATTTTCCCTATCATTCCTTCGCCTGTGATGACTGCCATATTTCTCTTGACCCCATGGGCTTCTCCACGGTTCACAATCATCTGGCTAAACCATCTCTCAGAACTCCTTGCTATGACTGATGCATCAATAGGATCGTAATCTGTCAGGCTATCCTGGTAATCGAGGCTTGAACGAAGTTCTTCATTTTCTTTTTTCAACATCTGATTTTCTTGCATGATACTTTTATATTGGGAAAGACGTGATTTCAATATTTCGTTCTGCTCATATGTTTTACTGATATCTTGTATATTTTCGTATGTGCCTTGGATGAATTGTACGGGTTGGTTAAATATAGTTTGTATCCACCCGACCGAATCATGGACAAATTTCTCCGGCCAGGTTAGTTCACTCCGCTCTCTTAGCGAAAAACCAATCAATGCTACGAGCAAAATGAAACTGACGAGTACAAGTATAAGTCGTTTTTTTTTGAAAAATGAAGGCATAGAAGCTTCAGTTACTCCATTCTGGCTCTTGAAGCCACGTTAGGCTGTGCCTTGAAGTGATGGATGTATTCCAAGGATTTCCCCGTACCGATCGCTACGCAATCAAGCGGATCATCAGCTACAAAAACAGGCATTTTTGTTTCATCGCTGATAACTTGATCCATATTCTTCAGCAAAGCACCCCCACCAGTCAATACAATTCCTCTGTCCATGATATCAGCTGCCAGCTCAGGAGGTGTTTTTTCCAGTGTGTTTTTCACAGCATCGATAATAGCATCTACTGTATCTTTTAATGCTCCAGAAATTTCAGCAGCGTTGATAGATATTGTTTTTGGCAGTCCTGTCAATAAATCTCTTCCACGGATATCCATTTCTTTTTCTTCTTCCGGACTGCCGGCTGCACCTATTTCCATTTTGATATTTTCTGCGGTACGCTCTCCAATCATCAAGTTGTATTGTTTCCGGATATATTGAATGATCGCATCGTCCATTTCATCACCGGCTAACCTGATAGATTGAGAGGTCACAATTCCGCCTAAGGAAATAATCGCTACTTCGGTAGTACCTCCACCGATATCCACAACCATGCTTCCAGTCGGTTCCCATACAGGAAGTCCTGCTCCGATAGCAGCGGCAAAAGGTTCAGCAATCGGATATGCTTCTTTCGCTCCAGCTTGTTTAGTTGCATCAATGACTGCACGTTCCTCAACCATCGTAATGCCTGAAGGCACACAGATCATAACATTCGGCTTTCTCGCAAAACTCGATCTATTTTTCATCGCTTTGTTGATATAATACTTCATCATTTCAGCGGTAGTATCATAATCAGCGATGACACCGTCTTTCATAGGTCGTACCACAGAAATATTGCTAGGCGTACGTCCAATCATATTTCTGGCAGGATTCCCGACCGCTTCAATGTTGCCTGTCGTAATGTCACGAGCTACTACGGAGGGCTCACGGACTACGACTCCCTTGTTTTTTATAAAAACCAACGTATTCGCTGTGCCTAAATCAATTCCTAAATCTTGTGAAAACCCAAATAAACCCAATACCGATCTCCCTTTCTACTCTATCTCGAGGGTATTCTAGTTCGTTAGTGATTATCTAATAATGCTTGCCGTTAATAAAATTCAGTATGCAAGAGAAAGAAGCGCCCATTATAAGATCCAGCTTATAAAAAGGCGCTAATTTTCACTATCTATTCAATTATACGAAAAAAATGAAGAAATGGATAGTCTTACAAGTATCATATTTTCGGCTTTTTATGGATTCGGGCCATTTCTTTTGTATGATATACGAAAGAAAAATTCAGTTATACAGGAACATGCTTTCGTGTCGTTTCGTCTACTTATTATTATTCTGTGATATTTCTGTGAGGTTAGAAAGGCAACCTGGCAAATTAAATGTTCCTTTCATTTGGACTTGATCGAGAACTACAAGCTTCCTTTAGTAAACCAAAATTTCCTTCTATAGAGTTAAAATTCTAGGGAGGGAATTTTTTTGTTGAGGTTTTAGGAACTAACCGATGGACGAAGGTAGTACTTTTAGATGGATAAAGTGAACCTTTAGACTTGTTTTATTAAATCTGAGTTTGTCGATACAAATAGATGGATAATAGAAGAAATGAAGGAGGGGAATCGTTATGGAACTGGAAAAGTATCGCTCTAGGCAATTGCCTAAACACCCTGTCATTTATATGCCTGTCAAGTGGTGCAGAGTGTTCGGAATTAATATCGGAGAGGAAGTGGATATTACATGTGATAAACGGAACATTTTTATTGAAAGAGCGAACCCAGACAGCATCTATAACAAAAGGTATGTCACAGAAAAAAATGCAATCAACATCCCCAAAGAGATAAAAGAGGAGTTGGGAATTGAACCTTATCAACTGTATAGCCTATATATTGATAAGAAAAATGAACGTTTCATTATATCCTTAGGTCATTTGGAAGAGCCTGTGTTCAATTAACCTACCATGAAATGGCACACTCTCCAATAGGCGTTCCCATCAATCAGATAAAATCAGCATAAAAAGGAGGTGCTGGCCATGAATGATAAAGAGCTAGAGGACAAAGTCGAGCAATTAAGAAACAAAATGTACACTTTATATTTAGATGACCCTCTGAATCCCCAAGTAGTAGAAGTTTCACAATCCTTGGACAGCCTGTTGAATGAGCTAGATTTTCGAAAAAATAAAAGCAAGCCAAAGCAGCAAATTGTTCCGAAAGTTAATAGCCTACGTTAAATTGAGGAAATTAGGAAGCTTCTTGGAGGATAAAAGTTATTATGTCTTTTATTACTTCAAACCTGAGTGCCATGTCCGATGATAAAGATGTGGTAATTGATACCTCTTCTTGCACGTTAGGGGTTAGATTTGAAGGAGGATTAACTAACTGATGGAAATAATAGACGGTAGTTTCAAGCCTTTACATAAAAGTTGTCAAAGAAGGATAGGATTATGATCAGCAAAAAGGGAGTTGAACTATAGTGATTGAGTTACAATTGAACGTGTTTGATGGTGGCAGTACAAAGAAGTATCTATATTTAAGGAAGATGGATAAAGTTAATGCCATCGAAATCAACAGGAAAATACGGGAACAATTTTATTCTTTCTTCATACCTGCAGAGCAAGAGATCCTTCCCATTATTCAGGTGCAGTTATGGAAAATCGAAGGAAATAGGAATCAGTATCGATCGTTTTTAGAAGAATCTTATCTTGGATTTAGTGTGAAAGAAAAATTGGTATCATTTATTGAACAAGAATTAGGGGATTTCAATGGAAAGAGGTCTTGAAAGGGAGATTTATTTTGAACACCTCTCCCCATTATCCCTCTTCATATCACATATTTTTATTCTTTTCATAGCAAACATGATTTTTATGTATACTATTTCTCTACATACTCAACTCCCAGAATAGAAGGTATGGCAGTAATCAAACAATAAAAAACTGTAAATAAGGTATTAAATTCCGACAAAGATACTTTCTCAATACTATTGTTTATACTAAATGCATAATGAATTAGAAATGAAATGATTGTTAATATAGGAATAAGGAACAACAATAAATTTCCAGTATACTTCTGCAAAAAATGGCTAATAATTCGGGTGATAGGGTTAGCTACTAGCAAGTAAATAGGGAAAGCAAATAAAAATATAAAAGGCAAAGAAATTAAATCAAAACTTCCATCCTGAATCATTCCATACATAAAAATAAAAGAAAGATAAATTGCTGTACTAATTAATGCGCCGATTAAGTGGTTGTAGATATATTTCATAAATACCCCTTTCTTTGCTGATCCATTTTATCACCCTTGAACATTATATAACCGAATGACCCCGGAGTTTAAGGATAAACTATTCTTTTACATAAACTTAACGATTATTTTCACATGAATAGATTTCTTCAGAACAGTAATAGATTGTATTAAAAAAGCCCTCCAACTTTATGCTGGAGGGCAATTATGTCCAAACTATATTCACTTCCATAATATTCTTCAAATTAATGGTTAGCTCACTTCCCGAATCATCTGTTGCTATAAGTTTTCCTTCAAGTTGATTGATAGTAAGTATTTTGCATCTAGCGTAGTTGAAGTTGAAACCATTATGATATTTCACTTCAATAGTTAAGTCGTCGGCTAGTGATCTACGGAGCGTATAACCTATTTCCATAGCTTGCTGTTCATCTAAAATAGGTTTTTCTATGCGTTCGTCTTCTTTCCAAACCTCTTTTACCATTTTCACATGTTCCGGCAGCATGAGTGAAGTCCATTTGATTGTTCCCCGATCACGGAGCCGATCATCCATAATCAAGCACCCACCTTTCCTCTCAATGGACCTGCGGAAAGAATGTTCTCTTGTTTGAATGACCTTACTTCCTTTCTTTCATAGCAGTAGGCCAAAATGCTTTCTTTACTCACTCTCAATACACGAATAGTTCTTTGGGTCAGGCTTCCTTCATCATCCATATAAAACATTTCCAGCTTCATTTTGTTTTCTTGGGCTCTCAGAAATAATCCTTTCATAATTATCCCCCTCCATGAACACGAACGCACGTTCCTATTATACCCAAGAAAGCAGAGAATGTGAACTGGAAATAAACGTAAAAATCCCCCCTACTTATAAAAGTAAGGGGGTAAGGTTTATTTCTTAGATTCTTTTGATTTTTTAATTGCTTCTTTCACTTTAATCTTCACAGCATTAGGTGATTTATTTACTAATTCATCATGAAAAGATGGGATATCAGTAAATTGCGGTTTACCCGGGTACTCTACTTTATTATCTCTATTTATTTTCAGCTTACCCTGGTAGCCACCTATTGTGACATAAGTGTCTTTATCATTAGTTACTGGGCCTTCATACCTCTCCATAAATAATAAATATTTTTCATTTCTTTCAACCACATCAGGAACTACTCCTAATACTTTTATTTCTTTATTATCAATATCCTCTTCATTTAAAATAAATTCTTTTATGTTCAAGGTGGAAATTGCGAATTCCGCCCCTTCGTAGCTAATCCATTCTACTTGATCCGTAGCCTTTACTTCAACAACTAATGTTGACTCGCCTACCATTTTTTCTAAAGATTCAATTTCTCTAGCTTTAAACGAAGTAGAAACTACTTGAGGTTTACCATCTATCCCTTTTTCCTGATCACTAATCGGATTTTCACTATTTATCTTTACATCTTTTTGGGTTTCAACAACTTGAGATTGTACTCCGCAGGCAGCAAGTACACTTATTATGGCTATTAAAACAAATAATATTTTTTTCATCTTTTTCCCTCCAGTAATTACTAGTAAAGGTTATTTACACCATTAACATCATCTTTTTGAATTGACCAATCCCAACTATGTTGATTCATTACTGCTGGTACATCATTCTCATGAGCTAGCCCCAACATATGTCCTATTTCATGTTCTGCTACATTTATTAAGTAACCATAGGATGTATATCCATCTTCATCAAATTCATAAGCATTCAAAGCTGAATTAGCGTAGTCCCAGTCTGTCTTAGGACCACAGGCTAGACAGGTAGAACCTGCTCTAGATCCGTCCCAGTTATAATGATGCACCCAACCATAATAACCATTATTTCCGTAGTTTGAGGCATAAAAGTTGAGTTTCCCAGTCTTAGAGTTATCTTTAGTAGAAATGTTTGAATTTGATTTATAGTTCCACTTCCAAAGAGCGTCATTATATACCTGATAAAAATCATAAGTATGGCCATTGTAATTATAAGCTTTAGGAGCGTGGGAAATATTATATGTACCTGAAGAAATCCCGCTTCTAAATTCGTAATTGTTACCGTACCAGCTAGTAAAGTACTCGTAAGCATAAGTGGAACCCGGAAATGAAAATACAGTCATCAATACAAGCAATAAAGCTAATTTTCTGCGAAGTAAATTGGAGAGATTCATTTTTACCATCCTTTCAAGTTTTGTAACCAAAAAATAACACATAAATGAATATAAATAATCATAAAACCCACTTTTTAGATAAATACACCTATAACTTTTAATTAATTTGAACTATATCCACCAATAAAAAAGCCCCACCTGAATTCGGCGGGGCTTTTACTCGGTATTGAGAATGGGGGGGCATCCGAAAATGTTATTTTAACACTTGTAACAACTTCTTTCGAGTATTTGGTCCGTATATTCCATCTTCCTTCAAATTGAAGTAAGACTGGAACCGTTCAACAGCATCTGCTGTCTTGGGGCCATAATAACCATCAATACCATTATTCCTGGCACCCTTTTCCGGATAAAATGGCGGGTTGTTGGCAGCTAATGCTCCTTGGACTGCACGCACCCCATTACCGCAAAACAGAGGAGTTTTCACCCAGTAGGTTTCATCAGGAAGAACCGGCTTGGCTGCTTCTTTTAATTCCTGTCTTGTTACTGGACCGACAATGCCATCAACTTTGATGCCTCGATCTTTCTGGAATGCTTTCACCACTGTTTCAGTTTCAGCTCCAAAATCTCCATTCGCCCCATATTTCGGAAGTCTGTAACCCATATCGAGCAGTTGCTCTTGGAGTCGCTTGATAGCTGTACCGTTTTCCCCTTTCTCCAGCAAGCCATCATCCTCCGGTGGACTATAGCTTGTCTGTACAGCGAATATAGGTTTCTTCCCGGCTCTCAGATCACTAAGGGATAATCCGCCTGTCAGCTGCAGGTGAGGGAAATCTTTGAAAGGTGACCAATCCCCTCCCCACTCAAAACCTATTTCCTTCCCTATGGCGGCCACTTGCTTCCAGTCTTTATTGACTGTCCAAAGTGCACGCTTTCCATCATCAGAAACCAGGAAGAAATCCACAGCTAGTCCAAAGTTATGATAAGAATAACCTGGTTGTGCATAAGTGACAATGTTCCCTGGTGCAGTTCTCCCTTTGTCATAAAGAGCCTGCTGTTCTGCATAGGTACGCAGTCCATCAGAGATTTGAGCTAATATACCTTTTTTATAAGCTCGTTCGATCATTGTCACAGCTCGGTCTTTTACGACTGGATGTACTTCACCCATGTTCCTAATAGAACGATTAACCAATGTTTTTAAAGATACAGTCATATTAATTTAGTCCTTTCTTTTCTAATTCTAATTTTTGAGCGTGTCCCTTTTTGAACAAGTAGTTATTCTTATAAGCAGCCCATAGCACAAGGACACCGAATACGATTCCTGTAGCAGCCTCCACAACATCTTCTGGCACGTTAATGCCAAAGTACGTCAATAATGAAACAATCAAACTGATGATTCGCGCAATACTTGCTTTATCCATGTAATCTCCTCCTTATTTTGAAATAAAAAAGACCAATTACCTTGGCGGTAATCGATCTTTGATATCCTTGAGCTCATCAATAACATCATCATACTTTTCGCTGAACTTCTCCAATAGGTTTTGCAACCGCATTTCTCTCTCTTGGTTTGCCTTCATCACATATATGAGCAGCCAAACAAAAAGAGCCGCAAAGGGCCCCTGTGTTAAAAAATATTGTAATACCGTCTCAATCGTGATCTCCTCCAATCTATCCCCCCTAAAACTATTGCCGTGAATCGTATAATATAAAATGCCGCCCTTCTCCCCTCGGGTGGCAGGGTGCTACGGCACCCTTTTCTTATCTAACATTAGCCCAAAACAAGGAAGACAATCTTCCATAGGCTTTCCTCCCGAATAGTGTATAAAGATTAATTCGGGAGGGATTCTAATGTACCAGCATTATGCATCACAGGCGCCACAGCATCTAGCTTGGCATGAAACCTTAGATCTCCATGAGCTAGTTGCTTTTCAGTCTATTGGCCTTATGAAGTTAAAAAAAGCGTATCCTAAAGTTACCGATCCAACTCTTAAGAAGTTATACCAACAAGCAATCAACAGTTTAAGTAAAAACCTTCAGGAGCTTCTCGCCTTCTATCCTCTGGCTCCACATCCAGAACATGGTAGTGATTACCGTGATGATGAGTTACCATTTTATGCAGGTGATTTATTAGCACTTTTTAAAACGGGTGTCAGAAATTACGCTATAGCAATTACGGAAACCGCAACCCCTGCTTTAAGAAAGGTTTTAAAGCAACAAATAAATAACACAATAGATATGCATGCTGCAGTCTATTCCTACATGTATCAGAACGGTTATTACCCTTCATACAACTTAACCCAGTTGTTGAGCAATGACATCAATTTAGCTAAGAAAGCTCTTTCCAAAGGGATTTAAATTAAATTTTTAATGCATAATCACTCCTTATCAATGCATGCTAATCATGATGTCAAATATAAGGAGGAATTTTATATGCTTAAAAAAGTTGCTTATCTACTTTGCACTCTATCCCTTACAGCTACGGTTTTTACCAGTCCAGTGTTTGCCGAACAAACTAACAACAACAATGACAATGGGGTCGCTACTGACATGAATAATAATTTCAACGACACCCAGAACATGGCACAAACAGCAGATGACAACGATACAAACTGGAGTTGGATAGGTTTACTTGGTTTAGCAGGGCTCTTAGGCCTACGAAGAAGAGAAACAAACCAAAGTTAAATAACTAATAAAAGAGGACCCTAAGAGTCCTCTTTTCCTTTTACTTACTTTTACTTACTTTTTTTCCTAATAGTATCTTAATATTCCCCTTCATATCAATTCCCATATGCAAAGCTTGCATCTTAACATTAAATTGAAAATCAGTTTCCCTATTTTCACTCTCGAATGAAATATAATTAACGTTTCTTCCTTCTTCTATTATTTCTTTAAAATACTTCCTTAAGGCATAGTCTTTCGTTTTTATGACAATTGTCTTGTGATTCCCCTCAAACTGACCTTTAGTGCTAAGCCTTTTATTATTATTTATTTGAATAATATCAAAATTAAGCATTTCATCCCTCCTCCTAAACATTTCGACATAGGCTAGAAGGACTCCTTCATTATATAAAGACTAATCAGGTGCTTCCCAATCGTTCCGTAACTTTGGTTTTTACCAATACGCTCAACCCTTCCACACTAGCATCTGTTTCATATTCCTCTACGGTGGCTGGCACATAACCATTCAAATTGATTTGGTTTTCGGCATCATTGCCCCTGAAATGAATATGCACTTTTTTCTCATTATCCACTGTGACAAACTGTACATTATTTACTGTAATGCTCATTTCCTCGATCATGATAGATCAGCCTCCTCGAATTGTTCACACAAATAATCGTATGTCAGTGCCTTTTTACCGGAATAAGATTCATCACTGTTCAGGAGTACTTCTTTTACTGTCGTTAACATTCTTTGATTATCACCACCTTCAAGGACCAGTTCTTCCTCATAGAGCTCCTGAACGTCTTTCTGAAAAGCTTCCATATCCTTGATGTCGTATCTCTTCCCATTGTCTAGCATTTTAGGGTTGCCTTCCTCATCCAGGAATGAATGTTCCTTTGCCAGGTCATTCCGCTGACCTTCTACCTCATGCAGCCGTTCAGTCAACTTTTTGATGAATGTCGTCCGGTGCCTGGATTGCTTCCCTTTTAAAGACAAATGAAAAAGCAGGTCGATTGCCTGCCCGATTTGTTCATGTTTGATTTTTACCTGCATTAGGACGCCTCCTCCAATTGTTTGATACGTGCTTTTAATGTTTCATTTTCCATTTCCAAATAGTTGATACGCTCATCATGATCATAATAAATGCCAGCTAACTGCTGGATTGCTTTTGTATTCAAACTCCGATGGGAATAAGAAGAGATGGCTGCTCCATCATCGGATAAGATCTCACTAGGTGTTTTATAGCCTTGCCCAATTACGAAACCATATTTGGCTGCATTTATACCATTATTCCAATCGGATACCAGGTTATATTTCATGATTTGTGCATGATTCATGAGAATATCCAAGGCATCTCCTTCCCATGGCTGTATGTTGGTTTTAGCGTCTTCGATGGAAGAAACAATGAAGTCTGAAGCCCGAATCGGCTTATATGTTCCGTACGTCTGATCCGGCGCCAACACACGTACCTCGTTAGGAGTGTTAAGGTAGAAGTTACCGCCAGTCGCTTGGATGGCAACTGCGTTAGACGCTTCAATGTTTACGTTACCATCAGTAGCTTCTAACCGAGCAGTACTCCCGTAAACCTCTGTTGACCCCGCGGCGGAAATCGTAACAAAGTCTTGTGCTGTAAAAATACCCCCGAAATTACTGTTTATCCTGAAATCCTGATTAACATCCAAACCTACGGTAGTACGTAGGGTCGCCCATTGGTTTAAGAAAGCAATACTTGATGGGTCCGGCGGGCCCCACGTCTGCCCCGTTGTGGTGATTCCGATGCGTACATAGCCGTTTGCGTCTCGAACGAACCAGCCATCGTCGGAGATAACAACACGCCCGTCGGTTCCTGTCGCGGTGAACGTCGAACCGGAAATATCAACCCCGGATATATTACCTGCTGTAATGTTTCCCAATTCACCCGTTATGTCACTAAGAACAGTGACAGCTCCCTGGAACTCGATATTCGCTGCTTGGATTTTAATGGTTTCTGCCGACTGGTTGATGGCAGAAATGACCCCGTTTTCTTCCACTTTGGTGCTTATCTCATTGCTATGTTGAGTGATAGTACTTTCCGCTGAATCCACTCGTCCTTCTAGAGTATTAAACGTAGAAGTTTCCACCTTGCTAGTGATTGCATTGGCATTCTGGGTTATATTTGATTCGGCTGTATCCATACGTCCCTCGAGGGTATTGAAAGTTGTCGTTTCCACTTTCGATTCGATTGCGTTGGCATTTTGGGTAATTTCAGATTCAGCTGTCGTAAGTCTGCAGTCAATCGGCGATACCGCGCTATCCGTGTAATCCTGCGCCAGTTTTCGATCCACCGTTTCAATTAAAACACTGTCGATTAACACCCCTAGACCGGATCCGGAGGTATCTCCCCATATCCCGAGAAAATGATCGTTTGAATTTCCATTGTTCTGCGGCACATCATAATAGAAAGTGTAAGTTGTCCATGATGTTGTAGGAGTGAAGTAGTTCCATCCACTATTTCCTACACTGTTTGTCGAATAAGCCGCTGCAAATTCAGCCGTTGGATTGGATGCTGGTTGTTTGGCTATAATGGATACTTTTATCGTTTTTCCACTTAATAACAACGCCTTTGCTGAATCAATGAGTAAGGCAGTTTCACCAGTAGTTCCACTAGGTGGCGGCCCTGTATTAGTTGATTGGAATAGCCCTGTTTCCGGTGTAGTAATGCCACCTGTCCCGAAGGTAACGCCACTCTGCCATTTATCTTGAATAGCAGCTTCAAATCCATTTCTTACAATCTGATCTAAGGATTTCACATCCGCATAAACTTTTGCATCTGCTATCCCCTGTTCGTATGTGATCTGTTCCACTTTGCTGCTTATTGCTGTGGCATTTTGGCTTATAGAGGTCTCATTTGATTCAAATCGGTTAATAATTCCCTGCTGATCAGTTGAATATGTGGTAGAGTCAACCTTTGCACTAAGGGCATTGTCTACTTCGGTAAAAGTATAGGTGCCAATCTCACCTGCAACCGTAGGGCTCGATTTTTGCCAAGCAGTACCATCCCATCTTTTTAACACGTTCGGGTTTTGCGATGTATCCCACCAAAGCATACCAGTAGTGGGGGCTGTAGGTGCTGTGGTCTGTTGCGGTATTTCCTCCTGCTTCATCGCCAATTGGCCATCAACATAAGTAAGATTCGCTTTATCAGCCAGGTCATTACCGATTTCCTGCATCTTGTTGTCATAGGCTGTCTGAGCAACCGCGTAATCTGCAGTATATTGTTCGGCTGCAGATTGGGCTTGGTTTGCCACAGTATCCGCATGTCTCTCCGCAGCTGTTTGAGCAGCATTGGCTTTTGATTGCGCTCCCGTGATGGACTCAATTGTATCAGTACCAACATCAGTGTCCAACTTGGTCTTGGCTTCATTACCGGGAGCGTCTTTGGAATCGATGGTTTGTTTATCGTAGGTGACTTCCCTTACCTCAGTCATGGACACTTTCTTGGTTATTTCGGCTTGCAGGGACTTCCAAACGGCATCCACTTGTTCCTGAGTATATTCAATGTAATCTCCAAGCTCTATTTTCTTTTTTGATTCGTTCACAATGTCTCTTTCCTGAGTGTGGATACGCGCTTCCAGGTAAAGAGGAGGCTCAAAACTTGTATCTTTAATACCGATGGTGTCTCCAAAGCGAATCTTTTTATTTTCCATGCCCTGAATACGCTCTAAATCAGCAATACCGCCTTTGTATCCAACAGCGGCATTAATCCGTTTTTCCAGCTCATTCTCCGTTAACGTACGTAACCGAGCTTCCGTCATGTTTGGATCCGTACTTGTAGGTTCATATATTTCTATAAGGTGCTGGAGAGTGCCACCTTTGTTTTGTGTTCCCCAACGCTTCAGGGCCGCCTTATTCTCTACAATCACTTCCAGCCGAGTACCATCTTCCTTTTCAGGACCGATTCCCTTCAAGGCTGTAACAATGGCATCTGTTTTTTCCGTTCGGCGTAATTCTAATAAATCTCTACCAAGTTCCGCCGTTCTACCTCTCTGCCTTCCAATACGTTCCACCATATCAACATACCTTCGGGTTATAAATCCCCCTTGATGTTCGATGCGAAAATCCAGTTCTAAATCAAATTCACTCGCAACCCGTTTTAAAAAAGCAAAAGGATTGGTATGTTGCTCAATAGTGAGTGTGCGAATCCCTTTAAAAGCAATATTACCTGCTTCCCACTCTGTACCTGATAAGGCGTAGTTTGCATGCCCCTCTGCACTTAGTGCATCCGTCGTATGCGGATCGATCACTTTAGCTTTTTTTAGTGACAGATAACTGGCAGTAGTATAGATATCCACTTCTCGGCTGATGCGGTCGACGCCGGCCTCGATGATTATAAATTCCCTTGGTTCCCCGTACTCTCCAGGAATAATGATTCGATTGCGCTTGATTAGATGTTCAGAAAAAGACTGATCAGCCATGGTACGGAAGTCGAAGGTTTCCAAATGATTTTTTAATGACTGACGATGGTTATTGGAAAGAATACGGTGATATCGGATGTGCCCCAACATACGGTTGGTTTGTCCATCTGCAATATGGATTTTAGTCAAAACAGTCTCACCTCCTACTTAAAACGCTGACGATAACGGGCGATGGTGTTAAAGGTATCAAATGGGAAGACAGTCAGCCGATTTTCACCAGGTACTAAGGGGAAAAAATCGGCCCCTAACGGGATTGCTTCATAAGGCTCGCCATTAATTAAAACCTCACCATTTTTGGTATGATCGAAAGTTATAATATCGCCCGTACCGGCAATATAAGGTATTTGAGCAGAGGTCAATAGATTGATTTTATCAACCTTTATGTTATTAACCTTCATGGTTGGCGCGTTATGGGACCATCTTCTGCCGAAATGAATTTGCACTTGGGCCACATTACGAGTGAACTGCTGCTCTTCATCAAAGTAAAATTCTCTAGAACGTGTATGATGACGGCCACTCTCTTTGACAATTTCCGTAATGTAACCTCCCCAACGCTTCCCTCGACGAGTAATTCGTAACAACCCTTTTATAATATTTCCACGATACCAACTCGGTTCTTCCTCAATGAAGTGGTACCCTACAGTGTTGTCCCCAGCCCGTACTACCCCTTTTCCGTAGGACCTACCAGTATAAGTGTCTTGAATCGATGCCTTCCCGACTATTTCATCGACTTCATCCAACAGATGAATTTCAAGCCTACCAATCAAGCCAGGGGCATCCATGGAGTTGAATTCAACCTCTGCTTCCACCCGGAAGTCCGTTAATACTTCCGATAGACTTGTCTTTAAAGCAGGGCCATGCCACCCTTCGGCGTACCCCCAAGTTTCTGGCACAAATCCATTTCCATCGCTGACAATAGTACCCTCGATTGTTCCGCCGTCAATATTATTCCCGTCAGTCCAGCCGACAGTGCTAGTAAGTGCATTATTTAAGAGAGTAGTATATTCTTCTACTGCAGAAAAATCCTCAATGTCTACCGGCTGGCCAATCATCATGTACTCATTGGATTGATTTTGCACCAGTGCGAAAGTGGTAGGTTTCAATACCTCCAACTCAAAAGTCGGTTCTGCCTCAGCTGTCCCTTCATTTGTAATAGAAACCACATCACTTCCCTGAAAATCAATGGGTAATTCAGGTCCGTATTTATAGGGATCCGGACAAATAAAGGTAATTATTCCTTTTCCTCTTTTTACGAGTTTATCTAAATCTAGTGTCCCATCAACGACTGCAAAATACGTTCTATCAGGCTCATCACTAAAAACTAGAGCCTCCTCTTTTTCAGTGACTAGCCAAGAAGCTAAATCTTCCTTTAAAACTTCTAAATCAGTAAAATCATCTGCTTTTACTAAAACTGGTATTGTAATTTTCCTTATCATTATATTGGTTTCTGACAAATATCCACCAGGCAGATCTGAAATAGTTACTATATCCCTTTCTATAGGTGCCCAAGCCGGCCTGGAACTCCCTCGTAATACGGTTAAATAGTTTTTGGTTACACCATTGAAAGACAATGCAGGCATTCAATCACCCCTCAAATTCTCCCTTTCTTTTCTTATCTCTCTCAATCATTTCTTGTATATCTTCATAAGTTTCCGATGCTAAAACTCTACTATTTAATGGCACCTGTAATACAATTGGTCCAATACTACGAAGAATATCCAGAACCTCTAAGTTATTATTGGTGGGCATTAACCCTGCAATTTTCGCCCCTATTGTTCCTAACACAGACTTGGTTAGTGGAAGTGCGGCCTCTGGTCCTGCTTCTCCAAAACCTTTCATTCCAAATGGCGTGTTAAATAATGTGGGCTTAGTAAAGATAGCTCCCTTGGCATACCAGTCTACGCTCAGTTTAGGCAGATCACCTTTAAACCAGTTCTTTGGATTCAAGCTTCCTGAAACGTTGAAATGAGGCATAGGAATGTTTGTTGTAAGGTTTCCAAAGAAGCCCTTAATCTGGTCAACCCATCCTTTAATTTTGTTTTTAGCTTTCCGAATAGGATTCATAATCGCATTCTTAATAGAGATGAACTTACTTTTCACGTTGGAATATAGCCCTTGGACGCGGTGTTTAAAGCCCGTAACCATACTAGAGATTCTAGTCTTCACACCGTTCACCATACTACTTACGGTCGAACGAATCGCTTGCCATAGGGAACTGAATATCCTACCTCCAAATGCTCTCATCGTATTAAAACGAGAGATCACATTGCTTACGAAGGACGAAATGGCATTGACTATGTTGGAGACAAATCGTTTTACAATTACCCACACATGCTTGTCCAGGTTTTTGAAGATATTCACGGCTTGCTGCCATAAGTTCCTAAACCAACCAATAGACTTGGTGGCAAATGCTTTAATTCCACTGATGATACGCCCGAACATAAGAAGATTGATCAGGTTCCAAATAAATTGAATGGCTCCAGAAAAGAGCTGTTTTACCCCTTCCCACATCATCGAAAAGTCTCCAGTAAAAACTCCGGAAAATATTTTAATTAGCCCCATAATCATACTGAGGGCACCTTGGATAACACCTTTGATATTGGTCCATACCATTTGAATTATAAACAGCACCGCTGGCATTATTGCTTGTATGATAGTAAGAATGAAAGTAAATGCATTCCGTACAGCTGTCATGATTTGAGCACCGTTTTCCTGCCAAAAAGAAGTTATCTGAGAAACAATGCTGCCAATGAATGCAACAATGTCATTCAGTAATGGCTGTAAAAATGGCCAGATGATTGCCCAAGCTTGCATAATGAATTGAGACATCATTTGGAATCTAGTAATTGTACCCTGTATAAACCCATTGATTATTTGCTTGATAAGATTTATGGCTGCTATGATTTGCTGTACCATAGCAGGAGATAAACCAAGCTTAATCAGTAAGCTTGCTCCCTCTTCTTGATTTCCAGCAAATATGGCGAATAGTGCCTTAAATGCATCCTTTGCCATGTCCGTATAAGTTTTCAGCGTATTCAGACCGTCTCTGACACCATTAAAGAAACCCATAATACGATTAGCCTTATCTTCACCAAAAGCTTCAACTAATGTATCCCCAGCTCCTTTCACATCTCCTTTAACCAGGGAAGCTAGAGAGCCCAGCAAAGGTACAACACCCTTTAAGCCATTCTTCAAGTTATCAAATAAAGGCCTGGAGAGTTCCCGAGCAATGGTCCCCATGGAGTCCTTAACGTTCGAGATCATACCGTTGAATGTTTTAGACTGGACTTCCATACCACCCTGATATCGCTCTTCCATCAAGGCAAAGAGGGCCTCGTTAAAGCCTTCCATATCCGTTATTTGCCCTTTGGCATTAACGACTTCTTTCTTACCCATCTCGGCTGACTTTTCTATGAGCATGTCTTTGGTGATACCGAACTCTTTTAGACGCTCCAGTTCGCCCGTTTGCGCATCTGCTACTGCCTCAACTGCTTGCATCAAAGGCTTACCCATGACTGCAGCCATATCACCAACAGTTCCTAAAGTATCTTTAGCAGATATGCCATAGGTTTCTAGCCTGGTGGTCGCTTCTACAATACCTGGAATCTCAAAGGGAGTCTTAGCCGCGAATTTCTCTGCCCAGGCTAAGGTATCAGCTGCCTTTTTGCTATCTTTCAACACAATGGATAAAGTATTTTGATATTGCTCCATCGAAGCATTAGCACCAATAGTAGCACCACTAGCCCTCTTTATTCCTTCACTTATACCTCGGAAGACAGCAATTCCACCAGCTACTCCTGCAGCTATTTTTCCGGTACTTTTCAAGAAACCAAAAAAACCTTTGACTTCCTTTCTTGCCTGCCGATCGTCAGCGGTGATCTTCACATTAGCTGAGCCAACATTATTCGCCATTACCTAACCTCCCTTCTATTCGAAATAAAAGCCCGAGCATTATCGCCCAGGCTTCCACCAAACGTCAGTAACATATTCAGATTTGTGTTCTTCGCCCAATTGAGGATTGAGTCTTTCGAGAGCTTCCTCGTATGGCAATAATAAATTTTCAGCCTCTTTCCCGTTATTGAAAATCACATCAAGGACCACCGTTATTCCTCGATGGATGCTCTCTGCCTGTGCCTGTTGCTGTTCGTACTTCTCCCGATCCACTTGCTTATATTTCCGATGTAGCCAGTGGGGAGTTTTATTCATTACATATTCCTCCGTGTAACGAAAGTGAGAAGATACTACCTCTATCATCCCTACTAACTCATCAATTAAGCTCAACCAGTCATTTTTAACCTCTTCTATTCGCTTGCGTCCGGAGACTGGGCTGCTCCTAGTGCTAGGGCCTTCGTATTGAACTTGGTCATCAGCTTCCGGACGTTCGTAAAAGCCTTCTCAATGTCTGTTTGCTCAACATAGGTAGTAATAATCTCTAAAGTATCAAAAGGATCCATTTCCAATGCCTCTTGATCAGAGATACCTAGTAGAATGGATAACAAATGAACGATCTGTTCATCTTTAAGATTAGAAACTACCACCGCCACCTTTTCAGCATCAGTAAGGTCAGGGTTCTCAATCGTTTCCTGATAGGTTTCGTATATCTTAATACCGTCAATGGCTGCGAACTTCGCAATTTGTATTATTTTTAGAGTAGATAATCTTGGTATATCTAGCTTTTCTCCAGACGAAAGAGTGATGGTTGCTAATGGCTCAATATCCAGTGAACGTATATCAGTCAATTCTTATTCCTCCTAACGTACTTGCTCGATTTCATAATAAACATTTTCATCTGTCGCAGTACCATCTTCCGGAAAAGCTTGCATACCTAATGGCAGGTATCGAGTACCTTTTTGAAAGTTCTGCTCCTTATCGTCTCCTGCCACCTTACACTTCCGGAAGACAGCCATATACATGGTTCCGTCCTTCTTCTGGTTAAGCAGAGCCAACATGATTGTTGGACGGTCTTCCACTGCACCGTAACCAATTTTCTTATAACCTAGTTCAGTAATAGGGGTAACCTCATCGGTAGTAGTGTAAGGCTGACCTACCGGCTCAACCAGGTAGATAGTGTCGCTCGCAATCTTGCTGACCTTCTTAATTTCTTCTCCAATTTGCAACCAGCCACCCTCTGTGAATTCAGCAGCGCTTGTAACACTCAATGTAGTTGCTCCTGCAGCGATATCATTCGTTAAGGTAGTGGCGGTTCCTGTAGTCGGCGGAGTCTCCACAATAGGACTACCAATTAAAGAAAGCTGGCGATTTTCAACTGTATTCTGAGCCAGCTGCGTAGATATAGAATGCGTCCACCCGTTAATATAATCATCGATTGGTGCAATGGACTGGTCGACAGGGATATCTTCTGTCTCGAAGCCCCTACTAATAGCAATACCTTCGTTTGTAGCACCAAGATCCTTCCAAGGTCCCTTTAAATCATAGGGGGAAGACAGGTCCATTACATCACTGATTTTCTCTGGAGCATCCGTACCATGGGGCGCCCATACCAATCGCCCAGGACCCCCTACTACTTCACTAGAATTAATTTTATGAATATCATTCATCAGGTTTCACCTCTTCAAAATCCCATGTAGGGTTATTTAATAACTTACTAGCTTCCCCAGCCTCGATTTCTTTACCAACCTCTAATTTTTGTCCAGGATAGATATCCAATCGAGGTTTCCGTCTGTCTTCTCTTTCAAACCGTAAAAAAAGAGCCCCATTACGCGAATGCTTGGGCCCCTTGCATATAATTGTCTTCTTCTCTTTTTTCGCCAAGTTAATCACCTCACGCTTCTAAATGATTCAACCGCATATAACACCAAAATTCAGGCTTTCCGGTATCTTCATCGATTGTAGGAATAGGGTTGGACTCCCTTATACATGACTCCACTCTAATGGGATCCAACTGATATGCATAACGTTCTAGCATGTTAATCGCTTTTACTATATTAAGTTCAGCAGTGATGTCATCGCCCGCACGGCTCAGGATTTGAAGACGACTGTAATCAGTTCCTCCAGCTGCTCGGATCAGTAGAGCAGGATAAATCTGGCCAGCAGGGAATCTGTTACCGATCACCGGCGCTTCCATCCGCCTTTCTAGTAATTGAACAGCTGCCGGAATTGGACTGACGTATTCAATCATGAAAATAACGTCCTTTTCGCTTGTGTCTCAGCAGCTTTTCCCATTCTTGATTCAGCAGAGTCTAGAGCGCGCCCCATGATGTTGTAACGTTTCTCCAAAGCTGAAGCGTAAGCCACACCAGAGCCTATATCAAGTGAAGTTTTATTTCTGCTTTCCGATAGCTGATGGAGAACGTCTGCTTCGCTGGCAGGAGATCCAGTATTATAGCCGATGGAATTAACATACAATCCCGTGACAATATGGTTATCGTTCCTTGTGATCATTTTTGCTTCATCGGCCCACACCTTACCAGCAGCCTCTACCATGTTCTTACGAGCTTCTTGTAACTTTTCGGGAAACTCTCTCTGGAAAAAATCATGGGCACGTTTATCAATTTTCATATCAAACGAAATATCCCCCATCCAATCACTCCTTCTTCAAAGCGACTTCAAAATGATGAAGTATCACTCTTTTATAAACTGGTTGAACATCCTCAATGAGATACGTATCCGCTGACACAATGTTAGAATGCTTGTCCCGTATATCACTTACCTTCATGCCAACTTTGACAGGTGACTCTGGAGGTAAAAATAAAATTGTTTCAGTAATAATATCTTCTCCATATTCATCACTGGAGGTTCGACGTTTCAATTTATCAAGTCGGCATAAAGCTCGCTCAGGCAAGGGTACATACTCGAAGACTGGCCGATTATAAGCGTCCTTTCCGGTCTCCTTCTCCTCCAACATTTCACAGATCATATTCAGTAACGATTTAAATCGCATATTATCACCTCGATGGCCCGGAAACTTGAAAGAAATTCACACCATAACTATGGGGAGTAAGGCTGTCCAAAATATTATCCAATTCAGAAATTCCTGTGTTCCCTCCTGGGCTTGCTTCCTTCATCAAATTGTAAGAGTAAGATCCGATTTTCTCGCTTTGGACCTGAGAAAAAGCTTGCTCTTTTGTTTCCTCCAGATTCTGATACCAAAGTAATTCCACCAAATGAATAGAAGCTACTTTCAAGTCTTCCAAGGTGCGGGTGTTTTCTTCATAGGAATAATCTCTACCTGTTGCCCTGAAAATCCACCTTTCAGCTCGAAGTAAATAATTTTCGATTTCTGTATCAGATAAAGAGGACACCTCATCAAAGGATGTCCTCTCTTTTACCTCTGCAGCAGTTGCAAACATATCATTTCACCTCAACGATGAAACCTGCTTCAATTCGGTCAATCAGTTCGGTTGAAGGGTTTGATGGCAGCTCTTTCTCCTGCTTTCCAGCCAAAGTAAAACCCTTCTCCGCATATTGAGTAGAAGGGTCTTTAAGCTTAACTATTTTATTTTCTTTTTTATTACCAGCATTTTCAGATGCAGATGAATTGCTTTCAACTTCCTGTTGTTTTTCTTCTCCGAGAGTTTCCTGAAGCTCCTCAAGCTGAGGTACAGTATAGTCTTCATCCAATCCTTCAGCAGTAAACTCTTTTTCCGGGAACTCTTCAATGATTTTCTTGATTAAATCAGGCTTTGCCATTTCCTATCCCTCCTTACCTTGCTTGATCAAGCGTTAGAATCATCCGTGCATTCTTCGCGAATGGTACATAGTCCGTAGACTTGGAAGCATAAGAGCCTTCCACTTGTGTTTTTACGTTTCGATCGTTTTCTACAGAAAGACCTTTATACTCATATTCAGCAAGTGCAAAATCTGTATCAACTAGCATAATTCGGTCATCAGGCATACGATCAGATACAAATGGCTTGGAATTTACCAGGTCAGGAATCTGCCCATTTTTCAATTCATTCAAGAAGATAAGGTTTCCATTACCTTCTTTCTGTTCAGCCCAACGTTCAGCAGTAGCAAGGTTCATAATAGCAAGCTTAGGAGTAAAACCGTAGGTGTCTTGCATGTACTGACCGGCATACCACATATCTGTGAGTTTAAAGTCATTCGCTGTCTTAACACCCAAGGTAGGAGCAGCATCTGTTCCATCTTTGTAATAACCATTCAGCAAACGTTCAATAGCCAGGTATTCGTCTGTACGTCCCATACGCTGACCACGGAGTGTCAGATGAAGGGATAGCATATCAATGTTCATGGATTTCGCTTCATCAGTGATTTCCACCCCTGCACCACGTTTATAAACACGAATGGTATGCTTATCATCGAGCTTGATGACAGCTACAGGAATAGGCGCTGCCTGTCCTACCAGTTTGAAGTCCAGCTCCTCTTTGTCTGGATCCTCCATGGTGTAATAGCCATAAGTCATTTGATCAATCGGAATCGTTTTGGCAACCAATTGATCAGCACGGCCGGTCTTGGTAAAACCCATACGAATGCCATCTTCAATAATGGTGTTGAACAGTGGCTTTGTGTTGTCATTCTCATAAAGGCTGCGAACAGACTCCAGGCCGATATCTTTAACACCCAAAGCTCGAATTGCATCCTTCAAAGTGACACCTTCAGCATCTAAATAAGAGCGAAACAAAAGGGAACTATCTTCTTTTACAAGAGAATCCCCCATAACAGCTAAGCGCTTATCTTCTTTTGCAATTTCTTTCATACGTGTTTTCAGAGCGCTACCGGTTTTAAGTTCCACCGTTTCGCCGCGCTTGTTTTTAATCTTTTTAAACATTCTCCAATTCCTCCCTTATGGTAATATAACTTCGACTTTTGAATTAGCAGCATCAACAAGTACAACTTTGGTGCCGTTATCTACTGCAGCACCACCCCCGTCAACTGCTTTCTTAACTCCACCATTAGCATCAGCAACTACAGAATCACCTACAGCAATTTCGCCGCTATAAGTGAATTCATTGGTCCTTGAAAATCCATAGGCATAGACGCCAAGTGGTTGGTCTTTGCTTTGGACCGCATGCTTGGCCAACAATTGAATTTCATCTCCATCAGCGCATTTCACAGCATGATAATCACCACTATTAGCAAGCTTTAAAGGAGTGCCAGCTTTGACAGGGGCTTCCTCCGTAGCTTCCTGAGCATAAACGGTGAGTGAAAGGCCGTAATCGTCCGGTAAAACTCCGCCACGTTTAAACATTATTTATCCTCTCCTTTAAAAGTTTCTGAAACAACCACGTCATCTGCTTCCTCATGACGTCCCGGATCATCCCGCTCGGTTTGACGGCCAGGTGTTAAAGAATCCTTAGCCAGCCTGTTGTAGGTCTCGATTTCCTCTTTGATATAATTCAGATCAGCAGAACAAGTGAGCATTTGACGATAATTATCCTCGTTGAAAGCATCTCCATGAGCACGTACCCGCGCTTTTACAGCTTCATCCACGGTATCAACAAAATATTGTCGACCTTGTTCAGCCTCACGCTTCAATTGCTTAATACCTTCAACTGTTGCAGCGTCGCCTAGTTCATTACGCAGCTGGACGTCCTCTGGTTGGCGAAAAACTTCACCCTCCCCGGACAACACCTCATATACAGCTCGTTTTTCCAACTCTCCCTTACTAAGTGCTTGCCTGATTTGTTCCAATAAGTTCATTGTCTGATTTTCCTCCCTTTTCGGCATAAAAATAGTAGTGTCTCCTCTCTCGAAACGAGTTTGGAAACGCTGCTCTAATTTGACGATTTTATCTTCAGGTAATTCTTTTTGATCTACGTACTGTCGGGCCTTATCGATATAAGCTCCAGGAGTAGAACCTTTATAAACTGTTGAGACTTCCCTTAGCCTCGCATCGGCCACCCACGCGAAGGATATTCTTCCTTCTTCATCTTCCAATCCAGGGATATGAGGACACTCCCAATCAAAGAGATCCTTTCCACAGGATCCACACTGGTACCACATCTTCTGGCCACCGAACCCTACAGACATATCACGAATAACGCCGCCTTTAATAGCTCGGATAGTATCGTTCGTTTGATTTCCATTCAGCGTAATATCACGTATGATGTACCAGCTTCCTCTGACTGAATTAAAATCATCCCCATTATCTGTGGCGGGTACTAATACCCCATCATAAGAACGTCCATATGGGTTAGTAAAAATATTATGACCTTCCTGCAATGAAACACCGTTCTTCAGATCCTCTGCATAATTTCGGAGAGTAGTAACAGGATCCATCCTGGTAAAATATGAATCCAATCGATCGTTAGAGCAATTACCTGAAAATGCAAAGATATCCTCTTCTTTTAATGGCTCCAGTGCCAACCTATTAATCTTCTCCATGTTTACTTCTGGACTATCATCAGTAGTTAATCTTACTGGCAAATGTAATACATTCGCTTCTTCACCCAAAATATCACCTCCCTTCACGGTAGTTGAATCATCTTCTTCACTCTTTGCTGAAGACCCTCATTAAAATCACTTAGTTCCTCAGCATTGAAATCAAAGTCTTCTGCAAGTGTCTGAATAGCTGAAGTAACCAGGACAGCAGCCATGTTCTCCTGGTGTTGCTGAGCAAACCTCGGTAAATCTTCAAAATTACTGAATGGCTTCTTCTTTTGTTCACGCTCTTGCCTTCGTCTTTCTGCTCTATTCACTTAACATCTCCTCCAGTTCGTCTTCTTCCTCTTCTAGAATCCGGGTATAGAAGCACCGACACTGTATGGTATTATCTGCAGAAGCTCCATGGGAAGTATCACCAGGAAACATTAATTCTTCCCCATCAACAATAAATGTTTCTTCAAACCTGACCGTCTGGCCATCAGCTGCTGCGTGTGCATCTCTAGTATTCGGCTGATGAGCACTGTGCCATGTTTTTCCGATAACCATGCCTGATTGATAGTCACCCTGAAATTGACCTGCTCTTGCTGCAGAGATGATTTCTGTTCTGGCAATCGTTTCGGAACGCGATTCACCAAAAGCATATTCTTCTTCAAGCGCTTCAATTGCTTTATCAATGGAATACTTACCATCAGCTACAACATCCCAGAGAGTCATAATCACGTACCGGTCTGTGGTTCCTTGAATTAGTTCTGCATCTCTTCTAGACCTATCACTTAACCACTCCAGCAGCTGTTCATCTGTGCGATCAAATTCCTTGCCCGGATCTATTTCAGCAAGAGAGGCTTCTCCTGCTAATATTGCAGCTTGTTCGAGCCAATCTCTTCCTTTATCGTCCCAAAGCTCCATTTGTTCCTCTGAATCTCTCAGAATGTTTACTTTCACCCAATCTTCAAAATCAGTGGTAGGTTCATCAGCACGGTCGGTGTTCATCCGTGTACTAGCACTTAAGAGAACTCTCGTTGGTGGTGTTTCAGCCTCTTTAATTCTTTCTTGATAGATTTCTTTCTGCTGTTGTAAGAGGCTTTGAAAATCATTTTTTGCTTGGGTAGTGATTCTAGCAATATCATCCGCCCATTCCGTCTCTAGTTCTTTCACAAACTCATCTTCCTCATCCGAATCAGCACGTGAGGCTTTCGTTTTAATACTCCTCGCCTGTTTTTGAACGCGAGTATTACGATTACCTCTAAATGGAATAGTAGGCGTCTGAGGCTCTCCTTTTGCTTCATGGCCAACAGCTGATATTGCAGCTTCGTCATTATCAATCCAGCCCTGCTGAACTTGTTTAATGAGCATATTCGTTTCCGTTAGTGCAGCAGTAGCTTCCTTTTGCCTGTCGGTGGTTCGTAACTTATTGAATGTTAAACGCGACCTGGCATTGACTCCATTCACTCGCAAAGAAAGGTTATACGCTTTCTCCATTACACGTTTGGTTGCTCGCTGTACACTTTCAATGCCAGCGACATATATCTGCCACTGAACGGTGCCATGAGTTTCTGTGGACCCTTCATTTCTTCCCAATAAAATAGGCAACTGCTTCAATGCAGTTACCACTTGTTGATTGATGACATCGATTATACGAGTAACATCCATGGACTTCTCTTGCGTACCGCCTTTGACATCAACGGTGACAGAATCCTGGTGAAAGAAGTTGTCATCAGGCTTTAAGTTCTTAAAACCTTCCTCTATTTTGCCAATGTAATCAAAAACGAATTTTTTCACAGCCTCCGGCCCTTGAGAAGTAACTTCCTGTGGAATGTTCTTCATGATAGCTTCCTCAGATACAGAAATATCGAACCTGGCATGGCCTTGGTGATGAGCGACAGCTTTTAAGTCACGTAAAACCTCCACCTGGAAGAAGATAATCTGCAATACTGGTAGAATCGGGCTCCTGCCATGCGGATCACCAATATCCGGATCAATCGGATAATAAAATACCTGCTCTCGATTCAAGACTTTATACGTGCCATCCGATTGTTTCTGAACCAGATCTAGTTCTCCAGACTCTTTGTTTCTTCTGAAGTCCAAAGTGGAAGGATCCACCGCATGAAAGTCTACTACTTCATTGAGCCCTTCATTCAATTCTACTTCCAGTGCAATAGCCCCTTGCGTGTAGCCGGTTAGGTTTAAAACATTAATCAGTTGGTCAGCACCTCCACCATATAAATGACCTACTCGCTTGGCCAGGTCATCTAAGATACCTTGACCTTGCTTATAAGGACTTCCTGAAGGTTTCAAGCATTCTAGTTCGTGTCCCTGGTTAGCTAACCTCAAAAAGTTCCAGATTGCCATAGAAGCATCTGGATTAATATCACGAATTAATTTTAGGGATTCCATTACGTCTCTACTCTTGAGATGATCCCTTTGTATTATCCCGTCATACCAGGCAAATTGCCTTTCCCATTTCTCATGGGTTTGCTTTCCGCTTTCTAACCGAGTGGCGATAGACTCCCTTAATCCAGTTATATACTTTCTATCCTGGCGTTTGCTTTGCCAGGATCGATACCTATCTAATAAATCCATTGATTCACCACCTTTCACATTACCAGCCTCCTATCCTTGGAGCTGTAGCATAAGTAAGTGCCGGCATATACTTTCTTAGCTGGATAGCAATAGCCAGTGCCATTACCAAGTCATCATGACAGCCGGATTGTGCTTCTTCTTTCCCCTGGTCATTCACGATGAATGTGAATAGCTCATTTAAAAGAGTCGCACTATTAACCTTCATTGATTGCTCCCTCATGACAGTACGTAGATCTGACATCATAATTGGCCTTGTTTTTGGATCAGTAGGCCAGCCAGGTACTTTTCTCTCTTCACCATTAGCAGAGTCATAGTCAACATGGTGATAGAGATTTTCATAACCTACTTGATTGATAAGGGTGTTAAGAACAGAATGACCATGATTATTTCTTTCTACTCCGATAAGCGCTGTATTGTAATACCACCCCACTACAGCCAACTTCTTCCCGAAAATATCAGGGTCCCAGTGGCCATGCACCTCTGCAACTTGTTCATTAGTCTCCCAATCAACAACATGGGCGGCAGAATAGTCACCATTTGCCTTCCCTTCTGCTACGTCACTGGCAAGCACATATCTATGGCCCATTTCTGGTTGTTTAAATATCTTAAGTTCTGGGCTGGCTGAAGTGGTCTCATAAACGTTCTTGGTCTCATAGTCAATCTCATAGACTCCATAAGGGTTGTTCTGAACCTTTTCCAGTAGCACCTTCAGCTTAGTCATATCAAAAACAGGACGGCCAGAGCTTAAGAAACAACTGGTATCGTCCTCGGGGTACTCTTGAAGGAAACGCTCTTCTTTAGAGAGCCCGTCCTTCTCTGGCATTTCGGATATCTTCCATCGGCGCCATTTAAGTTGCTCCGGAGTAAGATTGTATTGATCAACGGTTAGCTGCTCCTCTTTTGTTGGAGATAGCTTCTCCCCCTTATCAAGCGGCAACTGATAATCGGGGTGATCAAACCACCGATAAAAGTGCGGTTCCCATTGTACTTCGCCCGCCTTCGCTTCCTGGTAGGTTCGATAGAAATAATTCCCGACACCGTTTGCTGTTGTCTCCAGGACAACTCGACCGTCTCTCGGTACTGCCTGCAGTAAACCGGTCATTAATGTTTCTGGATCCGGCCAAAAAGCTACCTCCGAACAATGGAGGTTATTGATGGTGGACCCACGCCCGAAATCTGTGCTTCCTGCAGTACCTACATATATTCGGCTATTTATAGACTCGAAGTAGTATTCCTTTCGGTTTCCATATTTCGGCTTGCTTCTCCCATCGTTAAGATCTTTTTTCTTTTGTTCTGGAAGGTTATTATACATAAATTGAACAGCATCAAATAACTTTCTTGTACTGTCAGCATCATGAGCGATAATAACCGTCGTGGTATTTGGGTTATTGATGGTATCATCAAAAAACTCCGCTAAAATAAGTGTAGAAAAGCCTAACTGCCTGGGCTTAAGGATGATATCACGCTGCGTTTTATCCTCCCAATAGACTGCCTGAATCGGGTTAAATTTCAGGTTTGTGACCTCTTTTGTTTTGGTTCGGATAAACAGATGTCTGTTGATTCGTTGCTTTGGCGTTAATACTTCCTTTTCTTCCGTGTGTTTTGCTGTCTCTTTTATTTGATTATGAATATTCGCTAACACATCAGCTTTCACCCCTTATATGCATCTGCTGATCGACAAGCTTTTGCATACGAGGGTTGGCTGCAACCTTTTGAATTGCAACCTGGTAAGCTTCCTCGTCTGCATCTTTAAATAAATCCATAAAAAGAGAAAGGTACTCTTGAACTAAACTAAATTCAAAAGCCCTTTCCCTCAAATCCGCTAAGAACTTACTGTTTTCTCGGAGTTCCCGATTTAAAGAAGTAATCTCTATTACTTTGCGATTTAATTCTCTTGTCATAGCTGCTTGAAACTTTTCCAGTTGAGAGGTAATCTTTTCACCCGCCATGAGTTTTTCTACTACCTGATTCACTAGTTCATCTAACCGGTCTTCCACAAACTCTGGCAAGTCGTCCAATAGTTCAAAACGCTCCAAAAGCTTCTCTGTTGTCTTATACTGCAATTGTATAATGTCCAACTCTTGGTTCACCGTTTTTAGTACGCGCCGGCGGTCTTGTTGGATTACCTCTTTCCTTTGTTGCTGCTCTTTGTTTTTTAAAGTTTCTACATATCTGGCAACTGCAGTATGAGAGATTTTCTCTCCTGCCCATTCTGAGCATTCCTCTGCAATGGCCCTTACCGATTTCCCTTCTTTTAAACCAGCAGCAACAATTTCTTGGCACCCGTGTTTTTCTATTTTATTTTGTCTAGGCATGTTTCGATACACCCCACTTTGTAACGATACATTTTAACGTTACAGACCAAACAATGAAAACGACATTAGATGTAGTTATTATTTTCCACCCTGTTATCATTGTTTCGTTTGTAACGTTACACACATAAAAAGCATCCCGGCTAGAGATGCTTTAATTTAATGAATCGTTTGTTATTTGTTTTAGATTGCTCTCCAACTCATTAGTTAATTTTATTATGTTGTTTGCAGAACGTTTAACGTCCATTCTTGCGTATTCTTTGTTAAGTTTATCTTCCGAGTCAATGAATTCCACTGAGTTACTTATACTATAATATTCATCAGCGATTTGTTTTGTATCATTATAAAACTTTCCATTAACTTTTGTAGCATAATCTAGAATTTCATCTGATTGTTTTTCCAACTCAGAAAAAATTGATTGAATAATTTCTGTTGGGGCAGAAAAGTCACCTCGAAGCTTACTTGTTATACTATTAGTATTAGTTTTACCTTCATTAGCCCACTTCAACACTTTATCTGCATACCTTTTTTTAATAGGATAAGAGTCGCGGAGTCTGTTTTTTTTCTCGTTTGTAATCGTTAAATAAACACCGCCAAGTGTTATCATTCCACCCAAAACAGCCCCCAAAAAACTTAAAACACCTGCTATCATTGAAGTTTCCCATTTAAGTAACCGACTTAATAGCCAAAAATAAATAAAAAAGTCTGCAATCACTATAGATATTAGGACTGCGTAAAGAATAACTTTCTGATTTTTATCACTCATATTTTATCATCTCCTCACTCCTTTATTATTCTTCAAAAAAGAGAAAACGTAAATAAAATTACAATATATTGAAAAAGACACCTGCAAGGGTGCCTGATGTTTCGATTTTATTCAGTTATCGGCCAAGCTAACTATGCCTGTCCGTCCTGCCATCCATTTTACATGTAGCATTTTTCTTTTGTCATTTCTTGAGAAAAGTGTGTAAAGAGTGAATTCTGTGTATCTTGTGAAATCTTTTCCACAATTGACTCCTTTATAGTATAAATATGACGTCTGGATAGCCCCATATGATGACCAATAGCACTCATACTCATACCATCCAGCAAACATTCCAGAACAGCTTTTTCACGCTCACTATCAATAGCTTCCATACGCTCCTGAATAAATAACACCTTTCTTTCTAGCTTCGTGATCCAGGTGTGTTTCTTATCCCTTCTTACCACCTCACGCGCAACCGGATCCCCAGGCTCACCTTTTGCTTTTGGCATAGCGGATTCAATCCCTGACTGGGCGACAAGATTGGTCCCAGCATCTTCTAAGAATTTTCGTTGCCGTTTTATTTCATTAATCATCCAACAATAATCCCGTAAAGCTTGCTCAATCTGCTTTTTGTTCATGATCCCACCCCGCCTCATCAAATAGCTTTTTCATGTAAACACTGCGCTGAACTGGTGATATGACACCGGCACGCTTATCCCTTCTATGTTCACTGATTTTCCATTGAATCTTATATATATGCTTTCTCATTGATTCCCTCCTTGCCAATAAAAAGAGGACACCAACTAAGCAGCTGCATGCGCAACTTACTTAATCAGTGTCCTCCAGTAGGCTGGTAGAACATATTATACTTATTAGAAATTAAAGTAGATTCTTCAATCGTTTTTGATATTTTTTCGTAAATGTTGGCAAGTTTTTATAATTTCATAGTCTCTTTTAATCGCTTCAGTTTGATGTGCTAACTGGTTTCTAAGGTTTAATAGATTTAGGTTAACCCTATTTGTGAAATTGTCATTAGAGAAATCTTTATATTTTAGTTCTCCACTTATATTTTTATAGTAAGAGTCAAATTTTTTGTTCCCATATACTATATAAGGAAATGCCACACTTCCTTTTGCCTGAATAACACAGTTTTCTAAATTTTCTTTTAATGTTCCACCTGAAATAATATCTAATTCGTCATTTAATAAAACTTCTCTTACAATTGCTCCATTGTTACCTGCATTATAAATTTCTAATTGCAGCATTCCATACCTTTCTTCGTTCGTCCTAAGAATTAAATAAGGTCTATCTTTGTCATGTTGTTTCTTAGTATTAAAAGCACTAGCATACATTCCAACAAATGAACCAATTAAACTTAACCCAGATATACTTAATGCAGTACTACTACTATAGATCCCAAAGATTATAACGATTAGCCCTGCAACCAATACTAAATAGCTAATAATAAACAAAATAACATATGATTTAATTTTCAAAAACTCTCCCCCCCTCGTCACCCTTTTCATGTTTCCAAGTGAGTTTATAAGTTGTCCTCTTTAGACTGGAAGAACAAGTATTAATATATTAATTAAATTTTATAAATTTATAATCAACTGCCGAAATTCTTTCAACAGACATGCCTAAATCTTTTCTCATTTCAAGAATAATCTTCACATGAAGATCTTTAAGAGTCGAATCTGTTTTTCCATCTAAACTAGCCTGCAAAAATTCACCTAATGTTTTTATTAATTCATCATTACCCCAAATCCATACCTGATCATAAGCATCATAGAAATCATTTTGAAGCGCTTTTTTTTGATCAACTGAATATCTTGCTTCCATAAATCCATTTAAACTACTTGCCAATTTTGAATATAACTCTCTTTTTTTATTTTCATGCTCTTTTTCTTGTTCACTTTTCCTTTTTATTCTCTCTAACTTAAACTCACTTACTTTGTTTATTATTGCTATTGCCAACAGAACTACGGCATTAATTATCGCGCCAATAATAACAGTTTTCAAAAATCTTCCCCCTCATCAAACTTCACCCTCTTCACCTTTCCTTGATGAGTAATTACTTTTGTTTCACCATGTTCAGGTAAAAAGGTAATTTTTGCCTTACCTTCACAATATACGACACAAAACGGGGAATTTCCTTCTGGAAGATCCATTTCAATGTTCAGTTTTCCGTTTTCTATATTTGCTGGTACTTGGTTCAAGCGCACAAAGCAGACCCCCATATGTTATAATGTATTTACCAGATACAAAGTCGAGGGCCTAGCTCTTGGCTTTTTTTGTATATTTAGCTATATACTGTAAATACTTTTTGTAGAGGCTGCTTCACCCCAATACTTACGGTAAGAATTCTCAGCAGTAGGAGCAGTCCTCCTCCAACCTTCACCCGGGGCTATGGCTCCGGGTTCTTTAAATGCAAAGTGCATAAACTTTCCATGAATGAGAATAATACCCTTAACTTGGTAAAAGGAGTAGATATATCATGGGAGTATTATCAGGAAATCCTAAAAATGAGCCATTGCACTATGGTGAAGTATTTAGCCTCTGGAGTTATTTAACTGTGGCTAAGGGTAATCACGCCAGCTACCAAACCCTCATTAACCATGCGGGCGATAAAGGTTTAAAAAAACTGCTGGAGGAATCAATTCAGGGTATTGAACAGGAATCCAAGGAAATAGAAGAGATTCTTAAACTCTCGGGTGTTTCACTACCTCCCACGCCTCCTGAACGTGCTGTAGCTAATACTGAAGATATTCCAGTTGGGGCGCGTGTCAATGACCCAGAAATCGGTGCAACACTCTCGGTTAACATTGCCCAGGGGCTTGTTGCATGTAGCCAAGCAATGGGTCAAGCAACTCGGGAAGACATTGCATTGCTTTTTGGTCGCTTTCACATGAACAAAGCTCAACTTGGTGCAAGAACCCTGCGTTTGAATAAGGATAAAGGATGGTTAGTAACACCTCCCCTACATCATGAAAACAAAGAATAGACTAATGATAATTTTTCTGCCGTAGCTTTAGCTGCGGCTTTATTATTTATTATGGTCCCTGTTCTCAAAAAATATCTTCCTCGCCTCAAACCAGGAGCAATGATATTTATTCTGGATCATCTTCACATACTCCCCGAACAATCTTTGGTTTGCAACGAATGCCTGTCTGCCAAGCTTCTTATTGCATTCGATAGGTGATAGTACAGCTTTCGGTATCTCGTTTGACTGGTCTTCAAATAGTTCCATTTGTTCCATGGTTAGCGTCCTTCGAAATAAAAGTCGATCTACGCAACAATAAACAACACAAAATCCGCTATTATGGTCGATTTTCCTCTTCCGCATAACTGAGAATGGATACGTTCATACTTAGGGAGAGGCTGTCTGCCCGGGTATTCACTCCACCCTGTACGTTGGCAGCAGTCCTCCTGCTTTAAATAAAATAAAAAGAGGTATAGCATATAATGAATCTAATTATGAATAACATCGCCATTTTTATTTTCTTAATACCTGGAATCCTTTTCTTTCTAGCGAGTTGGATTATTTATAAAGTTTTTTCATTTCCTACTAAAGAAACAAAAAAGAAAAAGAAATAAGTGAGAATATCGTAAAACCGTTATAGCTTGATAATTGTTACTGTTCACTTCCTCTTACTCCGTCTCATGTACATAGCGTAGTCCTTTAATATACACGCTGGTCTGTAAATTGAATAGTCACCTTGCCTCCAGCTCCCTTGCTTTCTGGCACTTCACATTAATGTGGATCTGCTCCAGCTCTGTGAGAGTCATATCTTCCGTTTTCTTGCCTACAGGATCTTCGGTATAATCCTCTTTCCAGAGCTGGTGAATTAAGTATTTCCTTCTTTCCTCTACTCCTACCCGGAGCCTGGTTGGTGCTAGATTCATAAAATCGCCTCCTAAAACCATTTATTGTCCCTCTTATTTACACCGACTTCTAACGCCTTGCCATTGCAAGCTTCCGATTTAATTCCTCGTAACTAAGTCCTTCTGTAGCTGTAAAATCCAATTGGTGTAACTGCTCCATGATAAAGGCCTGTTTGAAATCCAGCTCACTTATTCTCATCAATATCGCCCCTAGTCCACTCGTGGGGCTCTGATTTGCTTCTCCCATACGGTATGTTGATCCGATGAATACCTCGGAAACGACAATTGTACCACCTGTGTAAAGTAATCAAATACTTCAACCTCCTGTACTTATGCAGGCAATCCCTTTCTTTCTCTCAGTACTCGCTTGATGTCTTGGATAGCCTGGTCTGATTTTTTTAATGCCTTCTCTCGGCAGCTGGCATATGGACACGGCATAAAACCTACGCTTGATTGATTAACGAAATATATTTTTCCTTTTCCTTGGCACAATTCACACATGATGATGCTCCCCCTTATTCAAACGATAATCTTCACCTTCAACCTCGTATAAACGCTCCCCACACATCCCCAGGAGACGACTGGATGCGGCGTAGCCAATCTTCTCGCTTAAGGTCGCCTTGTCTTCATTCGAGCTAAACAGAATCGGTCTTTTATGCCTGTACCGTTCATTGATGATTTGATAGTAGAGGCCTTCTTTCGTCTCAGACCACTTCGACTTCCCCAGGTCGTCCCATACCAGCACATCCACAGTAGTCGCACTATGCAGCATGTCTTTCAGCTGCTTGCCTTCGTCATTCATGCGCTTGGCTTGGGAGAGTTCATCCATGAAAGAGGCGTCAGATACGCAAAGCACACTGCAGCCTCTGGTCCGTTCCGGGCGATACTTATCTCCTGGAATGCGGATCCTCGCCTTATTTAAAATCCATTTAGCTGCAGCCATTTGCAAATGTGTTTTACCTAACCCAAAGTTATTATGTTTTCGCTTTGTCTCAGCCCTGGCTGATCCGTCCAAACTTCGTATTCGACTCTCTCCGACAACCGCGATGAAGCCCAGGCTGTTATGTTCTGACCGGTCATGGATGATAGAGTCAAAGGACTGCAAGTATTCTTTAGTCGCTTGAAACAAAGTCTGCTGAACCTCGCTATCCTGTCGGTAAGTAGTTAGCCTGGCTTCTTGAAATTCATCAGGAATCAGAGCATTCTGGAATCGCTTTTTAAGCATGCGCTTTTCCCAGCAGTAGCACTGTTGAGCGATATCTTTATACTTTGGGGATCCATTCGGATGTATCAAAGGTTGACCGTTTTCATTTTTCAAGAAGTGTCGGACAACAATCTTCCCGCTGTCTTTGCAGTCCTGGCACTCATACTGCTCTTCATCCCCAGGCTGACTTTTCTGCTTCGAGTTCTCGCATGACATCTGCATAGCTTTTGCTCGTTCCATGACTTCTGCCATAACGTTTCCCAGGCTGTGAAAATCCTTGGCCATTATTCTCACCTTCTTTTTTCGGGTTGTTTAATATGCGAATGACATAAGGCAAATTACGAGCTCCATACATGACAGCCTCTTGCATAGCTGCAATGACTCGCTCTTCACCAAAGTCATTAATCAGGTCATTTATCTTATCCACGGTGAATCCACTGATCGTGCCGAAACCTTCTTGCTCAAAAAAAGTGAATGGATTCGCGCACGCGTTTTCATCATCTTCTTTGTTTTGTTTAGTTTTGTTTAGTTTAATTAATGCGGAACTATCTCCGGCACTACCTCCGGAACCAACCCCGGAACTACCTCCGGCACTATCCGCGGAATTTATTTCCGTAACGTAGAAAGAAATGATTTCATATATGGGAGAACGCCCACCTTTTCTAGAAGTAAAATCAATTCTTCCCTTTTGCTTCAATTCGTTCCTTACCTTCCGAAGTGTCCGATCAGTCAATCCGGTTTTCACGCATAACACAGATTCGGCTACCGTAAATGTTTCTGCCCATCCAGCCTTATTATTTATGTGCATTAAGGCATACCATAAATTAATTGCTGATGGTGACAGTTCATTTATTTCGAGCCAATCATAGAATGCGTTTAGTTCCTTGATGTAGTTCACTAATCGAACCTCCTCTCGCAAATAGCTTTCATGCCTTCTATCTTTACTAGATACCAGCCAGGGTGCGTATGCTCCACATAGCCAGCAAGGTAGCTTTTGAACATCGCTCCCCGGTTAGGATATCCAGCTGTCATCCACACATAGCAATGTGGGATGGTGACCTTCATACGATCAGTCATCAAGTTCCATAGCTGCCTGTTCTAATTCATTGTTTGCAGCTTTTTCCTTCTCTTGATTGTTATCCTCTTCGGAAGCAGGAACCTGCATATCGATATAGTCTTGATCATGAATCGACTGTGCTTCTTCAGTAACATCTTTTCGTACTGTTTCATCTTGGGAGGCTTGCTGTTGGACTTCAACACTAATAGGAAGATACTTGAACATGCGACGAATGACCGTTTTCTTGGCCATCTCTTCATAATCCGTTTTCCATGGTCCATTAGCTCCGGCTTTGGATCTGGACTTCACTTTCTCCACGTCATTAGCGCTGAACACTTCGAATTGGTAGCCTCCATCTTTAAAATGAGCTACCGCATAAACGAAAGTCATCTCGCCTCTCTCGCCAGTAGCAGGCTTATGGACAAGTTTTGGATGTAGGCCCAGCTCATACTCGAATTCATCATTCTCGTGGACCGTGTGAGCGTAAATGCTCTCTATGTGGCCAGACCTTCTAGCCAGATCGATCATGCCTTTGTATCCAATAATGAATTGGACGTCTGTTTGCTTCATCTTGCCATTCCAGAAAGGAACCAGATAGCAATGACCGATTAATCCTGGTTCCAGCCCTAGTTGTGCTGCCTGCATGACAGCTCCCATAAGGGAAGGAATGGAGCATTCCAGAAGCTTTGGGTTCTGCCGGATGGTCGTCAGGGCAATGCGCCCTAACCGATCGGCATCCATATGTTTAGGAAGTGCCCGTTCAAACTCTGGTCCCATTTTCTTGAGATAAGCTTGGATGGTGTTAACCTGATTATTTCCATTAGCAGGTGTGCTAGCTCCATTTTTGCGGTTAGCCAGCTGATCCTTAGCCGTGTTATTTGTAGCCATTATTTTGCCTCCTTGTATCGTAAAGTGCGGTATGAACTGACTTTTGCATATTCTTCATATAGATCCGGTTTCTCTTTCTTCAACCGTTTCGTATCAATAGACTTTCTTTCCTGATTTTTATAGGTGACGATAAACTGATTGGAAAATCCTTTTTCAAAGGTTCCCAGCTGTTGCTTCAGGCGGTTTTCATATTCGCTTTTGCGTTCTTTTAGTTCTTTCTCTTCTTTCTTCAGTTGCTCAAGCGCTTCAAGCAGCTTATCGGCTTCCCCATCCAGTTCTGTTTCACTTTCAGATTCTGCGTCCGGATACATAGCCTTGAGAAGTTCACTGGAAGCGTTAGACCCATCTATTTCAGGAGGTACTTGCATAAGCACGTGTTCTTCCCAGAACTCTTTTTCGATTTCAATAAGATTGGCAATAAGCTCCTTATCTCTTTCGACCTTTTTATAGACGAACTTATTACCGCCGATTAAAACAGCGATCCACCAGGCATCTGCTCCGGTAACAGCCATATAGTGCTGGCATTGTAACAGGTAAGCCATTGGGATCTCTTCACCATCCCATTCATCTTTCAGGTATTCGCTAGCCGTCTTACATTCGAGCCCTTCATTCTTACCAACAATGAGACGATCCACATTAGCAAGCATCCATTCATGTTCCGGATGCTGAAGCACTGCATTCCTACGTCGTACCTTCAGGCCTGTGCGTCTGCTGAATTCCTTAGCAACCGTCTCCTCCATCACATTGCCCCAGTAGGCTGCTTCTTCATTTGAAGGGGAAGCTTTAGGAACCTCCCCCACTTTCTCCATGTAAACGACTACTGGTGACTTCCACTTATTGAAACCGGCAATGTATGCTGCATCAGATCCACCGATACCTTTATTACGAGTCTCCAACCACTCTTCATGATTCATGTCAGCAGTACTCTTTAACACTTGTGCTTTAATGCCCATATTGGACCTCCTCTATTTTTCTGATATAATGTTGTCAAAGTTCTTTTTCAAGATGCCGCATTGCCGTGCGGCTTTTTTTATGCAGTTTTTTCTTCTGCTCCTAGGACTTCTAGCAGTTCAATCGATTCCTGGAGCAGAGTGTCCTTCAAGAAAAACTCATCATTAAATACGTAAATCGTATCTCCAAGAACTACTTCATTCCCAAGTGCATCTGTTCCATAGATTTCTGGTTCCTGAATATCCAAGGGAAAGCCAGTTCGCTCGATTTGTTCTACTACTGGATGCTTCATCATTTCACCTCGCTTTCTGATGACTTGCGCATCGTCACAGACAGAAGGTAAAAAAGGGGGAGTTGGAAGAGCGTTCAATAACCCTTCTGTCCATGACGACAGGCAAAGCCTGTCCGTATCACCTCCACATGCTTGTCTGACTAACGCACATGTGATAAAGTGAATTTATCCAAATGTTTGTGCTACTTAAGAGTTGAGAGCTCTGAGTAGCTTTTTTTATTGCTGTACATAACTGATCACATCAATAATCTTTTTCTTCATTTCAGATTCATCTGTATTGTTCAGAAGTTTATTAAGTTCTTTTACCATCAGGTGGTTATCTTCTTTGTTGTCAAATGGCTGCAGGATCACTTTCTCATCTTCGATAAACATCTCCATCGGTTGACCTGGTGCCCACCCATTACTTCTTCTAATTTCAGATGGGATAACGATTCTCCCAAGTTCATCTATTTTTCTTACGATTCCAGTCGCTTTCATATAAATGCCTCCTAAGCTATTGTTAATGCAAAATACAAGAATGCTAGACTCAATATAAATAGTGAGATATATGCTTTATCCAGCCGGCTAAACTTTCTCACTGTCGAACCTCCTGACCACCGCACATAGTATTCCTTGTTTTATCAACTCTTTAGATACTTGTTGCAGTTCATCATGACGTTCCTTCCTCTCTCTTAGCTGTTGTAACGCCTGAGCAGTATTGATGATATCGACAGCTGCTTGCTTGCATCCGTCAAAATCTCTTTGGATAAATTTCTCTTCTAATTTGTTAAGCAGGTCATAGTAACAGCGGTGTTCGCGGGCTGCCTGTTCGATATCTTGTTGTAGAAACTGATCTAAATTCATTTCTTAAACCTCCTGGATTTCAACGAAACTAGCCATTCTCTGAATAAAGTCTTCATTGAAAAGTCATATTCCTTACATAACGAAGCTACCAAGTTAACCTGGGATGCAGCAGAATCTAATATCTCTTTAATAACTCGCTTCACATCTTCTCTTTCTTGTTCAGAATTGGATGATATAGGTTTGTACCATTTCACCCGGTCCAAGTTCTCCAGTGCTTCCCTTGTTTCTTGTTCAGCGAAATACCTCATAGAAATAGGTTCATGCCGGATGTATTCTCCGTCTAGATAAGGCATATGAACAAAACCCGTTGCATCCTCCCATGTATGGAAGTAAAACTCCGGATCATCGAGCGATTCAGAAAATGCCCGCCTCATTTCAGGCTGATATTTTCTTGATCCTGTTTCGACCTTTGAGATTTCCGGCCTACAATAATTGGCTTCCAGCGCTAGTTCTAGTTGAGTTGTCCCTTTTCGGTTTCTCGCTTTGACCAATTCCTCCTTTATATCCATTTGCGATTCTCCTTTCCGGCACATATGCCAACTATTAATGTGTTTCTTGTAATTGGTAAGATTTAGTTAGCTTAAATAACAGAAAACTTTGCTTGAGGATTAGCGTGCGCTTTTACCCATTCCGTATTGTCATAAATCCAATCAAGTAATAACTTTGTGGGCACTCTTGGTCTTCCGAACTCTCGGATTACCGGGAAGTCCTCTCGGTTAAATAGTTCAGCACATTTGGTCTCACCGATTTGCATTAAATCCATAAATTCTCTTCGTGTTAACGCTGGTGGTAATTGGTCCTTAAGTGCATGTCGTTCAATCGCTTTATCAACAGCGTCGTTAATCATTTTTTGTAATTGTTGTTCATCGAATTGCATTTGAAGCATTTAGATCACCTCCTTGGATTGGTTATGTTTCGTTTCGTTACATTGTTTTTCAAAAAAAATTGTCCATTCAAAACCTAGAGTGGATGCAATAGATTTCGCTACAAAAACACTAGGGTTTCTATTCCCCTTTTCAATCATAGTGTAGTATGATCTCTCTATTCCTGAAAGCTCTGCTACTTTGCTTTGGGTGAATCCCCGTTGGGTGCGAAACTCTTTAAGCCAATATCTCATCAGATACACCTCCCCAAACAGAATGTTTCGTTTTGTTACATACAATAATAGTATCGTTACGTTACGTTGTCAATAAATATCAATAAAAAAAGTTTCGATTTGTTACATGTTATTCAAAGTAACTAATTGTTACAGTAAAATAAAGGTACAAGGAGGAGGAGCCCATGCTAAAGGATAGATTAGTTAAAATTAGAAAAGAGCATAAAAAAACACAACAAGATATGGCAAAGATTTTAGGGGTAACTCGTCCTGCATATACCGCCTATGAGAGAGGATCTAGAAAACCAGATTACGATACGTTAGAAAAATTAGCAGATCATTTTAATGTAACAACCGACTATCTTCTCGGTCGTTCGGATAATCCAGGTAAAATCGAAAGCGAAGATAATGACTTCGATGCCATGAATGAAATCAATAATCTGCTCGAAAAGTACGGCATTGAGGATTCAGCCTTTTTTGATATAGAAAAGTGGAAGGCCATGGGTCCAGAGGAGATCAAGGAGCTGGAAAGCTATTTTGATTACATAACTTCAAAAGCTAGGAAAAGGAAAGAATGATTACAAAGAAGAAAGTTTCTTTGTTTTATGAATTGACTCTTTTTACACTTGCGTTGATTTCTGTCATTTTTCTTTGGAGTAGAGACCCTATTATTCTACTCCTTGATCAGATAGTATGGGTTATATTTTTTTTAGATGTCCTAATAAGGCTTATATTCACAAAAAAGCGTTGGAAATATATAAAGGAACACCCCTTTGACATCATCGCTGCAATCCCATTAGATAACATTTTTCAAGTTGCCAGGGTAGCTAGACTTTTTAGATTGCTGAGAGCTGTAGCTGTTTCGAAAAAATTCTTCCCTACCTTTTTTAATATATTAAGGACTAATGGGCTCGATAGACTTTTAGGGGCAACCTTAGTTTTACTCTTTATATCAACAATTTTGATTAAACAGTTCGAGCCTAGCATCCATACTTATGCCGACGGACTATGGTGGTCCCTGGTTACTACTACTACAGTTGGGTACGGAGATATTTCACCTGTTTCTCCAGTGGGAAGAATTATCGCTGTAATACTTATGATAATTGGGATAGGATTAATAGTAATGATAACGGGGTCTATTACCACTTTCTTTGTAAAAAATAACAAATTCAAAAATCCTACAGTAGAGTTTATTCAGAATGAATTAGATCGGTATGATGAATTATCTCAAAATGATGTTAAAAGGTTAAACTATCTACTTGAAGAATTGGCTAAAGAAAAAAGTGATACTAAATCAGTCAGCAAGTATTCTACTTCACGTCTTTAAGACGTGTTTTATTTTTAACCTTCATTGTCTAATTATGGATTTATTGCAATTATTATGTAATAAACCACGGATATAGTCGTGGGTTTAAATAGATAAAAAATATATAAAGGGGAGTTTCAATTATGAAAAAAGTCTTGTACAGCCTGCTTTTAACAATTCTCGTTCTAGGATTAGCAGCATGTGGTACCGACAGTGAATCCGCTAGCGGCTCAGAGGATAATTCAGAAGGAACTGAAGAAACTGCAAACCAAGATACTACATCCAAAGAAGATGAGGACAACAAAGAGGACACAACTGGAGAGGAAGAAACAGAGTCCGAGGAAAGTAATGTCGAAGAAATAGACGGCGGTACTCGTACTACCCATTTTAAAGTGGAAGATATTAATGCCATGGCTGAATCTGGTCCAATTAATCTTACTGTTAAAAGTATTGCTGGTGTAACAATAAATATTGAAGATGAAGCTGTAAAAGAGCTTTTCGACGGAGAGGATACTGTAGATTTTATAGTCTTGGATACAGTAGCTGAAAACACAAGTGAAGATGATATTATGATTTATCCAGATCAAGGTACATTAACAACAGATACAGGAGAGCAATCAGAAGCTGATATGTTATTAAGTGATAGTGTTGGCGGAGATTTTTATGGCCAAGTCTCTAAGGATGGGGCGATCGCTTTCCAGGTTAAAGATTCTGAGAGCGTTTCAAAAGCCACTTTTATTGTTGATGGAGCTAGTAATGCGGATTACGAAACAATTGGTGATCAAATTAAGCTAGAAATCCCAATTGAAAAATAATAATATTCATCTGAATAAAAACGAGCGTTCCACAATTGTCTCTTGGAAGTTCTATTGACTTTCATATATTTCTTGCCATTTCCTATTTACTTTCTCTACAATTAGAATAATGCAAATAGGAGGTAAAGTATGGATAAATATAGAGCTATTTCAAAATTATTTACCAGCACTTTTATAAAAGAACTTGCAAATAAGAATCAGTCTAGGACCTTAAAAGAATTACCTACAGGGTGTAAATTTGTAGCGAATGCAATAAAAACAGGGGATTTTAAAAAGTTATTTAATAGAAGCTATACACTTCTAATGAACAACTATAGATGTGAATATATTTATAAATCAGAAGTTTACTCTAAAATAAGGCGAGAAAATAAAAACCTGGACAATTGGGGAGTTTTAAGCGAAGTAAAAGCAGAAAAGTCAATTGCAGATTTGGTTTGGTTAAATGGAGATTCGATTGCATATGAAATAAAAACTGAAATTGATACAAACAAAAGACTGAGTAAACAATTAAATTCGTATTATAAACTTTTTAATAAGACATGTGTAGTTACTTTTGAAGAAAATGTTAACAAGGTTTTTGATGATGTTCCTAAATCCACTGGTATTTTAATTCTAACTAAAGATAGGAAACTTGTGGAATACAGAGCTCCACAATCTTTTATTGACAGTTATGATCATGTTGCGATGTTTAATACACTAAGAAAACCTGAATACAAAGAAGTAATAAAAGAAATTTATGGGTATATACCAGATGTACCTAATACAATGACTTACAAAGTTTGTCTTGACCTTTTTTTAAAAACCGACATTATTGAGGCGCAACATTATATGAAAGAACAACTTAAGAAAAGAGCACGAAAAGTAAATTCAAGTTCTAAACCATTTCCTAAATCCATCAAGCTACTTATTGAAAGTGGAAATTATAAAAAGAATGAACTAAAGAATATTACTGAATTAATCACTTAGGAGGCTAACCTATGTACTTTCCCTACCTTTATGGAAAATCAAATGAGCTTCATGCATTAAATGAATTAGTGCCGTTTTTCTCCGAACATTCAAGTGTAATACCTATAATCGAGCCTTTAAATGATAACAAAACCACTCTAAACAAATTAAATTCATTGAGTGAAGCTGAAATACCTTATATTTTCATTATTAACCCACAAAACGGCGATTTAAAAGAGGAAGCTGAAAAGATTGATGAATTACTATCTGAATTAGTTTTAGCTAACGTTTCCTTAGGATATTGCATAACTACAGAGACAACCCACAACAATTTACAAAAGTTATTCAATGATTACTCCAGCGACAATTTTACTTTTATTCATCAATCTAGTCCTAACACTGATGTTGATGAAATTATAAACACTATGAATGAAAATATGGGTAAAATAGATTACCAAGTTTTTATGGACGAGCAGGTAAGTGAATTATACAAACGCCATTTTTCGAATTACAAAAGGGTTCTAATGAGAGACTCATTCAAAAAAGCAAGTAAGAATGCGGAGTTCCCTAACCAATCCTATTTTACAGATTTACATATTACTTACAGACCTGAATATGATGGTTTTGGTGATTTTCAAATGGTAGGAAAAGAATTAAGTGAAAGTGGAGGTCCAGCACATGCAGTTGCATTACATCTAACCACACAACTCCCAACCAAAGAAATAGTAATCCAACATTTTGTTTCGGATGATACTGAAGGTGCGGAAAATCCTGGTGGCAAATACTTACAAGCAGTAGCCAAATTAGTTAAATTTATGGATACTAATAGCTACTTCAAGGAAACAAAGGGTTCTAAGGACTTTAGAGATACTCATGAAAGAAAACATTATCCAGGACTAGGGATGGCAAAACGTTTTTCTATTAAACATCATATAGAGCTACTTGCTCAAAAACTATAATAAAAAAAGTCCGTTCATAAGGGTGAACGGACTTTTTTTATTTGAAAATAGGAACATTTGTTCGTATAATCTTATTTGAGGATGTGACATACATGAAATTTCCATTATACCCTACAACATACTTAGAAGATTGGGTCTCTGAATGGTACATAAGAAATGGTTGGACTAATCCCAAGGACCTCAAAGCCACTCGCATAGCTAGGAAATATAGAATTCACTTAATACGCAAGGACATGCCTTCCCGTTACGATCGCTTTGGTAATTACCGAGCAATCATTATTGATGGTCGCTGTTCTAAAGAAGAACAGAGAGAACAGTTTTATCATGAGCTGTGTCATGCTATACGCCATACGGGAAGGCAATCTATGATGCCTCAAGCGTTTCGAGAGCTCCAAGAGCGTGACGCACGCCATTTCACCCTCTATGCTGCTCTTCCCCACCACATGATAAAGGAATATGATCTATCTGATAAAGACATCATTTCTCGCTGGGCAAATGATTTCAGAGTAACAGAAAAGCTATGCAATGAACGTTATGAACAAATTTGGCGACGTCTGCACACAACCTTTATCACTGAGAAATATTAATGTGACAATTCCTTTTACGTCCGAAAGGCTTAGGCAGTTTGATAACCATCGCATACACTAACGCTTATGAATAATTGTCACCTTACTTGAAGGTCTTTTAACTTACATTATTATAAAGGAGGTATGTGTCAATGCATTGTGAAAAAATCACCTTAAAATCTGGTCAAGTCCGATGGGAGTGTGTGTCTGATGGACCAAGAGATCCAGTCACAGGCAAACGAAAACAAATCACTCGCCGAGCGATTAAGCAAAAAGATGCTAAGAAAAAAGTACTTCAAGCTATCCATGAATTAGAACGATATGGTCATGATTATCAAAAATCAGGTCAGATGACTTTTGATGAGCTTGCCCATACCTGGTATGAAATGTATAAGGTAACAGGAAAAAAGGACAGCACATTACTTAGATGTCGAAAAGATATAAATATTTTGAATAAGCATATAGCAAAGAAGCCAATTGCTAACATAACTCATTTCTTATATCAGAATGTAATAAATACCATATTTAATGATTACGCCAGGAATACAGTTAAAGGGATACACAGTACCGGAAATCGCATCTTTAAATTTGCCAAAAAGAATAATTGGATTACTGAAAACCCTGCGCTTGATATAGACATACCCAAACGGCAAAAATCCATATTTGAGATTAAGAAAGATGCGGTTGAAGAGAAATATTTGGATCGTGAAGAATTGGAACAGTTTTTAGCAGCTGCAGTTAAATACGGTAAGCTTTATGACAAAGAAAGGTTTTATACATTAGCTTTCTCCGGGATGCGTCCTGGTGAATTATGCGCTTTGAAAAAAGAAGATTTAAACTTTGAAACTAATACTATTGATATAACAAAAACTATTTATAATGAATCGAACAACATGAGGGAGTATGTATTAACACCGCCTAAGACTGAAGGGTCTGTTCGTGAAGTTATCATGGAGAAAAAGGTAATGGACATGCTAAGGAAGGTGGTTAATGATAACGATAAACGTAAGCTTAAGCTCAGAAATACAGAGGTGCCATATTACAATACTATTGTCCCCTATCACGATGAGAATTTTGTTTTTGCTCGACCTAATGGGTTCCCTTTTAACACCATACAATTGAATAAAAGAATGAACCGACTTCTAAAATATACAGATATCCAGAAGAAAGCTACTCCTCATATTTTTAGACACACTCATGTGAGTATGCTTGCTGAAGCAAAAGTGGAATTAGCTACAATCATGAAAAGAGTTGGTCACGATGATGCTGGTACAACTGTCCAAATCTATACACATGTGACTAATAAAATGAAAAAGGAAGCTCCCGTTAAAATATCCGAATTGTACGGGAACCTCCTAGAAAAAATGGTGTTTTAAAAATTTGTGTGAGGTTTTCGTTAGGTTTCCCTTTTAAAATCTGATTGAAAACCTCTACATCCCACCTTTCATAGGGTTTCATTGAAAAAACAGAAAGTATTACAAGTACCCTTTTTCTTTAAGGGATACAAATTTCCGATCACCAATCACTAAATGGTCCAACAATTCGATACCGATCATCTTCCCTGATTCCGCTAATCTTCTCGTTACATTGATGTCTTCTTGCGATGGAGTCGGATCACCAGAGGGGTGGTTATGAATACAAATAAGTGAGGCAGCTGACCGCTTGACCGCTTCTTTATAGACTTCGCGCGGGTGAACGATCGAGGCGTTGAGACTTCCAATGAATATCGTTTGTCGATGCAGAACTTGATTTTTCGTATTCAGAAACAGACATATGAAATGTTCCTGTTTAAGTCCTCGCAGCTCTTCCATTACAAAATCTGCTCCATCCTCCGGGCTGCGAATGATGTAGCGTTCAGGCGGCTTCATTTGATGGATTCTTTTACCTATTTCTAAGGCCGCCTGGATGAGCACAGCTTTTGCTGTACCTACTCCTTTGATCGCTGTCAATTCTTCAATTGTGGCATCCTTCAAAAGATCCAAGCCCTCAAAATGTATCAGCAAACGCTGGGACAAGTTCATCACTGAATCGTTCTTCGATCCACTGCCAAGGAGAATAGCTATCAGTTCCTGGTTCGATAAATGACGGGGACCATGTTCTATCATACGCTCCCTTGGCCTATCAGCTAGAGGCACATCTTTCAACATAACCTGGGCATCTGACAAAATCACTGCACCCTTTCCTGTTTTTCCTCACAAATTATTTTCAAGAGGGAGTGATGTCATATTTTTCAAGCTCTTTTACCAGATAAGCGATAGGAAGCCCGACGACATTATAATAATCTCCACGTATCCCTTTTACCAATAATGCTCCTTTCGTTTGGATTCCATAGCTTCCCGCTTTATCGAAAGGATCTCCTGTATCTACATAACGAATGATATCTGTTTCCGCCAACTCCATAAATTCTACGTCGGTTTTTATGGAAAATATTTTAGATTGATTATACCCCCGGATCATCACACCTGTATGAACGGCATGAGTATTGCCGCTTAATAGCTGAAGTGTTTCGATTGCTTCCATCCGGTTTTCCGGTTTTCCCAACACGTTTCCAGCAAAGCTTACAACTGTATCCGCCGTTACTAATACTTCATTTTCTGTTGTAGCGATTTGCTCGGCCTTTACCTCTGCAAGCTTCTGAACCAACGTTTCAGGATCCTTACTCTTAACGACAGATTCATCTGCTTCGCTTGTTCTGATTCCAAATTGAAAGCCGGCTAATTCAAGCAGACTTTTCCTTCTTGGTGAAGCTGAGCCTAACACTAATGATTTGTCCATCCTGACACCCTTTCCCAATAACAAACTGTGAGGTTCTAACCAGTGTATTAAACTTTCAAGAAATAATAAAAATAGTTATATTGCGATTTAGCTTTTTCTATATTCTACATATCTGATTTTTATTATAAGCTTTTCCTACTTTCTAGTTAAATAATTAAACTAAAATAAAAAAATAGGCACTTACAGCACCTATTTTTTAAGAATATTTTCATAGCTTTTCCAAATTTTCAATAAAAGCACATCTTTTTGGCTGCTGCTATTCGATTTACTTAAACTCTTTATAGCAGCTTTAAGTTCGTTGAATGTTTCATTTTCAGGCAGGCGTACAGCAAGTTGATTCCATTCCTCTGTCGTTTCTTTTCCATCTATAGTCGAATAGAATAAATCAGCGAAACCACTGAGAGGTTCCGCTCCTTTTACGTTCACCTTTTCAGTTGCTGTGACTTTCCAAGGTTTGACATAGGTTTGAAGGTCATCCTTAAGTAATGGGGATGCTTTTTCATTAGCAGCCTCATAACTTCTGGCCAGTCCTGTAAATAGGAAAACATCACCCTCCCGCTCCCAAACTACAGTAGGATATCCTTTTTCTATATAGTTTTGGCTCCATTCTTCCGCTTTCTCCCTGCTTGTAAAATACCCTGCCTGAACCACATACGCTTCGACAGTTGGAAGTTTAATGGCGCTTCCTCCATCCGTTGTTACTGATTCAGCATTCCCAGTATCTGTACCCCCTGTGTATGCGACAGGATTTTCTGTTGCTGCCCCATCACTTTCAGTAATCCCTACAAACATACGGAGTAAAATAAACCCTAGTAAAAGCCCTAACAATAGTGCTCCAATTACTGACACGACGATATTCTTCACAGGGGAAGAAAGCTTCTTTTTCCTCTTCTTTTTTTTATAATAGGGATGCTTCTTCCAAGCTTCGGGTTTGATTACTTTTTTCTGTTCCGAGTGTTCATATTCATATACTTCAGCTGTAGCTGCTTGTTCTTCTTGAGAAGTAACTACCTCCTCTATCGCTTTCTCGTCTTCCCGAGGGATCAATGTCTCTTTGCCATTCATCCTTATAGAGATTTTATCCTGCTTGTCCACTAGATTCACCACCTCTGGGTCGTTTTGTACTACTCTACCAAAAGTATTTAAAAAAAGTAGACGAAACTTGTCACCGGAATGCAATTAACGTTCGACAATTTCTTTTCAAGCAGTTATTTGTTGACTATGTCTTGTATCATTATTGATATTTTTTTATCAGTGGCTTTGTTAAATATCACTGGTAAATCAGTACCTTTTTTAAAGATTGTTGTTGGTTTTTCATTCAACAATAGGGCCGTAAAGTCGAAGACTCAGTTTCAAGATAGAAGGGGTTCTTTACCAAAAAAGAGTAAGGGGTGGCTGGGAAACTACTCGCTTTCCAACTTCATCGCCTAGACACTCGCGACATAAGCAGTCCACCAACGGGAAGAAAGAGCCCTTCCCTTTTGATGTTCTGCTTATGCGTGTCGTGTTTCCCAAGGAGATTACGCATTCATTTCTTTCCTGCGGGGGAACTGGCAAGCCTCCTCAGTCGTTTCACTCCTGTGGGATCTTGCCTAGCTCCGTCTCCCGCGGGAGTCTCGCAGCTTTCCTACCAACGCAGCCGAAGGATGGGAGAAATGAACCCTGTAATAGATGAAGATGTCTTCCACGAATAATTTTGAATTATGATGCAGGTGACAGTGCACTTTCATGAATAGCTCTACCTTTGTTTGAAGAACACCATACCGATGTTTCCGTTTTAATCATGAACGCAAGGAGGTCCGGGAAATTGCAAGACTCCTCGAAAATGCTACGCATTTTCTTCGTGCCGAGTTTATTCAAGAAGCTTATTCAAAGTCCTATGGGAAAATAGTACATGATGAGATCCCGCAGGGCTTTAGCCCGAGGAAGATCACCGTACCCCCATGGAAAGCGAGTGATTTCCCGAACCTCCAAACGCTCACCACCATAACAGAAACAGTTTCTCTCAAAACTGAGTCTTCAAGTAAAGGGAGCTAAAATCAAACACTGGGTTTTAACAGAGTCTTGTTAAAAGAAAGCGATGTACCATATCAGGATTCTGTCACCGTAAAAGAAGGAAGTTAAAGATCCAAAGATGATAAAGGGGGCAAAAGGAATGGGATGGCTTCGTGATGCTTTCCCTGATAACATCAGAATTATACTGAGAAGAGCTCCACTAATGACAGCTAGAAAAAAAGTAACCATCAAACCTTCGACCTCCATGATGAAACCTATTATTCCAAACAACTTCATATCTCCAGCACCCATGCCCCCGTTACTAAGAAGAATAATCGCTCCTATGAGCACTATTCCTGAAATCCCCCCAAGAAAAGCATTGCTCCAGGAAATTATGGGCTGTAGCATACGAAGAACCAGGAATAGGATAAAAAATACGAGCAGCACTTTATCAGGAATATGCATATAAGCCATGTCACTGACAAAAATAATGCTGAACAGGGAAATTAACAATAAAGCAGTGAAGAGTTCTAATGTTAATCCAAAAATGTAAAAGCTGTATGCGAATAAACTACCAGTGAAGAGTTCTACAAAGGGATAAATAATAGAAATAGAGGTGTGGCAATACCGACACTTCCCTTTCAGACGTAGGTAAGATAAAACAGGGATCAAGTCCTGCCAGGAAAGCTGCTTATCGCATGAGGGACAGTGGGAACGGTGATGCCGGAAGAAAGATTGTATGGGGATTCGAAAGCCGACTACATTAAAAAAAGAACCGAATACCAAGCCAATAAGGAAAAAATAAAAAATGAGATTAAATTTCATCAAACAATCTCCTTCGAGGATATTTGGGGGGAGAGGATAAACGAAGATAAGGCGAAGAATTTACCAGAGATAGCTCCATTGATTATTCAGCTATCCCTAGTAAACTTTCATAGTTGGCAACTTTGTTGCGCCCTTGTTGTTTTGCGCCTACATACATAGCCCGGTCCGCATGGCGGACAAGCTCAAGTGCTTCTTCACAGTGGTCGGGATAGGTGGCTACTCCAATACTTGCTGTAATGGAAACAGCAGCCGGGCCGTCCTGATTTACAATATGATCATAAGCATAAAAAGTGGATGATGCTATACTTTCCCTTAGTTTTTCAGCGGTGTTCATCGTTTCACTAAGGTTATAACCCGGTAATAAGATAACAAACTCTTCTCCACCATAGCGAGCTGCCAGACCTTCACTTCCAATCTGATTCTTCAGCAAATCCGCCACACTGCATAGAATTTCGTTGCCGCTCTGGTGCCCATATGTATCATTTACTACCTTGAAATGATCAATATCCAATAAAACAAGCGACATGGGTCGATTTGTCTTGTTAAAGGTGAGAAATGTTTTTTCCAATTGCTCTTCGAAGTAACGGTAATTATATAAATTCGTGAGGGGACAACGTTCACTTTTATTTTTAGTGAGCTCATAATTGTTCGCATTCTCAATAGCTACAGCAAGATAATTAATCAAAATGTCTAAAATCATATATTGATACTTTTCAAATGCGCGCTTTTGATCAGAAATAACCGTAATAACCGAAACGATTTTATTATTCTGAAAGACAGGTAGTGATAAAACGCTTTCTCCATCATCTGGAATATAACCATTATTTAAATGCAGCCACTCGCCTTGTTTTTTGTACCGTACTCCCTTTCTTTCCCGCCACACATAGCCACTGACACCCTCCCCTGGCTTTAAAGTGAACTCGGAGAAGCTATATTGCCCGCTTCCATCATAAAACCGCATCAAGGTCAGGCTTTCCTCATCTTTCACATTAAAAATATAAATATATTTAAGCGGTAAGAGCTCTGCTACCCGAAGTATGAAGAGATCGATCACTTCCTTGGATTTCAGACGTCCTGTAAGTTCATGACCGATATCACTCGTCTTTTGCAGGTATCCATTAAGTTGTTGGCTGGTATGGTACAGCATGAGCATGGCAGAAATAAAAACAAAAGGGATACCTACGTAATAAACGGCCACGATTCCTAGATCAGCATACAGCCTGTACAAGACAAAACCCACCGGGAAAATGAGCACTGTAGTGTATGTTTCCCATAAAGTAGCACGATCAATCAATTGAAACGGGCGCTTCTGTAGGAGTACCCCTATTACTTTAATCAAGGTCTGATTCACTAAAAATATAATAATAGCATAAGCAAGAATAGGAAAGATATCATACAACTCATTATAGGCAGCACTGCCATGCTCTCCCCCAAGAAGATAGTAGACTGTAGCGCCAACGATACTCGTGACTAAAAACATCAGCATGTTCATCGGAAAGCGGTGCAGGTCCTCCCGTGTGATGCGCACTTTTATAAGCAGGGAGATAACACCTATCTGCGTCAGAACTATTTCCATAAATAAGCCGAAATAAAGAAACACTGCCAGACTGACACCCTGAATCAAAAAGATCGGCCCCTCTTTAAATATAAGAGGGAATAAAGAGACAATACAAATTAAAATGGCAAAAGAGAATAGATCCGCCATTAAACCTTCAAATCCTGGTTCCATATAACTATATACCCCGTATAAACTAATCGGCCAAACGAAAAGCCAGGTCAACCATATGGCAATCCTCTTCTCTTTCGTCATCACATGCATCTCCCTGCATCAAATCTATTATACTTTTACCATTTATTGCTTGATGATGAATGCAAAAGATGTATTTATAACGTAAGCAATTTTCAGATAACTATTATATTATCATACCTTTTACCTATATTCAAAGTATTTTCTGACATCAGAGATGAAATATAACGAGCCTGCTACAAGCAATACGTCTCCATACGTCATTTTACCCATTATGTTTTCAAGGGCTTCCTCCCATACTTGTTCTGCTCGAGTATTGTCTTCATCATAAACTTCCTTCAATAGACGAGCCTCCATTGCCCGAGGAAAGTTGAAACTTGTGAATGTGATTTGATCAAAATTGTCTTTAAGCTGCTCAAGCATTCCTTTTACCGGTTTATCTTCAAGGGCAGCATAGAGCAGAAACTTACGTTTGTCAGGGAAATGTTCACCAACTGTTCTCATCAATGTTTTCGTGCCCTCTTCATTGTGGGCCCCATCTATGATTACCAAAGGCCTTTCAGATACCCGTTCAAACCTGCCTGGCCATTCTGTTGACATAATGCTATTATAGTAATCTTCCCGGCGGAACGGGTAACTTTTATCCCGTAACACCTCCATAATCTCTAAGGCAACTGCAGCATTCGCTTCTTGATGTCTGCCTTTCATACGGCTTGTCAGTAATTTGGATTGATAGGATCTATTGGAAAAGAAAAAGTGTTCTCCTTCTTCATCACTGCTTTGATGACTTACAAAGAAATCATGGTTCAATCGAAAAAGATTCGAGGATGTTTCCTGACACTTCTGTTTAATTACTTGTATAGCTTCTTCGCTTTCTACAGCAGTGACAACTGGTACATTTTCTTTGATGATGCCAGCCTTTTCCACAGCAATTTTTTCGTAACTGTTACCAAGAATTTTCATGTGATCGAGCCCTATATTTGTAATAGCCGCCACAATAGGCTGAATGATGTTAGTAGAATCAAAACGCCCACCCAAGCCAGTTTCCATGATTACGAAATCAAGACTTGCCTGCTTGAAATATAATAGAGCCATGGCAGTAATGACTTCGAATTCAGTTGGTTCACCTAATGGAGTCTGGGCTAATTCTTCAGCTAAAGGCTTGATTGTCTTTACAAGCTGCAGCCAGTCATCATCTTGGATTGGTTTTCCATTTACACTGATCCTTTCATTAAAGTGAATGATATAAGGAGAGGTGAAAGTACCGACATTCTTTCCTTGAGCTTCTAAAAGATTCCGTAAAAAAGACAGTGTCGACCCTTTCCCATTAGTACCAGCAATATGGATGGCATTCAGTTCTCGTTCTGGATGATCCAGCTTTTCCATCATCCATTCCATCCGTTTCAAACCTGGTTTAATTTTGAATTTTTCTCGACTATGAATCCATTCAATTGCTTGTTCATACGTCAACATCTGATATTCCTCCCTTCATAACAAAGAGAGGGCATCCCAACTTGGAACACCCTCTAGTTTTCCTGTTCTTTACGCTTTCAACTCATTGATACGTGCTTCCACTTTTGCCCGCTTATCTAAGTAGTCGGTTTCTTTTTCACGTTCTTCTTGAACCACGTGCTCAGGAGCTTTATTGACAAAACCTTTATTCGAAAGTTTCTTCTGTACTCGCTCCACTTCTTTATCCCATTTTTCCTTCTCTTTTTCTAGCCGTTGGATCTCATCTTCGATATTGATCAGTCCAGCTAAAGGAAGGTAAAGTTCTGTACCTGTTACAACAGCAGACATCGCTTTTTCTGGAGCTTGTAGACTTGTTGCAATCGTAAGTTCACTTGGATTACAGAAACGCTCCAAATAGTGGCGGTTTATTTCTAATTCTTTTTCCACTTCTTCATTTTTTGCTTGAATCAGCAACTGAATTTCTTTGGACATCGGCGTATCTACTTCCGCGCGAATATTACGGACTGCACGAATGATGGTGACGAGTCGTTCCATTTCACCGACAGCTTTCTCATTATCGAATTCCGGCTTCACTTTTGGCCAGGCTGCTTGAGTAATAGACTCGCCTTCGTGAGGCAAGTGCTGCCAAATCTCTTCTGTAACAAATGGCATGAATGGGTGCAGCATTCTCATGATGTTATCCAATGAATAAGCAAGCACGGAGCGAGTTGTTTTGATCTTCGCTTCATCTTCACCATATAGAGGCAGCTTTGCCATTTCAATATACCAATCACAAAACTCATCCCAGATGAAGTTATATAGGTGACGTCCAGCTTCCCCGAATTCATAGCGGTCGATATTTTTTGTCACTTGTTCTACCGTTTGGTTCAAGCGAGTCAAAATCCATTGATCTGCTACCGATTTTTCCCCGGACAAATCAATATCTTCATAGGTCATATCTCCCATATTCATTAATGCAAACCGGGAAGCATTCCAGATTTTATTGACAAAGTTCCAGGTAGATTCTACTTTTTCCCATTGGAAGCGCAGGTCCTGCCCAGGCGCTGATCCTGTAGATAAGAAATACCGTAGTGAGTCCGCTCCATATTTCTCAATGACATCCATTGGGTCTACCCCGTTGCCAAGAGACTTACTCATCTTCCTGCCTTCAGCATCTCTGACCAGACCATGAATTAAAACGTCTTTGAAGGGGCGACGATCTGTAAATTCGATGGACTGGAAAATCATGCGGCTTACCCAGAAAAAGATGATATCATAACCGGTTACCAATGCATCCGTAGGGAAGTGACGTTGAAAATCTTCATTATTTTCATCCGGCCAGCCCATTGTTGAGAATGGCCACAATGCAGAGGAGAACCAAGTATCCAATACATCATTATCCTGTTTCCAATTTTCTGCATCCTCTGGAGCTTCTTTACCTACATAAATCTTACCAGTTTGTTTATGATACCAAGCCGGGATGCGATGCCCCCACCATAATTGTCTTGAAATACACCAATCCCGGATATTTTCCATCCAATGAAGATAAGTTTTTTCAAAACGATCCGGTACAAAGTGTACTTTATCATCACCTTGCTGCAAGTTAATCGCTTCCTTCGCAAGCGGCTCCATATTCACAAACCACTGAGTAGAAAGGTAAGGCTCAACGACAGCCCCGCTACGCTCGGAATGGCCTACCGAATGATGATGATCTTCGATATCGAATAAAACGCCTTGTTCCTGTAAATCCTTCACCAGTTGTTTCCGGCATTCGAAACGGTCCATTCCCTGGTACTTGCCTGCATTTTCATTCATGGTGCCGTCTTCATTCATGACAAGAATACGTGCCAGATTATGACGATTCCCGATTTCAAAATCGTTAGGGTCGTGGGCTGGTGTGATTTTCACTGCCCCTGAACCAAATTCCATATCTACATAATCATCTGCAACAATTTCTATTTCACGGTCAGTAACAGGCAATGTAACCTTTTTACCGATCAGATGCTTGTAACGTTCATCTTCAGGATGCACAGCAACTGCGGTATCTCCTAACATCGTCTCCGGCCGGGTAGTAGCTATTTCAATATGACCAGAGCCGTCACTTAAAGGATATTTCATGTGATAAAAATGTCCGGTGACATCTTTATAAATGACCTCGATATCAGAGAGGGCGGTTTTCGTAGCGGGATCCCAATTGATGATGTATTCACCGCGATAGATCAAATCTTTTTCATAAAGTTTCACAAAAACTTCTTTAACCGCTTCAGACAACCCTTCATCTAATGTAAAACGCTCACGGGAGTAATCAAGTCCCAGCCCTAATTTCTCCCACTGCGTACGTATGAAATCCGCATATGCTTCTTTCCATGACCAGGCCTGTTCCAAGAACTTTTCCCTGCCTAAATCATAACGGGAAAGGCCCTGTTCTTTCAGCTTGGCTTCTACTTTTGCCTGAGTTGCGATACCTGCATGGTCCATGCCTGGCAGCCATAATACATCGTAGCCTTGCATTCTTTTTGTTCGTGTAATGATGTCTTGCAATGTAGTATCCCATGCGTGACCAAGATGTAGTTTACCTGTAACGTTCGGTGGCGGGATGACAACTGTATAAGGTTCTTTCGATTTGTCACCTGTCGCTTCAAAAAATTTCCCATTCACCCAGTATTTGTACCTTCCATTTTCAACAGTGGTCGGGTCATACTTGGGCGGTAACGATACGTCCTGATTGGTCATAAAGCATTTCCTCCTTTAAATTGCCGTGTTAGAAAACCTTGGCATGTCGCTAAGTCTTATGACGAAAGCCGAAGTTTTTCATATACTTTATTCCTTTAAAAACTTTCATAAAGTCAAAATAAAAAAATCCCCTTCATCCAAAAAAGGACGAAAGAGATTGATCTCCGTGGTACCACCTTTATTCACAAGGTAACATGCTTCTCCCTTGTGCACTTCATTCGTTAACGGCTTCAAACCGGCTCCTCCTACTCTTTTTCGTTTCAAAGAAGCTGCGTCCGGGGCGACCTTCTAGCATACAATATCCTGGAAAACTTTCAGCACATGTTTCCCTCTCTGTAGGTTTGCATCCTGTACTCTTCCCCATCACGGCATTTCACGTGTTCAATTATATTTCATATTGTATAGAGAAATGTAGTTAAAATCAACAGTTACTTAGTTCTTGCTGCTAAAATCCGCATTTTCATCATTTTATCCAATTCATCATATTTTATACAAAGAGGTGATTAAAATGAGTAGACTGTATCGTTACCGACTGCCTCCATGGTGCCGCAGGTGGCTTTACATTATCGAAAAAGCGATGCTGCCGCTTATGATTTTTCAATTACTACGCACGCTCCTCTTTCCGACTACATTGGATGTATTTCTGCTTGGAATATTCATCGGGATATTCATTGCGTTTCATCTGGAGTGGATATAGACTCATTTTCTTTTACTTGCTGAGCTTGAAAAGAAGAAAAAAGAGATTCGGCAATCAACCGTCCATATACCATACGCCGAAAACTTTTCTCTAATTTCTGTACCTTTTCAAGCTCACTTGAATTTTTATCTCCTGCCAATTGATCCAACCGGCGGAAATAATGATGAGGATCAATAAGGTGAATCGCTAAAAGAAGACGCTCTTGGTTAGTCATTCCATATAATTGCTCATAGACAGAAAATTTCTTAATATATGCATCAACGGGACTGTCATGAAAACGGAAATCATTCAAAAAGAACCTGCTGACGTCCAACATGGCAGGTCCAACAAACATTCGTTCCCAGTTAAGAAAATAGCTATGACCGTGATATTGAATGATATGATCGTTTTTCAGGTTGCCATGATTAATGACCTGTGGTATTTTCCCCGACATCTTTTCGCGATCAGGAAACTCGCGAAATAAATCTTTCATAAATTCTAAAGAATAATGAATCTGCTTATACTGCGAACAAACAGCCAGTCCCAGCGGGGGCATATAATGGCGCTTTTCAAATTCCTCTATCTTAACGAGCAGATGTTGATGCGCTTGCTCGCTCGCCTCTCTTCTATTCCATAAATATTCAATATAGGGTTGATTAGCCGGAGATGTCTGCTTCGTTTGTTTATGCAATATCCCCAGGCTGCGATAAAAACTTTCTATATCATGAGTTGGATACTCATCTTTGGTGTGCTGCACCCATGGGGTGAGATAATAAAGCCAATTTTCGCTTTTTACATATGGGCTTCTATCTCTTGTTCGGGCTATCGGTGGCGCAAGCTGTCCCCCGTTAGCTTCGAGCCATTCTGCAATGGAAAGCCATTTATTTTCTTCATTCGAGTGATAGCGGGACTGTTTTAGCGCAAAATCACCATAATCGGTTTGGATACGATATAATTTATTAGTGATTTGTTCGGTTCTTTGAATCGACATCCCATACCTGTGGATAATAGTTTGTAAATAATTCAAAAAATCCCTCCCTCAAAACAGATCGGGCTGTCGAGGAAGGGATGGAATCTTCCAGGACAGCCTTTTAGGAATCCTATTATGATTGCGAAGGAATATAAATGATTTTACCAGGTTTAAGATCATCTTCGAAAACATTATTCACCTTCGTCAAATTAGTAATGGAAATTTGATAGCGGTCTGCAATACTTTCAAGTGTATCTTCCTCTTGAACAATACACATTTTCATCTTTGTGTAAGTTTCTTCCCTGTCTTCAAACATACTGAACAGTAATTGATTGCCTATATTTCGGCTTTCAGCATCAGCTTCTCCTTCATCATCTTGTACTTCCATCTCATCCTCCATATATTCTAAGGAAGGAGATGCCTCATAGGATGGGGACGGGCTAGGCTCATTTTCTTCTACTTCCGGAGCGGATCCATGGTTAAAAAATTCAGAGAGTGTCTGGACTTTTTTATATTTCCAGCGATCCCCACTTGAAGATTCTGATTTAGATTCAACAGCTTCTTCCTCAATAACTGAACTCTCTTGCTCCAACGATAAAGTATTTTCCTCAGGAGACGTAAGTACTTCATCATTTTCTGGGTAATCCACTTCAAATTGAGAAGATTGTTCCCAGGGAGTGTTGTTTTCGCTCCTTACCTTGGACGAAGCAGATTCCTCTTTTTCTCTATCCGCCTCCTCTATTCCATGAATAGCAATAGTTGCATGGAGTTTGAGTTGGTTTGCAGAAGGCAATTCATAATCAAAAACGTCAATACTTACAGATACATCATCTACATTTTCAACACGATTCCTGGGGATGGAAACCTCTACAGGAAATTGATGATAAAACTGGCTTGCACCCTCTTCTTCTTGTTCTACTCTTTCAACTAGCTTCCTGGAAGGGAAAGGTGCTACAGTTTCCGCTTCTGAGTCCTCGTCTGATTTAGCAAAATACTCCCCAGTAAGGTTGATCGCCCCTTGAATCAATACTGTCTCATCCAAGGGATGTATGACGATTTCCGGATCCAGCGAAATCCCCATCAACTCATTGACTTCCTGTCCTCTTTCAAACCATAACGATTCGTCTAAATAAAAAGAAAACACATTGGTATTATCATTAGTCACGTACTTTTCCTCCTCCCTTATGACGCAACATCCATCTCTGTTCCACTTTATGCACAGGGAAGGGAAAATATACGAAACAAAAAGAAACCTCCTTACAAAAAGGCTTAGAGGAAAATCTCCTCTAAGCCTTTTTATGCTATGTGAATAATCAAAAGTAAATCCATGTCCTTTTATTATGAGTGATTATTTTTTACTGTTATCCGCAAATACTTTTCTCGCTGCTTCGATTGTCTTTTCGATATCTTCATCCGTATGAGCAGTGGATAAGAACAAACCTTCAAATTGAGAAGGCGGCAAGAAAATTCCTTCTTCAATCATTCCACGATAATATTTTGCAAATAATTCTAAATTAGAGGAGCTGGCTGTTTCAAAGTTATAAACGCCTTCTTTATTGAAGAAAAAGCCTACCATGGATCCCGCACGATTTACCGTAAGTGGTATATCATTTTCTATTGCTGCGTCCGTAAAGCCTTCGATCAGGCGGTCCACTTTTTCATTGATTGCTTCATAAGCAGCCCTATCCATTGCTTTTAATGTTTCGTATCCTGCTGTCATTGCTAATGGATTTCCAGACAATGTACCCGCCTGATAAATATCACCCGTAGGTGCGACTCGCTCCATGATTTCTTTTTTGCCGCCGTATGCGCCAACAGGAAGTCCGCCACCGATGACCTTGCCCAGGCAGGTCATGTCAGGCGTTATACCGAAATGGCCCTGCGCACAGTTATACCCTAGGCGAAAGCCGGTCATCACTTCATCAAAAATCAGTACCGTACCATTATCCTCTGTGATTTTACGAAGCTCCTGCAGGAAATTATCCTGTGGAGGTACAACGCCCATATTTCCAGCTACAGGCTCAACAATTACCGCTGCCAGATCATCACCAAATTGTTCAAATGCATAACGGACACTCTCCATGTCGTTATACGGCACAGTAATCGTGTTTTTGGCAATTCCCTCTGGGACCCCTGGAGAATCAGGAAGTCCAAGTGTAGCTACTCCTGAGCCTGCTTTAATCAGCAGAGAATCTCCGTGACCGTGATAATTTCCTTCAAATTTCAAAATTTTGTTCCTGCCCGTGTAGCCTCTTGCAACACGGAGCGCACTCATAGTTGCCTCCGTACCTGAATTAACCATCCGAATCATTTCGATAGAAGGTACACGGTCGATGACTAATTGAGCAAGCTTATTTTCAATTTCTGTCGGGGCACCAAAGCTTGTCCCTAATTCTGTAATAGATTTAAGCTTTTCTACAACACGGTCATCCGCATGGCCCAGAATCAATGGTCCCCAGCTTAATACATAATCAATATACTTATTTCCATCAATATCGTAGATTTTTGAACCTTTTCCACGTTCCATGAACACCGGGTCCATATGGACAGATTTAAAAGCACGTACAGGTGAGTTCACTCCACCTGGCATCAGCTGCTCGGCTTCTTTATATGCTTCAATTGAACGATCAAATTTTTTCATTGCTCCGCACCACCTTAGAAATATTATTCATTCAGCCAGTCTGCTGCATCCTTAGCAAAGTAAGTGATGATCAAATCAGCGCCAGCACGTTTCATCGAGGTCAATTTCTCCATGACGATTTCTTGTTCATTGACCCAGCCGTTCATCGCTGCTGCTTTGATCATAGAGTATTCTCCACTGACATTATAAGCAACAAGCGGTGCATTGAATCGGTCTTTCACTTCCCGCATGATATCCATATAGGATAAGGCGGGCTTGACAATAAGAAAGTCAGCTCCTTCTTCGATGTCAGATTCCGCTTCTCGCAACGCTTCCAAACGATTGGCAGGATCCATCTGGTATGCCCGACGGTCACCAAATTGAGGCGAACTATGGGCAGCATCCCTGAACGGGCCATAAAAAGCCGAAGCGTATTTAACAGCATAGGACATTATCGGGATCTGACTGTAGCCCGCTTCATCCAATCCTTGTCTGATAGCAGCGACAAACCCATCCATCATGTTGGAAGGAGCAATAATATCAGCTCCTGCTTCAGCCTGGCTGACAGCTGTTTTGACCAACAACTCTAATGAGGGATCATTCAATACTTCTCCGTTTTCTACAAGGCCGCAATGACCATGATCCGTATACTGACAAAGACATGTATCGGCAATCACAGTCAGGGAAGGAACGTCCCTTTTAATTTGCCTGATTGCTTCTTGTACAATGCCGTGTTCGCAATAAGCCTGGGAGCCTTGCGAGTCTTTTTCATTCGGTACCCCGAAGACAATTACCGAACGGATTCCTTTTGCCTCCAGCTCCTTCATTTCTTCAGTCAGATAGTCCAGGGAAATATGGAATACTCCTGGCATGGAGGATACCTCATTTCTGATTCCTTTCCCTTCCACCACAAAAATAGGATAGATGAGATCATCTTTCGTTAATTTAGTTTCTCTGACCAACGCACGAAGGGACTCTGTACGGCGCAGGCGTCGATGTCTTTTAAAGCCTTTATTGTCCATCAATATCTTATCCTTTCTCCCTGAAATAACATTCCATAAGCTCTGTCATGCCTTCTATCGTGTAACTTTGTTCTGACATCAGGATGTTCAGAAATCCTTCCTGTTTCGCTTTCTCCTCTGTGGTAGGTCCTATACACACGCAAGGAACAGAGAGAAATTTATAAAAGGCTGTGTGTTTATCACACAACCTTACGAACGCTTCAACCGTAGAAGGGCTTGTGAAAGTATAAGCGTCGATTTCAAGGTTTTCCAGTGTCTTGATTAAGGGGCTATGATCCTTCGCTAATAGCGTATCATACACGGTCATTGATTGGAAAAAAACATGCCCTTTCATTGCTTCAGGCAATACATCCCTTGACCTATTTCCACGAACTAATAATAGGGGGCCTGGGTTATTATAATTTTTAAGAAATTCATCTGCCATAACTTCTGCGGTATATGTACTTGGAACGAAGTCTGCAGATACCCCATATTTTAACAGCATTTTTTCTGTTTTCTCGCCTACAGCTCCTACCTTCAATTGTTCAGGCCATGCTCTAGCTTTCTTGTCCCATAACTTGAAAAAAAACCTCACGCCGTTAGAGCTTGTAAAAAAAATCCAAGCGTATTCGTGAAGTTGTTCTACATAGTGCTTATTTTCTTGGTTATTGCGTAAAGCGAAATGAAGCAGCGGGACCTCTATCGGGGTCCCTCCTGCTTGCATTATTTTTTCAGATAATGAGGCGGCCTGAGATTGAGCACGGGTGACAAGAATATTCCTCCCCGTCAGTGCTCCCATTATTGATCAAGCTCCTCTTTCGCATCATCCACAATTTTTTGGGCACCGTACTGTTTCAGATGATCAGCAGCTTCTTTCCCCACATCGATTGGATCGGCCCCTTTGAAAGTCTCCTTCAAAATGGTCTTCCCATCCGGGGTAGCTACCAGCGCAGTCAAAACAATTTCATCACCTTCAAGGTATGCATAGCCACCGATCGGAACTTGACAGCCCCCATTCAAGTCGTGAAGAAATTTACGTTCTGCTGCCACTGTCTTCTCGGTATAACTGTCATTAATTTTGGCCAACAATTCGCGTAACTCAGTGTCAGATTCTCTTGTTTGAATCGCTAATGCCCCTTGACCGACAGCCGGGACACAAACGTCTTTATCCAAATACTCCGTAACCAGGTCCTCGCTCCAGCCCATACGCTTCAAACCAGCAGCAGCAAGAACAATCGCATCAAATTCACCATCTCTCAGCTTTTTTAGACGCGTATCGATATTACCGCGAATCCATTTCACTTCCAGATCAGGACGGGCTGCACGAATTTGTGACTCTCTTCTTAAACTGCTTGTCCCAACGACGGCACCGGCCGGCAGGTCCTTCAATTTTATATGGTTATTAGAAACGAACGCATCGCGGTGATCCTCACGCTCTGGCACAGAGGCAATCATCAAGCCTTCAGAAATGACGGAGGGCATATCTTTCATGCTGTGTACAGCCATATCGATTTCTTCTTCATACATCGCTTTTTCAATCTCTTTAACAAACAAACCCTTGCCACCAACCTTGGATAGAGTGACATCCAAAATCTGATCTCCTTTAGTCGAGATACGCTTAATTTCAAATTCAGCGTTTGGCTCCACCTTTTTCAATTGATCGATGACCCATTCTGTTTGAGTAATTGCTAAATTGCTTTTTCTTGAACCAATAATAATTTTTCGCACCAAATTGCCTCCTCAATCTTAAAAGTGGAAGTTCGACAGTGAACCGAATAAAAAGAAATTTACAAGCAAAAACAAAAATGCCGCAGCATTATACATAGCTATCGACCTGCCTTGATACCCTTTCACTATCCGTAAAAATAAAAAGATAATATAAACGAATAACACAATGAACGAACCCATTGTCTTCGAGTCATACCAATAAAAAACATCATCCGAGTTATAACCCCATACAACACCGAGTATGACAGCTAACAACAGTAAAGGAACGCCTCCAGTCACTGACAGGTAAGAGTAATGATCGAGTTTCGATAAATCTCCCAAACGCCACAACCGCTTATCCCATTTTTTTCTTTTCAACAAGCGGTATTGCAGCAGGTACATTAAAGAAAAAATAAACGAAAACGTAAAAAATCCGTAAGAAATAAGTGCCAATGTGATATGAGCGACAAGCATTTCATCTATAAAACGAACCCCTTGTTCAACTAAATCAGCCCGGGCTTTCGTAGTAATGTGAAGCAGCATGACTGAGAAACCAAGCACATTCGTAAAAAATACTAGAAAATCTACACGGTACAAGCGGTTAATAATCAATGAGAAAGTCACTAGAATCCAAGCGTAAAAATATAATCCGTCGTAGACGCTCATTACTGGAAAGTTATCTTCAATAAAAACTTGTGTTAATAAAAAAATGGTTTGTAAAGACCAAACCATACTAAGTAACCAGAAGGCTGCATGGTTCGCCTTCCGGTTTTGTTGAATGAAATCAATAAAATAGCCAATAACACTTAGAGCGTAAATGAAAATAATAAACTCATAAAGCCATTTCACATCAAGCATATAGTAATCCTTCCTTACTAGTGTGTGGAAGCATTTCTTATGGTAGGAAGGGATAGTTCCCCATTACGATCCAGGGACACCACTTTATTATCTTTCTGTTGCTGCTCCTGGATTTCATTCTGCACACGCTCTTCGATTCCGAATATCTGCGTGAACAGGCGCAGTGACTTATCCGCATCCGGTTGAGCTGCCAGTTCCTTGGCCTGCAAAATAGGATCTTTCAACATCTGATTGATAATACTTTTCGTGTGCTTATTCAACACTTTCTTCTCCCGCTCAGTCAAATCTGGCATTTTACGCTCAATGCTTTTCATTGTTTCTGATTGGATCGATAATGCTTTATTCCTTAAAGCGGAGATGACGGGCACTACACCAATGGTTTGCAGCCATTCCTTAAATGCAATTATCTCTTCTTCAATCATGATTTCGATAACCTCCGCTGCCTGTTGTCTTGCAGCCAGGTTAGCATCAACAATCCCCTGCAGATCATCAATATCATATAAAAATACACTTTCCAATGCTTCCATAGCTGGATCCAGATCCCGTGGCACAGCAATGTCTACTAAGAATAACGGCTTCCCTTTGCGCGCTTTCTGAATAGGAGCCATCACTTCTTTTGTAATCACATAATCTTTAGCACCAGTGGAACTGATTAGAATATCCGCATCTTTCAATGTCTTTGACAAATCATCAATCGTTTTAGCTTCTCCATTGAATTGGTCAGCAACTACTTGTGCTTTAGCTAGCGTTCGATTGATTACCGTAACCTGTTTCACCCCGGAGCCTTGCAGGTTCTTGGCAGCAAGTTCACCCATTTTCCCTGCACCTAAGATGACCACATGCTTGTTGACGAGGTCACCGAAGATTTTCCGAGCTAGTTCAACAGCAGCGTAACTGACAGACACCGCATTTTCTCCAATTTCTGTTTCTTTATGGGAACGCTTAGCGAGTGTTACTGCCTGCTTGAATAATTGGTTGAAAATGGTACCAGTGGTTTTCACTTCTTGCCCCTGTAGGAAGGCCTGCTTCATTTGACCAAGAATCTGAGTTTCACCCAGGACCATAGAATCTAAGCCACAGGTTACGCGCAGCAAGTGCTCCATGGCACCATCACCTTCATAAATAGACAAGTATGGGGAAAATGTCTCTTTCTCCACCTCAAACCAATCAGACAAGAACTGTTTGATATAATAGCGTCCTGTATGAAGTTGATCAACGACAGCATAAATTTCCGTTCGATTACATGTGGAAATAATCACGTTTTCTAACACACTCTTTCGCTGGTTCAATTCAACCATAGCTTCCGAAATGTGGTTTTCAGAAAACGTGAGTTTTTCCCTGATTTCTACTGGGGCTGTTTTATAATTTACGCCGACAACTAAAATGTGCATATCATCTACCCCCAAAAAACTTTCCTGACGAGCAGTATTTTATAAAGTACATTATAACATGAGAAATAGTACTAACTGATGGAAATTATGAACAGAATATGAAACTCTATGGTAGGATTAAATAAAAGACAAATAAATGTAATCCCTTCGTAAACAAATCAAACCCGACTGTAATGTACCACAACCTAGGTATATACGCAACAATTCGACATATGTAAAGGGAGGCTGGACATGAGAAGGCAGAACACTTTTACAGGTTTTCTATTGATTGGTTTAGGAGCTTATTTTTTACTGCGACAATTACATATTCCCCTATTAACTGATTTTTATTCTTGGCCGACAATTTTAATGATTATCGGTATTTCGTTTTTATTACATAGTTATATTACGAATGAATTCCATAATATTTTTGCTGGCGCTGTACTGTTAGGATTCGGGATCCATTTCCACGGGCTTACTACTTACCGGTTTTGGCTCGATCACTGGGGTGTCTACCCGCTCATTATCGGAAGTGCGTTCGTACTTCGCTCTAATAAAACAAAGCAGGGTTTGGTACCAGGTCTGTTATTAGTCGTTCTTGGATTATTCGCCTTATTTTCTCCGGTTAATCCAGGGTGGTTTCATTGGGTCTATCAGTTATTTGCCCTTATCGAGCAATTTTGGCCATTAGCGCTGGTCATTATCGGCCTGTTCCTCTTAAAGAATAAGAAGAACACTAAGAATAAAAGAAACAAATGAAATCCCGGGCCTTTATGGTGTCCGGGATTTTCATTTGAAAGTCAAAGTAAGGCTAGTATTAATATTAATTCAGGATGAACCTAGGCTATAACTTCTAAGATAACCCAGAAAAACTCATTTATAAGATAGAACTCAAAAATTCCTGTGTCCGTTTTTCTTGAGGGTTATCAAACAATTGGTTAGGCTCACCCACTTCAACAATACGCCCGTCATGCATATATACAACTTTATCGGCAACTTCACGAGCAAAGCCCATTTCATGGGTGACAACAATCATCGTCATCCCTTCTTTCGCAAGTTCCTTCATAGTTGCCAGCACTTCCCCTACAAGTTCTGGATCGAGAGCGGAAGTGGGTTCATCAAATAGCATGATATCCGGTTTCATCGCCAATGCACGTGCAATGGCCACCCGCTGTTTTTGTCCACCAGATAAACGGGAGGGATAAACATCGGCTTTATCTCCCAGCCCTACCTTAGCTAATAATTCCTTTGCTTCTTTTACCGCCTGTGCTTTTTTAATTTTTTTTACTTGAGTAGGAGCCTCTATGACATTCTCCAGCACTGTTTTGTGAGGGAATAAGTTGAAATGCTGAAATACCATTCCCACTTTCTGTCTTACCTCATTCAAGTTATCTTTTTTGGGGTCTGTCTCTTTCCCTTCAATAATAACTTTCCCATCATTTTTCAACTCTAAAAAGTTCAAACAGCGCAGCAGTGTACTCTTCCCTGAGCCACTTGCCCCTATGAGTACAACCACTTCACTTTCTTTGACTGTAAAATCTATATCTTTCAAAACATGAAGAGCACCAAAAGATTTATTCAGTTTTTCTACTCGAATCATTTCTCTAACATCTGACACGCTTTTGTTCCTCCTCCTTTAATCACTTGCCGCCATTTTCTTTTCGATGAATGATACTACTAAGGTCAACAAGAAGACTAGTATCAAGTAGTAAACAGCACTCACCAATAACCAGGTCATATAATCAAAGGTATTGGCACCCATCGTAGTAGCCGCTCCAAAAATTTCTGTCAATCCAATAAATGCCGCGAGAGAAGAGTCCTTTAAACCGATGATGAACTGGTTGCCAAGTGGAGGCAGGGCTCTTCGGAATGCCTGCGGCAGAATGATTCTTTTCATCGTCTGAGAGCGGTTCATTCCAAGAGATCTGCCCGCTTCTGTCTGGCCTTTTCCGATCGACTGAATCGAGCCTCGGAAGATTTCAGCTATATAGGCTCCGTTATGGAAAGCCAGCCCCAATGTTGCCGACCAAAATCCTGAAATCATCGCTATTTCAGTAAGTCCATAATAGAAAACAAATATTTGTACGATTAATGGTGTACCTCTTACTATAAAAATATAAAAGTTCGCTATCCATTCCAAAACTTTTATTTTTGATATTTTAATTAATGCAAAAAATAGTCCGATAAATATGGCAATGAATATCGAAACAGCAGTCAGCTTAAGCGTCAGCCATGCAGCTTCAGCAAAAAGATTTCTACTTTCGAATAAGGCTTCACCAAATTTGATGATATTCAAGTACAAAACGTTCAGCTCCTCCTAATGTTTAAAAAAAACAGGCTTAACGCCAGACCCTTATGGCGATAGACTTAGCATTTCTTATACTTTAACCATTCAGCCAGGTTAAGCTTATTTAAAGTGTAAAAAGAGCACGCCCGGCGTGCTCTTCTATTGACTTTTTACTCTGGTTTTGTGGTGATATCTTCTCCAAAATATTTTTTACTGATTTCTGTCAAAGTCCCGTCTTCACGCAGCTTTTCAATAGCTTCATTGACTGCTTCCAAAAGTTTCTCGTTATCTTTTGCGACTGCTACTGCCTGTTCACTACGCTCAATCATTTCTTTCCCTTCGATATTCAAGCCTTGGCCCATTGCTTCTTTACCAGTCAAAAAATCAGTGATCACCGCATCATGACGACCTTTATCCAGTGATTGCAATGCCACGACATCACTGTCATAACTTTGAACCTTATCGGTTACCTGATTTGCGAATTCTACATAAGTAGAACCTTTAGAAACTGCAATTTCTTTACCTTTTAAATCATCCAGTGATTCTACATCACTATCGGGACGAACAAAAACCTGGGCACCTGAGTAGTAGTAAGGGGTGGAGAAATCAACTTCCTCTTGACGTTCAGGGGTGATTGTGTGGCTGGCAACTGCGGCGTCAAAACGACCGGTTTTTACACCTTCTACAATAGATGCGAACTTGAACTTCTTTTGATTCGGCTCTAAGCCCAGCTCTTCAGCAATTGCATTAGCAACGTCTATATCAAATCCTTCCATCTCACCAGAAGGTCCGGTTGAACTGAATGGACGAAATTCACCCGATGCAGCAAAAGTGAATTTCCCATCTTCTACTAAATTATATTCGCTTCCACCTTGAGATTCACCGTTCTGTTTTTCTGTCGATTCTTCTGACTCACCGGCTCCACAGGCAGCGAGTACGAAAAGCATTAATACGCTAAATAAAAACAAAGATATTTTTTTCATTTCTCGTAATCCTCTCCTTTTCTTTTTTTTAGAATAAGAACACCCTTCATCATAACAACCAATCTGATTTTTCTCAAAATTCAAATTAGGCTATTATAGCGAACAAAGCTCGTCTGAACCAGGAAGAGCCAGGTGAACATTGCTTTTCCTTAGAATTTCAGGGAAATACTCGACTTACTAGGTAAATATTTTAATTACCAGACCTTATAATAACCATTTTTGTCCAAGTTAAACCTTTTTTTATAAAAATACCCGGTCATCCTGTGTAGATGGCCGGGTATTTATTTAGTTCAAATATGACAGCATAGCTGTCCATGCTTTATCTTTGCCTTCCCCTGTCTCTGAGGAAAAGGGAATGACTATATCCTCTTCTTCGACTTCTAGAGTTTTCCTTACAATTTTTATATACTGATCACGTTTATTTTTTGGGATTTTATCAAGTTTTGTAGCGATTACCATTACCGGTAATTCAAAATATTTCAGGTAATCGTACATCATGATATCATCTTCGGTCGGCTGGTGACGTATATCGATGATTAAAGCGGTAGCTCGCAAGTTTTCTCTTTCCGCGAAGTATTCTTCCATCATCTCGCCCCATTTTTTTCTTTCTTTCTTGGATACTTTAGCATACCCATAGCCAGGAACGTCTACAAAATAAAACTTTTCATTTATTTTATAAAAATTCAAAGTCTGAGTTTTTCCAGGCTTAGAAGAAGTCCTGGCAAGACTTTTCCTTTGTATCATCTTATTAATAAAAGATGATTTTCCGACATTAGATCGGCCTGCCAATGCTATTTCAGGTAAGTGATCAGATGGGTACTGTTTTTTACTGACAGCGCTGATGACAAGCTCAGCATCATTTACTTTCATTTTTATCCTCCAATAAGGCATGTTCCAGCACTTCATCCAAATGTTTGACGGGCACATATTCTAAATCATCACGGACACTTTTAGGAATATCCTCTAAGTCTTTTTTATTATCTGCAGGGATAATAATTTTACGAAGACCCGCTCGATGAGCACTGAGGGATTTTTCCTTCAGACCTCCGATCGGTAATACCCGTCCACGCAGTGTTATTTCCCCGGTCATACCCACTTCTTTTCTGACCGGACGACCAGTTAATGCTGAAACAAGCGCAGTTGCCATTGTGATTCCTGCTGATGGTCCATCCTTTGGTGTAGCCCCTTCAGGTACGTGAATATGAATATCATTTTTTTCAACAAAATCCACATCGATTTTTAATTCTTCTGCTCGGGAACGAATATAGCTGAAAGCTGCCTGAGCCGATTCTTTCATTACATCTCCAAGCTTACCTGTCAGCGTCAGCTTGCCCTTTCCAGGATAAATCGATACTTCAATAGAAAGTGTATCTCCACCTGCAGAGGTATAAGCCAGGCCAGTAGCTGTTCCGATTTGATCTTCCTCTTCCGCCTGCCCATAACGATATTTGGGACGGCCTAATAATTCTTCCAATAAGTTCTCTGTTACAACTACACGCTTCTTCTCCCCTGCAACAATGATTTTTGCAGACTTCCTGCAAATAGAGGCAAGTTCCCGCTCCAAATTACGAACGCCAGCTTCACGGGTATAGGTTCTGATCAGTTTTAGCAAAGCTTCCTCCCGGAATTGCAATTGGCCTTTCGTCAATCCATTTTCTTTAATTTGCTTAGGAAGCAAATGCTCCTTAGCAATATGAAGCTTTTCAACTTCTGTATAGCCGGCAATCGAAATGACTTCCATACGATCAAGCAACGGGCCTGGAATAGCAGACATATTATTGGCTGTTGCGACAAACATTACTTTGGAAAGATCATAACTTTCTTCAATGAAATGGTCACTGAATGTACTATTTTGTTCTGGATCAAGAACTTCAAGCATGGCTGCTGATGGGTCCCCCCGGAAATCGCTTGCCATCTTATCAATTTCATCCAGCAAGAAGACTGGATTGATTGATTCAGCTCGCTTCATACCCTGAATAATCCGCCCAGGCATAGCTCCGATATAGGTACGCCGATGGCCGCGAATTTCAGCATCATCGCGTATTCCTCCCAGGGAAACTCGTACAAACTTACGGTTGACTGCCCTAGCAATGGATTTTGCCAGTGAAGTCTTACCGACCCCCGGAGGACCAACCAAACATAAAATAGGTCCTTTGATAGACTGTGTCAGCTGTTGGACAGCTAAATATTCTAATACTCGCTCTTTCACTTTTTCAAGTCCATAGTGATCTTCATCTAAAATCCTTTGGGCGTTGTGTATTTCCAGGTTGTCTTCCGTTTCGGTACTCCACGGGAGTGATACCAGCCATTCGATATAGTTACGGATCACAGAGCTTTCTGCTGAACTTTGTGGTACTTTTTCATAGCGGCCTAACTCTTTTAGTGCTACTTCTTCAATACGTTCTGGCATGTTAGCTTCATGTATCTTTTCTCGTAATTCAGCTACTTCTCCACTTTTTCCGTCTTTATCTCCCAGCTCACTCTGGATTGCTTTCATTTGCTCCCGGAGATAATATTCTTTTTGTGTTTTCTCCATAGAACGTTTGACTCGTTGACCGATTTTCTTTTCAATTTGAAGGACTTCTTTTTCATTACTTATTTGTTCGATTAGATGCCGTAAACGGTCTTTTACGTTGACGGTTTCCAGAACTGCTTGCTTTTCTTTCAGTTTTAATGGTAAATGGGAAGCGACCATATCGGCTAAGTGACCTGGTTCATCGATATCAGCTACCGTATCTAAGGTTTCTTTACTGATTTTCTTTGAAATTTTAATATATTGTTCGAAATGTTGTAACAGCGTACGCATTAGTGCTTCTTCTTCATTGATATTACCATGCTGGTCTTTATGTGTTTCGACTTCCACCACATAAAATTCATCGTCGGATAAGAAATTGACGATTTCAGCACGAACGAGACCTTCTACAAGTACACGATTTGTTCCATTAGGAAGTTTAACCATTTGTTTCACTTTAGCTATGGTGCCAAATGGATAAATGTCGTCTTGTGTTGGGTCATCGATATTCATTTCTTTTTGAGAAGCTAAAAATATCTCATTATCATTCATCATTGCCTGCTCTAGGGCTTTGACGGACTTATCTCTACCTACGTCAAGGTGTAACACCATTGAGGGATATACAAGCAGTCCTCTTAGGGGCAGGAGGGGAATCTGTTTCTTTTGATTAGCTGTCATATTTTGCGCACCTCCAAATGGATTAGCAATTTCGTACTTTTATCGTATTAAATAGCATGTACATTGTAAAATGAGTGAGGTCTTTTGACCGGTTTCTTCCTGATATTTAGTGTTACCTATGTAGTACATTTCATCCTATATAAGCTACTCTATCATCATTCTGTATCACTCTAGAAAGCAGTAATGAAAGCAGGCCGCGCTACAGTCTAATTGCAGCGCGGCCTGAATCTTCAGCTCATTCGCTTTGACGATAACTACCTAAGCTTAAGCACTTTCTTTTGGTGATTCTTTATTTTCATCCTGTACGGTTCCATCGGTCAAAACCAGCTTCGGCTTACCATCCTCATTCAACACAGTTTCTTTGGTGATGATACATTTTTCTATATCATCCCTTGATGGTAGTTCATACATGACATCTAACATGATGTTTTCAATGATGGAGCGTAGTCCACGAGCACCCGTCTTCCGTTCAATTGCTTTTCTTGCAATTTCACGAAGCGCATCTTCTTCGAATTCCAACTCGACATCATCGATTTGTAGCAACTTCTGGTACTGTTTAACAAGAGCATTTTTCGGTTGGGTAAGAATTTCAACCAATGCATCTTCATCTAGAGGCAACAAGCTTCCAATGACAGGAAGACGTCCGATGAATTCTGGAATTAACCCATAACGAAGGAGATCTTCTGGTAGAATTTTTGAGAGTAATTGACCTTTATCCAGTTCTTCATTTGTATCTTCGGAACCGAAACCGATTACCTTCTTACCAAGACGGCGTTTGATGATTTGATCGATTCCATCAAATGCTCCCCCAACAATGAATAAAACATTAGTAGTATCAATCTGAATGAACTCCTGATGTGGATGCTTTCTTCCACCTTGAGGAGGTACACTAGCCGTAGTACCTTCCAGGATCTTAAGCAACGCCTGCTGTACCCCTTCACCTGAAACGTCACGTGTAATAGAAGGGTTTTCTGACTTACGGGCCACTTTATCAATTTCATCGATATAAATGATACCTTTTTCAGCTTTTTCTACATCATAGTCTGCAGCCTGAATTAGTTTAAGCAGGATATTTTCTACATCCTCCCCTACATAACCAGCTTCAGTCAAAGATGTAGCATCTGCTATCGCAAATGGCACATTCAATATACGTGCTAATGTTTGAGCAAGTAACGTTTTACCACTACCTGTAGGTCCAATCATACAGATATTACTTTTCGCCAGCTCGACATCATCATTCTTAGGAGTTGCATTTACACGCTTATAATGGTTGTATACTGCAACCGACAAGTTCTTCTTCGCCTGATCCTGCCCGATGACATAATCGTTCAGGATTTCACGGATTTCCTGTGGTTTAGGTACCTCTTTAAATTCTACTTCTTCTTCATTCCCGAGTTCTTCTTCTACAATTTCTGTACATAACTCGATACATTCATCACATATATAAACACCTGGTCCAGCTACAAGTTTTCGAACTTGCTCTTGGCTTTTTCCACAGAAAGAACATTTCAATTGTCCCTTTTCATCATTAAATTTAAACATCCAATTCACCCCTTATTTATATCAGCCAAAAAATCTATAATCATTTCGGTCTCACCAATTGCAACAGTTTCTTTAGCCTATCATAACAAATATAAGTTGGCATACAAAGTAAAACACTATAAGAATGACACAATTTCTGTTACTTGCGTCAACCCCATTATGTAGATTTGTTAGAGATAAGTCAAACAATAGAATATCCCTAAATTCGACAGAAAATGTTGTTCTAAATGCTGGCTGTCCCACTTTTTATACTATATGTAATTACAACCCACCTTCATTCTTATCGTTACAAAATAGTCTATCTTTCCGGGAGCTAATATATACATGGATATGAGAAAACAAGGCACGTTAGCCGCGCCTTGTTTTTGATAAAAAATTATTTAGTTTTACTGTTATTCACTAGGACATCGATTGCATTACGGACTTTCAGATCTTCTTTAATCATGTCCGTATTGCCACCAAGCATTTGGGTAAGATTAGCTACATCTGTTTGATACATAGCAGCCATGTTTTCCAACTCAGCGTTGACATCTTCATCAGAAACTTCCACATCTTCTGCGTTAGCAATTGCTTCTAAAGTCAAATTAGTCTTAACCCGCTTTTCAGCATCTTCTTTCATTTGCTCACGAAGACCTTCTTCATCGGAACCAGTGAACTGGAAGTACATATCTTTAGTCATGCCTTGCATTTGCAGGCGTTGCTCGAATTCCTGGATCATACGGTCAAGTTCTGTATCAACCATTGAATCTGGAATTTCCACACTCGCATTTTCAGATGCTTGCTGAACTAATGAATCACGCTTCGTATTTTCAGCGTCTGTCTTTTTCTGTTCTTCCAGGCGCTCACGAGTTTTCTTTTTCAATTCGTCCAATGATTCAACTTCTTCATCTACATCTTTAGCGAATTCATCATCAAGTTCAGGCAATTCTTTTGCTTTTACTTCATGAATTTTAACTTTGAAAGTTGCTTCCTTACCAGCAAGTTCTTCTGCATGGTATTCTTCAGGGAAAGTAACTTCTACTTCTACTTCTTCCCCAGCTTTTTTACCTTGCAGCTGTTCTTCGAATCCTGGAATGAAGCTTCCTGAGCCGATTTCTAAGGAGTAGTTATCTGCCTGGCCGCCTTCGAATGCTTCACCATCAACAAAGCCTTCAAAGTCCATGACTACCGTATCGCCTTCTTCCACTTCTCCTTCTTCTTTTACCACAAGCTCTGCTTGCTTCTCTTGAAGTGTTTTCAATTCGTTTTCGACATCTTCGTCAGTTACTTCTGTATCCATTTCTTCCACTTCAAGTCCTTTGTATTCGCCAAGTTCTACTTCAGGCTTTACAGTAACTTCGGCTGTGAAAGTTACTCCCTTACCCTGTTCAATTTCTTGAACATCTACTTCCGGACGATCGACAGGTTCAATTTCAGTTTCCTGTACAGCGTTCATGTAAGCTTCTGGTAGAACGATATCCAAAGCATCCTGGTAGAGAGATTCTACACCAAAGCGCTGTTCAAATAGTTTACGTGGCATTTTCCCTTTACGGAATCCTGGCACTTGTACTTGCTTCACTACTTTTTTAAACGCTTGATCCAACGCACGATCAAATTCTTCGGCAGGGACTTCTACCGTAAGGACCCCTTGATTACCTTCTTTTTTTTCCCATTTTGCTGACATAAAAATTCCCTCCAACATCTATGATTTCCTTTCGCCACTGGCGAGGTTCATTTTTTCTCTGATTCTATTTACATACGAATCTAAATTTGCAACCACTACATTATAACATAAAAGAAACACCTTTCAACATATGTATCCCTATCGATCAAGGAATTTACTTTAAAGGTAATGCTACTCTTCCATAATAAGTGTATAGTGCTGCTCGCATAAGAGAATTTCGTGTTTGTACTCCTCCACTTTTTCTGATTCTTCGACCACTGGAGAAGGCAGCTGCAAGTATTCATGTCCGAGCTGTCTTAAGGCAGCTACAATTTGCGGCACTTCTTCGTCCCCCGGAAATAATGGATACCGGACAAACAGGTAGCGATAAAGCAAATTTTGTACAATTTCATACATCGTCGGGTTCTTTTGCTCCATATCCCCCAGCCTCATTTTCATTTGCTGCATCACATAATCGGAATGAAGTTCCTTCAATTGAGATGGATTGATACGTTCAGTCAATCCAAATTTAGAAACTTCCATATTACGATTGACCTGATGCTCCTGAAACCATTGGATAATCCCTGTTTTAATTATCGGATGCAGCTGCTCTGATGTAAGGAGGTCCTCAAAAGGCTGGATATAGGGAGAAGCACTTAATTTTCTAAGTTTAATGATCGATCGCCATTGCTTATGTATATCTTCATCACTCAAGCCTTCAAAAAATTCATCTACTAACTTGTTGTTTTGCTGTTCATCATCCTCCTGGACCAGCTTCCTGCTAACTTCATATAACTGCCAGAATTGGGTGCGCATTTGTTGAGGCATATCTTCTTCCTGGAAGACTTCATCCAATAGACCTACCAATTCTTCATATCGGCTAGTTTGAAATAAAATCGTTAAATAAATATGTAAATATTGATAATAATTATCCTCATCGTGTTTCATGAGGTATTCACAAAGCTCCTCAGCAGCTTCATACTTTCCCAGCTCCATCAAACTGACCAGTTTCCCTGTCACGACATCGTGTGAAGCAACATCATGTTCAAACAAAGGTTCAAATGTTTCCAGCGCTTCCTCATAACGCTTCTCTTGTATGGCCTTTAATCCCTCATTTTCCAGCCTGGTTTTCCATTTGGGGAACATGACAATATTCCCTTGTTTCTTTTTCATAGGACACCCTTCCTAACCGCTCTATGTATTATTCTTTATTATCTTTCTATCTTTTCCCGAGTTCAAGTAAAACAAACATTTAATTTATAAAAAATACATCCTGAAATTTCTTTGCTTTAAGGACTATGATACTTTTATTCTTTTGTCTCTGTTAAAGGCTGTTATTGGGTTTTGTAAGAGGTATATTCAACATTTTGACTGTAAAGTCGAAGACTTTATTTCGAAATATTGTTGGAGTTTAGGTACTTCGGGAAAGATTCGCTTTCCGTGGGCGTGTGCTGAGTCTCCTCAGGCTTCGCCTTGCGGGGGCCTCAGCGATCCCGCATTTCCCACAGACTTTGAATTGTCATCCCTGAGAAACACCGCACGAAGCAATTCCTAGCATTTCGAGGAGTCTCACCGTTTCTCTACGCCCCTTGTGCACTATTCTCTTAATTAAGGGGCCGTTTAGTACAAAACTGGCTGGATGGGAAGGGAAATGGCGAGACTCCCACGGAAGAAAGGCCTTCTTCCCGTTGATGGACTGCTTATGTCGCGAGTGTTTAGGCGATGAAGCTGGAAAGCGATTTGTTTCCTAGACCATCCCATTTCTCTTGTGGTAACGGACCCACTATCTCGAAACTGAGTCTTCATGTAAAGGAAGCTTATCTGTAAAATCAACACTAAGATTAAGCACAGGCTTTTTTTAGGTAAATAAAAAAAGCACTGGGCTTCCCCAACGCTTTGTATGTAGTAATAAAATGGCGTCCCAGGAGAGATTCGAACTCCCGACCCACGGCTTAGAAGGCCGTTGCTCTATCCTACTGAGCTACTGGGACGTGTATTTAGAAGATTAATGGCAGGACCTATTAAGTTGTTTATTGAATTTATTTAGAACTTCTACACAGTCTTTAGAAGAGCGGGTGATGGGAATCGAACCCACATCATCAGCTTGGAAGGCTGAGGTTTTACCACTAAACTACACCCGCACGATATAAAAAGGTGGTTTTTTGTCTTGCTTACACACTATCATGCCTCTTCCTCTACCAGTTAAATCACTGAAGTGAATCCGTCGAGGCAACTCGCAGCCTATTCGGTGGAGGTTTTACCACTAAACTACACCCGCATGATATAAAAGGTGGTTTTTTGTCTTGCTTACGTACTGTCATGCCTCTTTCTCTTCTTAATTAATGGAAGTAATCAAGCTGCTCGAGGCACCGAAAAGTATAGAAATATAACAACATGGTCTTTTTAGAGACAAGACCTATTATATTAACTCTCTTTTAGTTTGTCAACACCTAAATCGGGTCAGGGGTCTAGCCCTCTGACCTTAAAGATGTATGAAATTTCAACTCTGTTGGCTGATGATTCATATTGTAATACTTAAGCTTTATATCGCTTTTATCCGTCCAGCTTAACAATGCATATGTGGGCTCTCTATGGTCTCTCGGCTGACGACAACTGCCAGGGTTAATGAATAACCGGTTGTCCACCTTTTCAGCGCCCGCCATATGGGAATGGCCAAAACAGACAACATCAGCTCCTGCTTCTTCAGCCCGATAATTCAACGGCATTAATGTTGACTTTATGTTGAAAAGATGGCCATGGGTAATGAAGAATGTGATTCCTTCAATAGTAAAAGACTTTTCCTCTTCCATACCAGGATCAAAGTCTACATTGCCTTTAACATAATAGAAGCCTTGCAATTCTTCAGAGGAAAGTTCGAGCTCAGAATCTCCACAATGAATCATACCATCTACTTGCCCTTCATACTTTTGTTTAATATCCATTACCTCTTCAGTCATTCCGTGGCTGTCACTCATAATAAGAATACTTGGCATAGAACGTCCTCCTCTCACTCTAGTTCTTTCAGCCAATCCTCTACTTTTAAAATTGCATTCCTGCGATGACTGATCGTATTTTTTTCCTCTGGTTTAAGTTCGGCCATGGATCGGTCATACCCATCCGGAATAAAGATAGGGTCATACCCAAACCCATTTTCCCCTTTCGGCTTCAAACCGATACTCCCCTCGCAAGTCCCTCTTTTCACAAGAGATTTCTGACCTGGCTGGATAATAGCTATACTGCATACAAACCGGGCGCTCCGATTTTCTGGAGCTACACCTTCCAATTCAGCTAAAACCTTTTCCAGGTTTTTTTGATCATTTTTTTCTTCACCGGCATATCGTGCGGAATATATCCCTGGCCTGCCATCCAGGGCATCTATTTCAAGACCTGAGTCATCCGCTAGTACTGGGGTGTTCAACTGATTGGAAATCGCTTCTGCTTTTATAAGAGCGTTCTCCTCAAATGTTCTGCCTGTCTCTTCAATGTCACCAATCGGTTCCTCTAAATCATGAAGCGATCTGACTTGGATGTCATATTTATGGAATAATTCCTGAAACTCTTTGACCTTGCCAACATTTTTAGTAGCTATAATCAGTTCTTTCATTTTTTATCACTTGCTATTGCTTTATCAACTTGGTCTGTATAAGACCCAATTGCTTCTTTTTGAATAGTAATTATCTCTTCCATTCCTATTTTTGCTAATTCAAGCATATTCTGCAACTGGGACATAGAAAAAGTCGCTTCTTCCCCCGTACCCTGTAATTCTACAAACTCTCCGTTTCCTGTCATGACCACATTCATGTCTACATGTGCTTTACTATCTTCTTCATAACATAAATCAAGAATTTCTGAACCATCAGGAAGCACCCCGACAGAAGTTGCTGCTAAGTAATCTTTAATCGGCATTTCTTTCAATACCTTTTTATCAAAAAGCTTTCCAAAAGCAAGTACTACTGCTACAAAAGCTCCAGTAATGGAGGCTGTACGAGTCCCTCCGTCTGCCTGAATCACATCACAATCTACCCAGACAGTTCGTTCACCGATTTTATCCAGGTCAACCACAGCTCGTAATGCCCGACCAATCAGGCGCTGTATTTCCATTGTTCTCCCAGAAACCTTTCCTTTGGAAGATTCACGGATGTTCCTCTGATCCGTAGCACGAGGAAGCATTGCATATTCAGCGGTAATCCAACCTTTGCCTTGGCCACGCATAAAAGGGGGAACGCGGTCTTCGACACTGGCATTGCAAATAACCTTTGTGTTTCCGACCTTGATCAACACAGATCCTTCTGGATGCATTACATATTCCGTTTCTATTTCAATTGGTCTCAACTGATTTCTCTTTCGCTCGTCTGCTCTCATGATAACGTCCTCCTTTTTCCATATCCTTGCCCATCTTAACATAATTAATCAGAAATGCGTAGCATCAGCATGCCTCGTATCAAGTCAAAAAGCCCCCTTTTTCGGGGGCTTTATAAACTTATTATAAACTATCTGCTCCAATGATATCATTTCTTGTAACAGGTTCAGCGTACGGGGAACCTTCTTCACTGTATACCTGATCCACTCCATCCACCTGTACTTCCACCGCTTCTACATCAGCTTGTTCAGTCATTGTCATGACTAAACTCTTCATTACATGTTTGGAAACAGATTGCTTTTCTTGATTGGAGAGTAGGGCTTCGTTAAATGATAATGTTAAAACCCCATCCTCCAAGCTTGTCCCTTTTAGTTCAGCTTCATCGTTAAAAGCTGACAGAAGGGGAAGGTCGAATGCAGGTCCTTCCACTAATGCTTTGACGATTGACTCATAGGATTGATCATTCGATGTATTGAGATGAGTGGTTACAGGTACATAATAGAATTCTTGATTGTCGTTTTGTGCAGGATAGTAAAGCGTAACTGCTTTACTATCCACAGGGTCAGCATCGTCACTCGCATATACATTAATCCCATCCGCTCTGGAAACTCCACTGGAGATCGGGGTGCCATTAACCGGCATAACCTCTTGCTCATGGCCATTGATCCACAGTTTAATGCGCTCGACACTATCAAATTGGGTAAGCGTATAGGTCATCGCTTGTAAAATCTTTTGTTCATCCTTTGGTGCATAATCTGCAAATTCTTTTGAGACATCGACAATCATTGTCCCATCCTTAAGGTTCAATCCCAATATTTCTGTACCTGCAGGCAGTACTGCTTCAAACCCATTAGGAAGCAGCTCGGTTACTGGACCGCCCTTCACCAGGTACTGCAGCGATTGGGTAGCCACCTCTTTACTGGAAATGTTAGGAAGTTCCAGAGTTTGAGGTACTACCATTCCATTGGCATCTAATAAATAGAGTTGACGGCTGGTAGTTCCTGTCGCTTCTTCGCTTGCTTCTTCGCTTGTATCCTCAGCCGTTTCACCGGCGTTCATCTCTGCTTCCTCACCATTTTGATCTATATAGTCTACGTCCTGAGGTGCGTCCATCTTTTCTATGGACTGCTCGCCTTCAAAAAAACATCCTGTTAATAACAAAGTGCTCGACAGGCCGATCACCAGTGTGCCAATAACACGCATTTTCATGCATTCCCCTCCTATGATGGTTTGTACTATTATATATACGAGCTCGTGGGGAATTTAGACCAATGACCTGATTATTAAAAGTCAAAAAAGCCGGCTGGAAGATTACCAGACGGCTTCATAAAGGTAAGTATCAGTCTATAATAACTGGTTTCAAGTATTGTATCGGTTCTTCAAACCAAACATTGGCTACTCTTTCAAATTTATCCAAGTCGCCAGTGGAGTAAAATTCATGATTCGGTTTCTCTTCTCCCTGATAAGTTAAATCCTGATAAGCTAAAATTAAACTCACTTCACGGGCTGTTTCTTCTCCGGAACAGATGACTTGTATGTTTAACCCCATTTCTTTCTGAATCAGATGCCTTATTAATGGGTAATGGGTACATCCTAGAATCAGTGTGTCGATGCCATTGTTCACCTTTAGTGGATGAAGAGAATTTTTAACAGTTTCCTCAGCTACTTCACCTTCTAATATCCCATCTTCTACCATCGGTACAAACGCCGGACAGGCCAGACCTTTTACGACAATGCTTTTATCAATATAGTGTAATGCTTTTGTATAGGCTTCGCTGCTGATTGTTCCTTCCGTGCCTATTACACCTATCCGTTTATTCTTACTTACCTTAATAGCAGCTCTCGCTCCGGGTTGGATGACTCCGATAACCGGAATATCCAATTGTTGTTGTAATTGCTCCAAGGTAAATGCTGTGGCGGTGTTACAGGCAACTACCAATAATTTAATATTTTTTTCAAGTAAGTGATTAACCATTTGCCACGTAAATGCAACCACTTCTTCTTTGGACCTGGGACCGTATGGGCAGCGCTTTGTATCCCCCAGATAAATCAATTGTTCATTAGGCAGCTGTCTCATCAACTCTCTCGCCACTGTTAACCCGCCTACTCCAGAATCGATAACACCAATTGCTTGTCGCACAATCCTTCCTCCTCTTTCTTAGATGACTGATCATTCTGTTGCTTGTTGATCGGATTCCAGCATTTGGTCATGAAGCATATGCAATAGCTGGTTTAAAGTTTCGACCTGTTCAGCAGGTACATTTTTTAAAACACCTTCTAAATAAGCCTGTCGTTTTTCAATAACTTCATGAATGATTGCCGTCCCCTTGGCTAAAACATGTATGCGCACTACACGCCGATCCTTAGGGTCTCTTATACGCTCTACCAGTTCGTTTTTCTCCATTCGGTCCATAAGGTCTGTGGTAGTGCTGCACGCAAGGTTCAGATGATTAGAAAGTTCACCAATTGTCATATCCCCTTTTTCTAATAACCATTGCAATGCTAGAAATTGCGGGGCAGTAATCGGATAATGGTTTAATATTTCCCGGCCTTTTTGTTTTATAATGCCGGATATGTATCTCATTTCTTTCTCGATCTCAGAAATTACGGTTGTTGTTTGGGTCTTTGCCAAATCCACGCACTCCTCAATGAATAAGCTTTTCCTACATTCTCATTGTTTCCATGTAAAATTTCAAGAAAGAAGTTTATATAATTCTTCGTCTTCTAAAAATATGCAATCAAATATTAGAAAAACTGTCATGTCACCAAGTACTTATGGCGAAAGCCTTAGTATTTTCTTAAGTATTTTTATCCTTTAACTAACAAAGTTAAACTTTATTAGTTAAAGGATAAAAAAAGAATCACAAAAAACTTGTGATTCTTAAAGGAACGGCAGTTCATTAACCGTCAATTAAAAGTGAACTAAAGCTTTAATTCCCCCATCCTTAACAGCTCAATGACCGCTTGGGATCGCCCCTTGACACCCAGTTTTTGCATGGCATTTGAAATATGGTTGCGAACAGTCTTTTCAGAGATAAAAAGTTCTTTTGCTATTTCTTTTGTAGTCTTATCTTGGACAAGGAGCTCAAAAACTTCTTTTTCGCGTTTCGTCAGGATTTGTTTTGGCCTGTAGTCGTTCTCCTTCAAATGTGTACCCCTCCTTGCTCTCTGAGCTGCCCTGCGAGGGAATTATTTAGTCATGATATCGTATGAAGGGAGATTGACTGCTGTTCCGCTTCTATGAAGATTTAGAGATTAATCCTAATTCTTGGGCTTGTAATAGTGCTTCCGTGCGTGATCTGACATTCAATTTATTAAAAATTCCAGTTAACGTATATTCTACACTACGCTGGGACATATGGAGCTTTTGTGCGATTTCCCTATTCGTCAGGCCGGCAGCGATTTCTTGAAGAATCGATTGCTCCTTTTCATTCAATGAAATAGCAGCCCCTTCGGGTGAATCTGCCTGATTGCTCGGACAAGCTTCAGTCCGGCGTAATTGCTTGAATAAATGAAGCGGGATAACTACTTCATCCCGCAACGCACACCGAATGACTGTCACTAATTCTTCTTTGCTGGCAGTTTTACTTACAAATCCAGAAATATCAGCTTCAACCAGCATATTGAAATGAGTACTCAAATCAAATCCTGTATAAATCAATATGATGATATCGGGGAAGCGACGCCTCACCTTCTTTGCTAATTCGACTCCATTTAAACCTGGCATGTAAAGATCAAGCAAGAGGACATTGTATTTGTTTTCTGCCAAGTAGGTGTCCGTCTCTTCACTGTTTGCAATTACGTCCACTTGAATATCCTCTTCTTGTTCTAACATCGCTTTTGTACCTTCGCCAACAGCTGGATGATCGTCAACAATTAATATTTTATTCATGCCAATACCCCCTTGTTAACTGTAAGCGGAATGGAAACATGCATCTGAAAACCTTCCCCAGGTGCTGTTTCTACATTCATTTCTCCGAAAAATCCGTTGATCCTTTGCTCGATTCCCGATAGACCGAAATGAGAGAAAAGATCCTTTTGTACGGAATAATCCATCCCTATCCCGTTATCAGCATACTGTAAATAAATGTTGTTTTCGTCACTATATAAATGCAATTTTACAATCTTTGCATCCGAGTGTTTCATGGCGTTAGATAGCAATTCCTGTACAATTCTATAAATTGCCAGGATTCTTTCCTGATCTAATTCTGCCTTAAACCAGCGATCATCAAAATAAACAGTAAAATTTGAACGTAATTGGTATTGTTGAATCAAGTTGCGGAGCGATTGAACTAATCCTAATTCTTCAATGAAGGCAGGGCGTAATTCATTACAAGTTTCTCTGATCAAATGAATACTGTCTAGTAATGATTCTCTGAACATGTCCAACTCGGTTTTCAAACTTTCAGATAAAGCGGGACGATTTTGTAATAAATCATCTACTTTTCTATATAAATATAATTGTTCCTGAAGTACCGTATCATGAAGGTCGATGGATAATTGCTTTCTTTGATTTTCTGCTATCGTAAAAAGCAAACGTGACAACCAAGTCGGGTATTGCTGAGTTTGGTCATTTTTCAATGCTTTCAGTTCTTTCACCAGGTCTTCTATCAACGATAGGTTCTCAAGCGCAATATTTGTATTGTGAGCGATAGTTTGAAGGTACGTCTTTTCATCACGATTCAACGTCGTGAAATCTTTCTTTCCTGTACACCAAAGTAAGGTCATTTTATTTAATGAATGACCGACCACTATCCCAAATCCTTCATCGGTCTCAATCAAATCACCGATTTCAGCTGGCGAATCTTTCAAATACTTCTCGACATATTCAAATACCCCTTCAGGTACGTGTTTATACACACAATAAAACTGGTCTTTCAAATTTTTCGAGAAGACATAAACTTCTCTTACATTCAATACATTTTTTATTTCATAACGCAAACGTTTCAGTAATTCCACTACGTTTGTTTCCTTTTTCATATCCTGCGATAACCGGTGCATACTATCCTGATAGCTATATTTAGCTGCAATCAGCCTGCGCTGCAATCGAAAATCGAGACTTTCTTTTAAAGATAAAAAAATGATGAAAACGACATGGATAAATAGATATAACTGCACAAGTGTAATGGCAGGTAATAAAGGGTCTACTAACAAAGATCCAACCACTAAGATAATAATACTGGGCAAAAAGCTGATAATTGTATAATATCGGACCCTTCCCATGACAAAGGTAATATCCATCAATCGTTGTCGTGTAACCAAATACACGAACGTAACCGGTAATGCAAAAGCAAAAATAGCTGCTACATCCAATGGAATAATATGCTCTCTAATAAGCAAACCCGGAATTAGATAAAATAAAATATAAGGCAAAAAAGCGATGCCCATTCCAAGGTTCATATATTTGAACATAGGACCATAACGGGTCGTCCTGTATTTAAAATATCCGGAAAGGATCAATCCAAGTGAAAATAGAATTAGAAAGAATAAAATGATTGCCGGTAACCTGTCCATAAATGACGGATAATAAAGCGTCATCAAAAAGTACGCTTCCGCAGAAGATATCACACCTACAATAATATACAACAGTTGATAGATATAGCGGGAAAACCATTTAACATCAAATTCATTAAAGTATTCATATAAGAAATGCAACAGTATTACTGGAGCAAAAAGAAACATAGCTACATTGAGAAAAGAAGCATATAGATCATCACGAATTGCCCCGCTATTCGACATATACCCAAGAGCAATAGTCAAAAAAAACAATATCAACAAATGAGAAGAATGCCGTGGGCGTCCTTGTCCATATAAAAAATAGGCAATACCTGATATCACTAAAAAGAACAATACAGGCAGGATGATATAGAGCAGCCAATGCTGCAGACTCACTCCATCGATATTTTCATATTGAACACGTTGTCCCTCGTGTTCGATCGTAAATGTATGTACCTTTTCAATTTCTCCATTCAAGGGTACAGAGAAGTGTTCAAGTGGAGGCTTACCGTCAATGGTAATGACACTACTACCAACAGGGACATTATTATTGATTGCCCATCCTTGCTTTTCTAAGTTTACTATTGTCACTTCTTCAGCCCGCTCCTCTACTTCAATTCCTATGTAGGGGTAAGCTAATGAAACGTATAACAAGTAACAAGCTGACAAGACAAAGAATAAACTTATGATTAAACTTTTCTTGCTGAAGATCCCCACGCCGCTCTTCCCTCCCTTAAGAAAAATACTTCATTATAAAAAGAAGTCAGCAGTCAACCGCTGACCTCTCTATTATACAAAAATATAAAAGATTTTTCGCTGTCAAATACAAGCAGTCGATTGTTCTGCCAGTTTCTCTTTGAATACTTCATCTAGAGGGACAGATTTCCCTGTCACCGAGTCTACTTGCACGAGTCTCCCCCGTCCGGTTAAAGCTATGTCACCGTCCTGGTTGACTGCAAGGTAATGAAGGTCAAAGGAAGTTTTTCGATATGATCAGCTTTTACATAGATGTCCAGTGTGTCATCAAAATATAACTGTCTATGAAAATCACATTGAAGGTCTGCGACCACCGGCACTACTTTCGGTTCTTTATCCTTGTGCAGAAAAAAACCTAAGTGCTTCATAAATTCAATCCGCGCTTCTTCAAAATACACAAATGGAACTGTATTATTCATGTGTCCGAATTGATCGGTTTCAGAAAAGCGGATACGAACTTGAGTATTAAATTGAAAACCAGCTCTCCACTTCTCTAAGTCATTAATATATGCTGCCCTTTTCATCGGAACTTCCTCCATTCAGGTAATATTACTATGTAACAAAAGAGCCTCTCCATGATAGGCGAGGCTCTTTTACAATGGATAAGCGTATGATTACAGCTTATTGTCGCTACCGAAAAAGCTTTTGAAAGATTCAATAGCAGTATCACGATAGATGGCTGCAAGAGATGTGGTCAATGGAATCCCTTTCGGGCAGGATTGCACACAGTTTTGTGCATTTCCGCAACCCATGATTCCTCCATCTCCCATTACTGATTGCAGACGTTCACTTTTATTCATTTCCCCGGTTGGGTGGGAGTTGAATAAACGTACTTGGGAAATAGCAGCAGGTCCTATGAAATCTGACTTACTGTTAACATTCGGACATGCTTCCAAGCAGACACCACAAGTCATACACTTGGATAATTCATACGCCCATTGCCGCTTACTTTCTGCCATACGAGGACCAGGTCCTAAATCATAGGTTCCATCAATCGGTATCCAGGACTTCACACGCTTCAAGGAATCGAACATCCGGCTGCGATCGACAGCTAAATCCCTTGTTATTGGAAAGGTACTCATTGGGGCAAGGCGAATAGGCTGCTCTAATTGGTCAACTAGTGCTGTACAGGATTGGCGTGCTTTCCCGTTAATGATCATGGAGCAGGCCCCACATACTTCTTCCAAACAGTTCATATCCCAAAAAACAGGTGTCGTCGCTTCTCCTTTTGCATTTACAGGATTACGGCGAACCTCCATCAAAGCGGAAATCACATTCATATTTTCACGATAAGGGACCTCGAAAGTTTCTTCATATGGGGCAGAATCAGGACTATCTTGTCGTTCGATGATGAGTGTGATCTTTTTCTCTTCACTCATGATCATTTACCCCCTTTGCTTTTTGAATAGTCACGCTTACGTGGCTTTATCAAGGAAGTGTCCACTTCTTCATAGGTGAACACAGGTTTGTTCTCAGCTTTATCATACGTTGCAATCGTTGTCTTGAGCCATTCTTCATCATTACGCTCTGGGAACTCTGGTTTATAATGGGCCCCACGACTTTCATTACGATTGTATGCTCCAAGTGTCATTACTCGAGCTAACTGCAGCATATTTTGCAACTGACGGATGAACATAGCTCCCTGGTTGCTCCAACGGGAAGTGTCATTGACGTTGATACGCTCATAGCGTTCCATAAGCTCCTGGATTTTCTTATCTGTTTCAAGCAATTTAGCATTGTCACGGACAACCGTTACATTATCTGTCATCCATTCCCCAAGTTCTTTATGGAGCTGGTAAGCGTTCTCGTCTCCATCCATTTTCATGATTTTTTCAAAATTATCTTTTTCCAGCTGTAGTTGTTTTTCAAATACGCTCTCATCGATATCTTCATAAGTCTTCTCTAAGCCATCGATATATTTTGCAGCATTTGGACCGGCTACCATACCGCCGTAAATGGCAGAAAGTAATGAATTGGCACCAAGACGGTTAGCACCGTGTTGGGAATAATCACATTCACCAGCTGCAAAGATTCCTGGAATGTTGGTCATCTGATCGAAATCGACCCACATACCACCCATAGAATAATGGACGGCAGGGAAAATTTTCATTGGAACTTTACGTGGATCTTCACCGACAAATTTTTCATAAATCTCGATGATACCACCCAGTTTGACGTTTAAGAATTCAGCATCTTTATGAGAAAGATCCAGATATACCATGTTCTCTCCATTGATTCCTAATTTCTGATTGACACACACATCAAAAATTTCCCGTGTAGCGATGTCACGAGGAACAAGGTTTCCATATGCAGGATATTTTTCTTCAAGGAAATACCAAGGCTCTCCATCCTTATAAGTCCAAACTCGACCACCTTCACCACGAGCAGATTCACTCATCAAGCGAAGTTTGTCATCACCAGGGATGGCTGTAGGGTGAATTTGGATGAACTCGCCGTTAGCATACTTTACCCCTTGTCGATAAAGCGCACCTGCAGCAGAACCAGTATTGATAACAGAATTGGTTGACTTCCCGAAAATGATTCCCGGTCCGCCGCTTGCCATAATTACCGCATCGGACTTGAAGGCTTTTATTTCATGGGTGTGCAAGTTTTGAGCAACTACCCCTCGGCCAGTACCTTCTTCATCAATGATAGCCGATATGAACTCCCAGCCTTCATATTTAGTAACTAGTCCGTTAACCTCATGGCGGCGGACTTGCTCGTCTAACGCGTAAAGCAACTGTTGACCTGTTGTTGCGCCAGCAAATGCTGTGCGGTGATGCTGTGTGCCACCGAAACGACGGAAGTCTAACAGCCCTTCAGGAGTACGGTTGAACATAACCCCCATACGATCCAATAGATGAATGATGCCAGGAGCTGCGTCAGTCATCGCTTTAACTGGTGGCTGATTGGCAAGGAAATCCCCGCCATATACAGTATCATCAAAGTGTTCCCACGGGGAATCACCTTCACCTTTTGTATTTACGGCTCCATTAATACCGCCTTGCGCACAAACAGAGTGAGAACGTTTTACAGGTACAATGGAAAGCAAATCGACGTGAACGCCTGCCTCCGCCGCTTTGATGGTTGCCATCAAACCAGCCAAGCCTCCGCCGACAATAACTATATTTCGATCGCTCATTTTTAAAACTCACTCCCTCTAAGTACTATCATTTCTATCTAATTACATTATGTTAAACATTTAAACACCATAGGCGAATGTAAATAGTGTACGTACGCCTACATAGGAAACAGCCAAGAACACGATGATGCTTGCATACGTCATGATGCGTTGAGATCTTGGTGTCATCGTAATCCCCCAGCTGACAAAGAAAGACCAAAGTCCATTTGCAAAGTGGAAGGTTGTTGATACTACACCCACTACATAGAACCAGAAGAAGAATGGGTTAGTCAAAATGTTCTCCATCAATTGGTAATTGAGGTCTACCCAGCCCAACCCAATAGCAATACGAGTTTCCCATACATGCCATGCGATGAAAATCAAGGTGATTACTCCCGTGTAACGCTGGAGCATAAACATCCAGTTACGGAAATATCCATAATTGGAAACATTGTGTTTTGCTGTGAATGCAATGTACACCCCATAAATGCCATGGAAAAGGATCGGTAAGAAAATGATGAAAAGTTCAAGTACATACCGATATGGTAAACTTTCCATAAAATGTGCTGCAGCATTGAATGCTTCTGGACCTCGTGTAGCAAAAAAGTTAACCGTCAAGTGTTGAATCAAAAAGATCCCGATGGGAAGGACCCCAAGTAAAGAATGGATTCTTCTGTTAATATAGTCGCGATTTCCCGCCATGTTTTACCCCCCTCAAGTTAAATGAATAGTTGTTATGTGTACATTATCACCAATAATGAGGTTCCATATTTGAAAAAACCCGCCTAAAATGTAAAGGTCGTGTCTCAACAGGCACTCGAACAACATAAAAGCTCCAAGACAGCGCTTCCTTAAACACTTAAGGCTTACTTTCTTCTCTCTATGTGAACACTCATCCATTATAAAAGCGCTTTAAAAAGCGCACGAACAAAATAAAGCATACGCCTGAATCAGGACGCAAACCCGTTCCTCTTACACTTTGCCATGTTAAAGCGATGGTGGCAAGGTATAAAAAATAATGGGGGTGTAAGCCCCGCTTAGCGTATTTTGTTGATAAATGTACAAAAAGTGACATATTTATTGTACTTCTATCGGATGAGAGCGTCAAGAAGCCAACTTAAGAATTTGTAGAAAGAAAAGATTAATCAAAAATAACTAAATCATTCAATTTTGGTTGCACTAAAATTCAAATCAAGTGATAATGGATCATGTAGAAAGGAATGACCAATTATGAGGGGAAACACAACCAAGATTAACCTGGATCAATTACAATCACTTGTACATACAGGAGCGGGGTATGACCTGCTCAGGTACTATACACTTCCGGACTTATTGGGAAAAGAAGCACCTTTTCTTCTTTATTACATGGGAAAAAACCTGGCCAGACAAAGCGACATGACTACTTTAGATGATATCATTCAATATTTCCAGCAATTTGGCTGGGGTTCCTTGTCTATTTCACAAGAAAAGAAGAAAGAGACCCGCTTCGAACTAAGCGGACATGTGTTAGAAAAGAGATTGCAAAATCCTCTACTGGAAGTAGACTTCAGGATGGAAGCTGGCTTTCTCGCTGAGGCAGTAACCGTCATCAACGATGTGAATGGAGAAGGTTTTGAGGAAATTGATGAAAAGAAATACCGGGTTATATTCACTGTAATGCATACATAAATGAAAGAGCCAGCTCATTCTTCCGCTGGCTCCTTTTCTTGTTTTTGATTCAGTTGTTCTAGTATCGTTTTTGCAACTGGTAACGGAATACCTAGTTTAGTGATATCTTCAGGTGACGCATTTCTGATTTCTTGTACGGACTTGAAATGACGCAATAACAACCTTCTTCGTTTTTGGCCGACGCCTTGAATTTCATCTAATTCTGACTGAATTGCCCCTTTTCCTCTTAATTGCCTGTGGAATGTTATAGCAAATCGGTGTACTTCATCCTGGATTCTTTGAATCAAGTAAAACACTTGAGATTTTCTGTCTAATTCTACTATCTCTGGAGGTTCTCCATACAATAGTTCACTTGTTTTATGCTTATCATCCTTAGCCAGCCCACAAAGTGGGATATCTAAACCGAGCTCATTTTCAAGCACGTCCATAGCAGCGCTCATTTGACCTTTAGCACCATCGACTAAAATCAAATCTGGTAAAGGGGCCCCTTCTTTCAATACTCTGGAGTACCTGCGTCGGATGACTTCCCTCATTGTCTCATAATCATCCGGTCCTTTTACATTACGGATTTTATACTTACGATATTCTTTCTTATAGGGTTTACCATCAATGAATACGACCATAGCAGAAACCGGATCAGTTCCCTGTATATTAGAGTTATCAAATGCCTCAATTCGTCCTGGGGTTTCGATATGAAGTTTTTCACCTAGCTTTTCAACCGCCTTGATCGTACGTTCCTCATCCTGTTCAATCAATGCGAACTTCTCATCCAAAGCTATTTCCGCATTTTTCATCGCCAGCTCCACCAGCTCTTTTTTACGGCCCCTCATAGGGATATGGACTTTGGTATCCAATACACCTTCCAGTAAATCGATATTTGTAGCGACTGGTACCAGCACCTGTTTTGGGTAAGGGTGATTCTGATGAAGGTAAAAACGGCCGATATAGGATAAAAAAGTTTCCTCCGGGTCATCGAAGAAAGGAAATAGTGCAATGTCACGTTCGATCAGTTTACCTTGCCTTACAAAGAAAACCTGGACACACATCCACCCTTTATCATAAGCATAACCGAACACATCACGGTCGACTTGATCGTTCAGTGTCATTTTCTGCTGTTCCATTACGGACTCGATATGTTCGATTTGATCTCGCAATTCTTTCGCCCGCTCAAAATCCAAGTCCTCCGAAGCCTGATACATTTTTTTCTTGAGATCTTTTTTTATCTCTTTATGCCCGCCGTTCAAAAAAGAAGTTATGTTTTGAACAATATTTTGATTCGTTTCCTGAGAGACCGGATACTCACAAGGTCCCAGACATTGGTGCATGTGATAATACAGACAGACCCTATCGGGCATGGTATTGCATTTTCTTAAGGGGTAAAGCCTGTCCAGCAGCTTCTTGGTTTCACGGGCGGCTAATACGTTAGGGTAAGGCCCGAAATACTTCCCTTTATCCTTTTTGATTTTTCGTGTAACAATCAAACGGGGCTGCTTTTCTGCTGTAATTTTTAAATAAGGATATGTTTTATCATCTTTCAACAGCACATTATATTTAGGATCATATTTTTTGATAAGATTCATTTCCAGAATCAATGCTTCTATTTCTGATGTGGTGACAATATATTCAAAGTCTACGATTTCCTGAACCAGACGCTGCGTTTTTCCGTCATGAGCTCCTCTGAAGTAAGAGCGGACTCGATTTTTTAACACTTTTGACTTACCTACATATATAATCGTGTCATTTTTATCTTTCATAAGATAACAGCCTGGCTGATCAGGAAGGACAGCTAATTTCTCTTGTATTTGCTGGTTCATAACCACTCCCCTCCCATCTATCGAGTGTAAGATAAATTTATCATATTCTGCCATCTATATACAGCATCACGATTTGTTCCATATTAAAAGCCACGTTACATCATGTAACGTGGCTTAGGGTATGCAAAATTACGTAATATTAAGCATGTTTGTTGATAAGGTCAGTGAGCGCTTCTTTTGGCTGGAAGCCGATTACTTGATCTACTACTTTTCCATCTTTAAAAAGAAGTAGTGTCGGGATGCTCATTACTCCGTATTTGCTAGCTGTTTCCTGGTTTTCATCCACATCCAGCTTCACGATTTTCACTTGATCGCTCATTTCGTCATCAATTTCTTCTAGTACAGGAGCGATCATTTTACAAGGTCCACACCAAGGTGCCCAAAAATCGACTAGTGCTAGACCTTCATTAGTTTGCTCTGTAAAGTTTTGATCAGTTGCAGTTACAATTGCCATTAAAAATTCCTCCTCGAACAATCTTTTTAAACATAGATAGAGTATATCATGTCCTAAAATTAGTGGCTAATACTTTGTTTATACCACAAATCAGCTGCTCTTATGCAATAAAATACCGGAGCATAAAAACTTGCTCCGGTATCTTTCTATTAAGCATTCACTTTAATTTGTTTGATTTCTTCAATCAACTTAGGGACCACTTCAAAGAGATCACCAACAATACCATAATCAGCTACATTGAAAATATTAGCTTCTGGATCTTTATTGATGGCTACAATCACCTTCGAGTTGGACATTCCTGCCAAGTGCTGGATAGCCCCGGATATGCCAGCTGCAATATATAAATCCGGTGTAACGACTTTGCCTGTCTGACCAATTTGAAGGGAATAATCACAGTATCCTGCATCACACGCACCACGGGATGCACCGACAGCCCCTCCTAACACTTCTGCCAGCTCTTCCAATGGTTCAAAGCCTTCCGTACTTTTCACTCCGCGCCCACCTGCTACAATCACTTTAGATTCGGATAGATCGACACCTTCAGACCCTTTACGAATGATATCCTTGATGATTGTACGGAGGTCAGCTATTTCAACGCTCTTAGAAGTTACTTCGCCAGAACGGGAATCATCCCGGTCCAATGAAGCGATGTTATTCGGACGGATCGTAGCAAAAATGACTCCGTCTGTAATGATTTTCTTTTCAAAAGCTTTACCAGAATAGATAGGACGAGTAAATATAACATTTCCACCTTCATTGCTCACTTCTGTGGCATCGGAAATCAACCCGGTTTCAAGCTTACTGGCGAGCTTAGGTGTCAAATCTTTTCCGACAGCTGTATGTCCCATTACGATTCCTTCAGGACTTTCATCATCGATCACAGCTTTAATCGCTTGTCCGTAACCTTCTGATGTATACGTTTTCAATTTTTCGTCTGAAACAGTGATGACTCGATCTGCACCACAATAAACCATTTCATTTCCTTGTTCAGTCAAATCACCATCACCGCATAAAACGCCTACCACTTCACCATCCGGACTAATTTGTTTTGCAGCCGCGATGGCTTCGAACGTTACGTTACGTAAAGCGCCTTCACGTGCTTCCCCAATCACTAGCATTTTTTTACCCATAACTGATTCTCCTTTCCCGGTAACTCCTATATTTATAGTACCTTCGCTTCGTTTCTTAATAAGGAAACAAGTTCTTTCACTTGATCGTCAATTTCACCCTCCAGCACTTTTCCTGCTTCTTTCTCAGGAGGAAGGAAAATATCCACTGTTTTTGTTTTAGGTTCTACGTCATCTTCATCAAGGTCAAGATCATCCAGTTCTAATTCTTCCAGTGGTTTTTTCTTCGCCTTCATAATTCCAGGCAATGATGGATAGCGTGGCTCGTTCAACCCTTGTTGACAGGTCACTAATAAAGGCAGGGAAGTATCTACCTTTTCCACGTCGCCTTCCACATCTCGTTCGATCTGGACAGTTTCTCCATCTATAGTAATGGAAGTAATTGTTGTAACATAAGGGATATCCAATCGTTCAGCTAAACGAGGTCCGACTTGGCCGCTCGCTTCATCGATAGCGACATTCCCGGCAAGGATAAGGTCGACATCTTTATCTTCGAAGAAAGCCTCTAAGATTTTAACAGTAGTATATTGATCGCCATCTTCTAAATCATCTTCTGTATTGATAAGTACTGCTTTATCTGCTCCCATAGCAAGCGCAGTACGCAATTGTTTTTCTGATTCCTCTTCACCAATGGTGACGACTGTGACTTCACCGCCATGTTCATCACGGAGGTTGATCGCTTCTTCCACCGCATATTCATCATATGGATTGATGATGAATTCAGCGCCTTCCTCTTCAATACGTGCATCATTGATGGTGATCTTTTCCTCCGTATCAAATGTTCGTTTCAACAACACATAAATATTCATACAAAAACCTCCTGGACTATTTATCGTTAAAATTAGGTTTTCTTTTTTCCATAAATGCCTGGATACCCTCTTTGGCATCCTCCGTGCCAAACGCTTCTCCAAAAGCTTTCGCCTCTGACAAAGCTCCTTCTTCAAACCTGGAACTGCGGGTGTATGTCGCCAGTTCCATCACTTGACGAATCGTCGGACCACTTTTTTCAGCAATTGCATCTGCTAACTTTTCAGCAGCGGCAAACAATTCTTCTTCAGGAAAACTTTTATTTACCAGACCTGCCCGAACGGCTTCTTCGCAGGTAATAGGAATGCCGGACAACATCATTTCGTATGCTTTTGCAGCACCCACATATGCAGGCAGTCTCTGCGTTCCAGCAAAACCAGGGATGATACCCAGGTTCAATTCAGGTAAACCGAATTTTGCATTATCAGCTGCATACCGAATATGGCAGGCCATTGCAAGTTCCAGACCACCGCCCAGTGATGCACCATGAATGGCTGCTATAACAGGAACGTGGAAATTTTCCACCCGATTGAACAGTGCCTGTCCTTTTTGGGAGAGACTTGTGTAATCGGATTCATTTTGCAGCGAAGTAAATTCTTTGATATCAGCTCCCGCTGAAAAGAATTTACCTTCCCCCTTTAAAATGATCGCTTTAATGCTGCTATCCTTTTCTACCTCATCCAATCTTTCTGAAAGTGCCTCCAACAAGGACGTGGATAACGCATTCGCAGGCGGACTTTGTAATGTAAGTGTAGCTACATGGTTTTCTACATGATAGGATATGTTCCCCAAACCACTACCTCCCCTTGCTAAGATCTATATGTCAAGCCACGGACGATCAAGTCATGGACCGTCCCGGCCTGTTCAACTAAATCGTAATGCTGCTCTTTCATCACCCAGTTAGTGACTGCTTCATCCAAGGTTCCGAAAATCATCTGACGGACCAGCCGCGTGTCGATGTCATCCCGGAAAATTTCATCTTGGATACCCTCTTCTATTATTTGATCAATAACGCTCAAATACCTTTTTAAAACTTCATTTATTTTCAATCGTAAATCTTTATTAGATTGTCTTAACTCCAACTGTGTGACGATGGCAAGATGATGATCTGCTGTCAGCTGTTTAAAATGCATTTCAATCAACTTCAGCAACTTTTCAACCGCCGTCTGCTGTGAATTGGTTTCTTCCTCAATTTTTTCAATGAAGTTTCCCATCTTTTGCTGGAATAAAGACACCAATATATCTTCTTTATTTTTGAAGTACAAATAAATGGTACCATCTGCCACCCCTGCTTGTTTTGCAATCTTTGAAACCTGCGAGGAATGGTATCCATTTTCAGCAATCACTTTGACAGCTGCATCTATGATTTGCGTATACTTCGGCTTATTTTTTTTCACTGCAATCTCCTGCCTTATCTCTTCTGAAAATGAATGAATGGTCATTCATCTATTATTCTACATTCCTATTAGAATCCTGTCAATAAAAAGAGGACAAGCCTCTCAAGATCATACGGGTTCTGTACTTCCCGTACCCTGTTTGTTTTTTTCTTCTTCGATAAGGGTTCTGCGTAATATTTTCCCTACTGCTGTCTTCGGAAGCTCATCTCTGAATTCATAAATTCTCGGTACTTTATAGGCTGCCATATGTTTTCGACAGAAATCATTCAATTCCTGCTCCGAAACCGAAGAATCTTCCCTTTTAACAATAAATGCTTTAACCGTTTCACCACGGTAAGGGTCTGGAATACCTACTACTACAGCTTCCTGGACTGCCTCATGTTCATAAAGCACTTCTTCTACTTCTCTCGGATAAATATTAAATCCGCCGGCGATGATCATATCTTTTTTCCGGTCTACCACATAGAAGTATCCTTCTCCATTCATATAACCCAGATCCCCGGTACGGAACCACCCTTCTGCATTCAACACTTCATCCGTGTCTTCTTTTCGTCCCCAATACCCTTTCATAACTTGAGGGCCTTTCACTACAATTTCTCCTACTTCCTCAAACTCAGCTTCTTCATCACTTTCCATTCTGAAAATCTTCGCATCTGTATCCGGCCACGGTACACCGATACTACCATTTACTCTTCGATCCCATACAAAGTTAGAATGTGTGACCGGCGATGTCTCCGTCAGTCCATATCCTTCTACTAATTTCCCTCCTGTCACTCGTTCAAATCGCTCTTGAACTTCTACAGGTAAAGGTGCTGAACCACTGATACAAGCTTCAATGGAAGATAAATCATACTTTTTCAAACTAGGATGATTCAACAATGCAATATAGATAGTCGGTGCTCCAGGAAACAATGTTGGTCTCTGCTTATCGATTGTTTTCAACACTTCGCCGGCATCGAATTTTGGCAATAGAATCATTTTCGATCCCATCATTATTGATAGATTCATCACTGCTGTCATGCCATAAACATGGAAGAATGGGAGAACGCCGAGTACTATCTCTTCACCTCGTTTACACTTATACAGCCAATTCATTGACATTTGTGTATTAGCTACAAGGTTTAAATGGGTCAGCATTACACCCTTCGGATAACCAGTAGTTCCTCCTGTATATTGTAATAACGCAAGATCCTGCTCGGGATCGATATCAACAGGGATTACTTTGTCCTCAGTAGATTGTAGGATATTCTCCCAAAGATGCGTATCATGCGTCTGTTCCGGTGTAACTACCAGTTTATATTGACGCTTTTGAACGAAAGGGTAGATTCGGTTTTTAGGAAATGGCAAGTAATCCTTGATGCCTGTTATGATCACATGCTCTAAATCAGTATTCCCTTTGACATCACTTACTTTAGGATAAAGGATATCCAAACAGATGATCATTTTCGCTCCGGAATCGTTCATCTGATATTCCAGTTCTCTTTCCATATACAGTGGGTTGGTTTGAACGACAATCCCTCCAGCCATTAAGATTCCATAATAGGCTATCACTGACTGGGGGCTGTTTGGCAGCATGATCGCCACCCTATCTCCTTTTTCTAAACCCAGCTTTTGCATATATGCGGCAAATGTCTCTGTTTGTTGTAGCACTTCCTCGTACGTAATTTCTTTGCCCATAAAGTGAAGCGCTTTCTTTTTCGGATATAGATCAGCTGCTTCATATAAAAATTGGTGCAGGGCTTTTCTGTCATAATCTAAGGTGGCGGGAATTTCTTCTGGGTAATGACGATGCCATGGTCTTTCAAACTTTTCTGTCATCAGAATTCCTCCCTAAACTTCGCTTATATCTATTATAACGATTTATGCCCATAAAATGAATTATTATTTGAAATTTTGAAAAAATAACGTAGGTCTATAGTAACAAAAGAAGGACAAAAGACAGGTTTCAGACCCGTCCCTTGTCAATTTAAAATAACAAAAACCACGCCGACAATAATAAACAGGGCTGATACGACGCCCAGCACCTTTGCTAATGTTTCCATGCTTATTGTTCGCCCCTTAAATAATATTTGCTCCAATAACAAAAGAAAGTCCGACCGATATAACTAAAGAAATAAACCCTACAGCCCGGTTATCATTTTCTATTTCCGCATCTATTTTGAAATTAGGCGTCAAAAATTCGTAAATGAAATAGCCGATCAAAAGTAAGAAGAACCCATACAATCCCCACCCCATGGTTTGCAGCAGAGAATCATTGTGTTCAATGGAATAACGGAAAATATTGGCGATTCCGAATATTTTCCCTCCTGTCGCCATTGCTACAGCTAAATTTCCTTGTTTAATTTCCTTCCAGTTGTTGTACCGGGTCACCAGTTCAAAAACTGCCATAAAAATAACCAAACATAATATAACTACGCTGTACCTTGCCGCAGTCTCAATCAATGGGTGCTCCCAAAAGCTATTCATCTACGATCCCCCCTGTTTCTCAAGCAAATTCTAATATAGTAACCCCACCGCCGCCTTCATTCATTCCGCCAGAACGGTGAGACTTGATAGCAGGATGGTTATCCGCGAAATTTTTAACACCATTCCTTAACGCACCTGTCCCTTTCCCATGAATGATGGAAACTCTAGGGTAACCAGCCAATATGGCATCATCAATATATTTTTCTAAACGGGTTAAGGCTTCTTCATATCTCTCCCCACGCAAATCCAATTCTGTCTTTACATGGTAGCCTTTACCTTTGACTGTAGCCATTGGTTTTTCCTTCAAAGGCTGTTCCGACTTGATATATTCTAAATCTTTCCGCTTAGCCTTTACCTTCATTATCCCAACCTGGACTTGAAACTCATTTTCACTTATGACATCTATAACTGTACCATTCTGATTCAGGGAAAGCAGCTTGACTTCATCCCCAGCTTTTAACTCACGTTTACCTGCGCTTGAAGGTTTGTTTTGTTTCTGTTTCTTATTAGCAAGTTCCGGCCGTGCTTCCTCTAATGTTTTACGTGCTTCAATCCACTCATGCTCTTTGAAGTCTGCCTGCTGTTTCCGATTACGTAATTCTTTTACAATTTCTTCAGCTTCCATTTTAGCCTTTTCTACAGCCTTTTCAGCCTTCTGTTCCGCACGTTGATAAAGTTGTTCCCGCTTGTCTTCGAACTTTTTCCAATTATCTTCCAATTCTCTGTGAAGCTCCTGGGCCTGCTCTAAAATCTTCTCTGCTTCTTCATAATCCCGGTCCGCTCCCCTTGTAGATTCTTCCAGGGAAGCAATCATATTTTCAACACTTTTCGAATCACTGCCAATATGGCCTTTAGCTGTTTCTATTACGTGTTCATCCAACCCTAAACGCCTTGAGATCTCAAACGCATTGCTTCGTCCTGGCACTCCGATCAATAACCGGTATGTAGGCTGTAAGGTTTGTATATCGAATTCAACCGACGCGTTGATGACACCTTCCCGGTTATAACCATATGCTTTTAATTCAGGATAGTGCGTGGTTGCAATCACCCTTGCATCTCTTTGGACCACTTCATCCAAAATAGACATAGCGAGTGCTGCTCCTTCTTGCGGATCTGTGCCGGCCCCCAGTTCATCAAATAACACCAAGGTTTTGTCATTGACGTATTGGAGTATATCCACAATGTTAGTCATATGGGAAGAAAAAGTACTTAGGTTCTGTTCGATTGATTGTTCATCTCCAATATCCGCAAAGACATTTTCAAACACTGCCATTTCTACCCCATCAAAAGCAGGGATCTGAAGTCCAGATTGAGCCATCAACGTACATAGGCCGACCAGTTTCAAGGTAACTGTTTTCCCGCCCGTATTAGGACCGGTGATTACAATAGAAGTAAAAGATTCACCCAGTTCGATATCATTTGCTACTACTTCTTCTTGATTGATTAAGGGATGTCTCGCTTGTTTCATTTTAATGATTCCACGATCATTCATAGCAGGCATGGCTGCTTTCATGGATTGCCCAAGCTTGGCTCTTGCAAACATAAAATCTATTTTTTGGAGAAGTTCCACATTTTGATAAAGGAAAGATTTGTCCGAAGCTATAGCCTCTGATAATTCTTTTAAAATCCGTTCGATTTCATGTTTTTCCTGGACTTTTGCTTCTTGAAGTTGATTGTTCAAGTCCACGATGGCCTGGGGTTCAATAAACAACGTAGCACCTGAAGATGATTGGTCATGCACGATACCCCCAATCGACCCACGGTACTCCTGCTTTACTGGAAGTACATACCTGTCATTTCGGATGGTTACAATAGCATCTGATAACATTTTACTTTTTGACTTTGTATAACTGTCCATTTTATCCCGTACTCTGCTTTCATAGGTACGCACACGAGAGCGGATCGTGCGGAGTTTATCCGACGCACCATCCATCACATGACCGTTGTCATCAATACACCCCCGGATTTGCCGCTCTAATTCATTTAGGGGAACAATCCCTTCTACTAAACCACGCAGGATAGGGACCACAGGCTCTTCCATTTGGTCGATAAATCTTTTCATCTGTTTTCCGCCATATATAGTTGAAGCGACATCCAAACATTCTGATGGGCTCAACACGCCCCCAATGGTAGATCGCTTAATGCTCGGTTTAATATCAAAGATACCTCCGAGCGGTACATTGCCATGTAATCTAATCACTTGAGCAGCTTCATCTGTCTCGTTTTGCCACTGTACTACTTCTTCAAAATCAGTGGATGGCTTTAAGGCGGCAGCTTTAGCTTTACCGAGTGAAGAAGCTGCAAATTCCGCTAATTGATCAATAATTTTTTTATACTCTAATACATGAAATACACGTTGATTCATGAGTGATTGACTCCTTTATTTCTCAGCTTTCCCATGGAAAAGGTTCACTAGCTCCTCCTTTTTCCAGGTATTGATGACATTTTCTTTTCGCAGCCATCCTTTACGTGCTGCCCCAACACCTATTCTCATATGGTCCAGCATGGAATAGTTATGAGCATCCGTATTGATAGCTACTTTGACACCAGCTTCATGAGCTTTGATTAAAGTTTCCCAACTCAAGTCAAGCCTGTTCGGGTTTGCGTTCAGCTCCAACACTGTTCCAGTTTGCTGAGCTGTCTCTATTAATACGTCCAAGTCCACAGCATATCCTTTTCTTCTGCCAATCAAACGCCCGGTCGGATGGGCGATCATATGAACATGAGGGTTCTCCATAGCATTGACTAACCGTTTCATGATCTTATCTTGAGATTGATTGAAACTTGAATGAATCGATCCGATTACAAAATCCATCTCCTCCAGGAATTCATCTTCAAAGTCAAGGGTTCCATCAGGAAGGATATCCATTTCAATTCCTGCAAAAATATGAAAGTCGTCCATTTCTTTGTTCAGCTTATCTATTTCTTTCCTCTGTTTCCGTAAACGTTCCTCATTTAATCCGTTTGCAACTCGTAAATATTTTGAGTGATCGGTAATTGCAATGAATTCATAGCCTTTCGCTTTTGCCTCCTCTGCCATTTCTCGAATGGACTGGGCACCATCACTCCAAGTGCTGTGCATATGAAGGTCTCCTCTAATATCCTTCATATCTACTAAATCAATTTTCTTCTCTGCTTTTTCAATCTCCCCTAAATTCTCCCTGACTTCAGGAGGGATCCAGCTGAGCCCAAAGTGAGCAAAAAAGTCTTCTTCTTTTTTGAACGTTGTCACTTCTCCAGTTTCAATGTTTTCAATTCCATATTCACTGATTTTTTCATTTTGCTGTTTCGCTAATTGGCGCATCGCCACATTATGGTCCTTCGATCCTGTAAAATGGTGGAGTGTTGTCGCAAATTCTTCTGGTTTCACGATCCGGAAATCAATGTTGATATCGTAACCTTCATTTACCACTACGGATACTTTCGTTTCTCCGGATGCGATCACTTCCTCTATATCTTCGTACTCCAACAATTGATCACGAGTTGCTGGAGCATCTTCTGATACGATGATAAAGTCAATGTCCTTGATCGTTTCCTTCATTCTACGTAAACTTCCAGCCCTGGAATAATGTTTTACGGTCTCCAAGCTATCCAGGAATGCTTCGATTTTTTCTGCTAGTGGAAGCATCATGGCGATCGGCAGTCGTTCTGGTCTGCTGTCTGCGTCTTCCAATGCTTTTAAGATCTTTTCTGCTGATTTTTTTCCAAAACCTTGCAGTTGTTCGACGCTTCCATCTTCACACGCTTTCTTCAGGGATGCGGCATCCGTAACACCAAGTTCCTGATATAATTTAGATAGCTTTTTTCCCCCAAGGCCAGGTAAGTCAAGCAACGGCACTAACCCTTTAGGCACTTCTTCCTGAAGTTGGATCAATGTATCCGATTGACCGTTGTTGATATATTCGTTAATAACTTCAGCAGTTCCTTTTCCTATCCCTTTCAACTTAGTGAAGTCTTCGATTTCACTTAAGGATCGCTCGTCCTGTTCTAAGGCTTGAGCAGCTTTTCTGTATGCAGATATTTTAAAAGGGTTCTCTCCTTTCAGTTCTAAATAAACAGCTACCTGTTCCAGTAACTTAATAACCTGCTTCTTATCTACTGCCATGTCATTCAACTCCTCTTTATGAGTTTAGTGATATCGTAAAGAAAAAACTTCTCCAAGTAAGAGAAGTTTTATACTAGTGCTGCTACATGCTCAAACCACAGCGTTTTCAGCTGCTGTGAGAACATTGGCGTGTGTTCGATTATTGCCTGGGCAATTCCGGCGTTATCCAGTGCACTTTGCACTGACTCAATCGGCATCAGGGCTGCGATAGAGAGTAAAATGAACAAAATCAAGTATGTCTCAATAAAGCCTAAAACGCCTCCTAACAATCCATTCAATGTTTTTAAAACAGGCAGATCAGCCACGAAATCCAGCATAGAGGCAATGATTTGAACGATGATTTTCACACCAAAAAATAGAATGGCAAAGGCAACCGCATTATAGAATGCTACTTCCAGCGGCAAGCTATCTAAAAATACGGACCACTCTGCATTTTCAGGCAAATTCGGGTACGGCACCCAAAGTGTCAGTCGTTCTGCAAGGTCATCATAATATAGTACTGCTACTACAAAAGCGGCTATGAAGCCAATAATATGGAACAGCTGAAGAATAAAGCCCCTGCGTAATCCGTTCAGTATTCCAATAATCAAAATTATAATCAGTAATAAATCAATCATCTTGTTTTCTTTCCTTTTCTTCGTTGATTTTCAGCTTATCAAGAAGCTCATTATACGATTCTTTCAAGGCTATGTAATCATTCATTGTATTGACCGCAGTAAGTACTGCAAGTCTGGAAGTATCCAGAGAACGATTTCCCTCTTGGATTTCACGCATTTTTTGATCCACAAGTCCCGCCACCATTTTTACACGGTGAGCTGGCTCATCTCCCACAATGGTATAGGAACGATTATATATTTCAACCGTAGTACGTGATTTTTTATTTTCTGAATGGGACATATTATCCCCCCTGACAATAGAATCCTAAAGTTTATATTAACACGAAGGAGAAAAATTGGGAAACTAAATCTATCGTATACTGCATGGTTCTGTCTTATTCTGTCGTCTGATATACTTATCATGAGTGAAAGCAACCTAAACGTAGAAAGAGAGAGGAATTCATACATGGGCCAAGTTGTACTTAAAGTAACAAAACACACCCTGAACAAAATGAAAAATTATTATAAGGAACAAATAAAACCGGATATGCCTCCAGCTGCCTTATTTGTGGCAAAAACACCTGGAAGTACCATCACAGCCTATCAATCGGGCAAAGTTTTATTCCAGGGGAAAAGTCCTGAAGATGAAGCGGCTAAATGGGGGAAAGCTGACCAGCCCGTAAAGACAAAAGTTAAAAAGCAACACGCATACCATCCGCCAGAATCACTGTTCACGAGTTCCCACATTGGCTCGGATGAGGCCGGAACAGGTGATTACTTTGGTCCGATTACAGTAGCTGCTGCTTATGTAAAAAAAGACCAGGTTCCCTTGTTGAAAGAACTTGGTGTCAAAGATTCTAAGCATTTGACAGATGATAAAATCCGCTCTATCGCAAAGGATATTGTCCACCTGGAAATCCCTTATACATTATTGAAATTAGATAACAAAAAGTACAACAAGCTTCAAGCTAAAGGGTGGAGCCAGGGCAAAATGAAAACGATGCTCCACCATCACGCTTTAGAAAAATTGCTGGAAAAAATCAAGCCAGAACATCCTGACGGTATTTTAGTCGACCAATTTTCAGAACCTGAAGTATATAAGCGTCACCTTGCTACAGAAGGGAATAAACTACAGGAAAATGTCTATTTCATGACCAAAGCAGAAAGCTACTCAATCGCTGTCGCTACAGGATCGATTCTTGCGAGGGCAAGTTTCGTAAAAGCGATAGAAGCACTCTCTACAGAACTTGGACTGACTGTCCCTAAAGGTGCATCCCTTCAAGTAGACAGGACTGCAGCTGCTATCATCAAAAAGTTTGGCAGGAAGAAATTAGAAGAGATTGCGAAAGTACATTTTGCAACTACTCAAAAAGCAAACAAATACTTATAAAATGGTACTTCCCCCATTTCCCTTTGTTAATAAATGACCTTCCAGGTTAATAAATCCCCATAAGGCGGACAGTTTTATTTTTTTAATTGTCCACCTTATGGGGATCATCCCGATGGTACTGAGCTTATATATAGGTTTTATTTAATTAAAACATCCGATAGTTAAAGCACTTAAAAACAAAAACTATAGTTAGCGTTGCCGTTCATTTTTAGGATTACTTAAAGAGAAGAAGGCACGTTGGCGGCACTCTTCGAACTGACTCGCTGCAGCATATATTCAAGCAGGAAGAGATAATCCTTCTGATTCCCTGTATTTTTCGCAAGCTCGGATAATTGCTCTAAAATATACAAGCAGTCATTTTCGTACAGGCTATAGTTATCAAATCCAAAAATGGTCTGACGGGCAAATTCCCATAAATCATGGTGTACCTCATTATCCATTGTTTTACTAAGCAAGGATACCATTGTGATAAGCTCCGTCATCACGGTTGAGTTCTGGTTCGCATACTCACGAATGGAGGCAAAACCCTTATGAAGGTAATAACGAAAATCCTTTTGATTTAAGATAATACGAAGCTTCTGTTCCTGGTCGAAAAGGTAGGGAGATAAATTCGTAGACTGGCCAATGCTTTTTAACAAATCCGCAATCTGATGAATTGTATTTGTAACCGTAAGCGGGTCATTATGACCTAAAGCCTTGATGGCGACTTCGGCAAGCTTATTTAACCCATACTCCAGATCTTGAATTTCGGTTTGTTTGAGCCCGATCTCAATGAACTTGAAGTACCTTTCAGGATTAATGGTTTGTCCGTATTCCCAATAAGTAAACAGCGGTGTTCCTTCTACTACAAACTCCCCGATTCTAACCTCGAACTTCAGGAGGATACTATCTCTATTCGCCTGTTTGATCAGCCTTGAAAAGTCAGCGACTTGAAGATATCCGGATTGATTGGTTTTTATAACCTTCCCATCAGACTCAGGTGGGAGGGATTCTATCTCTACCTCTTTCTCCAGGTGGTAAGGCTTTAATTCTTTTTCCAGAGCAGCCTGCACCGATTTTGACTTGGCATTCATATTAAAGCTGATATTATGAACCTGCATCCAGGTGGTTGTATGGTTGATAAAATAAACAAACGTCACAGCAGCCGTAATAGCTGTCAGAATTGATAAGACTGGTGTCGCGACAATAAACTCCTCTTCTTCATGTGTTACATATAAAAAGTTTAAGAGCACATAAATAAAACTGCCGTTAAAGATACCGAGTACATGCTGTGTCGCTCGGTCACTGACAAAGTTTACAAGCATTTTGGAAGAAAACTGCCCGCTGAACGTCGTCAGGGCGACGAGTAGAGAGTTAATGGTAAAAGCGCTTAAGGTCAGCACTCCTCCTACGAGTGCACTCAAAAGCACCTGCAGGGTCTGTCCGCTGAAACCGATGGCGGCTGGCAGATATAAGCTGACATCCACCCCGTAATCAAGATAAAAGGTAAAAGCGGATAAACCGATCGCTCCAACGATATACCAAAAAGGCATAAACCAAAGTGTTGATTTTAATTCACTTTTCCGCTGACGTCTCGACATTTTAAAATATTTCTTTATATAGTAAAAGAACCCCATATGATCACCATTCTATTCTTAAGATTTAAATTCTCCTATTTCCTACCCTGGAAAGAAGTAAACTAACCTAAGTTTTAATGTTTCCCTCAAAAATAGGGAAAAATCTCCAGACTCCTTAACCTAGAAGGGCTCCGTTCAAGCTCCTTGTTAACTTGCAAATAAGCTCGCTGTTTGCTGATAGTTTTCGTTTCTTTTTCAGTTTAGAAAATGGGGTTTGGGAATAGCTCGCATTCCGCTGGGAAAATCGCAAGTCTTCATCGCACTTCACTCTCTGGGGTTCAACAGTCAATTCTTTCCCGCCCGAATAATGTTTATTACCATTCTGTTTATGTTGTGTGCAAATTCACTTGTTAATTCGGTAGGGTAACAAAAAAACGAGTATAAAATCTTTAAGATTTTATACTCGATTTAACCTGTCATTTATATTGATTTTTTACACATTATCTGAATTTATCCCGTAATACCGGCAAGTTCTTTTTTTCAGCCTCTTAATTCTGCCTGGTGCCTTTCCTTTACTGCGGATAGGATTTTTTCATGCGCTTTTTCAACTTCCTGATCCTTTAGGGTCCGGTTCGGATCCATATACAGGAGATTGAAGGCGATCGACTTTTTACCTGATTCTAGATGTTCTCCTTGATAAACATCGAAAATGCGTACATCTTTCACTAATGGAGCACCTGCTTCCAGTATCGTATCCGCAATTTCTCCAGCGAAAGATTGCTCGTCCACCACTAGGGCAATGTCCCTGTTGATGGAAGGATATTTAGGGATAGCCTGGAATGCTTCTTCTATCTCATAGCTATCGAATAAAACTTCCGCATTCAAGTCAAATACATAGGTTTCCTTTAAATCCAAATCATTTTGCAACTTCGGGTGTATTTGGCCAATAAAACCGATCACTTGATTATTGAGGAATACTTCCGCTGTACGACCAGGATGCATATCTGGGAGTTTAGCCTGTTGGTAACTCAATGGCAAATCAAGTAATTCAGACAACCCCTCTACGATTCCTTTAACAACAAAGAAATCGACGGATTTCTTCTCTTGCTGCCAAGGATGTACGTGCCATTCCCCAGTAAGGGCACCTGACAAACGTAACTGCTCCTTCGGCTGCACAATCACTTGTTCTTCTTCACTGATGAACACTGTACCAAGTTCATAATAAGCGAGATCTGTTTGTTTTCTGGCTATGTTATAAGAAAGAGAGTCCAGCAATTCCGGCAATATGCTCAAACGGAGATGGCTGTGCTCTTCACTCATAGGCATCGCTAACCTGACGGCTGCCTTTGCTTGCTCTTTTACCTCGCGACTGACCAGTTGCTCTGCTCGATTTGCTTTTGTCAACGAGTAAGTAATCGTTTCATCAAGCCCTGCTCCCTGTAGATAATTTTTGACTTTTCGCTTGAGTTGCTGGTGTAACGTGAGACCGCCAGCTTGCGAAGCTCCTCCAGGAAGTGTATAAGGAAGATTGTCATAGCCATAAATCCTTGCAATCTCTTCCAGCATATCTTCAAACAACTCTACGTCCCCACGGCGAGTAGGCACGGTGACCTTGAATAACTCCCCGTTTTGTTCATATCCAAATTGGAGCCGACGAAGAATATCAGCGATTTCCTCATCCGAAATGCCAGTACCCAGTCTTTCATTGATATGAGAGGTGGTGATTTCCACTTGCTCGGGCTCTCTATTCAAGTCATCGAACTCTACTACCCCGTTCAACACTGTTCCTTCAGCATACTTCTCTAGTAATTCACATGCTTTCTTACCAGCAAGGTTTACCCGGTTAGGGTCGACCCCTTTTTCATAGCGGGTACTGGCTTCACTCCTTAGACCATGATCCTTGGAAGATGTACGTACTGCGTTTGGGTGGAAGTAAGCCGCTTCCAGCAAGATATTAGTCGTATCCTCTTGTACTTCTGAATCAGCCCCACCCATGACTCCAGCAATTGCTGTCGGCTGTTCACCATTCGTAATCACTAAATGTTCAGGCTTCAATATGCGCTCCTGCTCATCTAATGTAGTGATTGTTTCATTTTCCTTCGCTCTCCGTACTACGACCTGGTCAGAGCCGAACCGATCCAAGTCAAAGGCATGAAGCGGCTGCCCATATTCAAGCAACACATAATTCGTAATATCAACTACGTTATTGATCGGGCGTACACCGGCAGCTATTAAGCGGTTCCGAAGCCATAAAGGCGATGGACCGATTTTTACATCCTTTATAATAAAAGCGCCATAATAAGGGTTTAAGTCAGGTGCCTCTACTTTCACAGAGATATAATCTGCAGCTGGCTCTTCCACAGGATTGATGACTTCTTCCTGTGGTGTGAATGGCTGATCTAAAATAGCCGCCACTTCATAAGCGACCCCTAGCATGCTTAGACAATCCGCACGGTTTGGAGTTAGTCCTAGTTCGATAATAATATCATCCAGATTCAACAACTCCACCGCATTGTCCCCGATTTTCACTTCGTCATGAAATACAAAGATGCCATCTGCAAATTCTTTTGGTACATCTTTCTCATCTACGCCAAGCTCTTGTAAAGAACAGATCATCCCATTAGATTCTACTCCGCGGAGTTTAGCTTTTTTAATTTTGAAGTCCCCTGGAAGAACTGCTCCTGGCTTGGCAACCGCCACTTTTTGGCCGGAAGCGATGTTAGGCGCACCGCAAATAATTTGCAGCGTCTCTTCTCCAACATCTACCTGACATAGATTTAATTTATCTGCATTCGGGTGCTGTTCGCAGGACTGCACATGCCCCACTACTACATCGGTCATTTTTTCAGCTATCGGGGCGACACTTTCTACTTCAATGCCTGTTTTTGTAATAAGCTCTGCCAACTCTTCAGGCGTATGACCATTTATATCAACATATTGTTTCAACCAATTTAAAGATACTAACATGGTAGACCTCTCCCTTACGCTTTATGGTATTGCTTTAAGAATCGAATATCGTTGGTATAGAAGTGGCGGATATCATCGACACCGTACTTCAACATGGCAATCCGCTCTGGACCCATTCCAAAGGCAAAACCGGAATAAACATTCGGATCGTATCCTGCCATTTCAAGCACATTAGGATGTACCATTCCTGCACCTAAGATTTCAATCCAACCGGTTCCTTTACATACAGAACATCCATCACCACCACAAACCTTACAGGAGATATCCATTTCGACAGATGGTTCAGTAAAAGGGAAAAAGCTGGGACGAAGGCGGATATCACGTTCTGATCCGAACATCTGCTTGGCAAATGCATTAAGTACTCCCTTTAAATCACTCATCTTGATATTTTCATCCACTACCAGACCCTCTACCTGAGTGAATTGATGTGAATGGGTAGCATCATCGGTATCACGCCGATAAACTTTACCAGGGCAAATCATACGAACTGGTTCATGCCCGTCTTTCTGCTTCATCGTACGAGCCTGTACCGGGGATGTATGTGTACGCAGCAGTAATTCTTCGGTAATATAGAAAGAATCCTGCATATCGCGTGCTGGATGACCCTTCGGAAGATTAAGTGCCTCAAAATTATAATAATCCGTTTCTACTTCAGGTCCTTCTTTAATTTCAAAGCCCATTCCGATGAATAGATCCTCGATTTCTTCAATGATACTGGTCAACAGATGAGGTCCGCCTATCTGAACTGGACGTCCCGGCAAGGTTACGTCAATACTTTCCTCTTCCAGTTGCTTTTCCAAAGCTTCTTCTTCTAACTTATTCTGCTTCGTTTGAATAGCCTCGGATATTGTTTCCCTTACTTCATTGGCTAATTGTCCGATTACCGGACGTTCTTCTTTGGATAATTTCCCCATCCCTCGAAGGACTTCTGTAATCGGTCCTTTTTTTCCAAGATATGCGATGCGTACATCCTGTAAAGCTTTCAAATCTTCGGCTTGCTGCACTTTTCCTAAAGCTTCTGATTGTAATTCCTGCAAGCGATCCTTCATCATTTGCTCCTCCTTTTTTACATTAGAAAACCCAGATAACCGTCAAGTCTTACTAGCGAGCCTAAGTTGATAATTTATACTTTACTTTTTTAACAATGTTAAATTTTCATAAAGTATAAAAAAAAGTCTCATCCCCTGGTAAAGGGACGAGACTTGTATGGTCATTTCGCGGTACCACCCTTGTTGACACACGTGTTGTGTGTCCACTTCATTACGGATAACGGAATTACATCCGGGACATCTTTATAATCAGATGCCAGCTCCAGAGTGAAAGTTCAATAATCACCACGATGGAAGTGCTCGCAATCTCTGGCACTTCTTCCCTGTATCGATCTTATGATCATCTACTGGCTCCTTCAACGCTATTCGCTCTATAACTATTCATATATTATAGAAAATCATTTTCAATCTTGCAAGTCTATATTTTCATCTGATACATTAAAATGCCTGCGGCGATGGCAACATTCAATGATTCTGCCTGGCCAACAATAGGAATGTACACCTGGCTATCAGCTAACCCAATCATATCCTCCTGTATACCAGCCCCTTCATTTCCCACTATAAGGGCGGCTTTTTCAGGGAAGGTTATTTCATGATATGGTTTGGCGTTTTCCAAAGTGGAAGCAAACACTGTCAGCCCTTGATGCTTCAACAGTGGGATCCATTCATACAGCTCCCCTTGAATAATAGGCAGGTGAAACAGAGAACCCTGCGTTGCCCGTATGACTTTTTCATTGAAGGGGTCGACGGAACCTTTTCCAATGATGACGCCATCAAATCCTGCCGCATCTGCTGTTCTTATCAGCGTACCCAGATTTCCCGGATCCTGGACAGCATCAATAAGTAAGACATGGTGAAAAGAGCGCGTTTCAAAATCCTTCATTTCCACAACTGCTGCTATTCCTTGTGGTGTTTCCGTTTCAGAAAGTGCAGCGAAGACCTCATTAGAAACTCGTGTAATCCTTTCTCCTTCTATCCAGTCAGGAAGATCAGCCTCTTCTTTGACAATCACTTCTTTGATTTCCCATTTACTTTGGATTGCTTCTTCCACCAAATGGTAGCCTTCAACAAGGAACGATTGCAATTTTTCTCGTTCGCGTTTCTTTTTTAATTTTATCCATTGTTTAACTCGTGTATTCTGTAGGGATGTTAGCATTACTTTACCTCTTTTTCTTAGCTTCTTTGACTATCATACATATTTTAAGGAAGAAAGGTCAAACTAACCAAAGAAAAAGTTAAAAAAAGGAGTGCTATCCAATGAACTTGAACTTACGTGAAGCTATTTTGTCTAATATTTCAGGAAATAACAGAGAGCAACTGGAAGCAACCATTGTGGATGCCATTCAAAAAGGAGAAGAAAAAATGCTCCCAGGTCTAGGTGTGTTGTTTGAATTAATTTGGCAGGAATCCAGCGAAAGTGAAAAAGATGAGATGCTTGAAGCCTTGGAACAGAGTGTCCAGCAGCAATAATCAGAACAAAAGCGCAAACACTTTGCTCACCCCCGACCAGCTTAAGCCAAGCCTCGCCGTGACGTTTTTTGTACTTTTAGATAAATCAAGTTGGTTTAAAGTATAAGTAAAACTAAGGCTTTCGCAATAAATTCCCGGCGATAAGCCAAGTTTTTCTAATCACAGCGAGGATTGACTTAAAACCTCGAGCGGTAGGCGCTGGCCGCTGAAAACCGCACATCCTTAAAAAAGACTTTGTATTTTTCTGCGAAGTACTTTCAATGAAGTAGTTATAGTGTGGCGACATCAGCACTTGCATGTCCTATGCGTCGGAGCTGGAGGCCATCCGCATAAATTCCTGAATAAGTACAAAAAAGCTCTGCCACGAATGGCAGAGCTTTTATAGTTAGTTGAAAGTAATTTGTTTGACAGTATCGGCATCCAGCTTTTTAATGACCTCTACAATCAATTTGACCGCATTTTCAAAATCATCACGGTGAAGCATAGCTGCATGTGAGTGAATGTAGCGGGTTGCAATGGTAATAGATAAGGCCGGTACTCCATTTGCAGTCAGATGGATAGCTCCTGAATCCGTACCACCGCCTGCAATAGCATCAAACTGATAAGGGATTTCTTTTTCATCAGCCGTATCTACTACAAAATCACGCAGTCCTTTATGGGAAACCATAGAAGCATCATAAAGAATGATCTGTGGACCTTCTCCCATTTTACTGGATGCGTCTTTGTCTGACACTCCTGGGGTGTCTCCTGCAATCCCTACATCAACACCAAAAGCGATGTCAGGGTTGATGGCATGAGCAGAGGTACGTGCACCACGTAAACCTACTTCTTCTTGTACGGTTCCTACGCCGTAAACGACGTTTGGATGCTTTTCATTTTTCAACTGCTTCAATACTTCAATTGCAATAGCGCAACCAATACGGTTGTCCCATGCTTTAGCAAGCAGCATCTTTTCATTTTTCATCTGGGTGAATTCAAAATAAGGAACGATTGAGTCTCCAGGACGTACCCCGAATTCCTTTGCTTCTTCTCTGCTGGAAGCACCGATATCAATGAACATATCTTTAATTTCAACTGGCTTCTTACGAGCTTCAGCCGGTAAAATATGAGGTGGTTTAGAACCGATCACACCAGTGACAGTACCCTCGCGAGTCACGATCGTCACACGCTGTGCAAGCATTACCTGGCTCCACCAGCCTCCTACTGTTTGAAAAGAAATAAATCCATTGTCATCAATACGGGTAACCATAAAACCAACTTCATCCAAATGGCCGGCTACCATAACTTTTGGACCGTTTGCTTCGCCTGACTTTTTCGCAATCAGGCTCCCTAAATTATCGGTATATACTTCATCAGCGAAAGGTGTAATATATTGTTTCATTACATCTCTAGCTTCTTTTTCATGACCAGGAATGGACTTTGCGTCGGTCAAGTCCTTCAACATGGTCAATGTTTCATCTGTTTTTGCCATATGTAATTGCCCCCTCCAAAAATTTTGACTATTTTATTATATCGTTTTTTTCTGTAATAAACAAAATATTTAAAAAAACGCTTTCAATACCCTTCATCCTGCCTCTGGTGATTTCGTGCATTCTTCTTATGATAGGCAGACTGAATGGCTTGTTCTGAAAAGCCCAAACCTGCTCCAAGACTTAAAAATGTTGAGAACATCTGTTGAAAGTTTTGTTTATCAGGAACAGATTTGAATTTGATTATATTCTCGTAAACCTGATGAAATCCTTCAGTCAAATCATACACTCTTTCAATTGATTGTTTCTCATAACGAAGATCTTTTTCTAACCCCAGAGAAAGCATGAAGTGAAGACCGTCTACATACTCTTCCAGAATAACCCCTTCCGGACTTGCTGATTTTTGACTCCAGAATTTGAAGCACCTTGTTTCATTAGCCAGCTCTCCGACCTCTACCAGGAGTGCCAGCACTTTATTTTCGAATAAATCAGCTTCTTCCAGTTTGTGATTTGCTTCAATATAACGATCCAACTGTAATTGTGTGTGAAATAGTTCGTCCCAATTCATCGTAGATTCATCCTTTTTAATAAATTTCTATCATAAATGTATCATTTCATGAAACGTTTGAGTATTTTCAAACGTAAACAAGTTAATTAATTCCTATTTCAGGAGGAAACCCTTATGATTGTCATTTTATTCCGGCTGCTAATATTGCTTGCAATCATTTCCATTTTTTATACCATTTACTCCTATATGTCGAGTCCGGGGAGAAAGCTGGAGCTGGCAAAACAGAGCAAAACGTTCTACATTTATGATGACCCGGATAATACAAAACAAAATTTCCTGATGACCTATAAAGGGGTCCTATTCGAAGGAGAAAAATATTTAGGCACAACTGAAAATGCCTTTGAGGTGGTTAATATCAATGTTTCGGCAAGGCAGCCGAATCAATTGAAGGGGATCGAACGTGACGACATTTATTTTCTTGAAAAAGAAATCCTGATCCGCTATCCTTACGCCGTAATTGAGTGGAAATATCCCCTTAATCGTCTGTTTATTCATCCACCAAAAGAAGAAAGCGAACACCCTTCCTAAAGGGCTGATGTTCGCTTTCCTCGTTTTAGCCATTCAGCTGGAAGAATTCATTCAAGGTGAGACTGTATTGTTTTTTGCGGAACAAATAAGTAATGATGGCAAGCATAAAAAGAAATAAGATCATCAAAGGCAGGGAGATTCTAGACAACCATTGACCGACAGTGGTATATACAAAGGCCAAGGGGATATTGGATAGGAAGGAAGCCTTTACGTAATCTTTGAAATCTACACAAATCTCAATCAGACAAAGGGATAAGAGATGAAAATGTATGAATGGCACTAAACGCAATACAGCCACCTGGCTAACCGTCAGCGAACTTTCCTGTTTCCATACTTTGTTTTTTAGTCGCTGTAATCGTTTCAGTATACTGGGTACACTCTTTATTATCCGGTAAAACACGGTGCTGGACAATGTGATTCCGACAATAGAATAAACCGTCCCTGCTACGGCTCCGAATAATACCCCTCCCGTAATGCAGATCAGCACCACCGGTAAAAAGAACAACGGCCGCAACACGTGAAACATAATGAATAATAACGGGGCGTACCAGCCACTCACCTCCATTACATCTACAAAGCCAAGCGTAAACTGTTCCATGCGTATCCCCCCTATCCTATACTATGACAAGATTAGGGTTGATATAACTCCAGGACAAGGTATCCGACAATTATCGCTTCTAACACCACCAGTAAAGGAAAACCGAATTTAAATGCTGCATGCTTTGTCTTATGGCGAAAATGCCGCATCCCAAGACTGCCACCAAGCGCCCCTCCAAGAAGCGCAACACCCCATAACTGTTTTTCCGGAATTCTCTGCTTTTGTCTACGAGCTCGGTTCTTGTCGAAGCCCATCATGACAAATGCCAGCACATTGACTGTACATGCATAAACTATAATATAAGTAATCAGATTCATGACTGCTCTTCTACCCCTTCTCCTTTAAGAAAAACTTTGTTCCCTATATGAAAGAGGCCACTCCCGGCGTACGGAAATGGCCTCTTAATTTCAAGCGATATTACTTAAGTGCTGTTTTTGCTTTTTCAGCAAGGCTGGCAAAACCTTTTTCATCAGTAACAGCAAGGTCAGCAAGAATCTTACGGTTTACTTCGATACCTGCAAGCTTAAGACCGTGCATCATACGGCTGTAAGAAATATCGTTCATACGAGCTGCAGCGTTGATACGAGCGATCCATAGCTTACGGAAGTCGCGCTTTTTCTGACGACGGTCACGGTATGCATATTGACCTGACTTCATCACTTGCTGTTTTGCAGTTTTGAATAATGAATGTTTTGAACCATAGTAACCTTTTGCTAATTTAAGGACACGTTTACGACGTTGGCGTGTCACTGTTCCACCTTTTACACGTGGCATGATAAATCCCTCCTATTTTGGATCCTATATCTCAGTTGTCTTATTTTTTTGGCAGCATTTGAGCGATACGTTTCAAGTCTCCCTTAGATACAAGGGTAGCCTTACGCAATTTACGCTTTTGTTTAGTAGACTTGTTAGCGAACAAGTGGCTTGTGAACGCATGGGAGCGTTTCACCTTTCCACTACCTGTCTTTTTAAATCGTTTTTGAGAACCTTTATGGGTTTTCATTTTTGGCATGAGTTGTTCCTCCTTCTGCTTAATTCAATGTGTGCTTATTTTTCAGCCAATGGAGCCAGCATCAAGAACATGCTTCGGCCTTCCATCTTCGGCTTCGTTTCGACTTGTGCAACATCTTTGCACTCTTCAGCCATACGCTCAAGAACTTTTTGACCAAGCTCTTTATGCGTAATGGCGCGTCCACGGAAACGTACAGAAGCTTTCACTTTATCGCCTTTTTCCAGGAATTTGCGAGCATTACGCAACTTCGTGTTGAAGTCATGCTCTTCAATACCAGGGCTCAAGCGAACTTCTTTGACCTTGATGGTCGTTTGCTTTTTACGCGCTTCTTTATCTTTCTTCTGCTGCTCAAAACGGTATTTACCGTAATCCATGATGCGGCAGACCGGTGGTTTTGCATTAGGAGCAACCAATACCAAATCAAGATTGGCATTTTGAGCAATCTCAAGTGCTTCCTGACGTGATTTTACTCCTAGTTGATCACCGTTGTTATCAATGAGACGTACTTCACGTGCTCGGATTTTCTCATTAACGTTCATGTTATCTTTGCTAATAACCAGCCACCTCCAAATTATTTTAGGAAATATAGAGATCTGTCATCGACAAGTGCTTTTAAACCAATAAAAAAAGTGTCGGCACATCACGATGCACCCACACGTATCCCATTCGAATTCAAAAGGATTAATGACCTGCCAACTGCTTTACGCGTCGATCAGGTGAGAAGCGGGTGCTTCTACTTGTCTCAGATCCGTTCTTTTGTTGTTCACCTAAAATATAATAGCACGGGATGGGTAACATGTCAACCATCCACCAGGTATCCATCAGACTGACTATATAAGAATATCGGAAACAGCAGTAAAAATCAACTGCAATTATAAACTGTCTCCTCAAGAAAGGGCCCTTGTTATTAAACAAAAATGACTTTGATTCCACCTGAGGGATGCTATAAAAACACTCCAACCTATATGCTGATTGGAGTGTTTTTATATGCTATTTCTTATTTATCCATGGCAATAACTTCGTCAATGATCCCATATTCCTTTGCTTCGGAAGCGCTCATGAAATAATCCCGATCAGTGTCTACAGCAACTTTTTCTATTGGCTGCCCTGTTCTTTCGGCAATTATTTCATTAAGGTGGCTTCGGAGCTTCAGGATTCGTTTTGCTGTGATTTCGAGGTCGGTTGCCTGCCCTCTTGCACCTCCTAGAGGCTGGTGGATCATAATTTCACTGTTGGGGAGGGCATATCTTTTCCCTTTTGTACCAGCTAGTAAAAGCATCGCACCGAAAGATGCGGCCATGCCGGTACATATCGTCCGTACATCCGGTTTAATGTAATGCATTGTGTCAAAAATTGCAAAGCCGGAGGTAGTAGAACCTCCAGGACTATTAATATATAAAGAAACATCTTTATCAGGATCATCCGCTGCTAAAAATAACAGCTGGGCTACAATACTATTTGCCATATTGTCATTAATTTCATCACTAACCATAATAATGCGGTCTTTCAGTAATCGTGAAAATATATCGTAGGAACGTTCCCCTTTGCTCGATTGTTCGATAACGTAAGGGATAGTATTCATAACCATTTCCTCCTTCATTCATGTCATTTATGACGCTAATGAGAGGACATTGGAAGGAGACTTATGAAAAGCTTTGTAAGGATGAGCGGAATGGGTAAAGATTTTTGAAACCACCCCGATAAGATCCGTAGGGTCCTGCAGTGTAATCGATCGGCTCAAAGCAGGGTATAAGATTTCATTAGCCTCCTCCGGCCAGCAAGATTCCTTATTGTTATCCGGAAGCCGTTTAATATTTACACGTGCACGATTCAACAGGGATTTGACCCCTGTCTCTGACATATCCATAACATCAGCGATTTCTGCTATTTTATATTGAAAAGCTTCCTTAAGAACAAATGAAACAAGCTGCTTAGGGGTAAGCTGCTTTGACAACTCTTCTACTAAATCGGAGCATATTTCGCCATTACTATTATCGGCCTTTTCCGGCAATTCACCATGAGAAAGGAGCGATTCTTTCTCATGTTTTCGCATGCGGTCGATCCATAGATGATACGCAATTTTCTTTAGCAGCGAAGCACTCCAATCCTCTTGATTCTCGTAATGTTTCAGTGCTCTTACTATTGTTTCTTGTGCGATATCTTCCCCATCCCACTTATCCTTTGTCAGAAAGTGACAATATTGATTCAGCTTTGGAACTAGTTCTTCTAACGGATCAGGCTTCCGTTTATGTTCCATTTTTGTGCTTGGGCCCATGCGCACATGCATCACTCCTTTTATCCTCTCAACCTTATAACGGATAAACACCGAAAAAAGATACGGGTGAAACAAAACTTTTCCACCTCGACTAATAATGTGGCCGTGTGCAGTTTCTTTAAGATTATGTATTGTTAGTGCTTATTATATCCCAATAATTAAAGAAATGGCTTCATCAATTCAGTTAATGCCGAATATCTTCATTAACTCTGGTATAACAAAAAACGAGTATAAAACCTTAGCGGTTTCATACTCATTTATAAATTCGATTGCTATTGTTCCCTTAGGTTCTGAACTACACCTGCTACTTTCTATTTAACAGCTTTTGCTCAATTTCATTTTTTATTTCCGCTTTGAAGGTATCTAATGGCTTAGTCTCTGAGTCTTTCTCTCCGTAACGGCGTACGTTTACAGAGTTGTTTTCGATTTCTTTGTCTCCGATAACAAGCGCAAATGGCACTTTTTGAATCTGTGCCTCACGGATTTTGTAGCCAATTTTTTCATCGCGCTCGTCAACTTCTACCCTTACCCCTTCCTCACGTAGTTCATCTTCCAGTTTCTTAGCATGATCCAGATGAGCATCGGCAGAGACAGGTATGATTTTTGCCTGTACCGGAGCAAGCCATGTAGGGAATGCTCCTTTATATTCTTCGATCAAGAATGCGACAAAGCGTTCCATGGTAGAAACAACACCACGGTGTATAACGACGGGGCGATGATCTTTTCCATCTTCTCCTACATAAGTAAGATCAAACCGCTCAGGCAGGTGGAAGTCCAGCTGTACAGTGGAGAGTGTCTCATCTTTTCCTAGAGCAGTCTTCACCTGTACATCCAGCTTAGGACCATAGAAGGCCGCTTCTCCTTCAGCTTCCACATACTCTACACCAAGGTCTTCCATTGTTTCTTTCAACATGGCTTGCGCTTTGTTCCACATCTCATCATTGTCGACATACTTTTCTTTGTCTTCAGGGTCACGATAGGATAAACGGAAATAATAATCGTTGATCCCAAAATCCTCATAGACTGCCTGCACGAGGCGTACGACACGGATGAATTCATCTTTCAACTGATCAGGACGGCTGAAGATGTGAGCATCATTTAATGTCATGGCACGGACACGCTGCAAGCCAGCTAATGCACCGGACATTTCGTGGCGGTGCATGGTTCCTAATTCTGCAATACGAACCGGAAGATTACGGTAACTGTGCAATTGATTTTTATAAACCATCATATGGTGAGGACAGTTCATCGGGCGAAGTACAAGGTCTTCGTTATCCATCTCCATAATTGGGAACATATCATCTTTATAATGATCCCAGTGGCCGCTTGTCTTATATAAATCGACACTTCCTAATACTGGAGTATAGACATGGTCGTAACCGAGACGTTCTTCTAAATCAACGATATAACGTTCGATTGTACGACGGATGGTTGCACCCTTCGGAAGCCAAAGCGGCAGCCCCTGTCCAACTTTCTGATTGACCGTAAAGATTTCAAGCTCTTTTCCAAGCTTACGGTGATCTCGTTCCTTTGCTTCTTCCAGGAGACGCAAGTATTCATCCAGCTGTCCCTGCTTTTCAAATGCAGTACCATAGATGCGTTGAAGCATTTTGTTATCACTGTCACCACGCCAGTAAGCACCGGAAATACTGAGTAGCTTGAATATCTTGATTTTGCTTGTCTTCGGAACATGGACACCACGGCATAAATCGAAAAATTCACCTTGTTTATAAATTGTAATCGGCTGATCTTCTGGAATATCATCGATTAGTTCAATCTTCAGCTCATCCCCGACTTCCCGGTACATTTCTTTCGCTTTTTCCCGACTGACTTCTAATCGTTCGATTTCAAGGTTCTCATCGACGATTCGCTTCATTTCTTTCTCAATTTTAGGAAGATCCTCCGGTGTCAATGATTCTTCCATATCAATATCATAATAAAAGCCGCTTTCGATAACAGGACCAACACCAAGTTTGACATTTCCATACAACCGTTTGAGCGCCTGGGCCATCAAATGGGCTGTAGAATGGCGAAGAACCTCCAGGCCTTCAGGATTTTTATATGTTACGATTTCAATAGCTCCATCCTCTTCAATCGGACGGCGTAAATCATACATTTCCCCATTCAGCTTGATGGCAAGGGCTTGTTTTTTCAGTCCTGAAGAAATATCACCTGCAATATCCTCCCCTGTCGTACCCTTCGAAAATCCTTTGACATTACCGTCCGGGAAAGTGATTTGAATTTGTTCAGACATGGCCTTTCACTCCTATCTTTTTGTGTAAATAAAAAACGCCCATCCCTCTGCTCTATTGGCAAAGGGACAAGCGTTAGCTCGTGGTTCCACCCTAATTCCCGCTAAAATCATGCGGCTCTTTGACATCTTTAACGCAGACCATACGCTTTCTGTTACTGTGGTTTTCACAGAAAGGGTTCAGAGGTGGTGAACGGAAGTTCGTATGCAGGAAGCTTTCAGCCGGTGGCTTCCCTCTCTTATGCATCGGTGACTTGCGTCCGTGTCCTCATCGTTACCTTGATGTTATAGGATATGTACGTATTATAGCGATAGTGCAAAGAGAAATCAAGCCCATTTTCAATGAACATGAGACGGATGATCGAATGGAAACGCATGAACAGGTTTACAAATCACTCTTTCTTGAAAGATATTTATGATCGTTTGAATCTTCGGTTCAGCTGGATCCCCATATACAAATATTCTTTTCGGCGCGTATACCAGGGCTGCCGTGATACTATGATCGTCGACTTCCCCCGAAAATATACGTAGTGGTTCTTTTTTTAATAATGATTTTATTTCCATTTTCGACAGCAGCTTGCCATCTTCTAAATAATAATGAAGTTGGCTGCGTTGCAGTAAATAGAGCTCTTCCACTTTGGATGGTTTATCTTGCATGTAGTGCCGCAGAGATTCCACCCATAGCAAGTAATCTTCCTCCCGTTTGAATTCATCAAGTGCTGCACCGATATAGCTAAGTAATAGCGTGCGTACATGCTGGAAGCAAAAAGGCATCATTTCATTAAAATTAACCACACTTTTAAATTGAATTCTTTTTCGAATGAAAACTTGTATACTATCTTCAAGTGAAGGCAGTCTGACGCCCAGTTTTTTTCTCTGTTCTGTATTATTCAGCCAATCACAAATTTCCCTTATCCTATGAATTTCTTCATCGTCCTGATAATAGAATTTTTGACGGATCAGCTTATTTTGCCATAATGGGAGGCGATATTTGAAAACTAATGCTGAGAGGATATTGACCAGAATATCTTTCTCGCCCTCCCCCCACTCTTCTCCGATGAGAGAGACCTGGTTACCACCCTGGTCATCACCTTCCCACTGGACCTGGAACTTCGCCCCCTCCTGCATGATGGCATCACAAAAAGTAATCGTCTCTTGCCTCGAAATAAAAAAGAAACGTATCATATTGGCCCCGTTCCCCCTAACAACAATCAATCTATTCTATCTATATGGACAAGGGGATGAAAAAATGCCCACACAGTTCGATAACTGCATGGGCATTTTTTAAAATATATCCTATTAACTTCTACGGTTCTCGCCATATAAGGGTATGACTTCGCTGACTTGCTTAATCCGTTCAATGATCCTGGATGCCTTAACGCTTTCCACATCTCCCCGGTTTGTTGTGGTAAACACCTCTTGCAGTTCTTTTAAATTATAATTGGAGCTGAAAAAGACTGGAAGACGCTCCATCATTCTGTATTGGAGTATGGAGCCGAGTATTTCATCACGGAACCAGGCAGACTGTGACTCCGCACCAATATCATCAAGCATTAAAACTGGCACGGTCTTAAATGCCTGGATTTTCTCATTCAATGTATCATCCTTTATCGATGATTTCATTTCCCTGACAAATTCAGGCATATAAATGATCATCGAAGGTATGTTCTTTTCACTCAGCCTATTGGCAACAGCACCTAGAAAATACGTCTTCCCTACACCGAATGGGCCGTGAAAATAAAGGCCTTTTTGCGGTAGTTCCTCTTGAATATCTTCTAAATATCCAATCATTTTTGCTATAGCATCCGACCGATCGTCATCGGACAAATCGATGCGTTCCAGGTTTGCCTCTAAAATTTCTTTAGGCATATAGAGGCTCTTCACAAGCGACTGCTGTTTTTCCTGATGCTCCTGCCGCAATTTTCGAGGACATTTATCATAAGAAAGGTGCAATTGCTGTCCTTCTACATCAAGATTCGGTGTATATCCAGAAAGAATATTGATACACCCCTCTAACGAAGGACATTTTTCACATTTTTTTGATTGACTATGATATTCATAAAGCTTCATCAGTTGTTTTTCTAACGATTGTTCATCCAATTCAGGATGTTTGCGTAAGAGTCTGGAGACCTCCGCGGAGGATAACAACTCTTGTTTTATCTTGGTAAAATGCCCTTTAAAATTTTTATTTTCACGCATCCATTTCTTTAAAGAGGATTGGATCGGTTCCATCTTCCATCACACCCTGTTTATCAATTTCCGTTATTGGTAATCCGCTTAATACGGGCTGCAATTTCTTCTTTATCAACTTTTTGAGAACCCTTTTTTACTTCTTTCTGTTCTGTATCATTTTCCCGCTCTTTGAACCAATCCGGAATAATTTCTTTCGATTGTTTTTTACCTCGTCCTTTATTATTTTTACCCCATTGCTGATATTTTTGGTGTTCTGCTTTAGCCATTGTCATTGCCTGGCGCACCGTAGTGACATTCTTTCTCGCCCAATGGCTGGCGATCTTCTCCAAATAAGCTTTGGAGAGTTTCATATCCGTTTTCAATAATACGTAGTGGACGAGGACGTTCATTACCCCAGGTGATAATCCCTGTTCTGTCATAACATCGCGAATCAATTTCAAATCCTGGGCAGAAGCTTCATTACCTGAAGATAAGTCCTCGAGCAATTCCCTGGGAGACTTTCTTTCCAGCATAGCGATAAACTGATCTTCCTTTGTAGCATTCCCATCTACCTTTGGATCTTCGATGACTTTTTCCTTTTTTTCTATGGTTTTAAGAGAGGTTACTACGCCTTTTTTTGGCGAAAGGTCATGACAAGCTTCTTTCAATTCCTCCACGATCAATTGATTCTCTTCATTCAAAGCCCAGCCAATAGCTTTTTCCAGCTCCTGGGAAGAAAGGTCGTATAAAGAAGCAAGCTGCATCATAATCCGTTTATGGCGTACAGTCAATATCTTCTCAGCGGGATACATCTTTTCTTTGAGTGACTGGTATATCCAGGTAAAATCAATCCGGTCATTTTCAAGGTATGGGCCAGAAGCTGTTTGCAGCTTTACAATATTAGTTTCTTTTTCTGGCATTCTTGCAGTGAAAGCTGGACCGGATTTCTGGTAGCCATGAAAAATTTCATCGAACGATGCAGTAACATTTTCACATTGTTCCAAAGGATATTTCTCTTTAAGGAAACGATCACGTAAGCGACTATATTTGTCAGCTCCCAATTCGTGGTTCAGCAATAAGGACAACATGTCATCATAAAAAAATTGTTCTGGTGAAAATGGAGGCTGCAATTCATAAATATAGCAGGTACGTGCTTCCTCTTCTGTGGAAAACGTCTGCATAAGACCGATTGCTTCCAACTTTCTGCGTGCTTTATAGATATGATCCAAAGGGAGTGCCAAATAATTCATCAGTGTGTGGTGCGAATGGATTTCAGGCTTTGAGGATAAATCATGCTCACTCAACAATGTTTGGTAAAGCGTAATTGCTTGCATACCTATGATGGGTTGATATAAATGAGATAAAGACATGCCAAAATCTCTCGGAACCACGCCATTCAACTGCACACTATATCCATCTACAGGCAATATCTTACCGATTGATTGATTCATCTCTCCACCCCCGTTTTTCCGTACTTAGAAGAAAAAAGAGCCCGGTTGTATCTCCGGACATCAATCCTCACGTTTAATTAAATCTTTCAACTCATCTAAAAAAACATTTATATCTTTGAACTGACGATACACCGATGCGAAACGGACATAAGCAACATCATCTACCTTAGAGAGTCGCTCCATCACCATTTCCCCAATATCCTCACTCAACACTTCAGCGTTACCCTGATTTCTTAATTCTTTTTCTACTTCCAAGGCAATTTTCTCGATTTCTTCTAATGCGACAGGCCTTTTTTCACAAGCTTTAATCAACCCGCGCATCAGTTTCTCACGACTGAATTCTTCCCTTGCCCCCTCTTTTTTAACAACTATCAACGGGACCTCTTCAATCCGTTCAAAGGTAGTAAAACGAAAGCCACATTGTTCACATTCCCTGCGTCTGCGAATCGCTCTTCCTTCCTCTATCGGACGTGAATCCAGTACTTTTGTATTCTTGAATTGACAATTTGGGCATCTCAATTACTATCATCTCCACCGCTATACAACAAGCATTTATTCTATTGATTCAATTTATTAGCCATCGAAGATTCAATATAAGTCAAACGTTTTTTCAACTTTTCATTTAATTGGATAATCAGATTACGGCTAAAGCCGAAGTCTACCGGACCGCCTGATTCCGTGGTCACAGAAAAGTCCACCGCTGTACGGAACGGTTTTACCATTACGATACTAGCTACGATAAATGCTTTCTTTTTGTCTGTATAATTAACACTTATCTCCCCATGCTCTTTTGAAGTAGAAAGGATTGTGAATGTTTCACTATCGAAAATTTCCTCCACAGCTTGCAAGGCTTTATCTTTAGTAGTCTTAAAATAGTGTGTCTGTAATGCTTCATCCTCGTGATGTTCTCTTGTCTCCGAATGGCTGGTGAAATATTTCGAAACAAACTTTTTCATGGTAATCTCCTTCTCTATTGACCTTTCCCGAACGTATACTTATTTCATTTTAACATGTTTTTTGGTCGAGCATAAACGGCGACAGCAAAAAATGTCGGATATTAAGTAGTAAACCATATAAAAAAGCCACCGGACACGTAGGTCTGTGGCTTTCCCATTTTATTACAAAGCTTTGGATTGTTTGACTTCAACTGGACCCATTCCTCTGGGTACTTCAACGCTCTCGTTTGTTTGGGCTTCTAATGCTTCGACAATATAATCGGCTGCTACATTAGGGTCAATACGATCCCCACAGGTATAAACATCAATACTAGCATAGCCATGTTCAGGAAAGCTGTGTATCGTCAAGTGTGATTCTGATATAATCACTACCCCGCTTACTCCATGGGGTGCGAATTTGTGAAAAGCTACCTCTCTCACTTCAGCTCCAGCCCTTAGTGCAGCATCTACAAATACTTTTTCAATATAGTTAATATCGTTCAATTTATCCATATTGCAGTTCCATAATTCTGCAATAACATGTCTTCCCATTGTATCCATAATATGAAATCCCCCTTTTAACGGTTAAAAATCGACTTCCAAATACTTCGGAAATAACTACCACGGGGGAAAGTTAGTCCAGAGAGGTCCTAACCCTTTGAGTAGCCATCTGATTACTAGAATTCAGAAGTTCAAAAAAATTATATACGGTTTGCCCCTATTTTGCAAGATAATTATTTAAAGGCAGGAGACAAACCAATTGTTGATTCATATTATAAATGACTTGCGGAGGATTTGGCTAATTTTATGATACCCTTGCTTCTTTCTTTTGAAGCAATTTGCTTCCGACATGCTTAGCAAGATCGACAACACGGCAGGAATAACCCCATTCATTATCGTACCAGGCCAGCACTTTGACTTTTCTGTCACCCATCACTATTGTAGACAAACCGTCGATAATAGAGGAGTATTCAGATGTCGTATAATCAATGGAAACCAGTGGTTCATCACTGTAATGCAATATGCCCTTCAAATCACGATCAGCTGCATTCTTGAACGTTTCATTGATCAATTCAGCAGTTACATCTTGTTCTAAATCGACTACCAAATCGACAAGTGAAACATTTGGTGTTGGTACACGTAAAGCCATCCCATGCAATTTTCCATTCATATGGGGAATCACTTCTCCAAGCGCCTTGGCAGCCCCAGTTGAGGTAGGGATGATCGATTGCGTACACCCACGGGCTCTACGCAAATCTTTATGTGGGTTATCGACATTTTTCTGATCGCCGGTAAATGCATGGACGGTTGTCATCAATCCATTTTCAATACCAAATTCATCATCGAGCACTTTCACTACTGGAGCAAGGCAGTTTGTTGTACAGGATGCATTAGAGATGACATCATGTTCGGCGGCATTATATTCTTCATCATTTACCCCCATGACAATCGTAGCATCTACATGCTTGCCTGGTGCAGTAATAATTACTTTTTTAGCACCAGCTTCCAAGTGCAGTCCTGCGTCTTCTTTTGTTTTGAATTTTCCTGTAGCTTCAATCACTACATCTATGTCAAGTTCATTCCACGGCAATTCACGAGGATCGCGTGTAGAGCAAAGTTTGATTTCTTTCCCATCTATTTCCAAGCTATCTTGAAGCGCTTTCACTTCTTTCCCAAAGCGCCCATGTACACTATCATATTTGATCATGTGAGCAAGTGTATCTGAAGGATAGCTCGCATTGATGGCAACGACATCTAAAGTTTCATCCATCACTGCTCTGCGGAGTACCATCCTTCCAATTCTGCCTAGACCATTAATAGCGATGCGCGTTTGTTTCATAATAAGAGCCTCCCATATATATGATATACTTTTAATTACGATTAATCACAAATAGTATAACACATTGTAAGCAATTGTGGTCAATAAAGTTCGTGTTTTCATTAAAAAACGACGCTTTAATAGCGTCGTTCCCTAAAATTCTACTATATATTCATGAAATTACATTCCATTTTCTCAGGATGGCATTAAGCTGCTGATAGGATTCATGTTTTGTTCCATTATTGTCGATGACCTCATCAGCCATTTCCGCTTTCTGCTTGACAGGCAACTGGGCATTTATTCGTTGAATAGCTTCTTCTTGCTTAGATCCGTCTCTTTTCATCAGTCGTTCCAACTGGACATTCTCGTCTGCATACACCACTAACGTCTTATCTACCAAATGAGTCAGTTCACTCTCAAATAGCAAAGGTATATCCATTACTACAGCCGGCACTTCCTGGTTACAAAAATGATCCCTGCGTTCGATCATTCGCTTACGCACCGCAGGATGGACAATATTGTTCAATCGTTTCCTTTTTTCTTCCTCTTTAAAAACGATGGATCCTAATTTTTTGCGATCGATTGACCCATCTTCCCGCAAGATGGATTCACCGAATTCCGTGACAATTTCATGATAGGCTTTTTCTCCAGGAATGACGACTTCCCTGGATATCTTATCCGCATCGATTACTGGTATATCGTAGTCATCAAACATTAATGAAACGGTACTTTTTCCACTGGCTATACTTCCTGTAAGTCCAATTACTAGTGTCACCGAATTCCTCCTTATACTAACTTCGACATCCCTAAGAGTATTAACATGACCCCTGGTACAACAACAGCTTTATCCACCCATTTACTCCCGCTGAAACGATTGCCGATTTTAAGACCGGCATAAAGCAAGAAACTCGTCATAAAACCGATGGATAAAGCGGTGGCTATAGCGGGAAGGTCCATGAAAGCAGCACTGATTCCTGCTCCTAACGTGTCTAATGACAACGCCAAAGCCAACAGTACTGCCTCCCATCCCTTGATTGAACCTGAATTGTCCATATCTGCCAATACCGGATCCTTCAATATATCTGCCGGGGCGGACCAGGTGGACATACTATCTTCTTCTGAAGATTTTGAAGGCATGATCAATTGAATTAAGAACCATGCCCCAAGTCCGATCAAAATAAAAGCACCTAAGTTTGCCGCTAAATGTTCTGGCAGAAGACGACCCAATAAATTCCCAGCCGTAATAGCTCCATAAAAAATCATAGATGATAAAGCGGCAATCAGTGCTAATGGCAGCAAGGATAAGCGAATCTGCTTCAGCCCGTAAACCACTCCTAGTCCCAGGCTATCCATACTGACAGCCATCACAAGTAAAAATAAGGTAGTGTAGACTCCCATGGTACGATCTCCTTCGCTATCTGGATATGAGATAGTATATGGGAATCTCTTCTGAGTGTGTTACTGCTGGCAGTTTCTGCAATAATGAGTACCCCTGTTGCTTACCTTTATTTTTTCAATCGGTGTCCCACAATATTTACATGGCTCCTCTTCTTTACCATATACGAACAAACGTTGCTGGAACATTCCAATTTGACCCTGACTGTTTACATAGGAACGGATAGTAGTGCCCCCCTGTTGGATCGCCTCCTCAATTGTTTCGATGGCTGCTTGCCTGACCTTTTCTACTTGCTTCCGGCTAAGCAGATTGGCTTTACGTTCCGGGTGGACACCTGCTCTGAATAATGTTTCATCAACATAAATATTTCCCAGACCTGCAACAATACTTTGATCTAACAATACTGCCTTTATGGTACGCTGCGTTTTTTGTAATCGATTATAAAAATAGTCAGCGGTAAATGAATCATCAAACGGATCCGGCCCTAACAAAGAGAGCGGTTTCTGGTTGATTTCTTTCCCCTTTTTAAAAATATGCATGGTACCGAATTTCCGCACATCGTTATAACGCAGCTCGGTACCATCATCTAATTGAAAAATCACATGCGTATGCTTTTTCATTGGTTCTGCAGCAGGGTAAACGCCGTATTTCCCTTCCATTCGCAGATGGGAGACCATAGAAATATCGTCAAATTCAAGAATTAAAAATTTTCCCTTTCGATTAATCTCCTGTACAGTTTGTCCGATCAGTTCCTGTCTGAACGCCTCTGGTTCTAATGGCAGTTTGATGATATTATCCCATAACACAGTGACATCCGTTATCTTTTTATTCAAAACCAATTGGCGTAATGTTTGTCGTACTGTTTCGACCTCTGGCAGTTCTGGCATTTGATTCTTCCCCTTTATTATTTTGCATCGTACCAGGTCGGCCCGTAGGAGGAATCGACCTTTAATGGTACATCAAGTTCTACAGTGTTCTCCATTACCTCAGCCACTATTTTCTGCAATTGCTTAATTTCATCTTCCGGAGCTTCCAATATCAATTCATCGTGCACCTGCAGTAATAAGTTGGCTTCTAATTTCTCTTCTTTCAATCTATGGTGCAAGTCAATCATTGCTTTTTTGATGACATCCGCCGCGCTTCCTTGAATCGGTGTATTCATTGCGGTTCGTTCTGCTGCATTTCTTCGATTGAAATTCCGGCTGGCCAAGTCTGGTAAGAACCTTTTTCTGTGCATGAATGTGGTGACATAGCCAGTCTGTTTGGCTTCACGCACCGTTTCTTCCATATATGTTTTAACACCTGGATAACTTTCTAAATACCGGTCAATAAACGCTCTTGCTTCTTTCCTCGTAATTCCCAGACTTTGGGACAAACCGAATTCACTGATCCCATAGACAATGCCAAAATTGACGGCCTTTGCCTGTCTTCTCATTTCACTTGTCACTTCATCAGCTTTAACTTCGAATACTTCCATTGCTGTCTGGGTATGAATATCCCTGTCTTCTTTAAAAGCCGCAATCAACTTCTCATCTTTCGCAATATGAGCTAATACCCGAAGCTCAATTTGCGAATAATCACTCGCGAACATAACCCAGCCTGGTTTAGAGGGTATGAAGGCCTGGCGTATTTTGCGCCCTTCTTCTAAACGGATAGGTATATTCTGGAGGTTAGGATCGGTAGAACTCAACCTGCCCGTTTGGGTCAAAGCCTGGTTAAAACGAGTATGGATTTTTTGCGTATCCTTATCCACTACTTTGAGAAGTCCTTCGATATAGGTCGATTGCAACTTTCCCAGTTGACGATAAGCAAGCAGCTTAGGGATGATTTCATGTTTTTCCTGTAATTGTTCCAGGACATCTGCGGAAGTGGAATAACCTGTTTTGGTTTTCTTGATGACAGGTAGTCCCAGCTTTTCAAACAAAATCGGGCCGAGTTGTTTAGGTGAATTCAGATTGAACTTTTCACCTGCCAGCTCGTAGACCTGATCTTCAATTTCCTTAAGGCGCCCCTGAAGCTCTTCTCCCATTTGCTTCAAGCGGTCCACATCAACCTGGACTCCAAGATGTTCCATTTTCCCTAAAATCAATGCTAACGGCATTTCTAATTCTTTATACAGCTCCAGCTGAGTGTTTTGTTTTAACTGTTCTTCTACTATATCTTTCAATTTATATAGGAGGTAAGCTTTTCTGGCCATATGCTCTGCCAGCGCCTCATCATCAGGGCGCTTGATTTTGGCCCCTCTTCCGTAGACTTCTTCGTCATATTGTACTGATGTTTCTCCCATTCTATGGGCAATGGAAGGAATATCATGGTTGTTTTCCGATGGGTTGATTAAATAGGAAGCCAGCAAGAGGTCAAAATCAACCCCCTTTAATTCCACACCTTTTCGCAATAATGCTACCACTGTTTTCTTGGCATCAAATACCCACTTTTTCTTTTGTTCATTCTTTGCCCACTCGCAAAAAACTTTAGAATCAGCAGCTATTTCAACTGGTATGAAATACTTCTTGTCTTTATTAACTACTGTAATTCCTTCGATATCAGCATGATGGTAATTTTCATGAAGCATTTCTACAAAAACTGATTCCGTGCCTGTAAACATATCGGGTGTTATATCTGTAACATGCTCCACGTTTATCTCGGGTAACTCTTCAGCTGCGTCTTCCGCATCCTGATCAGAACCAGACACTCTTCCAAGCAAAGATTGGAAACCAAGATCTTTAAAAGCATTGCTCACATCGCGATTGCTGTAACCCTCATAATTCAGATCTTCAAGTCTGATGGTTACTGGCGAATCTCTCTTAATCGTGACTAACTGTTTACTCATGAAAGCATCGTCTTTATGTGTTTCAAGTTTTTCCTTTAGCTTGCCCTTAACATCATTGATATTTTCGTAAAGACTCTCTAAGGTATCGTATTGTTTCAGTAATTTCACTGCAGTTTTTTCTCCAACACCAGGCACACCGGGGATGTTATCGGAACTATCTCCCATTAATGCTTTTAGATCAATGATCTGATCCGGCCGTATTCCCATCTTTTCCTTCATGAAAGATGGGGTGTATTTTTCTACATTGGTAATACCCTTTTTCGTCAAGGTCACATCCGTATGTTCAGAGACCAGCTGGAGAAGATCTTTATCTCCTGAAATCACATTGGTCTCCCACCCTTGTTTTTCCGCTGAACCGCTTAATGTACCGATGATGTCATCTGCTTCATATTTTTCAAGTTGGTAGTGAGGGATCTGGAAGGCGTCCAGCAGTTCTTTCAAGACAGGGAACTGCTCAGAAAGTTCAGGAGGTGTTTTTTGCCGCCCTCCCTTATATTCTTCATATGTTTTATGACGAAATGTAGTCTTGCCTGCATCGAAAGCCACCAAAATATGGTTCGGCTTATCTTCTTCTAATATGCGGAGCAGCATAGTGGTGAAGCCATAAACCGCGTTTGTATAAACCCCTTTATCATTGTTCAACAAAGGCAAAGCAAAAAACGCCCGATAGGCGATACTATTTCCATCAATCAGTACTAGCTTGTCTGCCATAATTCCACTCCTTCAAAAGTTATTCTTTTTCAAGTCCCAGCTTTTGATATGTTAGTTAGTATGTCTGATTTTCTAAGTAAAAAGCTTGTTCACTTAAGATTGATATGGTTTTAAAAAAGTATTCTCCATTCTCAATGCCTTACAAATAATGAACTGCCTTCTCTATTCTACCATGTTTGAAACAGAGAAGAAAAAAGACGCTTTTATGACAAGTATTTTCCATAATCGTATGTGGATATTTAGTTATCGTTTTGACCAGCTTACTCAAGCATTAATAAAAGAAAAAAACGGCAGCTATTACAGCTGCCGTAAAAAGAGAAACACCCTGGATGAAGGGGTCAGTATTTATCATATCAATGGTATATAAAGGAAAAATTAAGCGATTGTTAATTTTGTGTTAAGTCTTTAGGTAGTGTCACGTGAAAAGTAGTCCCTTGACCAGCTTCACTTTCTACTTCCAGCGAACCATGGTGAGCTTCTACAATATGCTTTGCGATTGCCAGTCCCAATCCGGTCCCACCGGAATTACGACTTCGTGCTTTATCCACTCGATAAAACCTTTCAAAAATTCGAGGTATTTCCTCTTCAGGAATACCAATCCCTGTATCTGCTATAGACACGTTTACATAGTCTTCCTCGTTAGAAAGCGAAACATTGACTTCGCCTCCCTCGGAGCTGTAATTTACCGCATTTGTCAACAAATTGAGAAAAAGCTGTTTCAACCTGGCAGAATCCCCCCGAATGAATGTTGTTTCAGAGATATCGCTGAGAATACGAATGTTTTTCTTCTCAGCATTTTGGTCAATGATAATAATTAAATCCTGCATCAGCTGCTTCAAATTCACATTTTCAAAATTCAACTCAAAATCTGCTTTCTCTAATTTAGACAACTCCAATAAATCTTTAATAAGAGATTGCAAACGTGTACTTTCTTTATGAATGATCGTCAGAAACTGCTCAGCTAAAGCCGGGTCGTTCATAGCTCCATCAAGCAAGGTCTCCGAAAATCCCCGAATAGAAGTAATGGGGGTTTTGAGTTCATGGGAAACATTAGCAACAAAGTCTTTTCGCATCTGTTCCAGCCGTTTTAGATCTGTAATATCGTGAAAAACCAGTACTACACCTTTCCATTTTCCCCCTTCATTAAAAATGGGCGCTCCGGTTATTTCGATGTGCTTACGCTCAATGTTGATTGGTAGTACAAAGTTTTCTCTTACAGTTTCCTCCAGCATAAATACAGATTTAATCGCTCCATGAATGGAAGTGTAAGGGATGGCATCATAATAAAGACGCCCTATATAATCCTTAGAATTTCCTGTGAAACTTTGCAAAAAGGCACGATTGACTAAATGGATATAACCTTTCTCATCAATCATTAACAGGCCGCTCCCCATATTATTGATAACTGCTTCCAATCGATTATCCTGCATATCTTGTTCTGTAGTCATCTCTTGCAGGTTGCGGGCAAGTATATTGATCGATTGACTTAATTTTCGAGCTTCTCCAAAATAACCTTCATATGTCCTGGCTTTATAGTTACCTTCAGCCAATTCAGAAGCCACGTCTGCGGCAGAGCGGATTGGCTTTACGTACTTTTCAAATATTTTATATCCGATAATCAGGACAATTATTAACCCAAGGAGCACAGTGAACAATATTAACAGCCATATATTTTTTGTCACGTTTTCCAGAGAGTCCACAGGTGTAGTTACAACTAACTTTCCGGTTATCCCATCTGTTTCAATAGGAACCGGAAAATAATAATCATTCCTGACGAATTGTCCTTCAGCCCCGTCGTGGTTGATCGCTGATGCTGTAGCAGCCATCTTTTCCTCATCAACTTGGTCCGAATGGATTACACCAGCGGTATTTATTAAAACTTCATCATTCGCGTTAAAAAAAATAAATGCAGTATTCATTTCTCTACTGAACTGTTCCAAAGCTCCCCTATTCAGATCACCATTATTGATATGCTCTTCAAAAACCCTTGAATAATAAACACTTTCATCCTCTATGCGTTCCTCGAATAAACTGACAAAATAACCATGTGTAAGCTGAGCCAGTATAATCCCAAGCCCTAACATGATAATCAAAACAAGGATGGTATAAGTAACAAGGGGACGAGAGTAAACCCTCATTTATTTCGGCTCCTCCATCTTATATCCCAAACCACGGATAGTTTTGATATAAACAGGTTTTTTCGTATCCGGTTCAATTTTTTCTCTTAAATGGCTGACATGCACATCAACAATACGGGTATCTCCAACAAAGTCATAATTCCAAACCGCACTTAATAACTGATCACGAGCTAGTACCTTCCCTTTATGCTGGGCAAGATACAATAATAATTCAAACTCTTTAGGTGTAAAAGTTAATTGTTCGTTCTTGATAGATGCTTCATATTGCTGTGGATAGATGGTCAAATCAGCGATTTGGATGGATTCGAAATTATCTTCCTTCATTACCCGATTTGATCTTCGTAATATAGCCTTTATCCTGGCAACTACTTCTCTAGGACTGAAAGGTTTCGTCAAATAGTCATCTGCACCTAATTCCAATCCTAACACCTTATCGAATTCATCATCTTTTGCAGTCAGCATTAAGACAGGTGTATCCATCTGATTCACTCGTAGTTGTTTACATACCTCCATGCCATCCATTTCGGGAAGCATGACATCTAACACAATCAAATCGAAATCATCGGATTCAGCTTTATGTAAGGCTTCTGAACCTGTATAGGCAACTTCTGTCTTAAAACCGGCTTGTTCAATGTTGTATTTCAACAGGGTCACGATAGACTCTTCATCATCTACAATCAATATTTTTTCTGCCATTTTGATCACCTCACAAAGAAACTATCTTTATCATACAATTAACCCTCTTGTTTGAACACAGGAAGAAATTAAATTTACATAATCTTTAGGTTCTGGCAAACGTTTTTGTTGATTTTTATTAAGGGAATAATTCAATTATAGGGCCGTAAAGTAGAAGACTTGATTTCGAGATTGTTGGATTTTAGGGGATCCGGGAAACGATTCGTTTTCCGTGGGCGTGTGCTGAGTCTCCTCAGGCTTCGCCTTGCGGGGCCTTACCTATCACTCAGCTCCCACAGGACTTCGAATCTCACCTTGCCTTAACCCACGCACGAAGGAAATGCGTAGCATTTTCGAGGAGTCTCACCGTTTCCCTACGCCCCTAGTCATGGGAAGTTCTCGAAATCATCCTTATGGGTGGAATCGCCCTATGATGTTGAAAAAAGGCGTTGGCCTCTTTATATCCTTTATAAATGCGTCTAGATGAAAATTTTAGTTGTGCGTTCTCTTTTTGAAGGGTCCGTTTAGTACAAAAGCGGCTGGATGAGCAGGGAAACGGCGAGACTTCCGCGGGAGAAGGGGCTAGGCGAGATCCCGTGCGCAGCCCGAGAAAGCTTGCCAGCTCCCCCGCAGGAAAGAAATGAATGCGTAATCGCCTTGGGAGACACGACACGCATAAGCAGAATAGCAAAAGGGAAGGGCTCTTTCTTCCCGTTAATGGACTGCTTATGTCGCGAGTGTCTAGGCGATGAAGCTGGAAAGCGAGTTGTTTCCCAGACCTTCCCACTCCTCTCATGGTAACGGATCCCACTATCTCGAAACTTAGTCTTCATGTAAAGGGAGCTTAACTGTAAAATCAACAGTGAGTTTTAAAAGAACAAATAATTAAAAGATTTTCCTTTATAGTTAAAGGTTTTCCTTCTATTTGATTCCTATTCCAAACAAAGTGTCGTCACCCTTGAGCAAGCGAGCTGTTACTCCAATATAACCTATCCAATCCCAATGCCTTTTATAAAATACTGAATATAAGAGAAAAAAGGAAACCACGCCTGAACCAGGCTTGATTTCCTTTTCTGTTTCACCTATCAATAAAAGTTTTCTAATGATTTAGCATTCATGGACTCAGGTTCATAAGGAGGAGAAACCACCATTATCCCCTTAATCACTTCATCCCCTTCAGAGTCCTCAGCATGTATGGATATCGTTACTTTATGTTGGGCTATATCTTTTTCCACTACCTCTAAACGAAACGAGATGTCTGCATAATGGTAGACCGGCTTTGGAAAATCAAGCTCCTGGCGAAGAATATGACTGCCCGGTCCAGGTAGATGCATGGATATCATGGAAGAAACCATCCCCTGCAACATAACGGTTGGAACTACCGGCCGCTTGAATGGTGTTTGAGATGCATAATCATGTTGGATATAAAGAGGATTAGCATCATCAGACAAACCTAAATACATGAGAAGATCACGATCTTCAATTGTCTTCTCAGCTGTATAATAGTCACCAGTCTTCAGTTCATGGATTTTTTTCCCTAGCTTTCGTTTTTTCCCTATCATTCCATCGCCCCCTCTGATGTAAACGCTTTCTCGAATGTTGATAAAAGGGATTCGAGGTAAAACCCCGAATCCCCGTCAACCTTATCTTTTATTGTAATATATTCAGTACATTTTTAACAGAATCAGCTGACTTATCTAATTGAGCTTTTTCTTCTTCTGTCAAATCAAGTTCGATTATTTCTTCAATCCCATTTCCGCCGAGGATGGTTGGGACACCAAGATAAATACCCTCGTAGCCATACTCACCTTCTAAGTAAGCAATCGAAGGAATAACACGGCGCTGATCCTTCAGAATAGCCTCAGCCATTTGTACTAAAGATGCTGCTGGCGCATAATAAGCACTTCCGTTACCTAGGAGGTTGACGATTTCACCGCCGCCTTTTCTAGTACGTTCTACGATTGCATCGAGGCGATCTTTGGAGATCAGCTTCTCAAGTGGGATACCACCTGCAAAAGAGTAGCGGATTAATGGAACCATATCATCACCGTGACCGCCTAGCACAAAACCGGTAATGTCTTTGACAGACAAATTCAATTCTTGTGCTACGAAAGTACGGAAGCGTGCTGTATCAAGCACTCCGGATTGACCGATGACACGGTTTTTCGGGAATCCAGCTTCTTGAAATACAGAATAAGTCATCGCATCAACCGGGTTCGTCAGAACGACGATGAGGCAATCTGGTGAGTACTTGACGATTTCTTTTGTAACACTCTTCATGATCTTAGAGTTGGTACTTACAAGATCGTCACGGCTCATACCAGGCTTACGAGCAATCCCAGCAGTAATAATGACTAAATCAGATTCTTTAGTATCTTCATAGTTGGCTGTACCGATAATATTGGAGTCAAAACCCTGGACCGGGCTTGCTTCAAGCATGTCCAACGCTTTTCCCTTAGTTGGATCTTCCATATCAGGAATATCTACCAATACTACATCTCCAAGTTCCTTCTGAGCTAACATTAGTGCTGTCGTAGCTCCTGTAAAACCACCGCCAATAACTGAGATCTTTTTACGCTTGATTCCCATAAAAATCCCCTTCCCTATCGCTTGATTAGTCCATATTTTTGATTAGTGCATCGCCGAATTCAGAGGTCTTAACTTCTGTAGCACCTTCCATCATGCGTGCGAAATCATACGTTACTGTTTTATTGCCGATAGTCTTATCCATGGATTTGGTAATCAAGTTAGCTGCTTCTCTCCATTCCAGATGTTCAAGCATCAAGACACCAGAAAGGATGACAGATGATGGGTTGACTTTATCTTGTCCAGCATACTTCGGTGCAGTACCATGTGTCGCTTCAAAGATAGCATGTCCAGTTTCCTGGTTGATGTTTGCCCCGGGAGCAATACCGATACCACCGACTTGTGCCGCAAGTGCATCGGAAATGTAATCTCCGTTCAAGTTCATCGTAGCTACAACGTCAAATTCTTTTGGACGAGTCAGGATTTGTTGAAGGAAGATGTCGGCAATCGCATCTTTGACGATAATCTTACCTGCTTGTTCTGCTTCGTCTTGTGCTTTGTTTGCAGCATCTTTGCCATCTTTTTCTACAATGTCATCATATTGGCGCCATGTGAATACTTTATCGCCGAATTCTTCTTCCGCAACTTCATATCCCCATGCTTTGAAGGCACCTTCTGTGAACTTCATGATATTTCCTTTGTGTACCAAAGTAACGTTCTTGCGACCTTCGTTCAATGCATACTCAATAGCTGCACGGACGATACGCTTGGTACCTTCTTCTGAAACAGGCTTGACACCGATACCAGATGTTTCAGGGAAACGGATATTATGTACACCCATTTCATTTTGAAGGAAGTCGATGACTTTCTTCACTTCCGGTGTACCTTTTTGCCATTCGATACCCGCATAAATATCTTCTGTGTTTTCACGGAAAATGACCATGTCTGTATCTTCCGGATGCTTAACAGGGGATGGTACACCTGTGAACCAACGTACTGGGCGTAAACAAGTGAACAAGTCAAGTTCTTGACGAAGTGCAACGTTCAATGAGCGGATACCACCCCCGATTGGTGTTGTCAAAGGGCCTTTGATGGCAATTTTATAGTCACGGATTGTATCTAACGTTTCAGAAGGCAGCCATTCGCCAGACTTATCATAAGCCTTTTGACCAGCTAAAACTTCTTTCCATTCGATACTTTTTTCTCCGTTATACGCTTTATCAACTGCTGCCTCGATTACACGGCTTGCAGCTGCCCAGATATCAGGGCCAATTCCGTCACCTTCAATGAATGGGATTACCGGACGATCGGGTACGTTTAGTACTCCATTTTCTACTGTGATTTTTTCAGCTTGTGTCAATCTCATTACCTCCTAATGTGTTGTTGGTATGTGGATTACATAATTATCATACGATAAATAAAGATTAATAAAAAGGAATAGCCATATGAATCCACGGGTAAAGGGAGTCTTCTCTTTATGACTCCCTTCCTGCTAAAAAATTATAACTTTCTAATTATCGCTGGTCCAGTGATTTATATGTTTGACCTTTCGGACCTACATATTCAGCACGAGGACGAATCAGGCGATTGTTGTCATATTGCTCAAGAATATGGGCCAGCCATCCGGAAACACGACTCACTGCGAAGATTGGTGTGAATAGGTCATGATCCACTCCCAGGCTGTGATAGACAGAAGCAGAATAGAAATCCACGTTGGCAGGCAGGCCTTTTTCCTCTTTGATGTAATCTTCGATTTTAATAGACATCTCATAATATTTAGAGTGACCAGTCAATTTAGTCAATTCTTTGGACATCTCTTTCAAAAATTTTGCGCGCGGATCGCCTTTTTGGTAAACGCGGTGCCCCATACCCATGATTTTTTCTTTGTTGGCTAGTTTTTCTTTGATATATGGAACAGCGTTGTCCACTTCACCAATTTCAGTAAGCATCTTCATTACACGTTCGTTTGCTCCGCCGTGAAGAGGTCCTTTCAACGCTCCGATTGCAGCCGTAACTCCGGAATACACATCAGATAATGTGGCCACACAGACACGTGCTGTAAAAGTAGAGGCGTTCAATTCGTGGTCAGCATGTAGAACAAGTGCTTTATTAAATGCTTCCACCTCAATATCCTCAGGTTCTTTACCGTTAAGCATGTAAAGGAAATTCGCTGCGAAGCTCAACTCTTTCTTCGGGCTGATAGGATCTTGTCCTTTACGAAGACGCGCAAACGCAGTAACGATGGTAGGGATTTTAGCCTGTAAACGTACAGCCTTACGTTTATTTGCCCCTTCTTCCATTTCATCTGCCTCTGAATCATAAAGGCCAAGCATGGATACGGCCGTGCGAAGTGCTGCCATTGGATGGACAGTAGATAAATCGTACGATTTCAGATGATCGATAACTTCATTAGGTAGCTCCATGTTGGAAGCAAGATCCTCTTTGAATGATTTAAGTTCTTGCTCATTAGGTAACTTTTGATTCCATAATAAATAAATAACTTCCTCAAAACTCGAATTTTCTGCTAAATCATCAATATCATAGCCGACATATGTCAGTTGATCATCGATGATAGAACTGATTGATGATTGTGTTGCAATAATACCTTCTAGACCTTTAGTTGCTGTCATACCCATTCTCTCCTTTATTTTTGATGACGCTTTCTAAATATACATTTATTCGAGAAAACGCTTTACCAACAAGCTTTTAATGTGAATAGGAAATCATCCCCACTGCCAATTATAAAACATTCTAAAAAATATGTGAATTGAAACCGGTTAATTTGAATAGATTTTATCATTTTTATGTATTTTAGCGAAATCCAATTGTCATCGATGGTGTTTATCTATGTAACGTTTTGAATTTTCATACAAACCTGAGTAAATATTCGACCGCTCGCATGACGATTTGCGTGTCCCCGTTCCAATCAACAAACCTACGGCAATTCCACTGAAAACACCACTGCAAGATTTCCATGAACAGCTATAGGAAACAGGACAGCTATTATTATGATGGTTATTTCGATATTCATTCCCTTAGCTTCAAAGAAAGGGAATATGCTTTTATTCAGAGGAAGAGAACTTAAGTATTAGAAGGACCAGCAAGAAGTCGTAGATGGAATGATATTTACCAATATTTTGTCTCCGGGTGAAAGACTCTTATTATATCCTATCACAATTAAGAATAAGTATGGTAATAGACCTGGTTGAAAGCTTGATTTGAGGCTTATTATTACAAGGAAGGATCATAAATATGGACATGTCATCCCTAAATAAATTATTTCGCTTTTTAATCGTTTTGTCGATTATATCGTTCTCTCTCATGCTTGCCTATTATGTATTTCAATATGCTTATCCATTTTTGATTGCTTTTGGCCTTGCATTCCTTATGAATCCGATTGTTAATTTTCTTCATCAGCGACTCCATTTGCCAAGAGGAATGTCGGTATTTAGTGTTATCCTTCTGATCGCTGGTATATTCATTGGAATGCTGATTTTACTGGTGGTAGAAATTGCAAACGGAACTACCTATCTGGCGGCAGAAGTACCGGAACATTTCAAATCCCTTGTAAATTATATTCAACTATTCATCTCTTCCACTATTATTCCACTTTATCAACGGCTGCTCTCTTTAATTAGCACACTTGATCCCTCTCAGCAAGATGCCATTACAAGTAATATTCAAGATCTTGGAGAAAAAACCGCACATCAGGGGGCTGCAATACTACAAGACTTACTTCAACGCATTCCACTTGTGCTAAAAGAATTGCCAAACTATGTTTCTGTTTTAATTTTTTCCTTGTTAGGTACATTTTTCATCAGTAAAGACTGGAACAAATTTTCGTACAAGCTATCTAAGAACTTGCCAACCAAAGTAGTATCTTCTTTCTCTGAAGTTCTGCAGGGATTAAAGCAGGCTTTATTCGGCTTCTTCAGAGCACAAGTAATCTTGATTTCTATCACCGGAATAACAGTATTAATCGGTTTACTTCTTTTAAATGTTGAACATGCTCTCACCATTGCACTGCTGACTAGCGTCGTTGATTTAATGCCTTATCTTGGGACTGGACTTATATTCATTCCATGGATCATTTATATGTTTGTAACCGGCAACCATTTTTTAACAATCAGTCTGTCTCTACTTTACATGCTGGTAATCATTCAACGTCAGATGATAGAACCGAAAATACTTTCCACAAATATCGGTTTGGATCCGCTGTTGACACTGATCGCATTGTTTGCCGGCTTTCAGTTGTTCGGATTTTCCGGGCTGATTATCGGTCCTGTAACACTGGTCATTCTCCATACGCTTTATCAGGCAGGTGTTTTCCAGGAAATTTGGCGGTACATTAATGAACATAAAGAAAGTTCCTGAGAATGCTTAAAAAGTCTTACCTTATAAATAAACCTTATAACTTTTTGTACTCGCTACTAGTGATTTAGCATAGCAATCACTTTGGGTATATCGTGATGGTCCCACGATCCATCATCCTTTTAATCAATTTGCGGATCAAACGTTTAATCGGAAGACGCGTTGGTGGTAGTAATAAAAGGAAGCCGATTGCATCTGTGATAAATCCTGGTGTAAGCAGTACAGCTCCGCCTACCAGTATGCAGGCCCCATCCAGAAGTGCATCTTGAGGCACTTGGCCATTCGCCATAGATTGCCGGAAATTATTGATCGTTTCCAATCCTTGTTGTTTTGCCAGCCATGCCCCTATGACACCAGTCAGTATAATCAATAGGACCACCCATAACGGCCCGATGATATTCCCCGCCCACACGAGCAACCCGATTTCTAATGCCGGAACTACTAATATGAATAATAATAACCAACGAAACATTGGCATAATCCTTTCTTGTTCAGTCTTCTTCTCTATTATACGATAAGCTGACTCCAAACCAAAAAGAAAAGGATGATACTGCTCACGTTCTGCAGTATCATCCTTCATGATATTTATAGTACTCCAGCGTGTCCGCTGTAAATATCACCACGTGAACTATCGATGGTCAGGTCGTCTCCGTCTTTAATCAGAGCAAATGCCTCTTCAACCCCAACAATCACTGGTATCCCGATACTCAATCCAACTACAGCAGCATGAGACGTCAAACCGCCTTCCTGCGTAATCAGTCCACCAGCTTTTTCTATTGCAGGCATCATATCTTTATCTGTTCCATAAGTGACTAAAATATCGCCTTCTTCTACTTTGTCCAATGCTTCCTGGGTGCTTTTAGCTACAACTGCTCTACCGTAAGCAGAGCTTTGACCAATACCCTGGCCCTTCGCTAACACGTCACCAATAACATGAACTTTCATCAAGTTTGTTGTGCCACTTTCTCCAACTGGTACGCCAGCGGTAATGATGATACGGTCTCCACGCTTGACAACGCCAGAAGTAAGACCGCGATCAATTGCTTCTCCCAACATATCATCTGTGGTAGCCGCTCTTTTACCTAGTACTCCATGTACACCCCATACCAGTGAAAGCAGGCGCAGCACACGTTCATTGGAAGTGATAGCGACAATGGGAGCCTGCGGGCGATATTTCGATATCATTCGAGCCGTATGTCCGCTTTCTGTTGGTGCTACAACCGCATTAACAGATAGGTTAATTGCTGTATGCGTAACGGATTGGCTGATAGCATCCGTAATCGTCAAATCACTCGTTTTCGAACGTTCTTGGAGAATTGCTTTATAGTCAAGTCCTGTTTCTGTTTTCCTGGCAATATTATTCATCGTTTGCACAGCTTCAACTGGGTAATTACCGGCTGCAGTTTCGCCAGATAACATAATAGCGTCAGTCCCATCAAAAATAGCGTTAGCTACATCTGATGCTTCTGCTCGTGTCGGACGAGGGTTACGTTCCATTGAATCCAGCATTTGCGTCGCAGTAATGACCGGTTTGCCGACTTGATTGCATTTTCGAATCAATTTCTTTTGCACCAATGGGACATCTTCCGCTGGAATTTCTACGCCAAGATCCCCACGGGCTACCATCAGCCCATCACTGGCAGCAAGAATTTCATCAATATTGTCCACCCCTTCTTGATTCTCAATTTTAGGGATGATTTGAATATGGGTAGCATCGTGTTTTTCAAGAAGCTCTCTGATTTCCAGTACATCGGAAGCCCTGCGCACAAAAGATGCAGCAATGAAATCAACATCCTGTTCAATACCAAATTCGATATCTTTAGCGTCTTTTTCAGTAATGCCAGGCAGGTTGACACTGACATTAGGTACGTTGACACCTTTTTTCGTTTTCAACAAGCCGGAATTCAAGACAGTTGTTTTGATTTCATTATTTTCTTTATTCACTTCTTCCACCTGAAGTTCAATTAAACCATCATCCAACAGGATTTTAGAACCTTGATGGACATCATCTATCAGGCCTGGATAGGTTACAGAAATGCGGTCGTTGGTTCCTTCAATTTCATCCATACTGACGTAAAGGGTCTCACCCTGTTCTAATTCCACGCCGCCACCTTGCATGACGCCTGTACGAATTTCAGGACCTTTCGTATCCAAGAGGATCGCTATATTTTTATTGGTCTTCCCGGCTGCCTCACGAATATTTTTAATCCGCTGGCCATGCTCTTCGAAATCCCCATGTGAAAAGTTAAGGCGTGCTACATTCATTCCAGCCTCAATCAGCTTGGTCAACGTTTCTACCTTTTCGGATGCTGGCCCAATCGTCGATACGATTTTTGTCTTTCTAATCATGTTTTTCCTCCTCATTAAAAGCTTCTTTACTTTAGTACTGGCAAATTATGCTTTTCTTTATATAGAAAGTTCTTGAGAAAGCTGATACATTTCCATATCGATGGAGTGTTTTTGATCCAACACTTCAATGATGTCATGATCGACAAGCTTATTATTTTGAATACCTACCATACGTCCCGCTTTACCTGATATCAGAATATCGACAGCTTTAGCACCCAGCCTGCTCGCTAAAACACGGTCAGCAGCCGTAGGAGAACCGCCTCGCTGCGTATGCCCTAAGACAGTGACACGTGTCTCCAGATCAGTTGCTTCTTTAATACGTTGACCAAAATCAAAGCCGCTTCCAACCCCTTCTGCTACAATGATGATACTGTGTTTCTTGCCACGTTCATGCCCCCGCTTCAGGCGCTGAACTACGTCTTCGAAATCTTCATTACGTTCAGGAACAAGAATCGTTTCAGCTCCATCCGCCAAGCCGGCCCATAATGCCAAGTCTCCAGCGTCTCTTCCCATAACCTCAATCACGTATGTACGCTCATGAGAGGTTGCTGTGTCACGAATTTTGTCAATCGCTTCAATAATAGTATTCAGGGCTGTATCAAACCCTATAGTAAAGTCTGTGCCTGGAATATCATTATCGATGGTGCCTGGTACTCCAATACATGGATAACCTTTTTCCGTCAGCTTTTCGGCTCCTCGGAATGAACCGTCACCACCAATGACGACCAAACCATCAATCCCATGTTTCTTTAATTGCTCAATTCCTTTTTGTTGCCCCTTTTCTGTTTTAAACTCTTCACACCGAGCTGAATAAAGTTTGGTTCCACCACGCTGAATGATATCCCCAACAGATCCAAGCTCCATTTTTTCTATATTGCCTTCAATTAGACCTTGATACCCGTATTTAATACCATATACTTCAACATCATGATAGATTGCTTTTCTTACTACTGCACGAATAGCGGCATTCATGCCTGGTGCATCTCCACCACTGGTCAAAACTCCGATTTTTTTCATAACCAATCACCTCTTATTATAGGTTCCATTGCTTCTTTTTTCCCTATCTCAAAATAAATCTAAACTTAACTAATAGCAACATCGTTTCTGTGACAATTTTATGTTTATGCAGCCTACACAAATAAGCTTGACTGTTTGCGAAAAAGATTATACGTGATGCACAAGCGGTTGGCAAACAAGATGACACATAGAGAATAATCCATGGTAAATGAAAGCGCTACCCACCCCTAAAGATACGAAAAGCCGCACATTTATACTAAAGTGCGACTTTTCCCCTATAAGGCAATCTAGTTCAATTATAATGGAAGATCTGTATAATCTCCAATTTTCTTGTATTTTTTCCATCGAGCTTCTAATAATTCTTCTTTACTCAACTTCTTTAAACTGTCCATAGACTTTTGGAGCACTTTATCGATGTTAGCTGCCTGAGCTTCGATATCCCGGTGTGCTCCTCCTCGTATTTCTGTAATGACTGTGTCGATAATCCCTAATTTTTTTAAATCATAGGAAGTGATTTTCATCGTCTCTGCTGCATGCTGCGCCAAGTTTGAATCTTTCCACAATAAAGCAGCCGCTCCTTCTGGAGAGATTACCGAATACGTGGAGTTTTCCAACATATGGATATGGTCACCAACACCAAGTGCCAGGGCACCACCGCTGCCACCTTCCCCGATAACAATACAAATAATTGGAACTTCAAGGCCGGCCATTTCCATTAAATTACGTGCGATCGCCTCGCTCTGGCCTCGTTCTTCTGCCGCTTTACCAGGATAAGCGCCTTTCGTATCAATAAAGCAGATAATCGGACGATTGAATTTATTTGCCTGCTTCATGAGCCGCAATGCTTTACGGTAACCTTCCGGATGAGGCATGCCAAAATTACGACGGAGGTTTTCTTTTGTACCCTTCCCACGCTGATGTCCTATGACTGTAACAGGCATACCTTTATATTTAGCTATCCCTGCCACGATCGCTTCATCATCTCCATATAACCGGTCGCCATGCAATTCGATGAAATCCGTGAACATCGCATGGATATATTCCGAGGTTGTCGGTCGCTCAGGGTGCCTGGCTAATTGGACCCGATTCCAAGGCGTCAATCGATCGTATACGTCCTCTTCCAGGTTTTCCAGACGCTGCTCTAAAGTTTCGATCTCCTGACTGAGATCCATTTCACTTTCTTCTGTGAGCCTTTTCAATTCTTCAATTTTCCCTCTGAGTTCGACCACCGGTTTTTCAAAATCCAATACTTGTTTCACGAAATTTCACCTCCCGGTTGATGAATACTTAAAATAGTTGCTAACTTACTTTTAAGTTCATGACGGTGAATCACACCATCTAATTGACCGTGCTTCAACAAAAATTCTGCCGTTTGAAAATCTTCGGGCAGTTTTTCACGGATGGTTTGCTCAATAATTCTTCTGCCAGCAAATCCGATCAATGCGCCAGGTTCCGCGAAGTTAAAATCCCCAAGAGAAGCAAAACTGGCAGATACTCCACCTGTGGTCGGGTGAGTCATGACTGAAATCATCAGACCGCCATCAGCATGGAGCCTTTGAATAGCGACAGATGTCTTTGTCATTTGCATTAAACTCAGCACGCCCTCCTGCATTCTGGCTCCACCTGATGCAGTGAAAATAATAAAAGGGATTTTTTCTTTGCGAGCCTGTTCGATTGCATTGGCAATTTTTTCACCAACTACCGATCCCATACTGCCCATACGGAACCGGGCATCCATGACAGCGACAGCTGTTTCATAATTTCCAACCTTTCCTTTCCCTGTAACAACCGCTTCATTCAAACCTGTCTTTTTGCGGTCCTTTTCAAGCTTAGCTTCGTATTCAGGAAAGCCCAGAGGGTTGGTGGACACCATATACTTGTCCCATTCTTCGAAGGAATCCTTCTCAAAAAGACTTTCGATTCTTTCATACGCGTTTTGCTGGTGATGATGGTCACAATGAGGACAGACATTCAAATTTCTTTCTAATTCTTTCCGATAATATATTTTGTTGCATCTTGGACATTTTTGCATCACCCCTTCAGGTACTTCCTGTTTCCCTTCCTGGCTTGGGATGGATGCGTACTTGCGTTTTTTGTTAAATATATCTCTAAGCATCAAGGCTATTCCTCCTTTGGGACAAAACTTCTTTAATCCAATGTAGCGGAAAACGCTCAAAAAATTTGTCGTTCTATGTCAATTTTCATTCGACAAATTAAGCTCTTTTTCATACCAGCTCCTAAAGCCGTGGAGATTTTTCTTCTCCATTCCCTCGGTCACATTATGGTAAAAGGATGCCTGGAAATTGAACTCATGTACCGTATTGGCAAATCCATCAATCAACTGCCACATTCGATTCAATAATTCATTACCTGATAACTCAAACAAATATTGAAAAAAAGCATGGTGCAGCATCGCTTTATTTTGCTCATAATCACTTAAAATCTTATTCAGATCTTCTATATGATCTTGTTCCAAGTCTGCCATCACCTGGTGGGTGACTTCAATTTCGAGCATCATCTTAGCCGTGGCTAATTCTTCTTTAGTCCTGGCCTCATGCAATATAAAGGTCGATAGCAGTTCCACCATATGATACGGCCGGTAGTTACGCATAAAGGTACCTTCGCCCCTTCTGGTTTCAATCAACCCTAACAGTTCCAAAGCGCGAAAGGCTTCCCTGATAGAAGAACGACCGACATTCAGAAGCTCACTCAATTCGCGTTCAGAGGGAAGTTTGTCTCCAGGGCCTAGCTGGTGTTGTTCAATATACATTTTTATTTGGTGTAATACTTCTTCATATACCTTTACTGTTTGAGACCCGGACAATGTGATGCCACCCCTTTACTCCAACACCTAACTGCTATTATTCCCAAAATAGAGAAATAGGTTCATTTATGTAAGTGGGAGAAAGGCAGCATACTCTCTCCCTTCCCCTTAATTTTATTCATCAATCATGGTAAGTTTTCTCGTTTTCTCAGCTACTTCTTCAGGATCTACGTGAAGACGCGCTACTCCGGATTCCATAGCAGCTTTCGCAACACTTGCTGCCACTTTCGGTGCCACACGTGCATCGAAAGGAGCCGGAATGACATAGTCTTCGTTCAATTCTTCAGCTGTTACAAGAGACGCAATCGCTTCAGCTGCCGCTATCTTCATTTTTTCATTGATCCGTGTCGCTCTTACATCAAGCGCACCACGAAAAATACCTGGAAATGCAAGGACATTATTTACTTGGTTAGGAAAGTCGGATCTGCCTGTTCCAATCACACGTGCCCCGGCAGATTTTGCATCCTCCGGCATAATCTCCGGGTCAGGATTGGCCATCGCAAAAATAATCGGGTCCTCATTCATGGACTCAACCATTTCTTTCGATAACAAACCACCGACAGACACACCGATGAATACATCAGCATCCGTCATTATTTCCTCTAGGGATCCCTCTTGCTTATCTTTATTGGTGATTTTTGCAATTTCATCTTTTACATCGTTCATTCCATAATTACGCCCTTCAAAGATGGCCCCTTTAGAATCGCACATAATTATGTCGCGTACACCAAAATGATACAGCAGCTTGATAATGGCGATGCCCGCAGCTCCAGCACCATTAGCTACTACTTTTATATCGGAGAACGACTTTCCCACGATTTTTAAAGCATTCATCAACCCCGCCACGGTTACAATGGCTGTCCCATGCTGATCATCGTGGAAGATTGGAATATTCGTTTCTTTTTTTAATTGTTCTTCAATAATGAAACAGTTAGGAGCGGCGATGTCTTCTAGATTCACGCCCCCGAATGTCGGTTCCATCAGTTTGACAGTATTTACGATTTCATCCACTTTATTGGTATCTAGACAGATTGGGAAAGCATCTACTCCGGCAAAACTTTTAAATAATGCAGCTTTCCCTTCCATGACGGGCAACGAAGCCTCCGGGCCGATGTTTCCTAAACCCAGTACAGCTGACCCATCACTTACAACAGCCACCATATTCCCTTTCATTGTATAATCATAAACCGATTCTTTATGGTCATAGATCTCTTTACATGGCTCTGCTACTCCCGGGGAATAAGCAAGGCTAAGATCTTTAGCGTTTTTAATAGGTACTTTTGAATGGGTTGCTAATTTTCCTTTATTGACACGATGGATATGTAAAGCCTCATCTCTTAAATTTGACACCTGAAACCGCTCCTTTATAAACAATAAATATGGATAAATTCATAGATAAATTCGAGTGGTCTGACCACCATGGTTAGACTCCTTAATTATAACAGATGATATATAGGTGTAAAGCAACACCCTTTACATCGACTATTATTAACTTTAAAACCCAGCTTCCTTACCCTTTGAAGCTGATCTTACGACTGTGTTGCAACCCTGCTGCAGGGAGAATTGAGGTGAAAACGAGCTCAGCATACCATAGCCTGGACGCTGAGCTTCATCAAGTTATTTGGTTTGAGCTGGAACAACGGAATCTTTACCGAAATAATCATGTAATGCATGCAGACATTCCCTAGAAAGGTTTAGATAATAGTCACTGGATAATCGATAGGTTTTCCCCTTTTTTGCATTATGAACAATAACAGGCGTATTGCCTGGGAAATGATCGGCAACTTGTCGAATCGCCTGTAAGGCGTCAAATTCTTCTTGTTCTGACAACCGGATGAACAGCTTTCTGGCCGTATCATCCCCATCTTCGATCATATTTTCAGAAAACGGCTCAATAGCAGAAAGCAGCCACTGCAACTGGTTTTTCCTATTTTCAATATTCCCTTCAAAACAGATCAGCATCTCTTCTTGCAGCCATGGTCTTACTTTCCGGTATAATTCGGGAAAGATGACGGACTCCGCCTCTCCTTGGTCGTCACTTATGGTCATGAAAGCCATGGGGTCGCCCCTCTTTGTTCTAATTTGTTTAATATGATCAACAACCCCGCAGGATTTCAAATGCTTCTTCTGCTTTAACGATTCCATTTGGTTCAATGAAATAAAACCGTTTGCGCGGAGCTTATTACGATAATCTTCCAAGGGATGGCTTGACATGTATGTTCCGAGAACTTCTTTTTCCAAGGTTAGTTGTTTAAGCCGAGTAAATGGTTCGGTTTCTACATAGTTAACATCTAAGATCAGATCATCCTGAAAAAAAGAAGGCTGGTCATCAAACTCCTTGAACAACTCACCTTGTTCTATTGCCTGATCGATACTTGCAAGCAAACTGGCGCGGTTAGGATGAGTTTCATCAAAAGCACCTGCCAGGATCAATGACTCAATCACTTGTCGATTGACAGCTTTTAAGGGAACTCTTAAACAAAAATCAAAAATATTTTTAAACGAAGCTTGCTTTCGTGCATCTATTATCTCTTGCACCGCTTGATACCCTACACCTTTAATCGATAACATCCCCATCTGGATGTTTCCCTTTTTCACTCGGAAACCGGCATAGCTGTTATTGATCGATGGCGCTGTCACCTTCACACCAGACTCTTTTGCTTCCCGGATGTATGCTGCCAGTTTTTCGTGATTGCCTGCATTGGAATTCATGAGCTCTGCCAGGAAGTAGGCGGGATAATGAGCTTTCAAATAAGCAAGCTGATAGGAAATCATACTGTAAGCTACAGCATGGCTGCGGTTGAATCCATAGTTAGAAAATTTAACGATCCAGTGGTAGATTTCTTTAGCAACTTCATCCTGATACCCCTTTTTCCTTGCCCCATCCAGGAAAGCAGCTTGCTGCTCAGCAATCAACTCCTGCTTTTTTTTACTGACAGCCCTTCTTAAAACATCGGCCTGCCCAAGCGAAAAACCTGCGATTTGATTGGCTACCTGCATAATTTGTTCTTGGTAAACCAGTACACCAAAAGTTTTCTCTAAAATTGGCTCCACATCAGGGTGAGGGTATTCCACAGGAGCTCTACCGTGCTTACGCTCGATATAAAGTGGAATATATTCCATCGGACCTGGTCGGTACAAAGCGTTAACAGCTATAACATCTTCAAAACGATTCGGTTTTAATTTTTGAAGCACGCCCTTCATCCCCTGGGATTCTAATTGGAAAATACCATTCGTCCTTCCTTCCCTCAATAATTGATAAGTCGCCTCATCTTCGTAAGGAATCGAATCAAGAGAAAAGTCACGCCGCAGAGAGCGGACTATATTGGCTTCAATTCGTTCTAAAAGAGTCAGGTTACGCAACCCTAAAAAATCCATTTTCAACAAACCGATGGTTTCTAAATCTCCCATGGCAAACTGAGTAAGAGGAACGCCTTCATGTCCAGCCATTAATGGAACATTTTCTGTAAGTGGAACTTCACTGATTACCACTCCAGCCGCGTGGGTCGATGTATGCCTGGGCAAACCTTCCAGCTTGGCGGCAATTTTGAATAGCAATTGAAGCTTTGGCGATTGACGTATATACATAGCCAGTTCTTCCGATTGCTTAACGGTGCCTACTATTGTTTTGTCGCTGCTTACGGAAAACTCTTTTAATATGAAAGCTGCATCCTGTTGATCGATACCAATGGTTTTGAATAATTCACGCAACAGACTCCGTGCCGCAAACGTACCAAATGTGATGATTTGGGCAACGTGGTCCGAGCCATATTTTTGAGTGACGTACTGAATCACTTCATCTCTACGGTGATCGGAAAAGTCAATGTCGATGTCGGGCATCGATATGCGCTCCGGGTTAAGAAACCTTTCGAACAGCAAATCGTAACGAAGCGGATTCACTTCTGTAATTCCGAGTAAATAAGCAACCAATGAACCAGCGGCTGATCCACGCCCTGGCCCTACCTTGATATTTTGCTGCTTCGCATAAGTGACGAAGTCCCAAACTATCAGGAAGTAATCACTGAAGTTCATGGAAGTGATAACCTTCCATTCATATTCCAGTCGCTTAACTGCCTGTGCTTTTTCACTGTCTTCTAATTGTTCGATTGCCCGATCACAGATTTCTTTTAAGTACTCATCAGCGGTCTTACCTTCAGGGACTGGAAAAGAAGGGATTCGTTGCTCATTCAAGGGCAATTCTACCTTGCATTGATCAGCGATTTGTTCGGTTTCTTTTAATATTTCAGGCCACCATTCTGAAAATAACCGTTCCATTTCCTGGGCTGTTCGTAAATGCCGCTCTTTACTTTCCCCATCCCTATCTCCAGGAGACCATCTTCTGCCTTCCCTCATTGCTGTTAAGCAATCAAAAGCCTCGGCATCTTCTCGTTGGAGATAACGCACATCCTGCAACGCGACAGCCCGGGCACCATGGTCTGCTACGAACTGTTTCAATCGGTCATGCAGCTTGCGCTCCCGCTCCAAATGATGATCCTCAATTCCTAAATAAACACTTGAGTCCTCAAAAGCACCAGTCCATTTAGTCAGGAAGTCATGAGCTGCGTTCTCATTTCCGACTTCAAGATATTGGGCTACTGGTGAATCGACAGCAGGTAAAATTGAAATTACCCCGGCCGTATAGTTATGTAAAGACTCTACATCTACAGCTTTATTTTCCCCTGATTGTATGTAGCTGCTCAATCTAAGCAAATTTTTGTAGCCCGAAAGGTGCTTGGCTAATAATACGGTGGAAAAAGTCTGATCATTTATTTCCACTTTGACTATCATACCAAGAATCGGACTGATTCCTTCTTTTATACAGGCCTGGTAAAATTCTACGGCGCCATGCATGACCCCCTCGTCTGTCAAAGCTAGAGAGGTGAATCCATTTTGTTTCGCCGACTGAACTAATTTATTGATGGTTATACTGCTCTTCATCAAACTATAGCCACTGCGGACTTGTAAATGCGTAAACGACATTCTGATCACCTTTCTTCCCTATCTATTATTATAGCTGATTGTCAAAGGGGAATGAAACCACACCGCATACCTTGTCTTATGATTTCATATATTTAATAGAACTATGTAAAAGGTCAGGACGGGAAGAATCGCAAGAGAGGGTTGGTAATTGTGGAAGAACGTTTGATTGTTTCCATGATTCATGTTTTTTTTATTGCTTTTGGAGTCATGGTTGGTGGAGCTTTTATCGGGAGTCTGGGCAGCCTTTTAACTGGTGAAGCTCCGTATACCTCCATGGTGAGAATTTCAAAAGGATTGAGGATTTGGGCGATAGTAGCTGCGATCGGCGGGACATTTGATACGATTGCACGTTTTGAAAAGGGGATATTAGATGGTTCTACGTTTGATATGTTCAAACAAATAATGGTCATTGTTGCTGCCATGGGTGGCGTAAAAGCAGCGCTGTTATTTTTTCAATGGATTTTGCAAGAGGATATCACCTAATGCATATACCCACATATTATAAACGGAAAGGCTGGCAGCGCTTTTTCGCCGGGATGATAGTAGGTGGAATTATAGGTTATGGACTTTTACTGTATGTAAGCGGAAGCCTGCTGGAACATTGGGTGGAGGAGAACATTCGTTTAAGAGGGAAATTGACAGAGCTTGAATCGGCCTATGAAGGTCTGTTGGAAACACAGGAAGAGAAGCAAGAACAGTTCACCATCCAGCAGATAGAGATAACCTTTACGAATGACAAACGATTACAGATGGACCGATTGACAAAACATCAATTAGAAACATTGATTAAGGCAGAGATTGAGGATGTGATAGGAAAGGACGTTGAAGAAATCGGTAAAAATCGGGAATTTTTAATCAAAGCAATCGAGAATAAACAATATCGAATTGATGACTTTACCTATCAGGTGGAAGTTATTCAACTTATTATTTACAGACAACTTAGCTTAGAATTAAGTATTTCCATTGATACTTGACCATGGAAAATGAAATTATGACAAAATGATGAAATTTTCAGAAAAATGTAGCGGATCTCTGCTGAATTTTATACAATAGAGTTAGATAAATAGCAATCCAAATCAAAGGGGTGAGTGATATGTTGATCATGGACCGTCATCGCCAGGTGGAGGAAAAGATTTCACAGCTTATGAACGGTTACACCGCATACGCAGAAACTGATGAACTCATCCGGCTAATGAAAAGGGATGTAGCCAGACGCCAGCTCAATGTCTTTTTCGACCGCACCGATACGGGCTGCTGGTTCATTCCGGTTGATCCAGGTGAGTCGAAACATTAAAAGGTTGAACCCTCACGAACCTATATCAGGCTCGGAGGGTTATTTTGTGTACATTACCCCTGTTGATTTTCCCGCTTATACTTCCTGCATACTTCTTCCAATTCATTTGTTATTGCTTCCGTTTCTTCCCAGGAATGTGCAGAAGCACCAGCTGCCATTGGATGTCCCCCGCCATTATGATTGGCGGCCACGCCATTGATAATTGGACCTCTTGAGCGTAATCGCACACGGATTACATCGTCTTCTTCGACGTAAAATGCCCAGGATAGAACTCCTTCAACATCCCCAAGGATACCTACTAACTGGCTGGTTTCCAATACGGTCACCCCATACTCTTCCATGACATCTTTTGTAATACGGATAGTACTCAACCCGGACGATGATACCGTGAAGTGCTGGAGAATGTAACCCTTCAGCCGGACGACATTCATCTTAGTGTTATACATACCGTCATATAAATCCGGACGGTCAAAAGGATAACGAACCAGATCAGCAGCATACTTCAATGTCTTTGTTGTTGTGCTTGGAAATAAAAACCTTCCAGTATCTCCTACAATTCCCGCATACAAAAGACGAGCACCCGCCTCTGTCAACTTCAACCCTTGCTTTTCAAATTCCAGGTAAAATTCATAAATCAACTCACTCGTTGAGCTGGAATCTGTATCGACCCACTGGATATCCCCGTACTGATCGACATTCGGGTGATGGTCAATTTTAATTATTTCTTTTCCCTGGGTATAACGTTGATCGTCCACCCTTGCCTGATTGGCAGTATCGCATACAATTACAAGGGCTTGTTCATAATCCTGATCCGCCACTTCATCCATCCCTATCAGGAAATTTAAAGAGGGATCTTCTTCCCCGGTGAGCAGCACCGTCTTCCCCGGAAAACTTGCCTGGATGATCTCCTTTAAGCCACCGGTAGAACCTAGGGCATCAGGATCCGGTCTTACATGCCTGTGAATAATGATTTTCTCGTATTCTGTGATCTTTTCCAATATCTTTGTTTTGCACATATAATTACTCCTTACCTCGCATGGTTACTTACTATTTAATCATAGAAATCCAATAACAGGTAGCATATTTGATTAAAACAAGCTACAATAGTATTGATTTCAGACAACATTAGGGAGTAGATTTCATGCTGATATTTTCCACTTTGATTCTTGTTTCACTAATTTTATATATTTATTATAAAGTAAATATAACCCGGACCCGTGACAGATTGACTCAGCTTTATTTCAATGGAAAAGCCAGGATTTGCCTTGGAAGCTTTGTATTCTTTTTTGGTATCAATCAATATCTCTTCTATGAAACAAAACTATCGCTTTATATAGGCATCGTGTTCCTTGTATTAGGTGGCATGCAGATGTACTTCGGCTTTAAAAGCTCTCGCCATTACAAAAACGAGTACCAGAAACAAGAAGCAGCTTCCAACTGAACAGGATAGGAAAGGCAGCGCATAAAAGCGCTGCCTTTTTAGCTGTCTCACCGGTCGATCAGTTGTGCCATTAACAGGGCTTTACCCACCAGTGTCTTTTCATGATAGAGCTCAACGTCTACCTTAGCGAATTTACGACCGACTTCCATGATTTCCGGTTTGATTTCAATGACACTCTCAATCTGAACAGGTTTGATAAAATAAACCGATAAGTTTTCTACCACCAGGTCACCTTTTTTGTACTTTCGAAGCAGCCGGCTGCTTGCTTCCGTTACTAGTGAAGTGAATACCCCATAGGAAAGGCTTCCCAGCTGATTGGTCATTTGTGGGGTGACAGCAACCTGGAACAGCATATTATTACCTTCTTCTCCGATTACTTCCACCTGTTTGCTTACCAGATCATCTATTGTTTCTCCAACCTGTGGCTGCCGCTGAATGTGCTGCAGGGCTTTCAAAACATCCTGCCTGGAAATCAGCCCTTGCAGTTTATGGTGCTGGTCAACTACTGGCATGATTTCAATTCCTTCCCAAACCATCATATGAGCAGCATTGGCCAGAGATGTTTTGGTTTGCACCGTCATTGGATTTTTTGTCATTACTTTATCAATGACTATACTCCTGTCTTTTCCAATGACATCTTTCGAAGTTACCATCCCCACTACACGGTTGTTTCCATCGACGACTGGATACCTGCTGTGTGAAGTAGCTTCATTCAATTCATGCCAATTTTCAACGGTATCTGTTGTTTTCAAATAATAGGATTGCTCAAAAGAAGTATAGATATCCTCGACCAGCACAATTTCTTTTTTGATGAGCTGATCATAAATCGCCCGATTGATCATAGCTGCTACAGTAAACGTATCATAACTCGTTGAAATGATCGGCAATTTCTTTTCATCAGCCAGCTTCTTGACACGCTCTTCTGTGTCAAATCCACCGGTAATCAAGACAGCAGCTCCTTCTTTCAATGCTAATTCATGAGCATTCGTCCGGTTTCCGACTATCAGTAATGACCCTGCTTCTGTATAGCGCATCATCGCTTCCAGCTTCATCGCTCCGATAACGAATTTATTCAATGTCTTATATAAACCTTCTCTGCCCCCAAGTACCTGACCATCAACAATATTGATAATTTCCGCAAATGTGAGGCGTTCAATGTTTTCTTTCTTCTTTTTTTCAATTCGAATAGTCCCGACACGTTCAATCGTACTTACCAGGCTTTGATTTTCAGCTTCTTTAATAGCTCTGTATGCGGTTCCTTCACTGACATTCAGTTCTTTTGCTATTTGGCGTACGGATATTTTATTGCCCACGGAAAGTGATTCAATAAATTGCAGGATCTGTTCATGTTTCGTAGCCATTGTCATTCACCATTCTTTCTAACTGTACTAGTGTTTATGTATCTAATTGTTATTATACAGATGATACAGTCTTCCTGCAATTTTTTACAGAAAATCCATCTTAGGGCTGCTTGCTTTTATTGGCAAAAATTTCAATTTGCATTTTTATTGGCTAATTATCAGATTCAACTTATTAGCCGAATTGTGGAAGACTCAGTTTCCAGGTGATTAGGTCCGTTTCCGAGACAGTGGAAAGAGTGGCTGGGAAACGGTTCGCTTTCCAGCTTCATCCCCTAGACACTCGCGGCATAAGCAGTCCATCAACGGGAAGAAAGAACCCTTCCCTTTTGCTGGTCTGTTTATGCGTGGCGTGTCTCCCAAGGCGATTACGCATTTATTTCTTTCCAGCTTCATCCCCTAGACACTCGCGGCATAAGCAGTCCATCGGGAAGAAAGAGCCCTTCCCTTTTGCTGTTCTGCTTATGCGTGGCGTGTCTCCCAAGGCGATTACGCATTCATTTCTTTCCTGTGGGATGAACATGAGCGGTGAGATATCGCAAGGTGAAGTCTGAGAAAGCTCACCACATTCCCACGAAAAGCGAGTGTTTTCCCTGCCTTCTAAACGCTCTTCACCATACCGGAATAGCTTCTCTTGAAACTGAGTTTTCAATTAAAGGGAGCTTTAATTGTGAAATTAACAATAGGATTTAACAGTGCCATTCCTATAAAAAAACCGTCACTTTTGGAAGTGACGGTCAGGATAAACTATTATAATTCGATGGATTCACCTACTTCTAACGCTTTACCTGTCCCAGGGCTCACTTTGTCAGCGAAGGCTTTCCCATCCTGATTGATCAGATCGAAGGTGTTATAGTGGATAGGTACTACCTGTTTAGCATCCAGCCATTTTGCAGCGACCAATGCGTCATCTGGTCCCATCGTGAAATTATCCCCAATCGGTATGAATGCCAAATCAATTTTATTTAGTTCACCAATCATCTTCATATCACTGAATAAGCCGGTATCCCCAGCGTGAAAAATGGTTTTACCACCTACCGTCAATAAAATCCCAGTAGGCATACCAGTGTAGACGGTAGTTCCATCCTCTTCGGTGTAAGAAGAACCATGAAATGCCTGGGTAAACTTAACTTTGCCAAAATCGAACTCATGAGATCCGCCGATATACATTGGATGAGCATTCACGCCTTTATTGCCAAGGTATTCCGCCAACTCGAACGGAGCTACCACTAGCGAATCATTACGCTTGGCGATATCGACTGTATCACCGACATGATCATTATGACCATGGGTCAACAGGATGACATCTGCTTTAACTTCATCGGCGTTGAGATCCGTATTTCCATTCCCGGAAATGAATGGATCGAACAAAATTGTTTTCCCATTCACTTCCACTTTTACGACAGAATGACCATGGTAAGTTGCTTTCACACTATCCTCTCCTTCACAGAAAAATTACTTTCTCATTTAATAATTATCCCAAGCTTGCTCATATTTTTCAATTAAATGAGGATTGATCAATGTATTGGGTTCCAAGGAAACCCTATTCCCTTTCCGGTTGATTATTTCCCTGTCTTCATCTTTTCCAAACACCGTGAAAGCACGGAGAAGATCCCCGGTGAGGTAAGTTGTTTCAACAGAGATATCGAGATTTTTCAGTTCAATTCTTTCCCGTGACGCCATGATAAACCCCCAGTTACCGAAGCTCGGAATATCGAGGTGGAAGTTTTCCGTCTCTAATCCAGTGGAGCGGATGGTTTCATCAATCGTCCAATAGACTTCCGTAGCAAAGACGGGGCTTGTCGCCTGAATCATTGCTGCTCCTCCTGGGCGAAGATGGTTCCTAATAAGTGAATAAAATTCACGCGTATACAATTTATTCAGGCTCTCATTGTTCGGGTCAGGAAGATCGATAATGATAACATCGTAAAATCTATTCCCCTTCTCCAGAAACTCGAAGGCATCCTTGTTGTATACCGTTACTTTTTCATCTTTCAACGCCCCTTCATTTAGCTGTAGTAAATGATAATTGGTGTTGGCCAAATCAGTAACAGCAGGATCCAAATCAACCAAAGTGATATCTTCTAACTGTTTGTATTTCAATAATTCCCGGACTGCAAGGCCATCTCCTCCGCCGAGGACCAAAACATTTTTCGCCTCCTCGGCCTCTGACATCGGAGGGTGGACGAGTGTCTCATGATAACGGTACTCATCAGAAGAACTGAACTGCAGAGAACCATCGAGGTACAAACGAGTGTCTCCTTGTTCTTTGGTGAGTACTATTTTCTGATAGGCACTATTTTCGTTAAAGATAATTGGATCTTTATATAACTTCTGTTCAAAGGAAAACGCCATTTCTTCCCCAAAGAACAGTCCTGTCAGCAAAAGCAGACCGATGACAGTTCCAGCCAGAATATGTATCTTTAACTTAGCAATTTCTTTACGGAATAAATAAAGAACAACCAATGCTACTGACAAATTGATTAATCCAACGAAGAATGCACTTTTCACCATGCCGAGCTGCGGGCGGAGCAAGAAAACGAACAAAAGCCCGCCAATAAGCCCTCCAGCATAGTCAGAAAACAATACACGAGCCGTACTGCGATTTAATCCTACTCCGATTTCGTTCGCTTTCCGGATAAGAATAGGAAGTTCCAGCCCAGTCAACGCCCCGATTAGCAATGTCACCGAATACAGAAACAATGCATCTGTGCCATCTGGTGCGAATGCTGTCATGCCAAACATCATGAAGCTTGAAAAACCACCGATTAAAGCTACCATGAACTCAATCCAGATAAAAGCTAAGATCAACCGCTTCATCACTCTTTCACTGATAGACGCACCAATCCCCATCCCTGTCAAGAACAGGCTGATTGTCAACGTATATTGTTTTACGCCATCCCCCAGTATGTAAGAGCCCAAAGCTCCAAATAACACCTCAAAAATAATTCCACAAATAGAGACGATACCTGAAGCCCAATAAATGAAATGGCTCTGTTTGATAGCTTCTTGTTGCATAGTTGATCACTCCGATAAACAAATATGAAGAAAAAAGGGGTGTCTCCGCAGGGCAGAGACACCCCTTTCTAGGGTTTAACTTATGTAATGGAAGCGCCAATTACGAAAGCTAAACCAATGGAAACTCCAATTGAGATGATTCCGACAGCAATATTGTTATCTTTCAGCATTGTTTCAACTGAAAATTTCCTTGTGAACATTTCAAATAGGAAGTAGGCAAGCATTTGGAGGACTACCCCATAGGCTCCCCAAATCAAAGTGTCCCACAATGTCAAACTATGATAGATAGCAAATGAGAGAATGATACAAATCCCGATTATTTTTCCAGCAATAGATAAAGCAACCGCAGTATTGCCCTGTCTAACTTCTTCCCAATCCTTATATTTCGTAGTTATCACTTCAAATACTCCCAGGCCGATCAATACGACAATGACAGCAATAACAAAATAAGCAAAAGTAGCAATGAATGGTCCCATACTATCAACCTCCTAATAGATTATTTTCCTGCACCGGGTCCTCCGCCACGCCCTGTAGAGCCCCGGAATGTACCTGTATCTCCCGAACGATAACCCCCGTACATAGTGTAACCGCCATAGCAATCATTCGACGCCCGGCAACGCCCAGCCTGATTTTTAGCCCAATTACTTGAATTAAGCATTCTGTTCAATACAGCATAAGTTAATAGGCCATTAAAGAATCCAGGTGTATAGTGATTGCGGACAAATTGATCATTCGACAGCTCAATGAAGACTACGCCTGGTTCTTCTTCGCTTTCCTTCATAATTACAAAATGATCGGGATAAACAAGTACTTGTTTATTATTGTTGTAGTCACTTTTCTCATCCGGCTTTAGTGTTTCAGCTAACAGATCTGCCAGTTCTGGTATCCTGAATTCCCTCGTGACATAAACTCTGGAAATACCTTCGTCTGTACGAACCGTATCTATTAAAGGAAAATGATTGCTTACAAGTTCTTCTGCATCAGAGGGCTCAGATTGCTGCAAAGAGGAGATGATACTTTCTTTTGATGGCTCTTCTGGTAATTCGTCATATGTAATAGCTGGATCTGAAGACGAGCTTGAAATCCCTCTTGATCTGTCATCATTGCCGCCAAAAACATTCATGAACAGGACGATAATGATGATTCCAAAGCCAAATAAAACAAGATAATCCTTCATATGGGTTCCTCCTTCCTGGAGAAAGTTTCATGAACTCATGGATAAGGGCCTGACATTTAGTCAGACCCTCCCTCCATAGCTCAAATATCTCTTTTAACTATGATCAGCTGACAAGTTATTCTTTACCCATTTTTTTCTTCAATGCCGCCAATTCGTCGTCCACTCCGTTCTTTTCCAGAGCTTCGAATTCATCGTCAAGAGATCGGCTGGCCTGCGACATGTCTTCGCTTGTTTCAGCTTCAGCTTCATGTTGAAGAACTTTTTCTTCCATACGCTCGAAACCTTTACGTGACTCATCGCCTCCAATACCGGACATTGTTCGATTCATTTTTGTTCTTGTTTTTGCCGACTCTGCACGTGCCTTCAGGGAATCTTTCTTCAACTTCATTTGCTGGTATTCCTTTTTCATTTCATCTAACTTTTCACGTAGACTGTCTGCATCTGATTTTGCTTTTTCCCACGATGCCTGCAATTGCTCCGCTTGCTCCTGCTGGCTATTTTTATCCTCAAGCGCACGACGGGCAAGATCTTCGTTGCCTGTCTCTATCGCTTGCTCTGCCTGCTTCATTCGCTTGTCGACAAGTGCCTGGGCATCATCGAACTTACGCTTCAGCATTTTTTCATTGGCAATCTGCTTGGCGACAGCACTTTCCGCCTCGCGAATATCATTCTCCATATCACGCATGAATTGATCCAGCATTTTCACCGGGTCTTCTGCTTTATCCAACATGGAATTCAATTCCGAATTCACTACCGTTTTGACGCGTTTAAAAAATTGGAACATATCTAATTTCCTCCTTTAAATTAATGAGAACCTGCTATGATCTTAATATCATAAGGTTCAATATCGTAACCATGACTAACTTCCGTATCACTTCCCCAAGCTTCTACACTGAGATAATCAGTTTCATCGTCAGCGATATAATCCGCATAGGAAATACTCTGGCCATTGACATTCGCGCTTCTTCCTTCACCGACTACTCTTGCATCCCCTTCGCCATCTTTATGATAGGTTTTTCCTTCATATTCCAAAGTATCGGGAAAAGGCTTAGACACTGGAAGCTTGATGGTACGGTATATTCCTAACTCTAACTCATCGTCCATCTCCGCTGAGAGCCAAATCGTCGAGTGGCCTTCAAGCAATTGATAGCCGAACCATTCATAGGCATGTTCCCTGTAAGTAATTTTTCCAACCACTTCATAATCCACCAGGTCATAGTTTACAATGTCCCCTACTTGAATGTTCAACGGGGTACGTTCCTTCACTGCTGGTGCCTTTGCTTTTTTATTTGAAAATAAACGTGAAAACAGTCCCAGGACCGGTCACCTCTCCTTCCTGATAACGCTGCGTTACTTTCTTATACGATATAACGAAAAGAAAGTTTCATTTTTCATTATAATTTTTCCGATGCTATCAAAAACAGCGAGGAAAACTCTAGCTGCCCTCGCTGTTTCATTATCACTCATATTCTAGTAAGGTTTCAACATCTGAGTATTCAAGCTGGTGTGCTTCTGCGACAGCACGGTAAGTTACAAAACCATTCAATGTGTTGATTCCTTTACGTAACGCTATATTATCCTGGCATGCCTGGCGGTAGCCTTTGTTAGCCAGTTGCAGCGCGTATGGAATCGTCACATTCGTCAGGCCAATGGTCGAGGTCCGTGGTACAGCACCCGGCATGTTTGCAACGGCATAGTGCACCACACCATGCTTTTCATACGTAGGATTGTCATGGGTAGTAATCCGGTCGGTGGTTTCAAAAATTCCTCCCTGGTCGATTGCCACATCCACAATGACTGAACCTTTCATCATGGACTGTACCATCTCATCGGTGACAAGCTTCGGGGCTTTAGCTCCAGGAATTAAGACAGCTCCAATCACTAAGTCTGATTCTGCCAGAGATTCCTGAATATTCAATGGGTTCGACATGAGGGTATTAATTTCTGAACCGAAGATATCATCCAATTGACGCAAACGTTCCGGGTTCAAGTCGATGATCGTGACATCCGCACCGAGACCCATCGCTATTTTCGCTGCATTTGTCCCGACAACTCCTCCGCCGATAACAGTGACTCTCCCGCGTCGAACCCCAGGAATTCCTCCCAGCAGGATACCTTTCCCTCCATGAAGCTTCTCTAAAAATTGCGCCCCTATTTGTGTAGCCATCCGGCCTGCAACCTCACTCATCGGTGTCAATAAAGGAAGCGATCCATTATCCAATTGGACTGTTTCGTAAGCAATGCTGACTACTTTACGGTCAATCAATGCTTTTGTAAGTTCTGGCTCTGGCGCCAGATGGAGATACGTAAATAAAATAAGTCCTTCATAAAAATAATCATACTCGTCAGGAAGTGGTTCTTTTACTTTCATGACCATTTCCTGGCTCCACGCCTCTTGAGCTGTGTCTACGATAGTAGCCCCTGCTTCTATGTATTGGGTATCCGTAAAATTCGAACCTACTCCCGCATTGGTTTCCACATACACATCATGACCTGCATTGGTCAAAGAAATAACACCAGCCGGAGTCATGGCCACACGGTTTTCATTATTTTTTATTTCTCTAGGTACTCCGATTTTCATATTCATAACCTCCCAATCCATTGTTCTAGGACGCTTGTCCTCCCCTTCTCACAACCACTATACCATTATTTCTGAAAAGGGGATAGATAACGCAAATGTAAGCCTTTACATTGTAACAAAAAACTCGTTTTTTCACATTTAATTTCGACAAAGAATATACGAATCACCGGTGACGATGAATGACATCCAGGCCGCCTGTGACTTCGTAAACTGCTCCAGTGATCATATCGCTGTCTTCTTCACATAAGAATTCGATCGTGCGTGCGATATCTTCTCCGGTACCTGATCTTCCGATGGGTGTATGTTCATCCCGGATTTTTTTACTTTCCGCAATGGTCGCTTCCTTCATCTCCCCCATAATATTTCCAGGGCAAACCATGTTTGAGGTTATTCCATTCTCAGCTTCCTCAAAAGCAATTGTTTTCGTTAGCGAAACCAGCCCAACTTTGGCTGCTGCAAAAGCAGATCGGTAGATCCATCCGGAAGCTGCCCCGGCCCCCTGGAAGCCGTAATTGATAATACGACCGAATTTCTGCTTTCTCATATAAGGAGCTACCAGCTTGAATAAATGAAAAGATGCATCCAGATTACCGCGTATCATGGCATCCCATTCTTCCTGAGTATAATCCAATAATTTTTTTCTTTTAAAAATATAAGGGCCGGCATTATTGATCAAGTAATCAATTCTGCTGAAGCGGTCGATGGTCTGCTCAACAAGCTCTATCAAATCCTTCTTTTTAGTCACATCTACCTGGATGATTTGAATGCGATCATGATGTTCGGGCCAATCTTCCAATAGTTGTTCCGCTTTATCACGGTCCGTTCGATACGTAACGGTGACAGAATGTCCCATTTCTAAAAAGCGGGTGGTCACCATTTTACCTAGCCCTTTAGTTCCTGCGGTAATGAGGGCATGTCGCACAGCTATTCCTCCTTCAGTTTTTACAATTGCGATTATTTTATGTAATGATTCTATTCTTGTAGCAGTAAAGCTTTACACTCCATCTCTACTTTACTACAGATAATGATATCGGTTCACACCTAATGCTTTTTCTGTCGCTTAATTCTGCTTTGGCTTCGGGCTTGAGGAACCGAGGAAAGAAAGTGAATTCCCTCACCATCATTGCAGCTTGTTTATTCTTAGGATTTGTTAAACGTTGGTGTTGATCTTTCATAAAAGCCTTATTCAACTATTGGGCCTAATTATGGAAGACTCAGTTTCGAAATGTTTGACTGAATACCGGTCCGGAGGGGAACGACTCCCTTTCCGCAGGCATGCGCTGAGCCTCCTCAGACTTCGTCTTCCGGGGTCTCACCTGTCATTTTCATCCCGCAGGACTTTGAAATTTCACCCTGAATTAACCCACGCACGAAGGAAATGCGTAGCATTTTCGAGGAGTCTCGCCGTTCCCCTCCGAACCTGGCCGTAGAAAGTTCTCGAAATACCACTTGTGTAAACCGCGCTATGATAATTTTGAAAGAAGACTTTGCCCCCTTTAATAAATGGCTCAAAATAAAGCTACACACACGAAGAGACCGTTTATTACTAAACTGGTTGGATGGGAAGGGAAACGATGAGACTCCTGCGGGAGAAGGGGCTAGGCGAGATCCCACAGGGCTTTAGCCCGAGGAAGCTTGCCAGATCGCAGGAAAGCGAGTCGTTTCCCGGACCATCCCATTACTCTTATGGTAACGGACCACACTATCTCGTAACTGAGTCTTCAGCAAAAGAGAGCTTAACTATAAAATCAACACGGAGAGCAATAGGACTTCATAGAAAGGCAGCAAGGAGAAAAGCTTTTCCTTGCTGCTTTCCCAATGAGAAAGTACCTTATTCCTCCCTTTTATTCTTTTTCTCTTTCATCCGCGGAAATTCGACACTCCCTGACTGATAACTTTCATTGATTCCTTCCAGAGAGTCTTCCTCAACTTTAGGACTTTTCTGCTGGTCTTTATCCATGTAGGCACCTCCCTTTATAATGTTCACAAAAATGTATGTTTTCATGTTTGACAACGTTTACATTAACAACATTCCGCATGTTATAATAGAAGTATAAATAAGGAAGGGAGCGTTCCATATGTCATTCGAATATAGTCACATTGTAGTGGCAATTGATGGTTCTAACGCTGCTGAATTCGCTTTTAAAAAAGCAATTGATATTGCTAAAAGAAATGATGCCCAATTAATTCTATCCCATGTCGTGGATACCCGTGCGTTTGCTACGGTTGAAGCTTATGACAGATCTCTTGCTATCCGCGCGGAGGGCTATGCTAAGGAGTTATTGGATGAATACCAGGATAAAGCGAAGGAAGCTGGGGTAGACAATGTCACCATTGACATTGAATATGGTTCACCTAAAATAAAAATTGCTAAGGATGTAGCCCCGAAATACAAAGCAGACTTGATTATCTGTGGGGCCACCGGTCTCAATACAATGGAACGCTTCTTTATCGGCAGTGTTTCTGAACACATTACCAGATATGCTAAGTGCGACGTACTTGTAGTGCGGATGCCAGAACAAAAATAACCGCTGCAGGAGGTTTTATGGAACAATATTTCACTTATGATCCAAGGCTTCACCTTTCTATCCCGGATCTACCTCGTCCTTTTTATACGTTTACTCAAAGGGAACAAGCTTTGATTTTAGCAGTATGGGAAAATCACCGTGGGGAAATTCCTGATAAAATCAAGAAGCTGGAAAAAGATATAGAAAACTGTCTTGCACGGCTCAATAATGAAGAAGACTTCGAAGCATCCTGCCGGTTGAACGACCGGATCAGCCAGCTTGCTTCGATGATCAATGACTTATGGATCTGGTACAGGACAAACCCTGTCATCACTGCTAAAACCAGTTAGAAAGACCCTGCCGCTTAGGTATAAGAGGCAGGGTTTGTTTATTTTAAATATCTTTTTGTATTTCCCGGATTACATGGCTGAGCTCTGGGAGAATCAATTTATTCATCGCAAGTTTAACTGCCCCACTTGAACCAGGCGTGGAGAAAATTGCCGTATTTCTGCTGACACCTGCTATCGCCCTGGATAAAATGGCTGCTGATCCGATGTCTTCTGTATAACTAAGCATTCGGAAAATTTCCCCGAAGCCCGTTATTTCTTTATCAAATAGTGAAGCGACCGTTTCAATAGTCACGTCCCGCTTCGCGATTCCTGTACCTCCATTGGTAAGTATCGCTTCTACCTCCGTGTTATTACATCCAGATTCTACTGCTTCCTGAATTGCTTGTTCTTCGTCTTTTACGATACGATGGTCCACGATGTGATGACCTTTGGAAGTCAATAATTCAATCATCAACTTCCCGCTCTTATCCGTTTCTTTTGTTCTCGTATCACTCACCGTGATAATCATGCATGCTATTGATTTTTTTGCTTCTTGTTTATGCTCCTCAACGGACATCTTCCCCCTCCTCTTCCTTTGCTAGTAAATATCGATATTGGTAAAATCTCAACGCGAATTCTGAAACCCGGCGTGTCAAACGGTAATTGACAGTGGCTCCTACTGTCATGCTGACTAAAGGTAGTCCTTGGATCAGCTTTTTGCGAAACATTACGATAAACAGTGATTTGAGAATTTGCTTAAGAGGCTGCTCCAGCCAGGATTCATCAGTAAGGTCATCTGCACCCTCAAACACATAGGGGTGGTTGTCATTCCGTACTTCCTCCACCAGCTCTTCCCATGCCTCCTCTTGCATCCTTTTGGGCAAGGTAGCTGCGTGGAAGACACGCAACGACAGCATCATCTCATAAGGATGGTTCATTTCGTGACCGAATGACAAACCGATCATTTGGACCGCACGCAAATTCATTCCCATCATCAATGGAAAATCCAAACCAAACAAAAGCAGGCCGCCAGTTCCAGTCAACCCTCCCTGGGCAAAAGAATACAGCCTGATCCGTGATATTTGCTGCTGGGCGATATATGTACGTCGGTCGATAGATAAGACCTTCAAATCAGAAATATTTTCTATTTGATTATCAAAAACTCTGCCGACCGTGATGATACGTTCCCTTGCTTCATTTTGAAAAGAAGTGCCTTGAATAAAAGCATGAGTATGAAATAAGTAATTATCTAAATTACGGAAAAAGACCTGTTTCCATTTAGAATCGAGACCATCAAACATTTGATTGACCCACGCATCATACATACGCTCAAAATCATTGGGCTGGTAATCAGTATGGTTCCTTCTCCATTGCTGGATATCCCTGCTCACTTTATTTCCATCGCTCATCTTATTGCCTCCCATTCTCCTCTTATGCCTATTCTTATTCTAGCTCGAATAGGAAAAAAATAAAATCCATTCGCAAACAAAAAACCAAGCGTCCCGTGCGTTTATAAACGGAACACTTGGTTTTATTATTAACTGGATAGACGTACCGTATCTCGTGCGATCATGACTTCCTCGTTAGTTGGAATGATCATGACTTTAACAGGAGAATGCGGATAGTTTACAAATGCTTCTTTCCCACGTACCTGATTTAAAGATGGATCCCAGTAAACCCCCATGAATTCTAAGCCTTTCAAGACACGTTCACGAATGGATGTACTGTTCTCTCCGACACCTGCGGTAAAAACTATGGCGTCTACACCGTGCATACGCGAAGCATAAGACCCAATGTATTTATGAATGCGTGCTGCAAATACTTCCAGGGCCAGCTCCGCACGCTCTTCTCCTTCTGAAGCTTTTTCTTCGATATCCCGAAGGTCACTGGAGAAGCCGGAAAGTGCCAGCATACCACTTTCTTTGTTCAACACATTCATGACTTCAGCAGCAGACTTCCCTGTTTTATCCATGATGTAAGGAATCAAAGCAGGGTCGATATTACCGGAACGTGTACCCATCGTTACACCGGCTAATGGTGTGAAGCCCATGGATGTGTCGATCGATTTTCCGCCTTCAATAGCTGCGATGCTCGCTCCATTACCAAGGTGGCAGGAAATGAGGCGCAGCTGTTCAACCGGAAGACCTAACATTTCAGAGGCACGTTCAGATACATACTTATGAGAAGTACCATGAAAACCATATTTACGGATGCCATATTTCTCATAGTATTCATATGGCAGGCTGTATAAATAAGATTGTTCTGGCATGGTTTGATGGAAAGCAGTATCAAACACAGCAACAGATGGCACCTCAGGAAGTACTTGCTTGAATGCCCGGATACCTGTCAGGTTGGCTGGGTTATGCAAAGGAGCCAATTCCGACACCTCTTCAATTTCCTGAATGACTTCCTCAGTGATCACAACAGAGTCACTGAAACGCTCCCCTCCATGGACGACACGGTGTCCTACTCCATCAATCTCATCCAAGGATTCTATGATGCCTGTAGAAGTTAATTTATCCAACAGCATTTTAACTGCTTCCGCATGATCAGGAATATCTTGTGTGGTCTTAACTTTTTCTCCGCCCACTTCTATTGTGAAAATAGAATCGTTGATTCCGATTCTTTCTACTAAACCTTTAGTTATTACTGTTTCTTCCGGCATTTCAATCAGCTGAAATTTCAAAGAAGAACTGCCGGCATTGATTGCTATGATTTTACTCAAGGTATTTCATCCCCTTAAATTAGGCTCTCTAGTTTCATTCCATTACCATTTAATCACCCGGCGTTGACATTTTCAAGGTGCAAGGGTAAATGGTAACGTTTACGCAATAAAATCTTTATTTTCTCATAATTACGAAGAATGATTTTTTTCGAACCACTGGTTGATTTGTGCAAGAATATCAGCCATAGCATTATGATTTTTAAATGATGGAAGCTTGGCCAGTAGCGCTTCTTTCGGTGCTTCAGTACCTTTCCCTTTCTTTTGCAGGACCAAAATACTTTTAGCATGTTTTTCTTCTTTAAATAGAGCCTCTGGCAGCTGCAACATTCCTACAATATGTGCATGCTCTCTCAAAAAGGCATTCAGCTGAGTAGCCTGGTCACTCTCGAATAAAAAGTTAGGGATGACAAACATCAAATAGCCTCCCTGCTTTGTATAACGTAAGCTTTGTTCAATGAATAAATGATGGGCGTAGGAATATCCCTCTTCTGCTTTCAGATTATATTCTCCCGCCTGGACATCATCCGGGTAGTAGCCGACAGGCAAATCAGCTAAAACGAAGTCTACCGGCTCTAATAAAAATGGACGTAAGCTGTCCTGATGAAAGAATTCGATTTCTGTTTTTTGCAGATTGGCGTTAGCAAGAGCTAGTTTCATTAACGTTTCATCAACATCACTGCCATACGCAGCAACCTGCTTGTCTAACTGATTAAGTACAGCTGTCAAGAGGTTGGCTGTACCACAGGCAGGGTCGAATATCCGTATCTCTTGTGCATCTTTGAATAACCGTTGGGTAAGATACCCCATAAACATGGCCACCGTATCTGGAGTGATAAGGTGCTGTTGCTGGGTAGCGCCTTTCATTCCTTTTAAAATGGCCAACTGTGTCGCTTTTCGGATTTCTTCTTTCTCGAATTTGTTCAAATCGATGTCTTTCAGGTGCTTTTCCAGTTGCTGTTTCAGTAGATCAGCCATATCATCAAATGGTGCATGGTGGTACAGAACATCCAAAGCATCTGCCACAGATTCTAAATATGTGGTGTTTTCTTGGTATTCTATTGCTGTAGCAGCTTCGTCAATCCATTCAAATAATTCTTCTACATGTGTTTGTTGCATCAAACTGTTCCTCCTTACTGTTCCCCTGTACGTCGCTGTGATTCAAAGTATAAAAACAAGCAAATGGCGCATTCACTTTAAGAAATGCGCCATGTTGGTCTCTACGATATCTTATTTACTATCCGATCATACAATTTAGCTGTAAGCCAGTCAACTTACTTGGCTTGTTCTACTGCAGCGATCGCTGACTCATAATCCGGATGGTTCGTTGCTTCACTGACATATTCAACATAAGTGACCTTATTTTCTGAATCGACAACGAACACGGAACGCGCCAATAGACGAAGTTCTTCAATCAACACACCATATGCTTTTCCGAAGGAAGCATCACGATGATCAGACAATGTGTCTACATTTTCAATACCTTCAGCACCACACCAGCGCTTTTGAGCAAATGGGAGGTCCATACTGATAGTCAAAACTTTGACATTACCCAGCTTTGTTGCTTCTTCATTAAAACGACGTGTCTGCTCGGCACAAACGCCAGTGTCAAGAGAAGGAACTACACTGATCAGTTTAACGCTGTCTTTGTAGTCGTTAAGGGTCACTTCACTAAGATCATTGGCAAGCACCTTGAAATCTGGAGCCTTGTCCCCTACCTTAACTTCTTCCCCTACAAGTGTAACTGGATTTTCCTTAAAAGTGATTGAAGCCATTTCCTCGTCCTCCTTGCTTTTTTAAAACTTATCAAGCCCAAAAAAAAACTGCCTATCTTTATTATGAAGGCAGTTTCTAAACTTGTCTAACGTTAACCTATAAAAGATCGGAAGAAGGACGTCTGGATTGTTGCTGACTACTGCTATTGCCACCCTTTTGAAGCAGTTCTTGAATTTTTTCAATGACAGGCGGTGCTAAATCCAACATTCTCTCGTAAAGGTGGGTTTGTTCGTTCAGATGGATCATCTGAACTCCCTGTTTTCTGACAACTAAAAAGGCGATTGGAGTAATGGAAACCCCGCCACCGCTGCCACCGCCAAATGGCAATTCTTCTTCTGATTGCTCCTGGCTTTGACCATCCTGACTTTGTTGCCCGCCGTTTTTCGCTTTGAATTCGCTGCCCCCGGCAGCAAAGCCGAATCCAACTCTGGAAACCGGGATGATGATACTGCCATCGGGCGATTCAACCGGCTCTCCGACAATTGTATTGACATCAATCATTTCTTTCAGACTATCCATTGCTGTGGTCATCAGACCTTGAATCGGATGCTCATTCATGCTATTACCTCCTGCTTATCATCTGGCTTTTTCAGGCTATCTGTTCACGTATCGTAACCACACATATATAGCCTTACCAAGCCGGAAAGAAAATATACCATCTGCAAGTATATGAAAGCATGGCACTTGAAAGGAAGGCTCAACCCGGAAATGGGCAGGTTTCTTTATGATGAACAATTGGTTGATCAATTGTTCCAGGAGGGAAGCAACCGCCATCAATCCACCCGCAATGGAACCAGTCGACGAAGCGTTTCCTGTACCTACACGCATGACACTATTCATTTTATGTACCGTTACCGCTCTCCCCATTTGCAAGAACTGATGCACGCCTAACTTCCTCTTCTTAACGTCTGTCGATTTTTGTTTCCATAACTCTTCTGCTTTTTTCTCTACTTTTGCCAACTCCGTTTCACTCTCTACAATACGGTTGAAATCGATATATTTGCGATATACAGGTAGAAAACCCAAATAAGCGACTAAAGTAAGCCGCTTGTCGATAGGCAGGATTTCTAATTGAAACCGGAGCGATATTTTAATGAATAACAACCCCACCAGTATGATCATCAACAATAATAAGGCAATCCAAATCCATTTCATGAGGCCTCACCTGCTTACTAGTATCAGCATTAGCCCAAACGAATAAACATTTTTCTATAATAATTTCCATACAATAGGTGGCTTCGTAGCATTTCCCCTTACTAGCTGGAGATGATAAAATAAAGAGTACCAAATAGAGGGAGGCATACATATGTCGAATAACAGACAGAACCTTTTTTTCTATTATCCACCAAACGAAGAGCTTGATACAAAGCTCCAGCCATTATTTGAGCTTGCTGAAAAAAATGGTTTTACCATATTGAATGATGCGAAAGATGCAAATATCATTATCAGTGTTGGAGGAGACGGAACATTCCTTCAAGCTGTCAGAAAAACAGGATTCCGCCAGGATTGCCTGTACGTAGGTATCCGAAGAGAAGACGAAGCAGGTCTATACTGTGATTTTAATATTGACGACTTTGACACGATGGTCGACTCCATGGTCAATGCCGACTTGGAAGTCAGAAGATTTCCGGTTATTGAAGCGACCGTCAATAATGAATCCACAATGCTCTGTTTAAATGAATGCAGCCTGCGTTCAACATTAATCAAAACAATTGTGGTCGACGTTTTTATCGACGATCGTCCATTCGAGACATTCCGTGGTGATGGTTTAGTGGTAGCCACACCAACTGGAAGTACTGGTTACAACAAATCAACCAAAGGTGCTGTGATCGATCCGAAGCTCCCTTGTTTCCAGGTAAGTGAAGTCGCGTCACTGAATAATAATCGTTACCGGACACTTGGCTCCCCATTTGTATTAAGTGGAGAAAGGACACTGAAGTTACATGTCCAGCAGGATGGTAATGATTATCCAATCATTGGTATGGATAATGAAGCGTACTCCATACGTAACATTAAAGAATTGTCCATTAATCTGAGCGACCGTGTCATCAAGACTGTCAAAATGAAAGATAATACTTTCTGGGATCGCGTTCAACGAACCTTTTTATAATACAATAAAGGCCTGGCACTAACTAAACGTGCCAGGCCTTTATTATTCACTCTGTTAAACGTTGTTGGATTTTTATAAGAGCTTATTCAAAGTCCTATGGGATTAAAGTACATGGTAAGATCCCGCAGGGCTTTAGCCCGCGGAAGCCCACCGTACTCCCATGGAAAGCGAGTGATTTCCCGGACCTCCTAAGGCTCTTAACCGTAACGGAAACAACTTATCTCAAAACTGAGTCTTCATGTAAAGGGAACTTAACTGTAAAATCAACTTTAAGATTTAACAAAGCCTTATTACTAAGTTCTTTGATATACAACCTCTCCATCTACTACCGTCATCGACACATTCGTATCGACAATTTCATGGGCTGCAAGCGTAAATAGGTCTCGATCTAATACAGTGAAATCTGCAGTGTACCCCTCTTTTATCTTGCCTCGGTCGTGTTCATGTTTGATAGCAAATGCACTTCCGCTTGTATACAGGGAAATCGCTTCATACATAGACAGCTGCTGGGAAGGATTATAGACTTTCTGATCATAGCTTGCCCGCCGTTCGACTGCGGCTCGAATTCCCAACAGGGGATTGATCTCTTCGATCGGCGCATCTGACCCTCCTGCGCAACGAATACCTTTATCTAATAAGGTTTTCCACGCATAAGCATCCTTCAGACGATGCTCACCGATCCGGTCGATTACCCAAGGGAAATCTGAAGCGACAAAAGTTGGCTGTAAATCCAATATGACATTCAAGCCGGCCAATTTCTCATATAATTCATCGCGCATTATTTGTGCATGAATAATACGGTCCCTTTCGCCGGTAGACAAAGGGTTTTCCCGGAGAATATCTGCAATTGTCTCAACTGCCTGGTCCCCAATTGCATGTACGGCTACAGGCATTTGTTTGTCCCTGGCCTGACGGATAAGTGTTTCTAGTGATTTCTTTTCATGGATGGCTACACCGCGATTCAGTGGATCATCTGCATAAGCTTCTGATAGCCAGGCTGTCCTTCCTCCAAGGGCCCCATCTGAGAATATTTTCATGGCACCTAGTTCAACAAAATCCGTTCCACTTTTAAACTTATATCCGTTGTCATGCATATCTTCCACGACTTCATGATGTACCAATAAATGAGCCCGAAACTTCAATCGCTTCTCATCGATGACTGTCCGAAAGGCATCAAAAGTTTTTTGAAAACCACCATAGTAATTTAAGTCTTCACTATGGCCGCCAACCAGACCATTCATGTGCATATCATTTACCGCTAGTTTCAACGCCCGTTCCAGGTATTGGGGAGTCACTTCCGGCATCGCTTGTTTGATTAGCTCCTGTGCTTGATCATGAAAGTAGCCAAGCGGTTCTCCGAGTTCAGAGCGAACAATCAGTCCACCTTGAGGATCGGGGGTAGCAGCAGTTACTCCGCCGAACTCCATCGCCTTTGAGTTGGCAAGCAGTGCATGTCGGCAAATCCTTGTCAGCATCATAGGATGATCGGTAGTGATCTCATCCAGTTCATCTTTATAAATAATCCGCTGGTCTTCCCATTGATTTTCATTCCACCCCTCACCAATGATCCATTCTCCTTTAGGAATCTGCTCGGCATGCTGACTCAATGCCCATTTCACTTCCTCGGCAGATTTCATAAAAGACAAATCCAGCCGTTGAAGACGCTCGCCATGGCCAATGATATGTAAGTGACTATCCACAAATCCCGGATACATGACGTGTCCCATCAGGTTATATTCTTTCGTCAACTGTTTTTCATATGTATGATACAGCTGCTGGCTGTTTCCTACTGCGATAATTTTTCCATGATCTGTAACTACTGCCTCTACCCATTCGCCTTCCTTCTCCATTGTATATATTTTGCCACCATACCATAATTCCGGCATAATATCGTCTCCCTTCTTAATAAAGCATGTTTGCTTTCCCGGTCAAACTAAGAGTAAGCATAACCGTTTTACAGACTTAATAGTTAAAACACCATATACTTATCATAAAGAAAAGCCTTGCTGAAGAACAGCAAGACTTTAGCCATACATATAATTTTTTAGTTATTGTTGTCCACCAAATTGTTGCTCAGCTTGTTGAACCAAGCGTTTAGTGATTTCACCACCAACAGAACCGTTGGCACGGGAAGTTGAATCTGGACCAAGTTGAACGCCGAACTCTTGAGCGATTTCAGTTTTCATTTGATCCAAAGCTTGTTGTACACCAGGTACTACTAATTGGTTTGAGCTATTGTTGTTCGCCATGTTGTTTCACCTCCTCGTTACTTCTATCATGCGTAACGAGGATTTTTTTCATTCAAATCTTACACTGGTATTTGTTTCTAGTAGGCTGAATGTCGTCATAGCGCACTTTTAGAACAAATCTTCAAATTCATTTTCTGTTTTCGTCTCTGTTTGAAGTTTAAGCTTGATTATTTCTCTTTGCTCTACTGCCTGTTTGATATCTTCAGAAAAATCAACTGCCGCTTCGTAATACTGAGCTTTTTCTTTACTCGGTCTGGTTTTAGGAGATTTTGGTACAAAAACTGTACAACAATCTTCATAAGGCCGGATGGAAATATCATACGTACCTATTTGTTGAGAAATCGATATGATATCAAGCTTATCCATGGCGACCAACGGGCGGATAACTGGATAGTTGGTCACATCGTTGATAGCGCTCATACTTTCCATTGTTTGACTTGCTACCTGGCCGAGGGATTCCCCAGTGGTCATGGATAGAATATCTTGTTCTTTTGCCACAGCCTCACTGATTCGCAGCATTAGTCTTCTCATAATGGTCATACTGTAGCCTTCCGGCATTTCTTGATGGATTTTTTGCTGAATATTCGTAAACGGTATGATATGCACTTTCAATTTAATACCAAAGCGTGTCATTTCCTGTGCTAAATCCATCACTTTCTGTTTTGCCCGCTCACTTGTGTAGGGTGGTGAATGAAAGTGAATCGCTTCGACTTCGACACCACGCTTCATGGCGAGATAGCCGGCAACCGGACTATCAATCCCTCCGGATAAAAGCAATAAAGTTTTGCCTGTAGTACCTACTGGCAAACCACCTGCACCAGGATACTTTTTAGAAGTAATATAAACTGCGTCCTGGCGGATTTCTACAGTAATCTCAACATCAGGGTTGTGCACATCCACCGTCACATCTTCTGTATTTTTTAGGATATAACCGCCCAAACGCTGATTCATTTCCTGCGATCCCACCGGGAAGGTTTTATCCGTGCGCTTGGCAGATATTTTGAAAGTCTTTGCATTGTCTGCCTCATTAAAAGCAAACAGCGCTGCTTCTTTGATTTTGTCTTCATCTTGTTCGGTCCGAACCGCAAAGCTTAAACTCTGAATGCCAAACACTTCCTGACACGTTTCCATGACTTTATATGGATCTTCTCCATTCAACATGACATACATACGATCTCTTGTTTTCTTGAGCCTAGTAGCCGGATATCGTTTCAATTTATGTGTCAGATTACTTTGCAGCTTTTGTTCAAACTTATGACGATTTTTCCCTTTTAGCGCCATTTCACCATAACGCACCATGATTTGATTGAATTGCATCGTTTATCTACCCCATCACTTTGTTTAATTCCATTAGTACTTTTTTCAATTCACTTACAAATGTATCAACATCTTCTTGCGTATTTTCAAAAGACATACTGACTCGCAATGCACTTGTGGTCCTGTCTTCTCTCAGTCGGCAAGCAGCCAAGACAGCACTTTCATCTGATCGCTTCGAAGAGCAGGCAGACATAGTTGAAATGTATATATCATTTTCTCCGAGAGCATGGATAATAACTTCCGGCTTAAAGCCCGGGACAGAAATATTAACAATATGGGCTGCCGCATCCGTCGGCGAATTGATAATGACGTAAGGAATAGCAGCTAACCTTTCTCTCAACCGCTGATTCAAAGTTTCAAGCTTTTTTACTGCTGTTTGTTTTTGTTCCATAATCATACGCAATGCTTTTACAAAAGAGACGTTGCCTGCCAGATTTTCTGTTCCTGCCCGGTAAGCCCCTTCCTGGCCGCCACCGTGATGAAGAGGAAAGAGTGTCGTCCCCTTTTTCACGAATAAAGCTCCAGTACCATTCAAGCCATGTATCTTATGACCAGACATGGTACATAAATCGATTCCACAGTCATAAAAGTCGATATCTACTTTCCCAAGTCCCTGGACATGATCGACATGGAAAAATATTTTTGGATATTGCTTAACGACGTGACCGATTTCACCAATCGGCTGGACAGTCCCCAGCTCATTATTCACAGACATGATACTGATTAATATCGTATCCGGCCGTATGCTTGCCTTTATATCATCAATCCGCACGGAACCAGTCTCCGTCACAGGCAGATAGGTAACTTCAAATCCTAACGACTCCAAAGCCCCGCATGCTTGTATAACAGAAGGATGTTCAATTTGGGAAGTAATAATATGCTTCCCTCGATTCTGATGTTCTAATGCAATCCCTTTAATCGCAATGTTGTTCCCTTCTGTGCCTCCTGATGTGAAAATCACCTCTTCCGGAGATACCTTCAGAAGCTGAGCTGCTTGTTTTTTTGATTGTAGCAATAAACGCTCCGCTTCACTTCCAAAACGGTGAATGGAAGAGGGGTTGGCATAATATTGTTCTGCTACTTTTTGAAAGCTCTGGACTACTTCCGGAAATGGTTTCGTCGTTGCACTATTATCTAAATAAATCATCGGGATGTCCCCTTCGGCGTTATTTTGCAATCTCATATATTATCATAACTTATGTTAAAAATAAACAATACAGGAACTGTCACTAAGTCATGACGGTCCCTGTATCCTAACAATTCTATTCTGTTGGATCTTGGTCAACTTCCAATGATGCCAATAACGTATCAATCGAAAGACGTCCGTCTTCTGCAACGTCATCTACCCAAGCTTCTGTAATCGCCATTTTTCCCATAATAGTTTCACCTTCTGCTGTACCTTTATTCTCTACTTCCGATTCATACAACCTTGGAATAGGAGGCACACTGCGTTCTTGGATCACTGCGCTATCCTTAACACTATGCGGCCTTGCAGGATATAACTCACCTTGCATCTTGGTGACTGCAATGAAGATGACTGTTGACCATAGGGTAATGGTCAATAGGCCTAACAAAACGACTAACCATTTTCTCATTGGTCCCATCCTAAACTAAAACGTTTTGTTGTGTTTCTAACCGGCTTAATACATCCGGGTCAATCTCTTGAATAGCTTCCGTGGCTTGTTCAAGCGCGGTATCATAGTGATAAGACCGAAATTCCCGTTCTGCTTCTGATAGCCTGGCAGCAATCAATGGATATTGGCTGCGATATCGATTTCCGTATTGAATCACGTATTCTGCAAGCTGTGCTTGATCCATCGTGTTACTTGCAGCTTCTGTTACATTAGAGATTTTTGCCGAAGCATCGTCAAGGGCAGCATTCACTTTTGTCATTTCCAGTGGTTGCTGCTCTAAAGTCATGAAGACCTTATTCAACTCCTCGTGCGCTTGATTCAATTCAACCGCCAGTTCCTCCGGAATTCCAGGCATATTACTTTTATTTAATTTCCTATTTATATCCAATAAAGATTGTTGCATAGTGACAAGCTTTTCCTTTGCTTCATTTTCATCTTTGCGTAAGGCTCTAATTCTGTCACTGAAATCTTTATGTTCCCCTTGCAGTTCTTCTAATTGTTTTTGGCAATCCTCCAGCTTCGCTTGTAATTCGGTGTACGAAGTTGTATCATCTTCCAATTTTTTTTGAAAATCAAGAAATTGCTTCTTGATCTTAATCATCCATTTTTCCAACAGTTGTTGTTTTTCCACATCTTCATTTTCAAAGTGATAGGTCCGCTGTAATTCTTTTACCTCTTCTTTCGTTGCAAGCAGAATCTGTTCTGATTCTTCCAGCACTCTCTGATAAGGCTCATATTGTTTTTCGATATTGTTTCGAGCAATTGCTTCTTTTTCAAGTAACTGATATATCTCTTGAATACGCTCCTCGATTTCGGTGATTGAATTTTCCACACCATCTATGCTGCTTTGTTCCATTACAGTAAGACAGCCAGCAAGGGTTTCCCTGTGATTATGTATTTCTTTCTCAAACCCAAGATGGTTCAGGCGAAATCCTTCTTCTTTCATCTCCGCCATACCAGCAAGGATTTCATCTAACTGCGTCGGTACTTCCTGCCGGCATTTTTTATATAATAACGGGAATGCAGAGATCCGATGTTGAAGCTCCTCCAGACTAATTTTCAGTTGGTGGACCAGCTGTTTTGCTTCCATGTAATCCCCTTGCTCTACCAGCTGTTGATAATCGTTAAGCATTTGCTGAATCGCATTTACTTCCTCATCAAAACCACGATATGCTTTGCCATATTTATGGCGGTTTTGAATCAATTCTTTTTTCAGCTGTTTTATTACAGGCTCAATTTGTTCGACTTCCTGGCGGCTTGACTCCTCTGATTCCAATAATTGTTCAAGTTCGTTGAATATTTTTTCTATGTCCATTTCCGTGTTTTCCAGCTTCTTTTCTACCAGCTGAATTTTTTGCTTCGCTTTCCGGAACCGGTAACGGTCTGCTGCTTCTTCCACATCGAATAAATCTTCTTCCAGATTCGGGAGTTCTTGCGTTAAAATACTGTCCCAGCGTTCCCGCCATGTTTCAAACTTCTCGTGTGTTTCTCCGGATAAATTCAGATTCTTCACTTTTGACAGTTCTTCCGTCACTTTTCGATTCATGATGTCCATTTTCCAATTTTCCAGTCGATCGACCTCATCATATATCTTTTTACGAGCAATCAACCCATATATGATGATCCCGATAACCACTAAAATTATCCCGATCAAATACTCCATAAACAGCCTCCTAACAGATGACACCTTTCAATAGAGGAAAATAGGCTCCAAAATGATAAATTGTTGTAATTATGATACCATGAGAACGATCATTTTGGCTAAAATATTTCAAAATAATTAACAATATGACATATTTTTCTACACTACAGGGGGAGTTTGATGATTACTGACGGTCACGTCCATACACCTTATTGTCCACACGGTTCTTCTGATTCGTTTAAAGCCTATGTGGAACAAGCATTGAAACAGGGTTATCAAACAATCACATTTACAGAACATGCACCATTACCAGAATCGTTCCATGACCCGGTACCTGATAAAGATAGTGGCATGAAACGTTCATTAATGGAAAGTTATATCAGAGATATACAAGAAATAAAAAAAGAATATCAAGAGGATATTGACATTCTTCTCGGACTCGAAGTCGACTATATCGAAGGGTATCAGCAGCAAACATCCCGTTTTCTATCTGATTATGGCGACGTTCTGGATGACAGTATCCTTTCCCTCCATTTTCTAAAGGGACCAAGCGGCAGGTACCACTGTATTGACTTCAGTGAGTCGGCGTTTCAAAAGGTGGTCGAAGATTTCGGCTCGGTTGATAAGGTATATCAAGGTTATTTTTCCACATTAGAGAAATCTATACAGGCTGATCTTGGTCCTTATAAACCAACCAGAATCGGGCACATGACTTTGATTAGGAAATTCCACCACCTTTTCCCATCTCCGGCAGGCTGGGATGAGTCAATCCCCGAGCTGTTAAAGCTTATCAAGCAAAAAAATTATCAACTGGACTATAACGGGGCCGGCTATTACAAGCCTGCCTGCAAGGAAAGCTATCCACCTCACCCGATAGCCACACAAGCTTATCAAGCAGGCATTCCACTCGTCTATGGATCCGATGCTCATACCAGCTCAGCTATTGGTCAGGGGCTTGACCAAATCGATCAGACACTGATCACTGACTGAGCACAAAGCATTTTGACCCACTTTTTCACCGTACGGCTGTACTGTTGAGCGAAATAGCTGTGTGATTGATCGAAAGTCACGAAATCCTTCCAATCATGTGGCATTGCATATGGCGCCTGAAGCATACCTTTGAATTGCAGGAACAGAAATTTCGTATCTCTTTTCTCTTTCACCACTGGTGTCACAACCTGTTGAAACAGAGCATATAGTAAATGGTTTTCTTTGGACAGGTAAGTGACGAGCATTTCACGCACAAATTGGTTATCAAGAGAAAGTTCCCGTTGGATAAGACAGGTAAGTTGATGACGGTCCTGTTTATAATGTAAAATTACTTCAATCAGACGACATAGGCGGTCAATTGGTTCTAATTCATCCAGGGCTTCCGTCTGTTGCTCAATCAAATCGATATAATCTTCATAATAATCGATAATCAACGTTTCCAAAAGCCCTTGCTTGTTGGTGAAGTAGTAACTGATCAATGAGACATTCACAGCTGCCTCGCCTGCAATATCCCTGACCGAGGTACCATGGTACCCCTTGAGGAAGAATTGCCGGCAAGCGACATCCATCACTTTTTGTCTGGTCGTGGTCTTTTTCATCAGGACATCAGCTCCTCTCTGTATTGATAAGAATTTCGCCGCAAATAAGCAAGAATCCTGTTAAAAACGTTCGTCAATTCCTGCGCTGGCAGGCTCGAAAAATATCGAATTAAGAAACTGGAGGGGTATCAGATGTTCCACACCATCCACTATAATGGAACCCGCGAAGAAAACTATCAACTATTAATCAAGCAGCTGGCTGCCTTGCTCGAAGGGGAAACTGATCAAATAGCTAACCTTTCCAATGCTTCTGCCTTACTGAATCAATTTTTGGCGGATGTCAACTGGGTTGGTTTCTATATCTGGAAAGAGGAAGAAAATCAGTTGGTTTTAGGCCCATTCCAAGGCCTTCCTGCCTGTGTACGGATTCCATCTGGCAAAGGTGTCTGTGGCACAGCAGTTGCCGATAAACAAACCCAGCTCGTAGATGATGTGCATGCATTTCCCGGGCATATCGCCTGTGATGCCGCCAGTCAATCTGAAATCGTCGTTCCCCTGCTTAAAGAGGGAGAAGTTTTTGGCGTTTTGGATATCGACAGTCCTTCTAAAAGCCGCTTCGACGACTCGGATAAAGAGTACCTGGAAAAATTCGTACGTACTCTGGAACTCCATCTATGAATTTCACCTGCTGCTTCGGTCCTCCTGGAGCAGCTTTATTAATGCTGAGCCTCAAATCTTCAATTCTTCCTTGACTTCTATATCTGTAGAGCCTATAATAGCCTTTGTGTAAAATAAATGGCAGCCTATGTGAACCTGCGTTGTCATCATTTTGTTCCTCTGGATATGAGGTGCATCGTGTAACTCTCTGCTGCTGGAGCGATGGTGCATGAAAACAAAATGAGCATCGTGTGTGGGACACACTGTTTTTATTTTATGCAAATAAAATAAAAAGGAGGAAATACCTATGGCACGCTATACAGGTCCGACTTGGAAAAAGTCACGTCGCCTTGGCATTTCTTTAAGCGGAACAGGTAAGGAGCTTGACAAGCGCCCTTACGCTCCAGGACAGCATGGTCCAAACCAACGTAAAAAACTTTCAGAATACGGTCTTCAACTACAAGAGAAGCAGAAGCTTCGCTTCATGTATGGACTAACGGAACGTCAATTCCGTCGCCTATTCGAAGAAGCTGGTAACATGAAAGGTATCCATGGTGAAAACTTCATGACTTTACTAGAATCTCGTTTGGATAACCTTGTTTACCGCTTAGGCTTGGCTCGTACTCGTCGCCAAGCTCGTCAATTGGTAAACCACGGTCACGTGACTGTTGATGGTGGACGTGTTGACATTCCATCTTACCGCGTGAAGCCTGGTCAAGTTATTGGCCTACGCGAAAAATCCCAAAATCTTGACTCTATCAAAGAAGCGGTAGAAGTGAACAACTTCGTTCCTGAATACCTTACTTTTGATGAAGACAAAATGGAAGGTACTTACAGCCGTCTTCCAGAACGCGCTGAGCTTCCTTCTGAAATCAACGAAGCACTTATCGTTGAGTTCTACTCTCGTTAATATGCTTCCACTAAAAGCCATCCGTTTTTCGGATGGCTTTTTTTATTACCCTCGAATTAGCGACGATGCCATTTCACTTGTTAATCCGACAGTGGAAACAGGATTTCCTTTTCCTATTAATTTAACAAAGAAGCGAGTATAAAACTTCTGAGGTTTCATACTCGCTATAAGCTACCATTTATAATGTTTTTCCTGGTTATCTCAACTCCTTAGAAAAAACAGCATTTTTTTCTTTTATTGAAAACGAACCATGAAATATTTCTTCTTACCACGGCGGATGATCGTGAATTTTCCTTCGATACGATCTTCCTCCTCCAATGTGTGGCTAAGCTCCTGCTGACGCTCACCATTGATGTAAATCGCACCGTTCTTGATATCTTCACGAGCCTGCCGCTTGGAAGAGGAAATGCCTGCTTCTACCAACAGCTCCACTAAACTGATTTCTTGATTGTCTACAGTATGGGTAGAAACATCTTTGAAGCCTTGTTCGATTTCTTCTCCGGTCAATGACTTGATATCCCCGCTGAACAATGCTTCTGTAATACGCTGCGCTTGCTCTAATGCTCCCTTTCCATGTACCATCTCGGTCATTTCTTCAGCCAAGCGGCGCTGTGCCGCACGTTTTTCCGGCTGTTCTTGTAAATCTTTTTCCAATTCAGCGATTTCTTCCATCTCCAGGAACGTAAAAGACTTCAAGAACTTGATGACATCACGATCATCGGTATTGATCCAGAACTGGTAAAACTCGTATGGAGAAGTCTTTTTCTCATCAAGCCAAATCGCACCACCAGCTGTTTTTCCGAACTTACTGCCATCTGCCTTTGTCACCAGCGGGACAGTGAGTCCGAATGCCTTCACTTCTTCTTCTCCACCAGTACGTCTACGTATGAACTCAAGACCGGCGGTAATATTCCCCCACTGGTCGCTTCCTCCGATTTGTAATGTACAATTCTCTTTTTGGTACAAGTTGTAGAAGTCTAGCGATTGCAGGATCATGTAACTGAATTCTGTGTAAGAAATCCCCTGTTCAATACGGGACTCGACAGAATCTTTGGCTAGCATGTAGTTGATTCCAAAATGCTTTCCGGTGTCACGCAGAAACTCTATAATATTGATGGAAGAAAGCCATTCATAGTTATTGCGTGCGACTGCCGCATTCTTCCCCTTATCAAAATCCAACAGCTTGGCAAGCTGTTTCTTAATACTTTCGCTAAAGCCTTCTACTATATGGGCTTCATTCAATTGCCGCTCTGTGGAACGTCCGCTCGGATCTCCGATCATCCCTGTGCCTCCGCCTACTAAGGCTATTGGACGATGCCCTGCACGCTGGAATCTTTTCAACATCAAGATTGGCAACAGATGTCCGATGTGTAAGCTATCGGCAGTTGGATCGAACCCACAATATAATGTCACCTGGTTTTCCTCCAGATGCTTCTTCAATCCTTCTTCATCTGTAATTTGATTAATTAAGCCTCTCTGTTCTAAATCCTGTAAAATATTCATTCTTTCACTCCTCCATTTAATACGGTTGAACCAACAAGCCTTATGGTAAATTTATCCATAAGGCCAAATAAAAAAACCCGTCCTTAATAAAAAGGGACGAGAATTGTCGCGGTACCACCCTTGTTGCACGTAAAACATGCCACTTGTATCGATAACGGCTTGGTTCAAACCGTCTTCTGTCCATACAGAAGAAAGCTCCGGATCGTAATTCGCAGGATAAATGTGTACCGCCTCACAGCAGCCGGCGGCTCTCTGGAATACAGGGATTCTCTTGCTACTTCAATCGTTCATTGCTTTTGCTATTTAACTTAATAATATTTTTACCATAGTCATTTCAAAAAAGCAATCTTAAATTCAATTTGTCCATACCTGACCCTGGCAGATTGTGTTATAATATAGACTGGAATTTTAGGAGGTCTTATTATGTCTAATAACCCATTAAAAGGTATAAATAAAGAGAAAATCAAAGAATTTTGGCAAAGCGGTAAACTGCAAAAGTCCAGCCGCATCACCTATGATGTTGCCTGGAATATCATTTTGTTCTTTATTATCCTTGGTGTCATCGGTCTGTTTTTTGCCGGTGGGGCAGGCGCAGGATATTTCGCATCACTTGTCAAAGACGAAACAGTAAGAAGTGAGGAAGAAATGAGTCAGGATATCTATGATTATTCTTCCACATCAGAACTTTATTTTGCAGATAATAAATACTTAGGAAAGATACGGTCCGACTTACACCGTGAGGAAGTCACCCTGGAAGAGGTAGCTCCATACTTAAAAAATGCCATCGTCGCTACAGAGGATGCTAATTTCAATGAACACGATGGTGTAGTACCTAAAGCGATTATGCGGGCTGTCGCACAGGAAGTAACCAACGCTTCCGTCAAAACCGGTGGTAGTACGCTGACACAACAATTGATAAAGAACCAGATTTTGACAAATGAAGTATCTTTCGAACGTAAAGCTAAGGAAATTCTCCTTGCCCTTCGCTTAGAGCGTTTCTTTGAAAAAGACGAAATATTAGAGGCATACTTGAACATCGTACCGTTCGGTCGAGATGCGAACGGCCGCAATATAGCTGGTATTCAAACAGCAGCCCAGGGAATTTTCAATGTGGATGCAAAAGATCTCTCCCTCCCTCAAGCTGCATTCATAGCAGGACTCCCTCAAAGTCCTACCTATTACTCTCCTTTCACTAATGGAGGAAAGCAAAAAGAAAACATCGAACCAGGTCTTAGCAGAATGCGTGAGGTTTTGTCCCGGATGCTGGAAGCCGGCTATATTACCCAGAAGGAATACGACAAAGCGATCAACTATGACGTAAAAGCTAACCTGGCAAAACCGGAACCATCCTCAGTCAATGAATACCCTTGGCTGATCTTCGAAGTGGAAGACCGGGCAAAAGAGATTCTAACTAGGAATCTAGCAAAACAAGCTGGCTACACGATGGAAGATTTAAAGAATGATGAAGACTTGAGAAAAGAATTCCAGCAAAATGCCGAACGTGAACTTCGTTCCGGCGGTTACAAAGTGCATACGACAATAAATAAAGATATGTATGATGTCGTCCAAAAAGTCAAAAATGAATATACCAATTATGGCCGAGATAAGACTACTCAATTGGAAGATGCTGATGGCAACATGGTAAATGTCACACTGCCTGTACAAGTAGGAAGTGTGATCATGGAAAACAAAACCGGCAAAGTACTTGCCTTTATAGGGGGGCGTGATTTTTTTAATAAAGGTGAGTTGAATCACGCTACTCAAGCACGTCGTTCTGCTGGTAGTACCATGAAACCAATACTGGCTTACGCGCCGGGAATCGAAGAAGGCGTACTTCACCCTGGCTCTGTGTTTGCTGATGTTCCTTATAAATATGAGAATACTAATACAACATTGAGCAACTATACTGGAAGATACCACGGGTTCACTTCGGTACGTTACGCTTTGGCGAAATCTTATAACGTCCCTGCCGTTAAAGCTTTTACAGAAGCCAAAAAGAGTGTAGATATGAAAAAGTACGGCAAAGGCATGGGTTTCACTACTATTTCTGACAATGGTTATTCATGGCAGACTACCGCTATTGGTACCCATGAAGTGACAATTGAAGAAAACACCAACGCTTTTGCAACATTGGGGAATAACGGGAAGTTTGTCGATGCCTACATGATTGAGAAGATTGTCGATAAAAACGGCGAAGCAATTTACGAGCATGAAAGCAAAGCCGAAAAAGTCTTCAGTCCTCAAACCTCTTACTTGACGCTGGATATGATGAGAGATGTGCTTAAATACGGAACAGCCGCTGGCATTAAAGGACAGCTTACCAATCCAGGTGTCGACTGGGCTGGTAAAACGGGTACCTCCAATGATTATAAGGATACATGGTTCATCGCTACGAACCCGAATATCACCGTAAGCATGTGGATGGGTTATGATTACAAACTTAAACTTGATAGTAATGGTTATAGCAGCCGTAATACCACACTATGGGCGCGTGTCGTTAATGCTATCTCTGAGGTCAATCCGGAAGTCGCTGTTCCTAACCAGGGCTTCCAACGCCCAGAAGGTATTGTCCAGCGATCTTATTGCGCTACATCAGGACTATTGCCATCAGACTTATGTTCGAAAGCAGGGCTAGTAGAAACAGACATCTATAATGCTAAGTTCGCACCATCTAAGAAAGATGACAGCTTGATCAATGGCGGTAATTTCGTAAAAGTGAAAGATAAAACCGTGGTTGCAGGCCCTAATACACCACGCGAATTTGTCAACGAAAGCTCAAGCGGAGTTATGTTAAATCCTGAATTCTTAAAAGAAAACAATCTGAATACTGCAGAAAAGCTTCGCCATCTGATACCTTCTTCCGGGAAATGGAGCAATGTCGCTTTACCAAGTGGAACTGCCTCCAACGTTTCCGAAGGTATTGCTAATGACGGTCAAAACCCAGCCGCACCTGGTGGAGTTTCAGCAAGCGGATCCGCTATCAGCTGGTCTGCTTCATCCAGTAATGATGTGGTAGGTTACCGTATATATCGCGCTTCTTCTAAAGGTGGTCCGTTCAGCCTGATTGGCAGTACCATAAACACGCAGTATGGATTTTCTGGATCTGCCGGTTTCTATGCAGTTCGTGCTGTCGATTACTTTGGAATGGAATCTTCCTTGTCTTCTTCAACCAAGGTAGGATCTCCTGGACAGCCTAGCGAACCGGATGAACCAGCTGATACTTCTCCAGAAGAGCCTCAAGAGGAACCAGAAGAAGATCCGCAGGAGCAGCCTGAAGAACCACCAGCTGGTGAGGAATCGGATGAACCGACAAACACGGATGGTTCTGACACTAGTGACTCAGGCAGTACCGATAACGACAGTGGAAACGATTCAGGCAGCGAAGATGGAAATACGAATGAAAACACGGAAGAAGAGACTACCGATTCCACTAATCAAAGCAATAACGGATGATATATTGTCAACTCCCCACTCTGCCTTAATCAGAGCGGGGAGTTTTTGATTACATGGAAGGTTCGTGCCAGCTGATAAATTCAATTTAGATAGATTTCATGTATAATGGAAAACAACAGTGATAATAACCTTTATAGCAGGTGGTGTATCGATGAAGCATGTAAAGACGTATCATTCCAAGGAACTAGATACGGAAAATGGACCTTTGGTGATTGAAGGTCCCCTTACCTCTGAAGAACTCTCCAACTATGAATTTCACCCAGATTTGAATGCCTTTCGTCCAGGCCCAAAGCAATTCGAAGCAATCAAGAGCATTGCTGACTTTGAAGAAGGCCGTATTATCATTGCAAGACATGAAAATACCATAGCTGGCTATGTAACTTATCTGCATCCAGATCCTCTGGAGCGGTGGTCAGAGTTTCAAATGGAAGACTTGATTGAACTTGGCGCCATTGAAGTCATTCCAGACTTCCGGGGTGCCCGGGTTGGTTCTCATTTGCTGCAAGTAGCGATGATGGACGAATTTATGGAGAATTATATTATCATTTCCACCGAGTACTATTGGCATTGGGATTTGAAAGGTACTGGGCTTAGCATATGGAATTACCGAAAAGTGATGGAAAAGATGATGGCGGCAGGCGGACTGAAACCTGCTCCGACAGATGACCCTGAAATTGTATCTCATCCGGCAAACTGTTTGATGGTACGTCTCGGCAAGCATGTTCCCGAGTCATCCATAGAAAAATTTGATGAACTGAGATTTTTGAACCGTCACAGACAACGAAAATAAGGGAGGTAATCCAATGCTTGTAGAAGAAATCATGAAAATAGATGTAATCACTATGGCACCTTCAGAAACTATCGGCAAAGCACTCCAGCTGTTGAATGACCATCATATCCGGCATTTACCGATTGTTGACGATGAAAATCAGGTGATCGGGATTGTTTCCGATCGTGATGTCCGTGATGCCCGCCCATCAATTTTTGATGATTCGGAACCGGAAGAGTTTGAAAATGAAATACAAACCATCATGTCCCATCCTGTCATCACTGTCCACCCGCTCGATTTTGTCGAAGAAGTGGCAAGCATATTTTATGAACACGAGATAGCTTGTGTACCAGTGACGAAAGAAGATAAGCTGGTAGGGATCATCACAGAAAAAGACATGCTATATACGCTGATACAATTGACAGGAACCAATGTACAAAGCTCTCAAATCGAAATCAAAGTTAAAAATATACCTGGCATCCTTCCGAAAGTGACACAGGTATTCGGGAAAAGAAAAGTCAATATCAGTTCCGTGTTAATTTATCCCTACAAACCTGATTCCAGCTACAAAATACTTGTCTTCCGTATTCAAACCATGAATCCGATGCCTACGATCGAGGACTTGAAAGAAGCAGGATATGAAGTGTTATGGCCGAACATGCCGGGGATGTCATCATGAAATGTCAGGCAGGATTCGTTTATTCCGATGCTTTCATCCAGTATCATTTTCGAGATGATCATCCCTTCAATCAATTGCGAGTACAGATGACCAAAGAATTACTCGAAGCTGAAAAAGTATTGGAATCTGAACATTTTCTCTCTCCCCGGTTAGCTACAGAAGAGGAGTTGGCGCTGGTACATAGTCCTACCTATATAGAGGCTGTTAAAAAGGCCAGCAAAGGAGCACTAACCGAAGAGGAAGGTATGGAGTTTGGCATCGGTACCGAAGACACTCCTATGTTTACTGGCATGCATGAGGCTTCTTCCCTTTTAGTTGGTAGTACATTGACTGCCATTGATGCTGTGTTAGAAGACAACTATGAACATGCCTTGAACCTTGGCGGCGGCCTGCATCATGGTTTTGAACGAAAAGCTTCCGGCTTTTGCATCTATAATGATGGGGCGGTCGGTATAGAATATATTAGAAAAAAATATAACTATAAGGTTTTGTATGTGGATACCGACGCCCATCATGGGGACGGCGTCCAATGGTTATTCTACGACGACCCTAATGTATGTACACTGTCTATTCATGAGACTGGACGGTACTTATTTCCCGGCACAGGAAATGTGACGGAGCGGGGACTTAAAGAAGGATATGGCTATTCCTTCAACCTTCCTATCGACGCTTTTACAGAAGACGAATCCTTTCTTGATTTATATGAATCCGCTCTCAAAGAAATAGTAGAATATTTCCAGCCTGATGTTATTTTGACCCAGAACGGAGCAGATGCTCACTACTTTGATCCATTGACTCATTTATGTTCTACTATGAAAACATACGAACGTATACCTCAACTCGCTCATGAATTTGCCCATAAATATTGTGGAGGACGTTGGATTGCGCTTGGCGGAGGCGGATACGATATGTGGCGGGTAGTACCGAGAGCATGGGCTCAAATTTGGAAGACAATGATATCTGGTCAACCTTTTCAGGGAGAATTACCGGAGGATTGGAGAAATAAATGGCAAAAGCAAGCCCCTGTTGAACTTCCGACAACCTGGCATGATCCTGAGGGTCTTTATAAACCTATTCCAAGAAAAGCTGAAATTACAGAAAAAAATAAAAAAGTATTAGCCAATGCGTTACAATTTATCCATAATCAAAAAAAATACAACCATTTATCCCCTTGATAAAAAACCACCTGTGTGCTGGTATCCCAGCGCAATCAGGTGGTTTTTTATGGTTAAAATGTAGTATTTTCACGGCTTTATGCAGGGTCTAAAATAACAATTTCTACCCGCCTGTTTTTACCCCAATTTTCAGGAGAATCATTAGGGGCAGCCGGACGTGTATCTCCATAGGCTACTGCAGAAAAACGTTCCCTTTCCAGACTGGTTTCTCCTATAATATAGCGAATGACACTGCTCGCCCTGGCACCGGATAGCTCCCAGTTAGATGGATAGCGGAACGTCGAGATCGGACGGTCATCGGTATGTCCCTCTACGGTAATATCGTTCGGAATATTCTTCAGCAATGTTCCTACCTTACTGAGGAATGGTTTTCCTGACTCTAATACTTCTGCTTCAGCTGACTCAAATAATAATTGCTCTTGAAGGACCAGTACCACTCCACGGTCTGTGCGATTAGCGGATATGACATCATTCAGCTGATTATTATCTAAAAAAGTATCCACTTCTTCAACTAATTGATCAAGTTCGTGTTCTTTTTGAGAATGATCATCTTCAGCGTCGTGTTCCGTGGTATTGACTTCATTAGTTGGGTTTTCAAATTCATTCGATTGTTCCCCATTCTCCTCCGGGTCTGTCTTTTCTGTGGGGTTATCCATTTCCACAGGTGAAGGGTAAAAATCGAAGATCATCCTGTTACGGAAAGATTCAGAGATTGCTTCAAACTTAACTAGGTCAATTTGTGACATCGAGAATAATAAGATGAAGAAAACAAGAATCAGAGTCATCAAATCAGAGTATGTAACCATCCAGCGTGGTGCACCTTTTTCTTCCCGCTTTTTTATGCGATTCCTACGCCTCATTGGCTGCTTCCCCCACAAAGGCTTCTTCTTCCTGACTCTCTTGTTTTTCTTCCTCTGAGAGGAAAGCACTTAATTTCTCTTCCAGGATTTTAGGGTTTTGTCCTGATTGTACCCCAATGACTCCTTCGATGATGATTTGTTTTATAAATATCTCTTGTTCCGTCTTATTCTCAAGCTTACCTGCCATTGGAATAAAAACCAGGTTAGCCATTACTGTGCCATAAAAAGTAGTTAAAAGAGCGACAGCCATTTTCGGACCCAAAGTTGTAGGATCCGTCAGACTGTTCAGCATAAGAACAAGACCGATCAATGTCCCAATCATACCCCATGCTGGAGCATATTCTCCTGCTTTTTCAATAATGGACCTTCCTCTTTGATGCCTTTCTTCTAAAGCAGTAATCTCCGCATCCATAATATCCTGAATGACCTCAGGCTCAATACCGTCGACAGCTAACAGGATTCCTTTTCTGATAAAAGGATCCTCGACCTCCTCCAGCTCTGATTCCAAGGCTAGCAGGCCTTCTCGTCTGGCTCTCTCTGAAAGCCGTATAAATAGCGTAATCAGTTCACGAAGATTCAAATCACTTTGATGAAATGATTCTTTGAACACTCGAAAAGTAAGCTTGATCTCGCTTATATTGAAATTAATGATAAGTGCTGCCATTAATCCCCCCAGGACAATCACGACCGAGGAAACTTGAATGAATGATTGAACCCCGGAGGTCCCACCACTCGAAAGAATCCCGAACATGATCATAATCGTACCTAAAGTAATGCCGACAGGAGTTAAAATATCACGCTTTTTCATACTCTCTCTCCCTAACTAACACGTATATATTCTACTCCTAATATCGACACCATTTTTACTTTGTTGAGTTTCTTTCAATAATTCGATGCGGAAGTACTACGTTTTGTTCCGTTACTTCTTCTTTGTTCATATACTTTGTCAATAAACGCATAGCTACTGCTCCTATATCATACATCGGCTGAACGACAGTAGATAACGTCGGACGTACCATTGTTGCGAGACGTGTATTATCAAACCCGAATACTTCAATATCTTCCGGCACCTTCAAACCAGTATCCTGAGCTCCGTGTATGACTCCCAGTGCCATTTCGTCAGAAGCGACAAAAACTGCAGTAGGGGTCTGTCCCCCGGAATTTAACTGCTCGAAGGCTTCAATGCCAGAGTCATAGGAATAATCACCAGTTACAATTAACTCTTCAGAAACTTCTCGTCCTGCCTCTTTTAAGGCGCGTTTATACCCATCCAGTTTCTGGTTATTTATTTCTGTATTTTCAGGTCCAGAAACAAAAGCTATCCGCTCATTGTTATGTGAAATCAATAGTTCTGTCGCTTCAAAAGCTGCTTCTTCATAGTTGATATTCACAGATGGCGTACTTTCCGTTTCATCGATGGTGGCGGCCAAAGCTACTGGCACAGATGCGTTATTGAATTCCCGGATATGGTCATCGGTTATTTTACCGCCCATGAACACAAGACCATCCACCTGCTTCCCTAACATCGTATTGATTAAATGTATTTCCTTTTCTTTATTTTGGTCTGAGTTGCTTAAAATGATATTGTAATTATACATCGTAGCGATATCTTCAATCCCTCTTGCTAACTCTGCAAAAAAGATACTAGAAATATCCGGAATGATGACACCTACTGTTGTTGTCTTTTTACTTGCCAAACCTCTAGCTACCGCGTTTGGACGATACCCCAGATTCTCAATCGCCTCCAATACCTTTTTCCTTGTTGCCGGCTTGACGTTCGGGTTGCCGTTGACAACCCTGGAAACAGTTGCCATTGAAACATTTGCTTCTCTTGCTACATCGTATATAGTTACATTCATGCAAGATTCCCTCCTCTAATTCTCTATCAAGTTTAATTTCAATAAACCAATCATATTATACTATTTTTACAACCGCAATAAAGACGAATATCGATTGTCCCTATATAAATCATACCCCAAAAGAAATCCTTGTAAAATTAGATTATACTAACGAATGAAGTTTGTAAAACTCTCTCCACTCAGTTTTCCTCAAGGTAGCTATTTTATTAATTGCCGATTAACATTTGACAAAACGGAACCGGACTGAGATTGCCTCAGCCCGGTTCTTTTGTTTCTTCTTTGTTTACTTGGTCAATTCCTTCATGAAATCGTTGAACATATCAATATCCATTTGCTGAGCAGAATCAGATAGTGCTACTGCTGGATCTGGATGAACCTCTGCCATTACACCATCGGCTCCAATCGCAAGAGCAGCTTTAGCAGCCGGCAGCAATAGATCACGGCGGCCAGTGGAATGCGTGACGTCCACCATGACCGGCAAGTGTGTCTCCTGCTTCAAGATTGGTACTGCAGATATATCTAATGTATTTCTTGTCGCTTTCTCGTAAGTCCTAATTCCCCGTTCGCAGAGCATGATATTAGCATTGCTGCGTGAGATGATGTATTCAGCAGCATTAATGAATTCTGAAATGGTAGCTGACATTCCGCGTTTCAATAACACCGGTTTATCAACAGAACCTGCAGCCTTCAATAACTCAAAGTTCTGCATGTTACGGGCTCCAATCTGAATGATATCGACGTAATCAACAGCTTTATAAACGTCAGCTGGATTAACGATCTCACTGATTACTGCTAAGTCGTATTCATCAGCCACCCGTTTTAAGATTTTGAGGCCCTCTAGACCAAGACCCTGGAAATCATATGGAGAAGTCCTTGGCTTGAACGCTCCTCCTCGTAGGATTTTAAGCCCTTGTTTCTTGACAGCTTCTGCCACAGCAGCCACTTGTTCGTAACTTTCAACCGCACACGGTCCCATAATGAAATGAGGATTGCCATCTCCAATTTTTTCTCCATTGATATCGATAATCGTATCTTCAGGCTTTTTCTTTCTGGAAACCAGCAGTGCCTTCCGATGATCGTCTTCCTGCAGCTCCAGGCTGGCTTTAAAAATCTCTTTGAACAATTGCTGAATGGTCGATTCTTCGAAAGGTCCATTATTATGTTCATTAATTTGGTCCAGCATTTTACGTTCACGTACTGGATCAAAACGATTGACTCCTTGTGTATTCTTAACTTTTCCAATCTCTTGAACAAGTTCACCTCGTTTGTTTATCAGGTCGAGGATTTCTAAATTCAAACTATCCAGTTCATCACGTAGTTGATCCAATTGTTCATTACTCATGATAAAGCCTCCATTCCGTTTTACTTTGCTGAAAAAATTGATAATTTCAAATGATAATTACGGAACATTATATATGACTTCGGCTTTATTGTCACCCCTTTAAAGCGATAAAATCTCAAAGAATTTTCTCGTTGATTTTTGTAACCGTTTACAACAAAAACACAAAACGAGAGGTAGGATTTACCTCCCGTTGCTTACCTGTTGATTTAGAGAAATCAAGTCAGCCGATTTGTGCTTTCTTCTAAGGCTTCTACAGTTACTGCCCCGTGCGAATCGTGCCAAACTACTTCTTTATCATGAAATAACATTGCTTGGGGTGATTCGTGCCGAACATCAAACTTTTCTGCAATTTGATTAGAAAGCGGGCGTGCTTCCTGGACATGAAGCATATAACATGGGATATCCGTTTTCTCACTGAACTGGTCGTACTGCCTTTTAACAAATGTACTGACAGGGCATGTCAGGCTGTGCTTCAGGAGATAAAAATCGTTTTTCTCATCTAATAAACGGTTGAATTCTTCTTCATTGGCAATTACTTGTATATCCATCTGTATCCTCCTATATATCATAAACTAAAATGACGAGACTGAAGGCAGCCTCGTCACTCTTATTTATTTTGCATTAGTTGAAGTCGTAGTTTCCTGCTGCTTCTCCAACTCTTCTGCTGCTTCCTCAATCGCTTCTGCGACTTCCTGAGCTGCTTCCTCTGCTTCTGCGTCATCCTGGCCACGGAAGTTTCTTACTTTGTCACCAATGTTTTTAGTAGAATCTTTGAAACGGGTACCAAATTCTTGGGATTTTTCTGAGAAATTTTTAGATAATTGGGAAGAAGATTCAACGGCGCGTTCTTTCCATTCGCCACTCTTTTCTGTAGCAACTTCTTTCCACTCCCCAGCGCGATCTTTCAAGTAATTGGAGCCTTGATTAAGGTCATCGCGGAACTCCCTACCCGCTTTCGGTGCGAATAATAGTGCCACGAAAGCACCTACTACTCCGCCGATTAATGAACCGACAATAAAGTCTCTTCCGTTTTCCTTGTTGTTTGATTGGTTTTGCTTTTTCTGTTCACTCATTATTAAATTCCTCCCTCTGTTTTTCTTGCATCTTCTCTTCTGTATTTTTTATACAAATTGATGGCTACCTGTCCCCATTTCATTGCCTGGGCTGCTGAATCCTCATCATTTATCTTAGAAGACGTCAAACTTCTTGATACGGATCGGATAGACTGGTTGAATTCCTGTACGGAGTCACCTATACCTTTGACGCCATCAACCAGTGAATTGAGCTTTTGGGATTTTTCCCCTACATCCTCCGCCAATTTATTGGTCTTATTCAACAGCGCAGTCGTTTCAAGGGTGATCCCTTCCATCTGTTCCTCGACCCCTTCTAGTGTATCAGCTACGTTGTTCATTGTCCGGGAAACCGACTTCAAGGTGATACTCAGGTAAATCACCAAGACTGCAAATGCTACCGCCGCTATAAGCGCAGCAATGTATAATAGAATTTCCATTCCCGCTGTTCATCTCCTTTACTATGTATTTTTCATGTTAAGGTAAATACCCTGTCTCGATTAGAGCTAAACTAAGATATAGGGACTATGGTTCTATTATTGTATTATTCGTTTTTAACCTCGGAATATCCTTTTTTTTCGTGTTAAACTGTAAAATTTTTTTCAAGGGCTTCAAGGTAGCAATCCGTTGCTATTGTATGGGAGAAAAAGACGGCGGTTGATTGAATGACGTATCGAACTTATGAACCTAATCGCGAAATCCAGAAGACCGTTACTCCTAAAGTTACTCGTTGTTTTTCTTCTAATGCAAACCTTTATCTGGTAACAAAGCCTAAATAAAAAAGCTGTTCCAAGAGCATGCCCGCCTAAAAATAGCAAGCATCCTCTTGAAACGGCAGCCTCTTTCCATCAGCTATTCAATTGACCTTCATAAGCCTGTTGATATTTTTGAATATCACCAGCGCCCATGAATACTAACACACTATTATCATATTCCTTTAAGACACTTGTATCTTCTGCCATAAGTAAATTCGATTCCGGGATTAGTTCTTGCAGATCCTGTATGGTCAAATTGCCGTTTTCTTCTCTCGCAGAACCGAATATATCACACAAATAGATGGCGTCCGCTTCCTGTAGACTCTCGGCAAATTCCTTCAGGAAGGTTTTAGTTCTTGTGAAGGTATGCGGTTGAAAAATTGCCACAACATCCCGTTCAGGGTATTTTTTACGGGCAGATTCGATTGTAGCAGAAATTTCAATTGGGTGATGGGCGTAATCATCTACTAACACCTGGTCCCCGACCTGTTTTTCAGTAAACCTCCGCTTAACACCCTCAAAAGTTTTGATTTTCTTGATTTCTTCTGCTGACATATCTTCATAATGACATAACGCAATGACACTTAAAGCATTTAATACGTGATGATTCCCGTATCCAGGGATTATGAACGTATCATAATAGGTGTTTCTTACAAATACATCGAATGAGGTACCTTCAGGACTTTCATGAATATTTTGTGCCTGAAAATCATTCGAATCCGCCAGACCATAATATAAGACAGGGACGTTCGCCTGGATATGCTGTAGGTGTTCATCATCTCCACATGCAATAATCCCTTTTTTTACTTGCTTCGCCATTGCTTGAAAAGCCTGGAATACATCCTCGATACTGGTGAAATAATCAGGATGATCAAAATCGATATTTGTCATGATGGCATAGTCAGGGTGATAAGATAGAAAATGGCGTCTGTACTCACATGCTTCAAATGTAAAATACTGGCTGTTTCTATGCCCTTTTCCGGTCCCATCTCCAATCAAATAAGAGGTAGGGTAATTTTCAGAGAGTACATGTGCCAATAAGCCGGTCGTAGAGGTTTTTCCATGCGCTCCAGTCACGGCAATGCTTGTATATTTCTGCAGCCACTCTCCTAAAAACTCATGATAACGATAATAAGGCAGACCCTGCTCTTTTGCTGCCATTATTTCTTCATGTTCATCATTAAAAGCATTCCCAGCGATAATGGTCAAACCTTCTTTGATATTATCTCTGGAGAAAGGCAATATTGTAATGTTTTTAGCTTCCAATACATCTTGTGTAAAAAAGCGTTTGTCAACATCGGACCCTTGGACATGCTCGCCCGAGTCATGCAAAATTTGCGCAAGGGCACTCATTCCCGTCCCTTTGATACCAATGAAATGGTAAGTCGTCATAAACAAGTACCTCCAAAATTATTGAGTCACTTTTACTTAGTATATGTATCATACTAAAACTTGCGATTTTCAAATCTGCCAGTCAGGCCACTATTATAGCAAAGAAAAGCAGCAGATGAATGAGCAATTAGACATTTTTATACTTCCCTATTTTAGCACGGAATAACAGGAAGTAAAAAGAAAGAAAGTTTTTTTGTCCATACCTTCCGAATCATTAGTTAAGCTTGGCTTGTCGCCAAGTACTTGTGGGGAAGTCTTAGGAGTTTCTTATACATTAGTCCTTTAGCAAATAATTTTTTAATTATACAAAAAAACTTACTTCCCTTCCAGGAAGTAAGTCTTTTGAATTATTTCAGATTTCTTCATCTATCGTTTGTGGCTGGTATGGAACTTTTTCCAGCCGAGGGTTGGGGCTATACCGGCGCCCTTCTTTCGCTTCCGGTTTTCCGTTCAAAAGAACATTATCCCCTGTGAATCCAATGTCTATTTTCAATAAACTCCCACCAACACCGTACATGTCGACAGGCACCTTCAATTCTTCAAACATACGGATTCTATCTTCTGTAAAACCTCCGCTAACTACGATTTTCACATGATCATAGCCTTCTTTATCCAGCGTTCTTCTTAAAGCGAAGATTAGTTCAGGATTTACTCCTCGCGGATCGAAAGTACCCATTAAGTGTTGATTACGCAAGAAGTATTTATCAACCATACTACGTGAGGTATCAACACGGACGGCTTTCAACTCATCTCCAAACTCACGGGCCACTTTCAAAGAATCTGTAATAACATCATTATTGTAATCTACAAGTGCCATTACCTCATCCTCAGGGAACTGCTCATGATAAGCCCTTGTGGCCGCCACGACATCGCCCTTGAACATTTGAATCAAAGCATGAGGCATCGTGCCCATACCTTCTTTTCCCCACCATTCATTCATAGCGTGGGTAGCTTGAGCAGTCGAACCACCGATAAAAGAAGCATATCCATCCCCTGCTTGCTGGGTATAATGATCATCGCGATCACCCATAAAGATAATCGGCTTCTGTTTACCATTCGTCCGTGCTGCTTTTACCACATTATAAACATTCGTTGCTACAGAAGTGCGACGCGCGAAAATTCCATCTATAATTCCCTCTAAATAGCCGAAGTTCTGGTAAGGACCGGAAATAGTCATGACCGTTTCATACGGGCTGATCTTATCTCCATCCTTCAATGAATGAATCTCTAATTCTTCCGGATGGTCAGCAAAGGTATGAATCAAAGCGATTACTTCATCCGTACCACATAAAACAGCATCATTCTTCTGGAAAAATTGCATGGTTACATGGTTATCCTTCAAGTGATTTTGTACTATTTCTTTCGTTTTCAAGAAATAGACGGCAGAAAACCAGCCTTCCCCCACCCGTTCATCAAACTTGAATGTCTTATTAGTCAACCGATCGATTTCGCCATTTAACTTACGTGTGATTTCCTTCATAATTCTGCTCCTTATATAAGAAAAAATCCTTGTCCGAATAAAATCATTCATCTCTAATCATATAAAATCTAGTTAGCTAACACAAGCTATTTCTAAAACAGACTAAAAAAGCAGCTGTCCTAACGCCTCAGGACAGCTGCTTTATAAAATAGGGACCGTTATTTCAGTTCGGCAGATTCACCTGGGTGAAACAACTCGTCCACTTGTTCTTTATTCAATAATATATCTCTTGGTTTACTGCCTTTTTGTTCCGATATAATTCCGTATTCTTCCATGTGGTCGATCAGTCGGGCAGCACGGTTGTAACCCACTTTGAATCTTCTTTGGAGCATGGATGCACTGGCCCCGTTATGTTCGATGACAAAAGATACAGCTTCTTCAAATAATTCATCTTGCTCACCAGCTTCCGAGCTTGCTTGCATCATCAGTTCCTCTTGTTCAAAAAGGAAGTTAGGTGGAGCTATTTTCTTTACGTTGCCTGTAATACGTTCAATTTCATCATCCGAAACGAACGCCCCCTGAATTCTTACTGACTGACCAGAACCATTTTCCACAAACAGCATATCCCCTTTTCCAAGCAGTTTTTCTGCTCCTGCCGTATCAATGATCGTACGGGAGTCTACTTGTGATGATACGCTGAAGGCTATCCGGGTCGGAATGTTTGCTTTGATCAATCCGGTGATGACGTCCACGGATGGGCGCTGTGTTGCCACTAACAAGTGAATGCCACAGGCACGCGCTTTTTGAGCGAGTCGGCAAATAGCATCTTCGACATCCTGTGGGGATACCATCATCAGATCAGCAAGCTCATCGATGACGACAACCAGGTAAGGCATTTTTTCTTTGGAACGGTCCTGCTTGTTCATTTTCTGATTATAACGTTCTACATCTCTGACGCCTTCTTTGACGAACTTTTCATAGCGGTCATCCATTTCTTTGACTGCCCATTTAAGTGCCTTCGTTGCTGCTTTTACATCTGTGATTACTGGAGATACTAAATGCGGCAAATCATTATATGGTGCGAGTTCCACCATCTTCGGGTCGATCAATAGAAATTTAACTTCCTCATGGTGGGCCTTATATAACAGGCTGATCAGAATCGTATTGATACAAACACTCTTTCCTGAGCCTGTCGCCCCAGCAATTAACCCGTGGGGCATTTTTTGCAGGTTTGTCACTACAGGTGTACCCCCAATATCCAATCCAAGCGCTACGGTTAATGGAGAAGGGTTTTCCTTGAAGTCAGGAGATTCAAAAATCTCTTGTAAACCAACTAAGTCTGATTTTTCATTAGGAATTTCAATACCGACCGCTTGCTTACCTGGTATTGGTGCTTCGATACGTATCGCTTTTGCTGCCATACTAAGCTTAATGTCATCGGCGAGGTTTGTAATCTTACTCACCTTCACACCAGGCTCCGGCTGAACTTCAAACCGTGTAACCGATGGACCACGCATCGCATTAACTACCTTTGCCCGGACATGGAAGTGGTTTAGTGTAGTCTCCAGTAATTCCATCCGCTCCTTTATCCGCTCATCGTAATTATGGGATTTTCTTATGGGATCATCCAATAAATGGAGCGGTGGTTTGCTATAAGCTGCTATTGGAGAATCCGCTTCTTTTTTCTTCTCTCTTTTTTCTTCTGTATTTTCAGCCACCGTATTTTTATTTCTGCTTCTTTTGTCCCGCGGAGTCATAATGACATTGAAGGGACCACTTTGTTTTCCGTTTTTGGAGTGGTGTTTTGCATGATTTCTTTTCTTATGTGGTTCTTTTTTCTTTTCTGGCTTCCCGACAGGTTTTTGAGCTTCCACCCTTTCCTCATCATTAGAAGCAGGAACTTTTGGAAGCGTATCTTCTTCAACAGTTTCAACTGAATTTGACTGTTCTTCGGGTTCCAGCTGCTGCTCATATTCAATCGCTTCCTCATTCTCAATTTCGTCTATCTGAGGTGTTGCAGCTTCCGTATCTTCTACATATTCTGTTTCCTCTTCTTTTATCTCTTTGTCAGATTTACCCGTTGTTTCATCTTGGACCGGAGTTTCTAAAGTTGCTGCGATATAACCCTCTGCACTTACAAAGGAATCCTCTTCACTCGTTGAAAGCTCTTCTTCCCTGCTATCTTGCTGCTCCACTTGATCATCAGCAAGTGTTTTCTCTTCATTTGTCTCCTCAGAAATCCCTTCGACATTTTCTTCTCCGTGATCCACCGGAATATCTTCAAAAGGAGTAACGATTTGCGAACGGGGAGAAGCATCTTCCCTGTGGCGGGCCAACAGTTCTGATAGGCTCTCAGCCTGTGGTCGATGATCTTTTTCAGAAGAAGCTAAGTCATCCATTACCTTACTGTTGCCTGTTCTCGGATGGTAGCCATAAATCGGTGAAGGTACTTCAGAAGGTTGAAAAGGAACTTTGTTTAATTCTTCCTTGCTGCTTTCTTCTTTTTGGTAACGTCTTTCATTCTTTGGTTTAGTGTTGTTTTTCCGGTTATGCAGGTCAGGCGTATACTCCTTTTTCGGTGTATAGCTTCGCTTCTCTGCGCTTTCCCTACCAGGGCTTTTAACCGGTTTAGCTTGATATTCTTGCGATGGAGTTTGAGCAGGACGACGACTACTTTTTTGTTCTTGCTGCGTTGAACGATGATCCGGAATTACCGGAAAACGGAACTCGCCTTGCTTAGGATATTTATATGCCATTTTAGTTTTTACATAAGGGTCGTTATTTTCTTTGTGCTTTAACGTGTTATCAGCCTGCACCAGCTGTTCAGATGTCTCGTTGGCAAAAAGATCTTTCAGTTTTTTCTTCATCTGATCCCACATTTATATCACTCTCTTCTTAACAAAGGTTTACCTATTATTTTAACAGGTTTTTCAATCATACAGGTTGTTTTTTATAATAAAAAAAGACTGTAGCGTGAAAATAGTGCTACAGTCATCTAATCTGATTTCTATATTTCAAAAACCTGACCGATTTCATATCCGTCTTCCAGAACAAGGATACCCTTTTCTTTAGGAGCATCCGGGATACCTAATTCTTTCGCCGAACAGATCATCCCCCGCGAATCCACCCCTCTTAATTTGGCGGGCTTGATCTTCATACCACTTGGCATAACCGCGCCAACCTTGGCCACAACCACTTTTTGGCCGCTATCGACATTAGGAGCACCACATACGATTTGCAGCTTTTCATCCCCTACATTTACCTGGCATACACTCAACTTATCTGCATTTTCGTGCTGATCTTTTTCTTCAACATATCCAACGACAAATTTGGGAGACAAATCTATATCCAACTTTTCGTCTAGGCCATTCTTTTCAAAGACGTCTTTTACTTTATCAAGCAACGAATCCGTAAGCCTTATCTTCCCATGCTCAGACAAATTCATATAGGAAGAAAGATTAAAAAGATTATACCCAAGCAAACTTCCATCACGTTGATCAGTAATCTTCACCACATCTCCATGATGCTGTTGGTTAATATAGTTGCGATCTCCATCTTTGATTGGAAAAATCAGTACATCTCCGATTCCTTTGGGGTTATAAAATACATACATGCCTACTCGCCCTTTCCTTCATCTTTAGGTTTGTTTTGAGCTAGAATGAATATGGGTTCCAGCTGTTTATCTTCATATAAAAATGATAATGAAGTGACTGGTGTACGTCCTTCTGCAAAGAATTTCATCGCCATTTGAGCTAAGATGTCATAGCCGGTGGGGTTTTGGACGTCAGCAAATATCAGCACATCTTGATGTGGTATACTCAGTGCCAGTTCCCCTTCTGCCTTCGCTTTCATTTCTTCCAGTAATGCCTCATTCAAGACCCGACTAGCATCGTACCCGTCATTCGTCGATAGAAAGTAAAATGTATTCCCATACACTTCATCTTTTTTCAAATCTACGGATAGTGAACGGACATTAAAGCTTGCAATTTCCCTTACGCGATCCGCCGTCCAGCCTTCGCTCTCCAGCATTTCTTCATCAATCAGCTGGTAGGACTTGCCGAGATCAAGGGCATAATAAATCCTTGTTTCAGCTGTGTGTTCGGAATACAGCAGTTGTTTCCCTGAAGAAGTCTCAGTCGGAAACGAGCCAGCACGGATAACAGGGAAAATATGTTGTTCTTTCCCTTCCAAATGGGGCGTCTCATTCATAATCCGTAACGCCTCTTTGATATGCTCCTCTAATTCATCCAATGCTTCTTCTCCGCGATTTTCCCACTTAGAGATAACATTAGGCAAGGTAATGGTTATCCCCTGGCCTGATTCCTTCCATTCTACCCGGAATGTATCTTTATCACGGTTGAAAGAAGTACGCCACCCTTCCACTTGCAACCGATCTTCGAGTTTTCTTTTCATTTTGATGCTTGTCATTTTCATACAGTTTCCTCCTTTATTTTGGAGAGAAATCAATTACTTTGTCTATTTTAGCATAAAAAAACTGCGCTTCAACAATCGCGCAGTTTCTGACTATTTCTCTAATCCGTCAATGAATGCCTCGATTTGATCTCTTTTTTTCCGCTGCTTACTGACAAAGCGGCCGATCTCTTCTCCCTGATGGAAGGCAAGGAAGCTCGGAATACCAAGAACCCCATTTTCTATGCAAATATCCAGGAAGTCATCTCGATCAATATATACAAAGTTATATTCCGAATATTTTTCTTCAAGCTCTGGAAGGAAAGGTTCAATGAAACGGCAATCCGGACACCAGTCAGCTGAGAATAACATAATTACCTTTTCTTTGTTTCGCCATTCCTGAAATTGTTCTTCTGTTTTCAACTGTTCCATCTCTACACCTCCGCTTCCATCCTAACATAGCACCTGGTAAATGTGGGTCATGCTTGATCAAATTACCTATTCATAATCAATTTTCATATCACCCGGCTTGAGCCATCCCTTTTTCCGAAACCACTCTGCTATCAATAAACTGATGATTGCAGGTGCGATGATATGAAGTATCAATATTACCCAAAAAATCTCCCAACTGAACGCCATTGACTCAAACGTCATTATTTGCCCTACGAACCCACTGGTGCCCATTCCAGCTCCCATTGGGTTGTTTTCCATTTTGAGCCAAACAGTAGCAATAGGTGCCAGCACAGCCCCTGCTATCGTAGGGGGCAGAAGGATGATCGGTTTTTTTATAATATTAGCCACTTGGAGCATCGATGTACCAATCCCCTGTGCCAGCATACCACCTAGACCGTTATCTCGATAACTGATGGTCGCAAATCCGATCATTTGTGCAGCTCCTCCAACGGTAGCCGCACCGGCTGCAATTCCATCTAACGATAACATTAATGTAATGGCCAGACTTGAAATTGGTGCGGTCAATGCTAGTCCTAACAATACAGCGACAATTATCCCCATAATGAATGGTTGTTGGTCAGTCGCCCAAATGATGACTTCCCCAAACCACACCATGAAATTTCCAATTGGAGGACCGATGAAAGAACCGACGATAAAACCTGTAGCAATCGTAAGAAAAGGGGTTAAAATTATATCAATGCGAGTTTCTTTACTAATTAATTTACCTGTTTCAGTAGCAACTAATGCTGTCACATAACTTCCAGCCGGACCCCCGAGTTCAGCACCGAACGCGCCACTGAATAAAGCAGCGAACATAACAAGTGGCGGAGCCTTCAACCCATAAGCGATTGCTATACCAATCGCTCCTCCCCAAATTTTCACATCCATGGCGAATTCGCCCATTTCAATGAATGAAGCAGATAAGTATGGCCAGAAATCCAGCTGCTCCCCCACAGTCTTTATAATTAACCCAATAATTAGCGATGAAAACAACCCAAGAGCCATGAAACTCAATGCAGTTATAAAATATTCCTTCGCACTAAGAGTTACTCCTTTTTTCTGAAAAAAACGCTTCATTCTTTTCCCTCCCTAAGGCATGCAACCATTATATTTTACAAAAATATTTTACATGTGTAAAGACATTGAGTCAGCGCTTTTTTGGGTATAAAGTTTTATATTTGTCAAGTTAAGTTGTTTTGGTGATTCAAAAGCTCTATAATTTCAATAGTATTGATTGAGTCTATTTTCACATAATTTGAGGAGGGGAAAATGTGAAGACCATACGTAACAGGGTGAGGTTGATCCTTATCTTGTCTTTAGCTAGTATCGCTATACTAATCGGGTTCTCTGTTTATTTTTTTAATCAGCAAGCTGAAATGATTGAGGAAAGAGAACATTTACAAGAAGCACTCATTCATAGTAAAGAAATCAATTATAAAATGATGGGGACCACAAATAGCCAGCAAGCATTTTTTGCGGAACCAGGTGAAGCTAATGCAGAAGCAATGAAAACAGCTATTATTAACCTGAAACAAACAGCTAAGTCCCATGCAGAATCCTATAAAAATTACCCTGCTATATCTGAAAAACTTTCAGCAATCCACCAGAGAACTGTGACATACGAAGAAAAACTGGATACTGTGGTCAACATGTATCGGATGATCGGTTTCAACAATGATAGCGGCATGTATCAATACATTGATGATGCATATAAAGAATTGACTAAACTAATTGACGAATTAGATGATTCAAGTTTGTCCAATCATTTACTATCTCTCCGTTTATCAGAAGCACGTTTCTTACATAACCCGACAGATGAAACATTCCATGACTTTGATGGAAGTAAACGAGCCTTTAAGGAATTAGGAGAAGAAGCGCAGTTAACAGCTAAACAAAACAGTCTCTTCAATACGAACTTACTAAAATATGAACAGACCGTCCGTTCCATGAACAATTCATTTGCTTCATCTGACAAAATCCGTACCACATTCGAAGAAATATCCGCTGAAGTTGCTAATCAAGTCGATCAAGTAGTTTCTACGGTCAATGAACTTCACGGGCAACTTCTGGCAGAACAGGAACAAGCTAAGAATTTACTTTTTCTGCTATTGATATTGATCGGAACATTAGGTTTATTGATTACTCTTATCACTGGTTTTATTTTAATCAAATCCATATCCCGATCTTTATATACACTTAAAGAGGGAGCAAAGATTATCGGTGAAGGGAACCTTTCCCACCGAGTATCTGTCAGGACCAGGGATGAAATGGCTGAATTAGGTGATCAATTCAATCAAATGGCAGAAAAGATGGAACAATCAGTCAAAAAGGTACGACACGCCTCAGGTGTTTTGAGCGCCTCTTCTAACCACCTCACATCAGTTGCTGAACATACCAACCATCAGGGAGAAGAAGTAAATGAAGCCATCAACCAAGTAGCAATCGGGTCCCAGGAGCAAGCACAAAAGATAGAGGAAAGTACCAATATGATTGAGCAAGTTTCCCAGGCCATAACTGGTACAACCAAAGCTACTGAGGAAATTTCAGGTGCCTTACAGGAAGCGGACAGAGAAGGTAAACAAGGGTTACAGACAATCAATAAGTTGGAGGACATTTCTGATTCCTTTATTTCTCTCGCTTCGCATTTGACAAAAGAAGTACAGTCGACTACTGAGCAGTCGAAGCAAGTAAATAAAATTGTCACCACCATTGAAGAAATTGCAGATAACACCAACCTGTTAGCCTTGAATGCAGCTATCGAATCTGCACGTGCAGGTGAAGCTGGCAAGGGATTTGCGGTTGTAGCTGATGAAGTAAAAAAGCTTGCAGAACGATCCAAGCAAGAAGCAAAAAGCATTCAGAAACTTGTAGATCGTATGTCACTGCAAATGACCAACTTATCTGATGAAGCGGAAAAATTTGCGACTTACCAGCAATCCCAAAACCTTGCAGTAAAAGACACCAAAAATGTGTTCCATCGTATTGCTGAGCAAGTTTTAGCGATGAATACGCAAATTCAAGACGTCAATACAGCCATCACTGATGTAGATGACGTCAATGATATTTTGAAACATAAGTTGCAGGAAATCAGCATTATCTCCGAGCGAGCCGTCGCTACAGCTGAGGAAGTAGCTGCTTCAAGTGAAAACCAGGTGAACTCTTTCAGCGAAGTAAATCATGCTGCAAATGATCTACAAAGCCTTTCCCAAGAGCTGGAAGCAGAGGTCAGCCAGTTTACCATTTTATCAGAAACGGCTTCCTATGAAGAATTCGATAACGATAATAATGAAGAGATAAGGACGCACGAACTATTAGAGGAAGAAACTACTCCTGAGAAACAACCTGCCCTGGAATCAGGCGATGAGTATTTATCAGAAAGGAAAACCTCTTAGGTCATCAAGATAAAAACTCCCTGGCCGGGTTTCCTTGGCCAGGGAGTTTTTATAACTAATAAGCAATTGAATTAGCAATCTTCATCATTTTTTCTACATCCTTCTTTAAACTGTCCTTTTCAGCATAGGTAGTGACCTTTACCCCGCCTACGCCTACTTGAAGTTCATATTTTTCTTCCTCATTTATAGGCAGTACCCTTACATATCCAAATCGGCCTTCATCTTCAAAAGATTCCAACAACAGATGCTCATCTTTTTCAGAAGCGGCCTGATAATTCAATTTACTTTTCCGTTCTTCTTTAGGATTATAAAATAATATAAATGTCTGCTCACCTTCGTTAAGTATCAAATTACTATTTGACTCTCCAGAAATTTTCATGCTGTCTGGGAGATATAAAGAAAATGAACCAGCCTCATGATTTGTATCCGTTTCATTTTTCTCAAATGTCGTTTTTGCGACTTCATAAGTTTGCGTGATTGTATCTTCTTCGGACATAAAAAAACTACATCCCCCTAGCACAAAAGCAAGAATAGTAAGTAATGTACCAATCGTCTTCTTCATAGAATATTCCTCCTGCATCTCCCTCTTTTTACTTTCATGATACTATTGTTTGTTGATTTGACAAGTTCCATTTCGTTCCATCACCTATCAATGGACAACTTCTTATAAATTGTACATAATGGAAATGTAGGAACAAAGGTAATGAATGGGAGGAATTTATTATGGAACTGACCGTATATTTAGCCGGACAAATTCATGATGATTGGAGAAACGAAGTCAAAAGTAAAGCAAAAGTAAAAGACTTGCCACTGACCTTTGTTGGACCCCAAGAAAACCATGACCGCTCGGACAATATCGGCGAGGATATTCTCGGTGAACAGCCAGGCGGCCTCTACAAAGATGATGCTGCATCCAGCATCAATAATTTAAGAACACAAGTACTACTGCAAAAATCTGATGTAGTCATCGCCTTGTTCGGAGAGAAATATAAGCAATGGAATACTGCCATGGATGCCAGTGCAGCTATACACCTGAACAAACCGACAATTATCGTACGCCCTGATTCATTGATCCATCCATTGAAGGAATTGACCAACAAAGCCGATGTTACCGTTGAGACTGTCGATCAAGCATTGGAAGTATTGCAGTACATTTATGAATAAACCATGAAAATAAAAAAAGCTGCCCCCATGTCTGTAATAGACATGCTGGGGCAGTTTTTCGATTATTGTTGAGACCAGAAAAATGGGACTGAGACACGACTAGCTATCCAGTTCCATCACGTCCTTAACTATTGCTTTCCAATTTAACTCTTATTTTTACCTTAAAGTTAAGCTTGTTCCGCTTTATGCTTGTTCGCGAATTCATATTGTCCTTTCAAGAGACGGGTAATATGAATGAACATTTCTTTACGATCGACTGCGGCATTAGTAAAAATACCAATCGCTCCTTCGTTTCTTCTTACCTCTTGCTTATCTGCATATTCATCCATTACATCGCCTAATTCTCTACCCTTTTCTAATTCTACCTTAATCTCTTCCGGTAATGGGATTCTTGCTCCACTGGCCAAGTACAAGTTTTCACGTTCATCGACTAACGCACCCCAGTTACATAGGTAAAGTTCATCAGCTATTTCCATAACTCCACCTTCTAAGCCAAGTCCCATAGCGCCTTTTTTCATTTTTGCACATTCTCTTGCCCGGTTTATTGCACCTTCCTGCGTTTCTTCATCAGAAAAAGGTTGAGCGGACACTTTAGATTCAACTTCTACTCCTTCTATATCATAACTAGAGAATACTTCTTTTACAGATTCTATTTTTGTAGGGTTTTGCGATCCAGTATATATGCGAACCATTCTATTCACCTTTCTATCGAACAATTACTTCCTTACACTATACATCATTATCCCCGTTCAGGTCTATGGTTAAAAAGTCAACGTTGATAAGAGGCATCTCATCACGAAAATAGAAATAAAATCACGCAGACTTTCCCAGCCTGCGTGATTTGTATCTATTACTTATCCATTATTACGAATTTGTGCGACCGTATTTTGATCTGTCGTTTTCACTAATTTGACCAACAGCTCTTTTGCTGCAGCATAATCATCCACATGAATGATAGAAGAGGACGTATGGATATATCGCGAACAAATCCCTACCACTGCAGATGGTACCCCATCATTGGAAATGTGCACTCTTCCTGCATCTGTACCACCTTGCGAAATGAAGTACTGATAGGGGATGTCGTTGCTTTCTGCCGTATCCAAAATAAAGTCCCGGATACCGCGGTGTGTAACCATGCTACGGTCGAATATACGAAGTAACGCCCCTTTGCCAAGTTGGCCGAACTCTTTATCATCACCACTCATGTCATTGGCTGGAGAAGCATCCAGGGCATAAAAGATATCCGGTTGTATCATATTGGCTGCAGTTTGAGCACCTCGCAACCCGACTTCTTCCTGAACAGTAGCACCAGAGAAAAGCTGATTAGGTGTATTTTCCCCTTTCAATTCTTTCATTAGCTCTACAGCAAGCCCGCAACCGTAACGATTATCCCAGGCTTTTGCCAGGATTTTCTTTTCATTTGCCATCGGAGTAAACGGACATATTGGAACAATTTGCTGACCTGGTTTAACACCAATCCGTTTTACATCCTCTTCATCATCTGCACCAATGTCGATTAACATATTTTTTACTTCCATCGGCTTTTTACGCTGTTCTGGTGTTAAATTATGAGGAGGTATAGAACCAATCACCCCTGTGACGGGACCATTATCCGTAATCACTTGTACTCGCTGAGCAAGCATCACCTGGTTCCACCATCCCCCAAGTGTCTGAAATCGAATCATCCCATTCTTGGTAATTTGCGTAACCATGAATCCAACTTCATCCATATGCCCAGCTACCATTACTTTTGGACCTTCACCCTTTTTGACCCCAAAAACCCCTCCAAGGCCATCTTGAATTATTTCATCTGCATACTTCTCTAACTCTGATTTCATAAACTGACGTACCAGATGTTCATTACCCGGTGCACCAGGTAGTTCCGTCAATGTCCGGAATAAAGATTGTGTCTCTTGATTCATTATGTATCGAACTCCTTTCCACTATAGTAACCATTTTACCGAAACTTTCGACTACTTTCTACTTTTCAGACTGATTTTAGTTTTCATTATGAAGTACATTTAGTATACTAGTGGGAAAGAATACTTATTGAGGTGAATAGTGATGGATTGGAAAAAAGTCGCAATCGCGGCAGGTGCTGGTGCTTTAGCTGGCTATGTCGTCAAAGAACAAGTCTTCAACAAACAGGGGGTCACTCCTGAAAAAGCATTGAAAATCGCAAAAGAAGCATTCAAAAAACAAGGACCTATCAGTGGCTCCTGGATTTACATGAAACCAGAAGAATTGACCAAAAACGGTATGGATTATGAAGTTTATCGTGGAGGCGTTTCGAAGAGCCAAGACGGGGAAACCTCTCAATACGAATTCTTCATCGATGCACAAACAGGAACCATCGTTGATGTGGCTGAAGCAAATTAATAACAAAAGCCGTGCTGGTTTAATAAACCAGCACGGCTTTTGTTATTATCTAGGAATTTATAAAAATGGATGGTTGTGGGCAACATTTTGCGTCGGACTGCATCCAGCTCCAGCGCCTATCCCCTCGAGGTCTTAAGTCAATCCTCTTTGTGACAAAAAACGTCACGCCGAGGCTTGGTTTAAGCTTGTCGGAGGTGAGCAAGGCGCTTGCTCTTTTGTTCTTTAGTAAGCATAGCGGTGGCGTTTTACCTCATCTATTCTGTTTCCATCCTGGTCGAATTTGATCGCCCGATAATGGGCATCATGGTAAAACGTATACCAGGCATTCCGCTCATAGCCATAGTTCATCCATTTTTGTTTTTCATGGACCGACGTAACAGGGTAATCGTCATATGCAAGGACCCACAATGGATTTTGGTGTCCATGTGTCGGCATGATATCCGCCATATGAATGAATTGTTCTTCGCCATCTTCAAATATAATGATACAATGACCATCACTATGCCCGCCTGTATGGATTATTTTCAAGCCTGGCAGCAATTCCTTTTCTTCTTGAAACGTATGTACCTGTGTTTCTATAGGCTTCCAGTTTTCTTCCCAATACGTATTAGCAGAACGAAGATTAGGCTGCCTCATTTCATTCCATTCCACTTCAGAAGTAATAATCTCTGCTTCAGGAAACGTAGAAACAAGTTCATCTTCTTGCCAACGCGTCAATCCACAAGCATGGTCAAAATGAAGGTGTGTCATCAAAACGATATCAATATCTGTTGTAGTCAAGCCTAACTTTTCCAGAGACTCATCGAGCTTCGATTCTTCCAGAACACCAAAGTTTCTGATTTGCTTCTCGGAAAATTTTCCATTGCCTACGCCAGAATCAATCAAAAATCTACGGTCATCAACTTCCAACAAAACCGGATCAGACCGGAGCTCAATTTGGTTCTTATCATTAACCGGGTATTTTTTCGTCCATAGTGGGCGTGGAACAACTCCGAACATCGCTCCTCCGTCCAAATGGGTAACTCCACCTTGAAGCCAGGTCAGCCTGGCTCGTCCTACTTGCAATGTTTCCATCTGTTCCCCTCCTTTTGCTTACACATTAAAGTGTACCATAACAGATGAAAGGTTTGGAAATGGTATCATTACTTGAAGGAGACACGGCAACGATAAATCGGCTGACCTTTTTCAGCAAATTTCTCCTCATATTCGGTAGGAACATTCAGCGGATCATCCAGTTGGTGTAAATCAAGTTCTACCTCTTCTAATCGCATACCAAATTGAGAGAAGCTGACTAGCGAATATTCGAAAAGCTTTTTATTATCGGTCTTCATGGTTATTTTTCCATTCGCTTTTAAAATACTATGATATTGTTCTAAAAACGTATGGTAAGTTAATCTTCTTTTTTCATGACGCGTTTTCGGCCATGGATCCGAAAAATTCAGGTAAAGGTGGTCTACTTCATTTTCACCGAACAATTCCCTCAAATCTCTGGCATTCTCGTTCACCATCCGTACATTGGCAGTATCTGCATCAATCACTTTCTTGACTGCACCAACAATGACACTTTTGACACGCTCGATCCCCACAAAATTGATATCAGGATGCTGTTTCCCCATCCCGGCAATAAATTGTCCTTTTCCGGAACCTATTTCCAAATGTAATGGCTGTTTTTCGGGAAAAAGTGCTTGCCATTTATTTTTATGTTCAAATGGCTCCTGGACGACGATGTGGTCGTTCTCACGTAGAAAATCATCTGCCCATGGTTTATTACGTAAACGCATATATTATTCCTCCTCTACCGTCTAAACTTTATCACGAAATCACTCTCTTAGAAAAGTTTTTAGCGAATTTGCAGGAAAACGACGTATACTTCCATCTACCCCCATATATGTAGCTATACAAAAGGTATATGACTTTTATCACCGTTCACCCTTTCTCAAGAGCTATCAATACTGACTTCCTCATTTGGATTGTAAGCGTTTACTGGGATATGATTATTATCGTATGATTAATACTACAAACATGGAGTGAGTATTTACTGATGAAACTACTGACTAGTATGATTGAAATGAGCGTAATTGCTGTATTTTCTGTGCTTTTCGCTGGATATGCACTTTTCATATATCCATTTGAAAAATTGACACAACTGGTAAATCCTGAAGTTCGCAAAAATCAAATTAAGTATGCACCACAGGCATAAAGATTTGATAACGACATCATGAATATATATTATCCCTAAAAAAATGGGCTCCTTTTGAGGAGCCCATTTTTTTTGTATAGGAAACAGCATTTTTCAGCACTCTAAATAAAAAAGGGTGATCATGATGCCATTGACGATAAATGACCAGCTGAATGTTTTATACGATTTGCTTACAGAACAAAGTGAGGATGGCTGTGGCACAGTTGCCGAATGTCAGCAGATTGCACGTCTTGTCCATTCCCTTCAATCAAAGCTGGCTAATCAGCCTGAGCAAAATTTACAGGATTATTTACCTGGTATTTATGATTATAGTCAACAAAGCTTGTCTGACGAACAAATGACAGAACATATCTATAATAATCAAGCTAATTTAAAGCACTGGGTCAGTGCTCTGGCAGAGTTCAAGGACACCAGATACCATGATTAACCATCAGTCGCTTCAGTGATTCCGTTCGCTGAGCGGCTTCTTCTATATCTCCTCGCATGCGGTGCCATTGAATGAAAGTCAATGATTGAGCTATCGCATACCAGGTCATACGTGTATATAAATTTTCTGTTTCTTCTACGCCGTACCTTTCCAGCCAAGGCTTCCAATCCTCTTTAGGAATATACCAGTGTAACAGCATCCCTAAGTCCATGGCAGGATCTGCCACCATCGCATTGTCCCAATCGATCAAATAAAGTTGATCATCCCTGGATAACATCCAATTATTATGATTCATATCGCAATGACACACTACATGCTTGGCAGCTTTCACTTCCCCCAGTTTTGCTTCCAAATAATCAATCGCTATATAAATTTGTTTCCATGGATCGATGTCCTTAAAGAGACGTTCGTTCTCTTTGATATCCTCAAGGATGTCTTCTGGAAGCAACGGATGTTTGCTTATCCGCATCAGCATGTCTAACAACTCGGAAGAATGATGAATCTTACTCAACAGTTTAGCCACTCTTGGATGTTTCATTTCTTCCTGTTTGAGTTCACGGCCTTCCAGCCATTCCTGAGCAGTGATAACATCACCATTTTCCAACCTTTTTGTCCATACGAGCTTAGGTACGATTCCTTCTGCAGACAATACAGCCAGGAAAGGGGATGAATTCCGCTTCAAGAATAGACGTTTATTATTATTTTGTGCATAATAGGCCTCACCAGTCGATCCACCGGCTGGTGTAATGGTCCATTCTTCTCCAAGTATGTGTTCCAAGCGTTTCACCTTCAATTCCTCAAATCTTTAAGTATTGCCGTGCCATAAGCGGTATTATAAGTATACATGATTTTCTTTCCATAGCCAGTAAAAGTTTTATACTGCAGTATGATACACGTTTTATAGAATATCTTATCTCCCCGTCCAATTTCAAGAACAAGCTTCCTTACCCAAAATAAACCATTCGTTTTTGCTCTGGTATTTCCATTTTACAAAAACGGCATGAGCCGGCTTCCCCATCGACCTGCACAGGAATCGTAGATAGCGACTCTACAGTGATCGCTCTGCCCTTATATTGTTTAACTTCTCTTAAAGATGTGTGTTTCCCCCAAAATACGGTGATAAACAATAAAAGTATTTTCCACTTAGGCATCGATTCGACAACGATGACTGAATAAAAGTCTTTTTTCAAACTGGCTTGTGGAGCGATTTTCATTCCTCCCCCATAATAAGGGTGTCTGGAAACAGTTATCATATAAGCACCCTTTACCTGTTTTACTTTGCCATCAATAGTAAGGGTGATATCTAATGATTGATATGTTGGAAGTACTGTAAAAAAGGCAAGGACGTAACTCATAAAACCGATTCTCATCCTGTTGAATACTTTTTTGAAGGATGAGTTATCCGCTTTATAAGCAACTTCAGCGTCCAGACCAAATCCGATGCTGTTCATAAAATGCCGGCGGCTCTTAACATCATTATGAAACAGGTAAGCCCCTGGTTTAAAGGATAAGGTTCTGGGATGGTCTATAATTCGCTTGAATAAGGTAACTGGATTTGTATGTATGCCTGCACCTCGCGCAAAGTCATTTCCAGACCCTGCGGGTATAAAGGCAAGAGGAATTTCAGGATAGTGCTTCATCCCGTTCAGGACTTCATGTAAAGTTCCATCTCCACCAATGATAATCACGGTTTTTATCTTTTCGTGATAAATTTCAGTTACTTGTTTCACAATCTCTTCCGCATGTCCTTTATAATCGGTGATAAATGATCTGCATTGATTCGCTTGAAATGAATGATCATGCTGAATCTTCTCTAATATATTCAAGGCTCTGCCATTACCAGCAATCGTATTTACAATGACAATATGCATGTCTTCCCCCCTAGGTTACCAGCAAAGCCTTTCGTGAGTCTATTATACTACAAATAATGCAAAGGTAATACTTACAGACTCAGTTGCTCGAAAATGGTCAAATATTCACTCTCCGCTCACGAACCCCTGATCTTCCTGATCCCATTCAGGACGCCTTATGGCAGTAGTCTGGCTGTGTTTAACAAGAGCTTCAGCTGCCTTCAATTGCGAATACTTTAATGGTGAACGCAAGTTCCTTTTATTTTCAAACCATTTTTGGTAGTCAACTTTACCAATATAACTCGTATGAAAATTTTCTTTTGCAGATTTAAACTCATTTTCAGGTGCGATTATCACTTTTTTATATGAAAATTCAATGCCATATTTGGAAAGAACACTTTTTACGTAGGTTTCACTTCGATTCAAAGCAACCAATGGGCTGATGATCTTTGAACTGCTATGCGCATCTTCGATATGCCAGGTTCTGTTATCTACTGGTACGATCACAGAATTAGCAGAAGCCTCCATGAAATGAATTATTTCAATCCCTGTGGGGCCAATCAGGATTGTATTTATTTCCATTGATGCTTGTTTAATTTTGACTAGCGGGCAGTACATAATAAGAAACGTGTCGGGAAACCGCTGTAATAAGTATTTCAATTGCTTATCGTGTTTATAATCTGGGTCCAAAAATGACTTTTCCCACAAAGTCGATGATGCCCACTTCAATTGAACAGAAAATAGATCATCAAGAAAAACCTGCTTTGCTTCATCTACGGAGGTTGGAGGATCAGGAGAAGGATGCTGATCAGCTTCTCCTTTATCTTGTCTTTTAAAAAGGCGTTTCCATTTAGAAAGAGGTTCGTCTTCTTCAGATGGTGGAGGCGGTTGCTCCAATTCCAAACGCTGTTCTGTCCACTTTTGTTTCATTGTCTTCCAGTGCTGCTTTTTAGCACGGATATACTGGCCGGGATATTTATACATATCTGTTTCATACCGGGAAATATAGTCCTGAAGCTTAATCAACTGTGCCATAATGTCACCCCAATTCGATGGTCTCGACAATTTCATACTTAGGCGCTTTTGCCGGGTGGATACGGAAGACATGAAACCGGTCGACCGGTAAAATCAGTGTTTCTTTCAAGTTCTCCAGTTTCTCATTCGTAAATGTATCTTTCTGCTCTTCCTTCCACTTTTTCGCTATGGTGATATGAGGCCGGTATGGTCGTTTCTCTTCCTGAAAACCAGCACGCTTCAGTCTTGTTTCCACAATTTCTTTCAAATTCAATAAAGAAGTATGCTTCTCAACTTCCATGAATAAAACCCTCGGCTTTTGCTTTTGACCAAAAAATTTCAGATCTGACGTCTCAACATGGAAAGGAGCAGGGTAAGATGCTGTCTCTTCCTTCAGCAATTGCAGCACCTCATTAATATTTTTTGTATCTACCGCTCCGAGAAATTTCAATGTAATATGAAAGTCTTCTGGATGTGTCCAAGTTTTGTATTGTACCACCTGTTTCAGTTCTTTTTGCCAGCCTCCCAGAACCTGACGTATTTCCTCGGAAATAGGTACGCCAATAAAATAATGAGGCGTTCCTGTCATGTAATCATCCTCCTTCTATATAGATTTGCTTACCTTCCCGTTTACTCACCACTACTATCAAGATCACCCCTGTAAAAGTCATGGCGGAGAAAAAGCCATACATCCCAAATACATGTAGAGCATCAATCCATACCCCGCCTATAAACGTAAAAAATGCGTTCCCCAACCCATTTCCTACAGCGGAGTATAAACCTACTGCTGTTGCAATAACACCTTTAGGCGCAAGTTCCCTTACCAGAATCAAAGCGGCAGGTATATAAAGTCCGACTGATACACCTTGCATAATTGTCGTTGTGTAAACGATCCCGCTGGATGGTTCAAAGGCATATATAAGCCAACGGATAAATGAAACAGAAGAGCTGATAATCAATACTCGAAAAATACCCAGCTTATCAATAATAAATTGGGATATTTTCATAAAGGGGGCTTCACTTCCAGCAGCAAACAAAAACGCTATTCCTACTGCTGTTAGTGTTCCACCGACAGTTAAAATGAATGTACCGAAATAATAATTGTTTGCTAATACCGGTCCAAATACTAAGAAATTAGAAATTAAAAAAATCATGAAGCTTTTTTGTTTAGTTAACACCTTTAAGCCTTCACGAAAAGATACGGCCACACCTTCTCCATGTTTCGGAAATTGAGAGAGCGATAATAGAGCCAGAATAAGTCCTCCGCTAAAAAATACGAATACCCAATTCAGAGATCCGGCTACCTCTGTGACACGCCCTAATACAAAAACAGCCACAGCAAATCCGATTGCTCCCCATAACCGGATATTCCCGTATTGTTTCCCATGTTGCTGCACATAACTTAGAGACAAACTATCGGATAGCGGTACAATAGCTGATTGAAATACTGCGATGACCAGCATGCCTGCGTATAATACTATAAAACCTTGCCAAAGGGGGTAAAGTAAGGCCAAAATAGCAGCCAAGAATGTCGCAATTGCCAGCAGCCTTCTTGTCCGTTTGGTGTGATCACTAATCATCCCCCATATGGGTTGAATGAAAATAGTGACTAAAGGCAATGCCGCGATAATCAAACCAATTTGAGTATGGTTCAATCCTTTTTCTTCTTCTAAAAAGATGGACAACAGTGGGAAGAGGGCCCCGAAACCGAAAAATGTGAAGAAATAGTAGATTTGGAAAAAACGATAAGTCTTATGTTTGTACTGCTGCATTGGGTCTTCCCTCTCTTCTTATAGGTGTCTGGTTATTTTGTCAGTTGATAAATCGCTTCTGCATAAATAGCAATCGCTTTTATCATGTCACTGATACGAACGTGTTCATCTTTTTGGTGAGCCGTGTCCGGACTGTCTGAAAACATTGCACCGTATGCTACCCCGGTTTTTAATGCTCTTGCATAAGTAGCCCCTCCGATTGATGCTACGCTTCGCTCACTTCCTGTCTGTTTGTTGAATATTTCTAATAACGTCCTTACGTCGGGATGGTCTTCATCTATATATAAAGGCAAGAGATGATCATATAGTTCATAGTTTCCTTTCTGAATAGCTGCCATTTCTCTCATTTTGTTGATAATCGCTTCACCGTCACTGGTAACTGGATAACGGATATTGATACCGGCAGAGATATCACCATTTTTATAAGTAAGAGATCCAAGATTGATCGTCAAGGCACCTGAAGCTTTATCCTGCGCGTATATTCCGAGATTTGCACCTGACGTTTCACCGTATTGATCGACTAACCAGGAGAAAATAGTCTTTGCTTCGGGCGATAAAGGCAGCTGAGTCAAGAACTTTGCTAACTCAACAACAGCGTTGATACCTTGTTCCGGTTTGCTGGCATGAACACCTTTGCCTCTAATATTCATTTCCACCTTGTTTCCGTGACTATTTATTTCCCCTGTTAACTCACGATCAACAAGAAAACTCTTAAACTGTTCTTCAAGATTAGCAGGCCCATTCACCTGTAGTTTTGCTTTTGCAAAGTCTGGTACCATATTCAGGCGATCTCCACCTTCCATAGTCTCTACTCGCATAGCATTATCTGGAGGTTGAGAAACTGAAGGAAGCTGTAAAAATCCATCGATCAAACCTTTTTCAGCATGAATGACAGGAAATGCAGCATCAGGAGAAAATCCGAACTGTGGCATTTCTTCCTGTTTGAAATAATAATCGATTCCCTGCCAATCCCTTTCCTCATCCGTCCCTAAAATAAGCCGCACTCTTTTTTTCGGCTCAAAACCTTGATCTTTCAATAGTTTCATGGCAATATATGCAGCCATTACAGGACCCTTATCATCCTGCGCCCCCGGGCAAACAGATGGCCGTCCCTGATAACAGGATCAAAAGGGTTATTGCTCCAGCCTTCACCAGCAGGTACGACATCAAGATGACCGAGGACTCCTATAATATCTTTACCCTGGCCGTATTCAATGTGACCGGCGTAGCCTGAAATGTTCTTTACTGAAAAACCATCCTCCTGGCCGATAGAAAGCATTTCGTTCAATACATCATCTATCGGCTTTCCAAATGGATAGCGCTCATCTTCTTGATACACGCTGGGCATCCTTAAAATTCTTTTTACTTTCTCTTCAAATTCTTTCTGGTAGGTAGAAGCTAGCGTGGTAAAGTTCATTTTACTTTCTCTTCAAATTCTTTCTGGTAGGTAGAAGCTAGCGTGGTAAAGTTCATTTTCCTCCCTCATTTCCAATGATTTTTTTATACGTGACATCATCGCATATAGCAAAAAGCCTGGCTTCTTCCGGGATTTGTTCATTTAACCTCCGGTTGATGTTCAAGTCATTGCCATCCGCAATTAATGTCGCTCCTCTTTGCAACAAAGAGTCAAAGGCATCACGATAAGTCTTCCAGTCCTCACGTTTCGGTATCAAATATAAATCATCTCCATGTGAGCGACTTAATAACTGACCGTATATATTTGATACTCCATTCATAAAGGCTGACCTTACAGCCAACGAGGATACAGTCTCATTTGAGATAATGAACTCGTCTACCCGGACATGTTTGAAATTTTTTATATGAGCTTCTTCCATCACTTCTACAATCGTATGGACATCTGGTGCCAATGCTTCTACAGTGGAGGCGATTAACAGGGATTTCCCATCAATCAACTGATCGTCTTTAATCCGGTCATCTGCAAATATCATCACAGCTTTAGCAGCTGCTGCATTGGCGTTTAATAACGTTTCTTTTTGGGAAGCATTCCCTTTTATGTAGTGAATGTTGTCTTTTAAGAATGGAGCTTCTTTTAAGTCATCAATAATGACGATCTCAGCATTTTCATAAGTATCCATGATTTCTTTAATCGCAAAAGAGGCCTTTTGTGACCAGCCGATGATAATATAATGATTTTTATCTTTATACACGATATCACCTTCCAAACGTTTTTTTCGAAAACTAGCAAAACCATCGACCACTTTCCCTATAACGACACCAATCAAGCCGATTCCTAAGATATAAAGTGCAATAGCTATCATGCGTCCAGCTATGGTAACCGGATAGTAATCCCCATAACCTACCGTAGTGACCGTAGTCATTACCCACCAGAATCCGTCAAAATAAGTAGGGAAGTTCTCCTTTTCCACATTGACTATCAAAATCGTACTCAATATTACGAGCATTCCGCTCGATAAAAATAATACATAATTATTAATATTGACCATCTTGGCGAGTAACTTGCGAAGTATGTACATTTCCTGCTCCCCTTTCAAAAAGTAATAGTCATGTAAATTTAGTGAAATGTCTGTAAATTCCACTATATTTTGTAGCATATATCATAATTTTTAGTGTAAACTATAAATAACTTCATAGCGTCACCCGCACATACAATTCCAACGAATGAATCTAAGGAGTGGTTTTTTGAATCATTCATCATCCCGTATGCTTAACCGTATTAAATCTGTCTATCTGTATATCAGAGAGAATGGGATAGTTACGACGTCACAGCTAGCGGAAGAGTTCGGCATCACCGACCGGACAGTCCAAAGGGATTTGACAATTCTGGAATATAATGGTTTAGTGGATAGTCCAAATCGCGGAAAATGGACGACAACAGAAAAGAAAGTAAAAATTTCCTAAATAAATTACAAAGTCACCCGTGCCAATTGGCCGGGTGCTTTTTTCATCCTTCTTAGAGGTTGGTTATTTCTTTCAAGTAAGTTATTTCTTCTTGTGATAATTCACGGTACTCTCCAGGCGCTAGATCCTCGTCCAACTGGAGCGTTCCCATGCTCAGCCGTTTCAGGTAGGTAACGCGTTTTCCTACAGCTTCAAACATACGTTTCACTTGATGATATTTTCCTTCTGTAATTGTAAGTTCGATTTCCGATTCAGAACCGGAGGTTAATATTTCAAGCTCGCCCGGTTTTGTGACATATCCATCGTCAAGCTTGACCCCTTGTTTGAATGCCTCGACATCTGAATCCGTCACTTCACCATCTATGGTCGCGAAATAAGTTTTACCTATGTCTTTTTTTGGTGAAGTAAGTCTATGGGCGAGTTGACCATCGTTCGTGATCAACAGCAGCCCCTCTGTATCTTTATCTAAACGCCCCACTGGGAATGGGTGGAATATAAGATCTTCAGGCTGCAATATCTCAATCACAGTTTCTTCCACTGCATCTTCCGTCGCTGATACCAGCCCATCTGGTTTATTCATCATTAAATAAATATATTCCCGGTATTCAACCGTTTCACCATAGACAGTTACCTGATCTTTATCAGGATCGACATGTGTTTTGGGACTATTAACCGTTTCTTCGTTGACCCTGACATTACTGGACTTCAGAAGCGACTTCACTTCTTTTCTTGTCCCATAACCCATATGAGCCAACAATTTATCAATGCGCATCATTTCCCCTCCTAGCTATTTTTCTTATTCAGGAATCGATCAAGCACTCTCACTTTACCTCCAAGCACCCGTTCCAGCAAAGTGGATTTATAGGCAAGCCAGAGATAGCTCACTCCACCAATAACTACACCAGTAATCAAAACAATCAAAGCATCTAAGCGGCTTTCTTCCGGATTTATAAATATACCCAGGAAGAACTTAACTATCCATAGTACGAGTGCCATAATGGTTGTAAAAATTACAACCAGTAACGCACGTTTGAATAAAGGCTGCATGGGGAAGTCTGCTTTTCTTCTTACTCTCCATAAGTTTAGTAGAACAGCTGTAGTTACAGCAAGCAGGGTAGCAAAGATGGAACCTTTGGCTCCGAATACTAAAATCAACGGGATATTCAACGAAGCTTTTACAATCATTCCCACAGTCAGACTGATAACCGTAAAGTTTTGTTGATTGATTCCCTGCAGTACTGCGGCACTGACAGAAAATAGACCAAATAACAGGGAGGCAGGAGCGTACCAAGCCAACCACATACCTTTTAATTCTACGCCTTCAATGCCATATAACGCTCCATAAGCTTCTCCAGAGAGTACAATCAGCCCTACCACCGCTGGGAAAATTAGTAAGATAACAATCTGAAAAACCTGGTTTATCTGCTTATGAAGCAGCTGAATTTTTTGTTCCGTGAACGATGCGGTTACCGCTGGCAGCATGGATAAGGACAATCCTGTAGCAAGCGTCATTGGAATAATGACAAGCTTGTGTCCATACATCACAATAGCTGCATATGCGGTATCTGCAAGGTCGCCTTCACCAGCTACAAACATGGCATCCTGGAACGTCAAATTATCAATGAATTGATAAAGTGGAATCGCAATCCCTACCAGTACAAACGGACCAGCATAACCAAGCAGCTCTTTGAACATTTTCTTTTGTGGAATATCATAGGAATACTCCTGCTGTTCCAGGTGTCGGTCCAGAAATGGTTTACGTTTTTTCCAATATACATAAAGCACAACTACAGACGCAATGGCACCGACAAATGCAGCAAAGGTAGCGAACCCGACGGCCAACTCAATAGAACCTTTGAATATTTCCCTAACGACAAATACTGCAATCAAAAGAAATGCAATCCTCGCCACCTGTTCAATCACCTGGGATACGGCAGTTGGTGCCATCGATTCGTGCCCTTGGAAGAAACCGCGAACAATACTCATTCCAGGGATAATCAGGAGGGCAAAACTTACCATTTGAATGACCCTTGTGGCGTCCTTTAAAGCAATTTTACTGCTTTCCTCATTCATAAATGATTTTGCCAGCAGCTCAGCTCCAAAAAACATAATCAGGAATGCAACCAAACCGCTAAATGCCATCAACTGCATCCCGGACTTCAATATCTTCCTGCTTGTTTCATAATCTCCGAGCGAATTATACTTTGAAACGAATTTCGAAACGGCTAACGGGACCCCTAATGTGGATATACTGATGAATATCGTGTATGGTATATATGCAAAACCATATAACGTACCACCCGTGTCGCCTACCATTGCCTCAAAAGGGATAAGATAAATCATCCCTAAAAATTTTGATAAAAATGTAGCTCCGGTCAGGAGCATGGTTCCTTTAACTATTTTCGACATTTCTATTTATTCCACCTTCAATGATTGTAGAGTCGAACGAATCTATTTTACCATAAATGAAGATGATTCAAATCAAATAACATCAGGATTGAAAGGAATGACTACATTGTCCTATGAAACAGCCATCATTGGCGGTGGCCCCTCAGGCTTAATGGCAGCAATTGCTTCTGCAGAGCAGGGTGTCTCCACTATATTGATCGATAAAGGAAAAAAACTCGGCAATAAACTTGCTATATCAGGAGGAGGGAGATGTAATGTGACAAATAGACTTCCTCAAGAAGAAGTAATTAAACATATTCCTGGTAACGGCAAGTTCCTATACAGTGCGTTTTCAGTGTTTAATAATTATGACATCATTGACTTCTTTGAAGGATTAGGAGTGGCATTAAAAGAGGAGGATCACGGACGGATGTTCCCGGCAAGCAATAAAGCAAAGGACGTGGTCAACGCCTTGCTCCACCGACTGGATGAGTTAGGAGTTGAGATAAGAACAAACACTCCAGTTGAAACGATCGACTATGGAGAAAACAGCCATACGATTATTTTAAACGGGAAAGAAAAAATTACAACTAAAGCGATAGTGCTTGCGGTTGGAGGAAAATCAGTTCCTCATACAGGCAGCACAGGTGATGGCTATGCCTGGGCCAAAAAAGCGGGACATACGATTACAGAGCTGTACCCAACTGAAGTACCATTAATTTCTTATGATCATGTTATTAAGCAAAAATCCTTGCAGGGTTTATCTCTAAGAGATGTAGCTGTATCGGTTTTCAACCAAAAAGGGAAAACGATTATCACCCATCAAATGGATATGATTTTCACCCACTTTGGACTTTCCGGACCTGCTATATTAAGGTGTTCACAGTATGTAGTAAAAGAATTCATGAAAGGGAATCGCCCAGTTAAAGTAGAAATCGATACACTCCCTGAGAAAAAAGAAGTTGAATTAATAGAACAGCTTCAAATTTTAGTAAAAGAGCATGCGAGGAAAAGTATGCGTAACTTGGTAAAGGGCATTGTCCCTGAACGGCTGATAGACTATATCTTGGACAAGGTGGGGATCGAATCAGAGGATAAAGCAGCAAATATATCCAATGAGCAAATAAGAAAGTTCGTTACTGAATTAAAACATTTCCCCGTTAACATACATGACACACAATCGATTGAAAAGGCATTCGTAACGGGTGGTGGAGTATCTATTAAAGAGGTAGTGCCAAACACCATGCAATCAAAGTTAATGGCTGGACTATATTTCTGCGGAGAAATCCTTGATATCCACGGATATACAGGAGGGTATAATATTACATCCGCCATGGTGACTGGAAGGGTAGCCGGGATGCATGCCGCCTGGGAAGCAATGGGCAGGTAAAAAAAAGAAAAACGAGAGGCCTTCTAAGAGAGGCTTCTCGTTTTTCTTTGCAGGTAGGCCTGTTCCCTACCCAATTCTCTATTAATCAATATATTAATTTCTTCCCGATGTTCCTCGGTTATTTCCGGATCAGACTTACTCCAGTCAACCGCACAAAGAAAATAGTAATTCCGTATCCGTTTTAAATAAAAGGTAGTATTCGGAAACTGGTCAAAGTACCCTCTGACGACTCCTCTTCTATCGTATGCCCAGCGAATTAATTTCATACACACCACCCGAACATATATTCTGTAACGCATTATATAATATCAGATAAGTCTGTCGGGAGCAACAATTGTATTTGTAGTTCTAAGGCTCTGTTAAACATTATTAGTGATTTTTCAGAAGAGGCTTTTTCAACTAAAGGGCCGTACGGTCGAAGACTTGATTTCGAGATATTGGGGGAGCTTAGGGGCGTTGGGGAAGGATTCGCTTTCCACGGGGAAGCCCGGCAAGCCTCCTCGAGCTAAAGCTCTGCGGGGTCTTGCCTGTCTATCTCGCAGGAGTCTCCACCTTCCCCCACACCCATTCCCACATAATATTATCGAAATCGCCTTGAATGTACTGTTTAAAAAACACACCATTCTTGAAAGGAGTTTCGAGATTATAACACTTGTATGGTGGCTGGGAAAACGGTGAAGCTCCTCGAAAATGCTACGCATTTCCTTCGTGCGGTGTGTATTCAAGATGTTTATTAAAAGTGCTGTGGGATGAACATGAGCGGTGAGATCCCGAAAGGCGAAGCCTGAGGAAGCTCACCACATGCCCATGGAAAGCGAGTGATTTCCCGGACCTCCAAACGCTCATCACCATAACGAAAACAGTTTCTCTTCAAGTTAAGGGAGCTTAACTGTAAAATCAACACGGAGATGTAACAATAACATTTCTATAAAAGAAACCCGGAAGCCTTGGAAGACTTCCGGGTTTCTTGATTGCCTAGCGGCGTCCTACTCTCACGGGGATAAACCCGACTACCATCGGCGCTGGAGAGCTTAACTGCTGTGTTCGGCATGGGAACAGGTGTGACCTCTCCGCTATCGCCACTAGACCTTGATTATGCAATTGAGGTAAACCCTCAAAACTAGATAAGCAACATTCAACGATTCAACTGCTTCACGAATTGTATTAGTTAAGTCCTCGATCGATTAGTATCCGTCAGCTCCACGTGTCACCACGCTTCCACCTCGGACCTATCTACCTCATCGTCTCTGAGGGATC
>NZ_FNQR01000010.1 GCF_900107755.1 Thalassobacillus cyri | reverse complement strand
GATCCCTCAGAGACGATGAGGTAGATAGGTCCGAGGTGGAAGCGTGGTGACACGTGGAGCTGACGGATACTAATCGATCGAGGACTTAACTAATATAATTCGTGAACGACGTTAGTCGTTGAATGTTGCTTATCTAGTTTTGAGGGTTTATAAAAAAACTCTTGCATTTTTAGCGGAAAGTTAATATAATTAATCTTGTCGCTAATATAAAAGGTCTAGTGGCGAAAGCGGAGAGGTCACACCTGTTCCCATGCCGAACACAGCAGTTAAGCTCTCCAGCGCCGATGGTAGTCGGGTTTATCCCCGTGAGAGTAGGACGCTGCTAGGCTGTCAATTTTATAATTATCGTAAGTGCTCAATAAACGGCATTTACACTATCGCGGGGTGGAGCAGTCTGGTAGCTCGTCGGGCTCATAACCCGAAGGTCGCAAGTTCAAATCTTGCCCCCGCAACCAATTAATTTTCACTTGCATCGTCGATCAATCAACATTGCCAGTGAAAGATAGTAGTACTGTAAAGTGCAACCAATTAATTTTTACTTACATAAACGTATGATAAAATGGTCCGGTAGTTCAGTTGGTTAGAATGCCTGCCTGTCACGCAGGAGGTCGCGGGTTCGAGTCCCGTCCGGACCGCCATTATAAATTCGATATAATAAGCCTTAGGTAAATCCTAAGGCTTTTGTTGTGTCTTCATTTAATAGTAATCCTTTTAAAGTCAATATATATAGTGAGGTATACTAACCGGGTACTTCCACATCAGTGAGTTATGCATTTTTTTAACTTTGGACAAGTTATTGATATAATGAACTTATCTTTTTACGAACGTAGGAGGCTCGCCATCTATGGATGAATTTTCTTTCATCGATTCCATCAAGCAGGATGTTTATTACCAGCCATCTGTATTGAAAGGCATTGGTGATGATGCAGCAGTGTTCCGAGCGAATAATCAAGACATTATCACAGCAGTAGACACCATGGTAGAAGGTGTGCATTTTTCGAGGGAGACCATGGACCCTTTACATGTAGGTTATCGTGCTCTCGCGGTCAATATCAGTGACTTAGCTGCTATGGGGGCCGTCCCTGCCTTTTTTATGGTATCCATCGTTATTCCAGATGATTGGTCTGCTGCTGAAATTGATGAGGTTTATTCGGGCATGAAACAGCTTGCTAAGGAATATCGGATGGATCTGATTGGTGGTGATACGGTGTCAGGAAAAGAGCTGGTCGTATCTGTTACGGTGTTTGGGCTGGTACCGCCTGATAAAAGCAGATATCGTAGTTCCGCCCAACCTGGAGATGTGTTATTTGTGACTGGCACATTGGGAGATGCACAAGCTGGATTGGAGTATTTATTAGGCAAGCATCATTTCTATGATGAAGCAGCTGCCTATTTTATTGGTCGTCACAGACAGCCGAATCCACGTGTGTCATTTGCTCTTCAACTGCAGGCACTGGAGCGTGTTGCCCTGAATGATGTCAGTGATGGCATCGCCAGTGAGGCAAATGAGATAGCTGCAGCTTCCCATGTCGATCTACATATCATTTACGAGGACTTGCCTAAAGTCGAATATTTGGGCAAGCTGGAAAAAGAGACTTGTAAACCATGGGTGTTATCAGGAGGAGAAGACTTTGAGCTGCTCGGATCTGTCCCGGAAAAAGATTGGGCGGCCGTTCAACAGGCTGCCGAAGCTTCTGCCACACGTGTAACGAAAATAGGTTGGGTATTGGAAACAAACGATACAGAACCATTTGTATATCTATATGAAGAAAACAAAAAGTCACTGCTGATGAAATCAGGCTACACACATTTACGACAGGATAGGTGATAAGGGTGAAATCTTTTAAAATCACGTCAACTTCCGAGGAACAGACAATGGAGCTGGCCAGGAAGCTTGGAGAGCGGTTACAGGCTGGTGATGTATTGACCTTGGAAGGGGATTTAGGTGCTGGTAAAACGACGTTCACAAAAGGGCTGGGGCAAGGGCTTGGTGTGAAACGGACGATCAACAGCCCGACGTTTACCATAGTAAAAGAATATGAGGGACGGATTCCCCTTTATCATATCGATGCTTATCGTTTGGAGGATAGCGAAGAGGATATTGGTTTTGAAGAATATTTTCAGGGAGATGGGGTCACGGTAGTGGAATGGGCGCAATTTATTCAGGAATACTTGCCTGAAAGAAGGCTGGATCTCACTATCACATATCTCGATGAGAGCGGTCGCTTCATTGAAGGAAAGACAGAAGACCCTAATTTGGAAAAGATATGCGAGGAGCTTTTTTTATGAACGTATTAGCCATAGATACATCTAATCAAATATTAGGGGTTTCTGTTATGAAAGACGGAGAAGTGGCAGGGGAATTGATTACGAATATTAAAAAGAACCATTCGGTCCGTTTAATGCCTGCTGTCGACCAATTAATGAAGGAGACAGCCATTGCTCCGTCAGATTTAAGCAAAATTATCGTAGCTAAAGGCCCAGGATCCTATACAGGTGTCCGAATCGGCCTTACGACAGCTAAATCAATGGGATGGGCATTGAATATCCCTGTAGTCGGTGTATCAAGCCTAGAGGTATTAGCTTATCAAGGAATGTTTTTCGATGGCTACATCTGTCCATTCTTCGATGCCAGAAGAGGTTTAGTGTACACAGGTCTGTATAATCAAGAGATGCAGTTGGTGAAAGCAGAAACGAATCTGCTGATGACGGATTGGCTGGAAGAGCTTAAAGCAAGTGATAAGCCTGTGCTATTTTTAAGCCCGGATATAGAGAGCCATCAGGAAGCCATAGAAGAGATGATGGAGGATAAGGCGGTAATACCTCCTAAGGCCTTGCATGTGCCTCATCCAAGTGCTCTGGCATTAGCAGGGCAGAACAAAGAGGCTGGGCCGCTGCACGCCCTGGTCCCTAACTATTTGAGACTGGTAGAAGCAGAAGCGAAATGGCTGGAACAACAGGGGAAGAAGTGAAATGGAGACCGTATCAATCAGGGAAATGACTGCGGACGATATCGACCAGGTATTACAGATAGAGGAAGCTTCCTTCGCTGTCCCCTGGAAACGGGAAGCATTCGCCGGAGAAATCGAGCAGAATGAATATGCGGAATACTATGTGATTGAAGATGGGAACGGGATATTCGGCTATTGCGGGTTATGGATGATCATTGATGAAGCGCATATAACCAACATTGCCATTTTACCGAGTCATCGTGGGAAAGGCTATGGTGCTTTATTGTTTGGTCGTGTCATTGAACAAGCTGTCAAAAGGGGAGCAATCATGCTCTCACTTGAAGTACGTGTTTCCAATACGGGAGCTCAGCATATGTACCGTAAATTCGGCTTGGTGCCTGGTGGAATCAGAAAGCATTATTACACGGATAACGGAGAGGACGCATTAGTGATGTGGGTGAATTTTCATGATCAAAGATAATTATATACTGGCAATTGAAACGAGTTGTGATGAAACAGCTGCAGCAATTGTGAGAAACGGCCGGGAATTGGTGGCGAACGTTGTCGCCTCTCAAATAGAAAGTCATAAACGCTTCGGTGGAGTTGTTCCTGAAATAGCTTCCCGCCACCATATTGAACAGATTACAATTACCCTGGAGGAAACATTGGCCCAGGCAGGAATGCAGTTGGATGACATGGATGCCATTGCTGTAACAGAGGGACCGGGACTTGTCGGTGCCTTGCTTGTCGGTGTGAATACCGCTAAATCGCTGGCATTCGCCAAGGATAAGCCGTTGATTGGTGTCCATCATATTGCTGGGCATATCTATGCCAACCGTTTAGAGAAGGAATTCGAATTTCCTTTATTGTCCTTAGTCGTTTCTGGGGGACATACGGAATTGATCTTGATGAAAGCTCATGGGTCCTTTGAAGTCATCGGGGAAACAAGAGATGACGCTGCTGGCGAGGCATATGATAAAGTGGCCAGAACGCTGAAGCTTCCTTATCCAGGGGGACCTCATATCGACCGTCTCGCTCAAGAGGGAGAGGAAACCATCGATTTTCCTCGCGCCTGGCTTGAAGACGGTTCCTATGATTTCAGTTTCAGTGGGCTGAAATCAGCAGTTATCAACAAGCTGCACAATGCCAAGCAAAAAGGTGAAACGTTGGAAGAAAAAAATGTAGCGGCAAGCTTCCAGGCAAGTGTTGTGGATGTGTTATCCACAAAAACTTACCAGGCTGCCAAGGAACACCAGGTGAAGCAAGTGATTGTGGCTGGTGGGGTAGCGGCCAACCAGGGACTTAGAAAAGCATTGAAAAGTAAATTTGACGGGGAAGATATCGAATTATTGATTCCTCCGTTAAGGCTGTGTACAGATAATGCTGCTATGATTGCTGCAGCCGGAGCAGTCGCTTATCAACAGGGCCATCGTGCTGGGTGGGATTTGAATGCTGACCCGTCGTTGAGCCTGGAACGTTATGCAAAAAGGTCACTCAAATAATTGCAAGGAGAACTTCCCTCCATGAGGGGAGTTTTTTTTTGCTCTTTAAGAAAGTTTAACTTTGTCAAAGGTTCAAAGTATAAGAAAATACTAAGGTTTTCGCCATAAGGTACCTAGCGACAAGCCCGATTTTTATAATAGATATTTTGAGGTGATTGTGTGTATAACTGCTTGTGGAAATCTGAAAAGTTATACACAGTTGCATAAATATACTGTGGATAGTCATTGTTTAGGTCTTGTATTAAAAGTGTTGATTATCGCTGTGGGATTTGTGGATAATTCTGCTTTGTTTTGTGGATAATGTGAGTAAACCTGTGCAAAAGTATTAAAATAGCTATTTATCTGTGAATAACTATGTGGATGATGTGAGCTCGTAATCTGGGTGAGATGTATAAAAGAAACGACTGCATTTTTGCAGTCGTTTCTTTCGTGCTATTGCTCTTTCTTTTGATTTGTATCTGCACTGTTGTCATCGTTCACTAGTTCATTGGTCGCCTTTTTGAATTCTTTTAACGTGCTGCCGAATGCTTTACCGATTTCAGGTAATTTAGATGGTCCAAAGATGATGAGTGCAATCACTAACACTAAAATTAAACCAGGAATGCCGATATTTGATAACATAAGTACCAACTCCTATATTATTTTTGTAAATCGTATAAATCTTTCATTGTTTCAAGATAGAAAGGGATGAAACTGGAGAAAAACGGGTCTTCGAGCTTTCTTTTGCTATGTTTAGCGATTTTCTTCAACCCTTGCTTCATATGGGATTGATACATATCTACCTGTGCTTGATACAATTCTTGAGCAAGTTCCATATATCCATCTTGATCCGCTTTTACCTCCTCTGCCGAGGCAGCTGAAAGAAAGGCGGTCAGGCTTCCGATATGGTCCGGAAATTCTCCTTTTTCAATCGGATAGTAAAAGCCCATATTCTCGAATGTGCCAATCAAACAAAGCAGGTCCTGCCGGGAACGATCCATGGCTTCCTCTGTCTTTTCGCTATAGCTTGAAACATAAGGGGGGATAAAGTAGACCCCTGGTATAGAAAAGTAGTTTTCATACCAGAGTTCCACGTCCTCCCGGTTATAATATTGGTGAAAAGGAAAGGACTCTTTTATATCGTCAGGAAACTGCTTCAAGATGGCCTCATATTTATCCCAGTCGCCGAACCAAATGTGGGTAAACAGCTGCGTCAACACTAATTGACCGTTACGTTCTTCGATCGTAAGCATGCCAATATCCTCCTTTAAGCTTTCTTAATATCTACAAACATATCTAATTGGCCTGGTGAACCTCCAATTTCATCATACATGACACCATGCTTCATGCTCTTATCTACATATGTCAATTTGTTGACGATAAATCCATCTCCACGTGACCCCGGGAATCCTGCCTCTTCATGCATCGGCTTGTTGAATTCAAAAGGGGTATAGTTGTAGCTCGGGAGCTCTTTAGTCTTTTCCGCATCAACGTACTGCCTGTTTATTCCATAACCCGTCTGTCCCATGTTATAGGCAGAGCCGACTACTCCTGGTGCGATGCCTGCGGTCACGGAAACTGTGCCTGTCAGTTTTATGCTGCCATTATCGATGGTAACGGAATCTCCGGTTTTCAAGCCCCGTTTCCTGGCATCCACCGGATTGATCCAAATATAGTTATCTGAGCGTACTTCTCTCAGCCATGCGCTGCTTACGTTACGGTAGGTTCCGAAGTTCCTTGATTTCCAGTTGATGAATTGCAATGGTTTCGTCTGTTCTAATGGCTTTTGATCGAAAGTTTTCAGCTCCTGATAATAAGGCATGCCTTCAAAGTGTTCGCCATTGAATGTGTTTTTATGGGCTGCCACTCCTTCATCGTAAAAGTCGGCCTGACCACCATACTGATATTTGATATGGTTGCCATTATACTCGCTGCCTGATTCTTCAAAACGCCCGCCACGATTCAATACATAAACCACTTTGGCCCATTCTTCCGGTTTGACGGCTTGTTTCCATTTCTCTGATTCAAAGTATTTTCCCAGCGCTTTTTTCCGTGCACTGGCAAAAATGTTCAATTCGCGCTGAGAAGCATTTGGGACTGGTGTTTCATCATAGGCGATGTTAGCAACTCGCTTGATATAAAAATCTTCTTCGCGGTGGAGGGAGCTGCCATCCGGAAATGCTTTGTCACCAAACCCTGGAAGATTCATGCGTTTTCCTAACTCAATCACACTATTTTCAAAGGAGCGGACATCAGGGAATACCCGGGTGACTGGCTGGTAAACGCCAGTGAATTTGGTAGTGATATTCGGATAGATGGATTCTCTGCCCCAGCGTTCCAAATAAGTAGTGTCTGGCAAAATGAAGTCTGCATACTTGGATGAATCTCCGATTTGGACATCAGAAGCAACATACAATGGAAGAACCTTCTGATCCTTCAATGCCTGTTCTTGTACCTGCCCATTCGGTGAAGAAAGGACAGGGGACATCCGGTGTGTAAATAATGCTTTGATCGGATATGGATAACCCTCTAATGCGCTCGGCAGCACTTCAGCTACTGTCTGGCCACTAAGCGGGAACCAGGGCCGTTTCGCAGGGTAGCCATCTTTCTCGAATAAGGTGGAGTTCTCATATTTTGATTGATAACGTCCGGTTGGAATTCCCCATGCTTTTTTTCCATTTGGCACTGTCATTAAATCATATCGGCCGGTGAATTCTTGATACGAAGCGCCGGTAGTGATGTTTCCACCTTTCCAGTCATAACTGCCGATCAAATGATTCAGCATCGCAATTGCCCGTTGATTATAGTAGCCGTTCACATGCATGGCCGGTCCTCTGTATGCCATGATGGCTGCACGTTTTCCGTAAGAAGTGAATGTCTTAGCTAGCTTGATGATTTGCTGTTTATCGATCGTAGTAATCTCGGCATATTCATCAAGCGTTTTTTCCATGACTCTGTCTTTATAAAGCTGGAAGCTTGATTTTAGATTTAAGCCTTTGATTTTAGTATCTACTTCCAACTGTCCATCGACTGCCTTATCATGGGGGACAGGCTTTCCATTTTCGATGACGACGAATTGATTTTCAGATCCAATTCCAAGATCGCTTGCCCGTAGTTTAGGGCGTTTCGGATCGCTTAGGTTTACAAGGTGTGTAGCGTCACTCCAAGTCGGTTCATCATCCATTTCTGCTGCCTTTTTATTAGGATTGGTCAAATAGGTTTCATCATATTGTTTGTTTTCGATGATCCAGCGGCCGATGCCTAGAGCCAGGGCGCCATCTGTACCTGGTTTGACCGGTAGCCACATGTCGGCTTTTTCAGCTGTTTTACTGAGTCGTGGATCGACGACGGCCATCTTCATGCCATTTTCAATGGCATTGGTTATCTTAGGTGCCAGCCAGGTTGGCCCCTTATTAGCTACCATCGGATTGGTACCCCATACTAAGAGGAACAAGGTATTTTCGACATCGGCGTATTGGCGCTTTTTCTTCTTTTCACTGGCAGAGTAGGAGCGGACATTTCCTGTAACAGAGCTGATCCCACAGACACCGCCGTGATGGTAATAGTTTTTACTGCCGAGGCTTTGCTGGATGAACCTTTCCATGAAGTCTCTCCGGTCGCCTACCATAAACGTCACTTGATTAGCTTTCGGTCCGAAATCAGGGTGGTTGGTATCGATCAAAACGTCGCGATATTTTTCATCAAATGCATCAAATTCCATTTTGTTTTGTTTTACTTTTTCCCAGTCGTTCATTACTTCTTCTTCAGGTACAAATGCAGACAGCTCTTTCAAACCTGGTGTTTGCAGGTCTTTGCTGCCGTTGATGATTTCTTCGTAAGCCTGGTCCCAGGTGATGGTTTTCCACTTACCGCTCCCCCGTGGTCCGACACGTTTCAAAGGCTTTTTAACGCGATACGTATCATAAGCAGTCTGGATTCCTGCTTGCCCTTTCAAGCAGGTACGGCCGCCACGGAATCCTCTGCCAAGCCGTTTAACATCGCCAGTGCCCCTCACCGCATCGTCGACAGAAGTCCCATATGCGATGGCTCCATACGGTACCATATTGATGGGGCTATATTGGTTACCTGCGATTTTTCTGATAATCGATGTATATGGACCATTCTTATTTCCACTGGTCACATAAGCTTTGATCGTACAAAAGCTGTTGCATTGTTCACAGGTCGTAAAAATGACATCTTCTGCACCATAATCCTGGTAGTCCGTGCCATAACCATGCCCTTCATCGCTCCAGACACCGCTGGCTACCTGCTTTACAGGGCCGATAAACGCAGGTCCGACAACGGCAACTGCTCCAAAGGCGCCTAATGCTTTTAAGAAACTTCTTCGTTTCATCGGTTTGTTTTCCATGTTCAGCCCTCCGTTTTCTCCGATGATTGAATTTCTTCAATCGGCAAGAGTTGTTCTCCAAATGTATAAATCAATAATCCCATTGCCGCAATTCCGACGCTGACCATCCATTCGTTAAAAGTCGGGAAGTAGTCACCGGCTGGTAACCCTTCAAACAATGGAACGATTTGAGCAGGTACGACAATGTTGAAGCGAACTCCTATGATACCGATTACGATCAAAATAGCCGCAGTCAACAATGCATTGACATTGGTGCCGGTCTTTTTATTGAAAACAAGGAAGATCGGTATCGCTGCCCCGAGGAACATTTGCACTCCCCAGAATGACCAGCTATAAGCGCTGCCCATCATGGTTCCGAGTCCTTCCAGGTGGTGGTGCTCCAATCCATAAACACCGACCAGGTATTCATAGAATTGAAGACCCAGGTCAATGAATAGAAAGCCCACCATCATTTTAGCGAGTGAAACAACCATGCCATGGTCGATTTTTTGTTTCGTAGCTTTTTTCTTAATGATATACATAGCAAGTAACAGGGCGGTTCCAGAAACCATCGCAGATACGACGAAAATGACAGGGAAGAGGCCTGTATTCCAGGATGGCCTTGCTTGCACGACAGCAAAAATGGTGCCGGTACCGCCGTGAACACCCAGGATTGCCAGTGGAATGCCGATAGTTCCAAGAATTTTCATCCATTTATGGTCGCGTTTTTTGGTACTTTCAGTGATGGTACTATTTTTGAAAGTGAGCCATTTTGCTACTTTTCCTTTCAACGATGCTGTCCCAGCCAATCGGACAAGATCTTCACGCATTGCGATATATAATTCTGTTGTCAATAAAGCGATATAGACCAGATAGAAATGAACCTCCCATGCTAACGGACTGGTAACATTCCAGTAGATGATGGCATTCAACATCCTCTCCGGTCGCCCCAAATCCATCAAAACGAAGGTTAAGGCGACAATCATACAAACAATCGCAGTAAAGAGAGCCATCCTTCCGATCCGTTCATATTCCATCATGCCGAACACATAAATCAAGGTAGATAGAAGGAAGGAACCAGCACTTAATCCGACAAAAAAGATATAAAATGCAATCCAGGCGCCCCAGGGCGTGATGGAAGATAAGTTGGTTACCGGAAGACCCTGGACAAGACGTTCAACGATGAAATACCCACCAGCGATTAATAATAGAAAAAGAAAACCTATCCATATTTTAAAACGCTTGCTTTGTTTTGCTTTAACTCTGGCACTTGGTGCAGCTACTGCAGTGGTTGCCATGTGTGCCACCTCCTATTTTAAATAAATGACGTTCGGACCGTTGCCTAAATCACTTTTTAAGCGGAAGGCCCGTGGACTTTTTGAAAGTTTAGATACGGTACTATTAGGGTCATTCAAATCTCCAAAGAACCTGGCATCTCCGACACATGTCTCTACACAAGCTGGTTCTTCCCCGCGTTCCAGGCGATGCAGACAGAAATTGCATTTTCTTACGGTGCCAATCGGTGTTTTGCCTGGCTTTCTTTCCCCGCGTTCAATTCCATATTCTGGACTTGTGACATCGTTATAGCCTGGCATTTCATCTTCATAGCTTTCACCGAAATCAAAGGATCTCGCTCCGTATGGGCAGGCAACAATACAATAGCGGCAGCCGATACAGCGGTCATTATCAATGGTTACAATCCCATTCTTGAGTTTATAGGTGGCCCGGGTTGGACACACCTGCACACAGGATGGTTTTTCACATTGCATACATGGCCTTGGAAGATTAACCTTAGCGACATTTGGAAAATCGCCGATTTCTTGTTCAAGGACAACATTGTAGGAAATTCCAGGCGGGGTACGGTTTTCTGCTTTGCAAGAAACGGTACAGGTATCACAGCCAACACATTTTCTTAAATCAATGACCATTCCCCATTTGACCCCATCCGTTTCTTGGGCTGGTTCATCTGCGCCAGATGCAAAATCCTGGCCGACTTCTTCGCCGAACTCTTTCAGTAGTTTCGAATGATATTTTTTATGGAAATCTTTGATATTCAGGTTTTCATTGATCACCTTTCTGGCATCATCTGCCATATTGAAGCTTAGTTTTGTATCAAAGGGAGATGCATCCATCTCTTTTTCAACATCAGGTAGTGCAGTATCGAGCAAGTTGTTCCAATCTTTTTCCGTCATGTTTTTACTGCCAAGCATGTTACTAAGCATTGATTTCACCTCTCATCCTTGTCGTTGGTTTAATTGTAGATAGAGAGGTGAATGATCAACTGTGACAAATATCACGAAAAAAATGGTCTTCATATCTTCTTTATAAGTTAGCCAAGAAGTAGTCATAATTAGGCACAAAAAAATGCCATGAGTTGTCGCTCATGGCATTTTTTATAAAGTGTTAAACGTTGTTGCTGATTTTTCATAAAAGGATTAACTATAAGGCTATATAGACGAAGACTCGATTTCAAGATGTTTGTCTGAAGAACGGTCCGGTGGTGAACGACTCCCTTTCCGCGGGCATGCGCTGAGCCTCCTCAGACTTCGTCTTCCGGGGTCTCACCTGTCATTTTCATCCCGCAGGAGTCTCGCCGTTCCCCACCGGACCTTGCCATAAAAGTTTCTTGAAATCGAGTTACGCCAACCATGTACAGGACGGTAAAAATAACGCACAAATAACCGTGGTAGCGCCTTTTACAGAATACACCCACTACAATCACAAAGATGGTTTCGTTACTCCATTCATGGTAATAGTCTTGGAAATGGCGAGACTCCTGCGGGAAAGGATAGACTGGAAAGACCCCGCAGAGCTTTAGCTCGAGGAGGCTTGCCGTTTTCCCCGCGGAAAGCGAGCTATTTCCAAGAACCCATTTTCTCCAAGCAAAAGTAACGAAACCAATACTCAACAAACGGGAACTTGATTGTAAAATCGGTACTGAGATTTAACAGAGCGTTTATAAAATGGAACGTTCATTTTGTATCTTTATGTCTTCGACCAGTTGTTTTACTAATTGTCCAGCGGATATTTCTTGACTGAGCGAGGCGCTTTGGCCTGCCCAGAGAGACATAAATTCTGGTCTGTCCAGGCTTCCGGCTGCTTTCCTTATCTCTTTAGTCAATGTATTCATCACGGGGTAGGCTGGAAGATTGTGTTCATATAGGCGTAAGTAACGAATAAATGCATTCTCGATGCCTCTTGCAGGTTTACCGCTGAAAGCACTGGTGATAACCGTATCATCCCCGTCACTATGTAGTATCGCTTTTTTATGTGGAGGTTTGGCACCACTTTCCTGTGCAGTTAAAAAAGCCGTTCCCATCTGTACCCCTTCAGCTCCAAGCACAGTCGCGGCAAGTATGCCTCGTGCATCCATGATGCCACCGGCGGCAATGACAGGGAGAGACACGGTATCCACTACTCGCGGAACTAATGACATTGTGCCTACGGAGGATTGTTCAAAAGAAGTGTCAAATGTCCCTCGATGTCCGCCTGCTTCACTTCCCTGGGCAACTACCATATCCATCCCTGCCTGTTCATTGAGACGTGCTTCCTTCACCGTTGTTGCAGTACCGATCAAGCGGATGTCATGGGATTTCAAGCGATGAATAATTGTTTTAGAAGGTATCCCGAAAGTAAAACTGCAAACCGGTACCTCTTCTGCAATGATGACATCGATTTGTTTTTGGAAAGTTGCAGATGAGTGGCTAGCCGATTTCGACGGCGCAACTTGCAATTCCCGGTGGAAGGGTTGTAATAACTCATTCGCAGCATCGATTTCAGATTCCGGGACACGGACATCCTCCGGTACAAAAACATTTACACCGAACGGCTTTGCTGTCAGCTGTTTTGTGGAGCGTATCGCTTGCTTCAGATCTTCTTCACTCATGTATCCGGCACCAATCGTGCCCAATCCCCCTGCATTGGAAACAGCAGCGACCAACTCCGGAGTAGTGACGCCTCCTGCCATTCCTGCTTGAATGATTGGATAATCGATAGTTAATAGAGATGTCACGTTATTTTCTTCCCACATAATATCCTCCTCCTAGGTAGTAGATGTACCCTTGTCTTTAGGGAGTTGTACGATTATTCTGGTGCCTTTTCCTGCTGTGCTTTGTACGTTGATTTGCCCCTGATGCGCCTGAACGAGTGCTTTTACGATTGCCAGGCCGATGCCTGCGCCTCCCGTCTTACGGGCGCGTGATTTCTCCGCACGGTAGAACCGGTCGAATATATAGGGGAGGTCTTCGGGCTCTATCCCGATACCATCATCTTCTACTGTAATGAAAACATTATCTTCCGTTTCATTTGCTTTTATAGAAATAGTCCCGTTTTCTGGTGTATACCTTACAGCATTGGATACAAGGTTCAACATGATTTGCCAGAACCTGTCTTTATCGCCATCGAAATAGATCGGCTTTTCCGGAAGCTGCAAATCGAGATGGAGATGCTTTTGTTTCGCATCTACGTAAAAATGGTCATTAATATATCCTAGTGTTTGATTAGCATTCACCTTTGCATAGTTCAAGGTAATATCGGGATTTTCCGCTTCCAGCAGTTTTTCCAAGTCATTGACCATCCTGACTAAACGCATCAATTCATTATGGGTGTTTGCCAGTCGCTCCTGCGTCGGCTGCCAGATGCCGTCCTGGAAGGCTTCGATTTGTGTTTTTAAAATGGTGATGGGAGTACGAAGTTCATGGGCAATGTCTGCTGTGAATTGTTTTCTTATTATTTGTTGATTATTTAGCCGGTCAGCCAGTTCATTATAAGCATCGGCTACTTGCTGGATTTCTTCGGTCAGTTTTCCTCTCGTGACACGGACGGTCATATCATTGTTGCTTAATGCCTGGACGGCATCCTTGACCCGTCGCAAACCTGCAGTCAGTTGATTGCTAAACAAAAAGCTCAGCCCGAAGGAAAGACCGAATATCCCAAGTGCCGAAACAGCAATATATTTATTAATCCTTGTTTTAAATTGGAATTCACCTTTTTCATAGCCGCGGTGATAATTGACTTCGATGGTACCTATCTTTTCACCAGCATACGTCAATTTCTTTGTTTCCTGGGTATAATCCATATCTTGATAATTTTGAATGTCATTTTGTTCATCTTTTAGTTTAGCAATTTCGCGTACAAGATCAGTAGAGTCGAGGACAAGTTCGCCATTACTGTCATAGATCCGATAGAATAAGCTTTCGGTCATAGCCTGGTAGGGGAGCATCGAATCGACACTGTCACCGGTAATTTTCCCGTGTTTGGCATATTCTTTTTCCAGGAAAGTGGTCACCCTGTCTACTTCTGTTGCCCGTTTGTCATCCAGGTAATCACTGAAGCAGTCCTCAAAAGCATATTTGAAGGCTCCACTGATAAAAACAACACCGATTAAAGAAATAGCGATAAATGCAATTAAGGTTCTAGCGCGCAGGGTTCGTAACATCTGCTTTCCCTCCAAATCGATATCCGGTACCAAAAACCGTTTGAATATATGTCGGGTGTTTTGTATCTTCTTCGATTTTTTTACGGATGTTTTTGATATGGACATCTATATTTCGTTCATAGCCTTCAAAGTAGCCGGCATCCTGGATCACTTTCAATAGTTCTGCACGCGTGAAGGCGTAGCTGGGCCTGTTGGCCATTTGTGTAATCAATTGAAATTCAATCGGTGTCAAAGTCACCGGTACATCATGAATATAAACAAGTTTTTGCGCCGGGCAGATGGTCAATTTCCCGTTATTGAAAGATAAAGAATCCTCAACTAAATGGGATCCCGTTCTTTTTAGAATGGCCTTCATACGAACGATGACTTCCCTCGGGCTAAAAGGTTTGACGATATAGTCGTCCGCTCCGATTTCGATGCCGTTTATACGGTCGTTTTCCTGACCTTTAGCAGTAACCATCATTATCGGCACGTCTGACGTTTCACGAATCTTTTCGCAGACAAGTTCACCGTTGAGGTCCGGCAGCATTAAATCTAATACAATAAAATGAGGATGGATATGGTGAAACTGCTCCAGGGCTTCCTGGCCATTTTCAGCTGTATAAACATCATAGCCTTCTTTCTGCATATAGGCTTCCAAGACTTCCAGAATCATAGGCTCATCATCGACAATAAGCACCTTGATCATTACCAACACTCCTGTTCTATTACATACATCTAGCTTACCATAGGAGGTATTAGTAAGAGAAAACTATTTTTTTTAAAATTAATAGGAAAAAAGGAAGAAGCAATAAAAAAATAGCCTTACTGATTTTAATCATCAGCAAAGCTATCACAAGTATTCATTCCGTATGAAGTTCTTCCCATTCTTCCATCAATTGTTCCAGCTGATGGTTCAATTGTTCATTGGCTGACGTCAATTCTAATGATTTTTCATGGTCCTGATAGATATCAGGATCGCATAGAAGTTCCTCGTTACTTTCAATATTAGCTTCAATCTCCGCAATTTCAGTTTCGATTTCTTCAATGCGCCGCTGCCGTTTCCGTGCTTCACGCTTTTCAGCCTTGTCTTGATGGAAAGTTGTTTTATTGTCTGGAACGGTCTGTGTTTCTTGCTGACGATCCTGGCTTTCCAGCTGTTCCAGTTCATATTCTTCTTGCTTTTTGCCTTTATAATAATCATAGTCTCCCAGGAACATCCGGGAATTTTCAGGTGTCATCTCAAAGATCTGGGTAGCGATCTTATTAATGAAATAACGATCGTGGGAAACGAACAGGATCGTGCCTGGAAAGTCGACAAGCGCTGCTTCCAATACTTCTTTACTGTCTAAGTCGAGATGGTTGGTCGGCTCGTCTAAAATCAGCAGATTCGCTTCCTGCATCATCAGTTTAGCTAAAGCAAGACGGGCTTTTTGACCGCCGCTTAAGGAAGAGACAGGCTTCAATACATCTTCACCAGTAAATAGAAAGTTTCCGAGAATCGTCCGGATATCCTTTTCATTTTTCATCGGATATTCATCCCAGAGTTCGTTCAGGACGGTTTTAGTAGAATTCAGTTTAGTCTGTTCCTGATCATAATACCCAACTTGTACATTCGTGCCGATCTGTATTGTCCCTTGATGGGCGCTCAAGTCGCCTATAATCGTTTTAAGGAGCGTCGTTTTGCCGACCCCGTTCGGCCCGACAAGCGCAATACTGTCACCGCGATTAACATCCAAATGGACTTGTTCAAATACATTGTCGCTGCTTTCCTGATAACGAAAAGCAAGGTCGCGGATACGGAGCACATCATTCCCGCTTTGTCTTGAAACGCGGAAGGAGAACTTGGCCGAGTGATTATCGTCTTTCGGTTTATCGACGCGCTCCATCTTCTCCAATTGCTTCCTTCTGCTTTGCGCCCGCTTACTGGTCGTAGCCCGTACAATATTCTTTTGAATAAAATCTTCCATTCGTTTGATTTCTGCCTGCTGTTTTTCATAGTGCTTCATTTCCAGCTCGAAATCCGCTTCTTTCTTTTTCAAATAATCACTATAGTTGCCATGATATTTTTTCGACGATTGAAAGGCGATTTCGTAAACAGTCGTCACGATTTTATCCAGGAAGTAGCGGTCGTGCGAGACAATCACAACGGCACCCTGGTAACCCTGGAGGTAGGTTTCCAGCCAGCTCAGCGTATCGATGTCGAGATGGTTGGTCGGCTCGTCTAATATAAGGACATCCGGTTTCGACAACAGCAGTTTACCGAGCGCTAACCGGGTTTTTTGGCCACCGCTCAATGTATTGATCGGTGTCGTAAGATCGAAGTCATGAAAATTCAGGCCATTCAAAACGGCTTTGATATCCGCTTCGTAATGATACCCGCCTTCCATCTTGAATGTCTCCTGCTTGCTGTCATATTCCTTCAGCAACTGCTTGTATTCCTTATCATCAGCAATCAAGTCTGGATCAGCCATCCGGCTTTCCATAGAACGAAGCTCCTGCTCAAGCTTCTTCAGATGGCTGAAGACCTTCTCCATTTCATCCCAGATGGTTTGATCGGATTCTAAACCTGTGTTCTGGGCAAGATAGCCGATCGAGACATCTTTCGGCTGAAACACTTCGCCCCCATCATGGTTCAGCTCGCCTGCCATGATTTTTAATAGGGTGGATTTACCAGCGCCGTTTCGCCCGACAATTGCGATCCGGTCATTCGTTTGTACTTCTATTTTAATATTCGATAGAATGAGTTCAGCACCAAATCGTTTTTCAATTTGATTCATTTGCATCAGAATCATGTTTGTTCACCTCAATGAATCAAGTGTATCTTACATCAAAGTGAGCAGGCAAGAAGCATGATGGATGATTGTGAAAAACTTAACGACTATCTTTTGCATTTTTGGTAAAATACAAGTAATGTAAAGTACACACAAAGGTATGATTCTGCTTCAAAGGAGGCTTTACTTTGTCAGAGTTCACTCACTTCAATGAACAGGGGAGGGCACGGATGGTCGATATTTCTGAAAAGGGTGTCACCGTCAGGACGGCAACAGCTGTTACCAGTGTCCAGGTCAACCATGAAATATATCGAAAAATAACGAATCAGGAAATGGCTAAAGGGGATGTACTGTCTGTCGCGCAGGTTGCCGGCATCATGGCAGCTAAAAAAACTCCCGACTGGATTCCCATGTGTCATCCTTTGCAGTTAAAAGGAGTAGATATCAACTTTGAATGGAAGCAAGAAGGGGAAGATGACTTTCATTTGATGATTGATGCTTCTGTAAAAACAAAAGGGAGCACCGGCGTTGAAATGGAAGCGCTAACGGCCGCCCAAGCGACGGCACTGACGGTTTACGACATGTGTAAAGCCGTCGATAAAGGCATGGTCATCGGTCCTGCGTATTTAATGGAGAAAACAGGCGGGAAAAGCGGGGACTTCCAGAGAGAAAGCAAGGAGTGAATGAAATGGATATCGAGCAACATAAAATACCACAAGCAACAGCAAAGCGGCTGCCATTATATTACCGGTTCATCAACAACCTGCATAGCCAGGGGAAACAACGGGTTTCCTCCAAGGAGCTCAGTGAAGCGGTCAAGGTTGATTCTGCAACCATCCGACGTGATTTCTCTTATTTCGGAGCACTTGGCAAAAAGGGCTATGGCTACAATGTAGAATACTTGCTTTCCTTTTTCCGAAAGACCCTAGACCAGGATGAAATTACGAAAGTGGCATTAATCGGGGTCGGTAATCTTGGCACAGCCTTCTTACATTATAATTTTATGAAAAATAATAATACCAAAATCGAGTATGCTTTCGATACTAACGCTGATAAAATTGGCACAGAAATCGGCGGGGAAACGATTCGCTTTCCTGTGGGGGAGCTGGCAAGCCTCCTCAGACTTCGTCTTCCGGGGTCTTGCCTAGATCCTTCTCCCACGGGAGTCTCACCGTTTCCCCGCCACCCTTTCCGTTTTTATGAGAAGGAACCCTACGTTGTAAGAACATAACTTCTACAAAGCACGCATGACAAAGCCCAATGATACAGGAAACAAGCCCTCTTTGCAGCTGTTACTATGTGTGAAGATATTTCTGCTTACCGATGTTTTCGTTACACTTATAAACGCAAGGAGGTCCGGGTAATTGCGAGACTCCTCGAAAATGCTACGCATTTTCTTCGTGCGGTGTTTATTCAAGATGCTTATTCAAAGTCCTATGGGAGAATAGTACATGGTGAGATCCCGCAGGGCTTTAGCCCGAGGTAGCTTACCGTACACCCATGGAAAGCGAGTGATTTCCCGGACCTCCAAACGCTCACCACCGTAACGGAAACAGTTTCCCTCGAAACTGAGCCTTCAAGTAAAAGGAGCTTAACTGTAAGATCACTACTGAGATTTACCAGAGCATTTTGTTTAAGCAATGAGCAAAACGTGTATAGCTTTGTGGGAAGAATTCGTGCATGGACTTATGCTATAGTAGATAATAGTTCGGGTTTCGAAATAGATTGGCAGGAGGGAAGCAGTATGGGTAAATTACCTTCCAAATGGCTGGTGGTCGTTTCTGTACTCTTTGGAACATTCACCGTTATACTGAATAATAGCATGCTGAATCCGACGCTTCCCCGTTTTATGGAAATCTTTGATGCAAATGCCGTAGATGTCGGCTGGATGCTGACGATTTTCATGGTATCCATGGGGATGACAATGCCGCTGACCGGCTATTTTGGGGACCGGTTCGGTAAAAAGAAAGTGTATTTGACAGGGTTGAGCATCTTTATCATTGGTTCCATTTCAGGGTCCTTATCCCCCTCTTTAGGGATGATCATTCTTTCACGTGCTATTCAGGGAATGGCAGGGGGCTTGATGATGCCTATCGCCATGGCACTAATTTTTAATGCTTTTCCCCGAAATGAACGGGGACTTGCGGTAGGGATCTATGGAATTTCGGTGATGGTTGCCCCGGCAATCGGCCCGACAATCGGGGGAGTCATCATACAATATTTTGCATGGCCCTGGTTGTTCTTGTTCAATATCCCGTTTGGATTGCTCGGAATCATTTTATCCAGCAAGTATCTGAAGCCGACCAAGACAAAACCGGACTTAAAATTCGATGCGGGAGGATTTGTCATCGTCACAGCGGGAATCGGCGCTATCCTTTATGCCCTTGGCAGGGGCAGGACGCTGGAATTATTAATGTCTCCGTTGAATATGGTGCTGATTGTCGGTGGTATCCTGGCGCTTATAGCATTCGTTTTCTATGAAAATCGTCAGGAGCAGCCATTATTGAACCTGTCCGTTTTCAAGGTGCCAACCTATTCGATATCGATTCTGGTAACATCAGCGGCTTCCATTGGGCTGTTTTCTGGTATTTTCCTATTGCCATTATTAATCCAGAATGTCTATAGCTTAGGGGAAATCAAAACAGGGCTGTTATTCCTGCCGGCAGCGGCAGCCAGTGGTTTGTTCATGTCGCTTGGAGGAAGGCTGCTGGATAAAAAAGGACCCAAATTTGTTGTGCCGCCCGGGTTGGCAATCATGGCAGCAGCAACGCTCGGGTTGAGTTTTTTAAGTCTGGATACACCTTTTTGGTGGATTTTGTTACTGAACACGATTAGAGGAATGGGCATGGGGATGGGAAATATGCCTGCAACAACGTCGGGGATGAATGCTATTCCTGAACACCTTGTCGCGCAGGGATCCGCGATGAATAATATTCTTAGACAGATTTCTTCATCCTTAGGTATTGTATTCTTCTCTATTTATTATGAAGTGAGACGTGCGGCTATCGAAGCTTCTACCAGCCTTGATACACAAGCTGCCACTTTACAGACATTGAATGAAGCTTTTCTGGTATCAGCGATTATACTGATTATTGCGGTTCCGTTCTCCTTCATCTTAAAAGGAGTAGAGAGCGATAAAAATGAAAAACAAGCAAACAACTGACGCTGCTACTCAGCGAGAAGCTGAGTGCAGCGTCTTATTTTGTCCATTCATGATTTAAAAGTCCGTAAAGGTGCATGTCATAGGTCTGACCGTCCCGGAGGATGAACTCCCGGTGGGTGCCTTCTTTTTTGAAACCAAGCTTCTCATACATTTGAATCGCCGGGATATTATAGGAAAACACCGTCAGCTGAAGTCGGTGCAGGCTGCATTCATAAAAAGCGAAATCGATCAGTAGCTGCATGGCTTCTGTACCATAACCTTTCCCCTGGTATTCATCTTCTCCGATGGCAATGCTGACCCAGCCATTCCGGTGGATCCATAAAATACTTTCCAGTTCTACATATCCAATGAACGCATCTGTTTCATCACGAATCGCGAACGTATATTGGTTGTTGGATTCATTTGATTCATCCAGCCATGATTCTAAATGTTCCACCGTTCGCGGAGCGGCAGGAAGGGCGTCGAACCGTCTAGAGAAGTCAGAGTTATCATACCAGGAAGCTATGGCTGCCAGATCGGATTTTGCCACTTGGGTTAAACGTACCCGTTCTCCCTGTAATAATGTTTTCATGATTATGTATCCCCCTTTTAAACAGAAAGAGGCCTGGTGTGACAGGCCTCTTTGACTGATCATTTCTTATTTGTATTTTTCAGCCTGAAATGAAGATTGAATAATCGTATTGAAACGGCAAAATCAAACGTGGCAAGGATGGCCAGGAATATTGTGATGAAATTCCATATCGTATCTTCGACAGTTTGAGCCGCTATATAGGTGAAGACAATCCCCATAATAAAATAAAGGAAGGCCATGAATAGCGGTGATGTTTTCATAAAAAGAAGCCTCCCAAAATGGTTTGTAGCTGATCGAATTGCTCTTGCATCCGCTTGAAATCTTCTTCCGATAAACTGTATTGCCCAAGTACGACCACGGTGTTCATGGCCATGTGGGCGATGATCGGAGTGATGATGCTTTTAGTTTTGACATACAAGTAGGCGAACACGATACCCATTGCTGTATATACCACCATATGCGTGAAATCGAAATGGGATGCGGCGAATGCCAGCGCTGACACAAGAACAGCGACAATGAAATTCGTCCGTTTATAAATCGTACCGAAAATAATCTTTCGGAAAATGACTTCTTCTAATATCGGAGCGAACAGAACCATGACAATGATGAATACCGGTGATACCCGGGCAAACTCCATCAAGTCCTGGGTGTTTTCCGATCCTGGCTTGATGCCGAGGAGAAAGGTTTCAATCAGTATCGCAATCATTTGGGCGAAGTAAGCAAGAAAAACACCAAGAAAAGACCATAAGGCGATATTTCCTGCACTTGACCGTTCACGCTGCTCCGAAGCTTGTTTCATATCCGGCTTCAGCATGAATACAATGATGAGAGTGGCGACGAAAAAGCTGAACACGGCCCAGCTGGTAATCGCAATTTCCTTCTCCATGCCGACCATCATCAATAAGGGAACGCCGATAACAGAGGACAACTGTGCTGCAATATATATAGCAATGATATACCAATATCTCGATGGCAAGGTCGAACGACTCCTTTGCATACATTTTACATTTTCAATCACTCTCCGTATTTTAACATAGTTTGAAAATACAGCGTAACGATTAGGATTTACCCGACATTTTTCACCAATCTTTTCAGAAAAAAATTTATCCATCTCTCTTGCAAAATAAAATCGTATTGATTATTATAATAATTGTGTTAGCACTCATTAATGTCGAGTGCTAATAAACCATAATTCAAGAATAGAATCACATTGAGGAGGGTGTCCGAATTGTTAAAGCCACTTGGTGATCGTATTGTGATTGAAATTGTAAAACAGGAAGAAAAAACTGCAAGCGGAATCGTACTTCCAGACTCTGCGAAGGAAAAGCCGCAAGAAGGTAAAGTTGTCGCAGTAGGTACTGGACGAGTTACGGATAATGGTGAAAAGGTAGCACTTGAAGTAGCTCAAGGCGACCATGTCATCTACTCTAAATTTGCAGGTACAGAAGTGAAATATGAAGGCAAAGAATACTTAGTGATCCGCGAAAGCGACGTATTGGCTGTCATTCAGTAATTCCTTAGTTTCAAATAAAATACGTACAGTTACGAGTTTGATAAGGAGGGCATTTTCATGGCTAAAGAGATTAAATTTAATGAAGAAGCACGCCGCGCGATGCTTCGTGGTGTAGATTCACTTGCTAACGCTGTCAAAGTGACACTTGGACCAAAAGGACGTAACGTCGTTCTTGAGAAAAAATTTGGTTCTCCGTTGATTACCAACGACGGTGTAACCATCGCGAAAGAAATCGAGCTGGAAGATCATTTCGAAAACATGGGTGCGCAGCTCGTTTCCGAAGTTGCTTCTAAAACAAATGATGTAGCTGGTGACGGTACAACTACTGCAACAGTCCTGGCACAAGCAATGATCCGCGAAGGATTGAAAAACGTAGCATCCGGTGCTAACCCGGTTGGTGTACGCCGCGGTATCGAAAAAGCGGTTAACGTTGCTACAGAAGAACTTCGCAGCATCTCCAAGCCGATTGAAGGCAGAGAATCTATCGCACAAGTTGCTTCCATCTCTGCGGGTGACAACGAAGTAGGTCACTTGATCGCAGAAGCCATGGAGCGAGTAGGTAATGATGGTGTCATCACGATCGAAGAATCCAAAGGGTTCAATACAGAACTTGAAGTAGTAGAAGGTATGCAGTTCGACCGTGGATACGCTTCTCCGTACATGGTTTCTGACCAGGATAAAATGGAAGCTGTTCTCGAAGATCCATACATTTTGATTACGGATAAGAAAATCGGAAACATCCAGGAAGTATTACCTGTACTTGAGCAAGTCGTACAACAAGGCAAGCCGCTTCTAATGATCGCGGAAGACGTTGAAGGTGAAGCTCTTGCAACACTAGTTGTAAACAAACTTCGCGGTACATTCAACGCAGTAGCTGTCAAAGCTCCAGGATTCGGCGACCGTCGTAAAGCTATGCTTGAAGACATCGCTACATTGACTGGTGCTGAAGTAGTAACAGAAGACCTTGGTCTTGAGCTTAAGAACACAGGAATTGAGCAATTGGGCCGTGCTTCTAAAGTGGTCGTTACCAAAGAAAACACAACAATCGTCGAAGGTGCAGGAAACGCTGAGCAAATCGCTTCCCGCGTGACTCAAATCCGTGCACAAGCAGAAGAATCAACTTCTGAATTCGATAAAGAAAAATTACAAGAGCGCCTTGCTAAACTTTCTGGCGGCGTAGCTGTCATTAAAGTCGGTGCTGCTACGGAGACAGAATTGAAAGAGCGTAAGCTTCGTATCGAAGACGCATTGAACTCTACGCGTGCTGCAGTCCAGGAAGGTATTGTAGCCGGTGGTGGTACAGCCTTTGCGAACATTTACGATAAAGTAGCGAGCCTCGATTTATCAGGCGACGAAGCTACAGGTGCAAAAATTGTCGTACGTGCTCTTGAAGAACCAGTACGTCAAATCGCACACAACGCAGGCCTTGAAGGCTCTATCATCGTGGAGCGTCTGAAAGGTGAAAAAGTCGGTATTGGATACAATGCTGCAACTGGCGAGTGGGTCAACATGGTTGAAGCAGGTATCGTAGACCCAACAAAAGTTACACGTTCCGCACTACAAAACGCAGCTTCCGTAGCAGCTATGTTCTTGACTACAGAAGCAGTCGTTGCTGATCTTCCAGAAGAAGACAACGGCGCAGGCGGCGGCATGCCAGACATGGGTGGCATGGGCGGAATGGGCGGCATGATGTGATGGCGCCCAAAACCCTTTCAACATAAGGTTTGAAAACAATTTGACTGGATTTTGACTGGGTTTTAAAATCGTTTACTAAATCTAAAGGCCTCTCAAGAGTTTGCAAACTTTTGAGAGGCTTTTCTTTTAAAAGGTGACCGGTCATCTCCCTTTGGAAGATAATTAAAATAAGCTAGAAGTGAAACAAAATAATCTATTAGGATTGGGGGAGACAGTGTTAGAAGGCTTTTTTACTAACTACTAGTTCTTCTCTTGTATATAGCAATTAACTTATGAATATTTGACAGTATGTTAATCAACGATATTTTATAAATATAAAATCAATAATTATATAGCCACTTATCTTTATACAGGTAAAATGATTAATTCTTTACAGAAACTGAACCAAGTTCGACCAATCAATTATATGCGACTTCCTCTTTTGATTTACCTGATTTCTCAACTTTAATATTCTCTTTCCTCGATTCTCTGGAAGCACATGGCTCCTCTAAAAACCAGCAAGCGAGAAAACAGAAAAAAGCCGAGCCTGCGATGAACATGAAAAAGAGGGAGGGGTTTAAAAACCCGAGAACTGCAAGAAATAAGACTGCCCCGACATTTCCATAAGCCCCAACCATTCCTGCTACCTGACCAGTTACTCTTTTCTTTACGAGCGGGACCATTGAAAATACGGCTCCTTCCCCTGCTTGTACAAAAAAGGAGCAGGTCATTGTTAATGCAATAGATGCAAATATTGGCCAGCTCGTCTCGATTTGAGACATGCCGACATAGGCTCCAGATACACAAACTAAAAGGATTAAGAGAGTTTTCTTGCGGCCGAATTTATCACTCAGCCATCCTCCCCCAGGACGTGCGACGAGATTCATGAAAGCGAAGGAACTCGCCACCATTCCTGCTTGGGCAGTACTGATACTGAAGGTCTCTTCGAAAAACATGGGGAGCATGGAAATTACAGCTAATTCAGACCCAAAGGTAATGGCATAAGCAAAATCTAATATCACTACTTGTTTAAATGAATATTGCTCTTCTTTTGGTACACCAGCTTTTAAATGTTTGCGGTTAACGCTCCAGATTTTGTAGACGTTATACAAATAAGTAAGCGCAAGAATGATGTATGTGATTCCGGCTGCTGCTGTTGGAATAAGAGATGTAAGACTTAACTGCCAAGTGATCAACGCAAGAGCAGCATACAAAGGAATCGACATAAGGATGAGGCCGAACATGCTTTTATAACTTGTGACTTCCATGGCACCATTCCGATTTGGACGTTGATATTGTTTCCCAGGAGGTGTATTTTCTACAGATCTATAATAAAAAAAGGCATAGACAATACATAAGACACCGGTTAAAGCTATGGCGTAGCGCCATCCGTTCTCACCGCCAATCAAAAGTGCGATTGATGGAAGTGTGAATGCAGCTGCGGCCGAACCAAAATTTCCCCACCCCCCGTACACCCCTTCTGCAAGTCCTAGCTGGCGAGGAGGAAACCACTCCGATACCATCCGGATTCCAATTACAAAACCTGCTCCAACAACAGAAAGAAAGGCACGAGCAATAAATAGCTGCCAGAATGAATCTGCTAAAGCGAACCAAAAACAAGGAATGCTGATGATTAATAGTAATATGGTGTAGACATTTTTTGGTCCAAACCGATCAACCAGCATACCGATAACAATCCTTGCCGGAATGGTGAGGGCCACATTGATCGAAAGTAATATACCGATTTCTTCTGTTGTCAGCCGAAGAGAATCACGGATTGTTGAAACGAATGGTGCCATGTTAAACCATACAAAGAAACTTAAAAAGAATGCGAACGTCGTCATAAACAAAATCTTCATATTACCTTTGTAAATCTTTTCTTCTCCCATAACCAAGCCTCCAAATATAGTAATAGCTTGATTATTTCAAATATTTAAATTTTGTCACGTGTTATGTAAGGTTTTATAACACTAACATTGTTTTGTACTTGAATTTTCTAAAAAATCCCGTGCTCTTAATAGCCCTAATACTCTCCATTATGATGGGCTGCAGGATGATTTAACGCTATCTATAAAAGCTTTTAATAGATGGAGAAAATTAAATATAAAAAAAGCAAATAAAATGTTCAAGTAAGAATAACTTGTTAGTTTTTCTTACACAAAGTATGACAAAGGAATATAGCCATGCTAATCTTTTAGTTAAATTTAAAATATTCTCAAATTACCCGGTTCGATGAATAACGTTTTTTGGGTTATATGGAGGTTTAATTCATGGGAAATCATAAATTGGTTTTAATTGGAAATGGTATGGCCGGCGTCCGATGTATTGAACACATATTAAAAGAAGGTACTGCAGCTTTTGATATCACTATTTTTGGAAGTGAACCCCATGGGAACTACAACCGTATTATGCTTTCTTCTATTTTACAAGGAAACACTACGTACGAAGAGATCATGCTCAATCCAATTAACTGGTACGAAGAGAACGGCATTCATTTATTTACTGGTGAAAGTGTCATCTTTATTGATAAGGAAAAGAAAATAATAGAGACAGATAAGGGGAGGAAAGTACCTTATGACAAACTGATTATAGCCACTGGGTCTTCCCCGGCTATTTTGCCGCTAAATGGAGCGGATAAAGAAGGAGTGATTTCTTTCCGTACGATAGAAGATTGTCGGCGCATGACAAAAGCCGCAAAGCTTTATAAAAAAGCTGTAGTCATTGGAGGAGGAGTGTTAGGGCTTGAAGCTGCCAGGGGACTATTGAACCTGGGAATGGAAGTGCATGTGGTTCATCGATCCAAGTACATAATGCAAAGACAGTTAGATGAAACAGCCTCAATTATGCTGCAAAAAGAATTAGAAGGTCAAGGGATCCATTTTCTCCTTAATAAAGATTCAGAGGAGATACTTGGAGATGCGCGTGTGGAAAAACTCCGATTTAAAGATGGAACAGAAATAGCTACAGACTTGGTCGTAATGGCCGTAGGGATTAAGCCAAACATTCAATTAGCAAAAAGCAGCGGAATAAAAACAAACCGAGGCATTGTTGTTGATGGCTATCTTGCGACCAATTCTTGTGATATTTATGCACTCGGAGAATGTGCCGAACACGAAGGGATGACCTATGGTCTAGTGAAGCCTTTATATGAACAAGGAGAAGTACTAGCTAGACATTTATGTAACGATCCCACAAACCCCTATCAGGGGTCTGTCCTTTCTACACAATTGAAGATTTCTGGCGTTGATGTATTTTCCGTTGGCCAATTTATACCAGATGACACAACCCAAGGCATCTATTATCAAAACGAGATTGAAGGCGTTTATAAAAAAGTCTTTTTTCAAGGATCCAAAGCCGTTGGCGCTGTCTTATTCGGAGATACGCGTGAAGGCCCCAAATTATTGGATATGATTGTAAAAGAGAAGGTCATAGCTGATAAGGACAAAGCTTCCTTGTTGGAAGCAGTAAATCCTGCAAAATCTCATGTGGCAAATTTACCTATAACAGAGCACGTCTGCACCTGTAATGCTGTATCTAAAGAGGTAATCATCAAAGCTGTTCAAGAGAATAATTTGAAGACAGTTGAAGAGGTGAGAAGGTGTACAAAAGCTTCCGGTTCGTGTGGTGGCTGTAAGCCCTCCGTAGCTGAGCTCTTAACCTATATTCATAGTGATGATTTTAATGAAGAAGTTAAGGTGGCTTCTTTATGTTCCTGTACTTCTCTAATTGAAGATGAAGTCATAGAAGAAATACAATTGAAAGCTTTAGGCAGTCTTGAGGAAATAATGGACCAACTGAATTGGTCAACCGAAAAAGGATGCTCCAAATGTCGTGCTGCCTTGCTTTATTATTTAGAAATGATCTATCCGTGGTTTGAAAATAGTGAAGAAACTTTATATGTAAATGACCGGATGAATGCTACGTTACAAAGCAACGGTACTTACACCATCGTTCCACAAATCCATGGGGGAAGACCGGATATTGATCAGATGAAAAAAATCACATATGTAGCTGAAAAATATCCATCCATAGAGCTGGTTGTTGCCGGTGATCAGCGCATCCAGTTATCCGGCGTGAAAAAGGAAGAGCTGAATAATGTATGGGTGGATTTGGATATGCCGCTGTATGCTCGTGGATTCAATAAAGTGGCGCCAATTCAAACGAGTGCCGGAGTGTATTTGTGTAATTGTATTGACTACAGTTATTTAGATTTAGTGACAGGTTTGGAGCAAAAAACTGCTCTTTTAAAAACTCCATTCAGGATAACCATAGGTATCTCTTTCTGTTTTCATGACGGAGCAGATGCAACACTCAAAGATCTTGGAGCCATCAGAGTATCGGGAAGGTGGGAAATTTATGTAGGAGGCAGCGTCGGCAAAGATGTTAGACAAGGTCGATTATTGAGTGTAGTTGAAACGGATGAGGAAGCGCAGGAATTTATGCTTAGTTTCATTCAGTATTATCGTGAGTCGTCCCATTACTTGGAGCGTTCCTGGCAATGGATTGAACGAGCCGGGCTTGTTCATATAAGAGAAGTATTATTCAATGATGAAATTCGAACTGAGTTATTAGTGAGGATGGATAAGGACAGGACTCAAAGAAATAGGTCCTTAGTAAAGATATGACGTTGATTAAAATGCGATGATAAATGTTTATGAACTTAAAAGGAGAAGATAGTGTGACCCAGTTAATGCTCAAGTATTTTCGTGATCAACAGAAGAAGCTGGAAGCAGAAAACACATATGATACCCAGTGCCCCTTTTGCAGCATGCAATGCAAGATGCAATTAATCGAGCAGAAAGGTGTGGGCAGGAACACTTATAAAGCGGTCGGCAAAGACAACCCGACCTCACAAGGACGTCTCTGCGTAAAGGGGATGAATGCTCACCAGCACGTGTTGCACAGGGAGCGTATCAAGCAGCCATTGTTGAAAGAGAATGGAAAGTTCAAGCCGGTTACATGGACAGAAGCGTTAAATTGTATCCGTTCTAAATTCAATGAGATACAAGGGACGGACGGTTTAGATGCTGTTTCCGTCTATGGAAGTGCCTCGCTTACCAATGAAGATGCCTACCTATTAGGCAAATTTGCTCGTGTAGCATTAAGGACAAAGCATATAGATTACAATGGCCGCTTATGTATGGCCTCTGCCGCAACTGCAGCAAATCAAGCGTTCGGCATGGATCGGGGGTTCGCTAATTCTTTGCAGGAAATCCCTCACACGCGTTGTATCATTTTAGCTGGCACAAACATAGCGGAATGCCAGCCTACCATTACGCCCTACTTTGAAAAGGCGAAAGAAAATGGAGCCTACATTATTGCGATTGACCCACGCGAAACAGCCACTACAAAAATTGCGGACTTGCATTTAAAAAATCGACCAGGATCAGATGCCGCTCTTGCCAATGGCCTTCTTAAAATCATCATTGATAATCATTTAATAGACAGAGAGTTTATTAGGCAACGTGTCAGCGGATTTGATGATGTTGCACACCATCTTTCTGCTATTCGATTAGAGGATGTGACTGAACATACTGGAATTTCAAGAGAGGATTTATATCAGGCTGCTAGCACTTTTGGTCAAGAAGATTCTGGGATGATATTCACGGCGAGAGGGATCGAGCAGCAAACAGACGGAACAGCTGCGGTGCGTGGTTTTTTAAACATTCTTTTGGCTACAGGAAAGATAGGAAAGCCTTATTCAGGATATGGAGCTGTTACTGGTCAGGGGAATGGGCAAGGAGCACGGGAACATGGTCAGAAGTGTGATCAACTTCCGGGTTATCGTTCAATTGAAAATAACGAAGACCGTCAATATGTGTCAGAGGTCTGGGGGATCAAAGAAAATGATCTGCCTGGTAAAGGAGTCTCTGCCTATGAAATGTTCGAAAAAATGGATGAGGGAATGATAACTGCCATGTTTCTAATGTGTTCCAACCCTGTTGCTTCAAACCCTAATGCGAATTTTGTAAAGAGAGCCATAAAGAAACTTAAGTTCTTTGTAGCTGTCGACCTATTTATTTCTGAGTCAGCTGAATTGGCTGATTTAATACTTCCTGCTTCCTCATATTTAGAGGATGAAGGGACGATGACTAATATTGAAGGTAGGGTGACGTTGAGGGAGGCCAGTCGCTCTGTCCCAGGTGAAGGGAAGCATGACTGGCAAATCATTTGCGACATTGCTGAGGCGCTTGGAAAAGGGGAGTATTTCTCTTTCACTAATGCGGAAGGCATCTTTAATGAGTTGAGGCTGGCAAGTAAGGGAGGCATTGCAGATTATTATGGGATCACTTATGAAAAATTGAGAAATCAAAACGGCGTTTTATGGCCTTGTCCTGATCAGGAGCATAAGGGAACAGAGAGATTATTCCAACATTCTTTTGCTCATGAAGACGGGAAAGCTAAAATGGCGATTATATCCAATAGAGCTCAAGTTTATAAAGACGAAGTAAGTGACGATTATCCGCTTACCTTAACCACTGGACGAGTAATGTCACATTATCTAACAGGGGAACAGACGAGGAGAAGTTCGTCTTTGGCAGCAAGGGAGATAGAATCATGTATGGAGATTCACCCAACAACAGGGAAAAAGTATGGGGTGAAAGACAAGACGCTCGTTAAGATTGAGTCAGAACAAGGACAAATTGTTGTCCGAAGCAAATGGAGCAACAAAGTCAGTAAGGGGGTCGTATTTGTTCCTTTCCATTGGGGTGGTAAGCAGAATGTCAATCGACTCATCTCTGATAAATTGGATCCTGATTGCCGTATGCCAGGCTTCAAAGTGGTTGCTGTGAAAGTAAGTCCTTATTTGTAAAAGAAAAGGCTTACTATAAAAATCATGTCAGGTTTTATGACATAAGGATTGAATGAACTAAGAACTGCCCATACAATGAACAACAATAATAATTGAATTATTCAAAAAAATATCACTATTTATTTGGAGGTTCTGTTGCATGGCAAAGCAAAAACTTGTTCTAATTGGCAATGGTATGGCAGGTATAAGGGCGGTTGAAGAAGTTATTAAGTTATCACCAGAAAAATTTGAAATTACTGTGTTCGGAAGTGAACCATATCCAAATTACAATCGAATTGAATTGTCTAAAGTCTTGCAGGGAGATACAAAAATTGATGATATCACTCTAAACAACTGGCAGTGGTACGAAGAAAACAATATCCTTCTTTATCCAGGAGAGACTGTAACCGTAATTGATAAGGATAGACAACGCATCTTTACAGATAAGGATCGTCAAGTTGATTTCGATAAGTTAATCATAGCTACAGGATCTGTCCCCTTTATGCTTCCACTTCCTGGGGCAGATAAAGAAGGCGTCACAGCATTTCGGGACATTAAAGATTGTGAAAAAATGATGGAATGTGCAAAGGAGTATAAAAAAGCTGTGGTCATCGGCGGAGGGCTCTTAGGTTTGGAAGCGGCTCGAGGATTATTGAACCTTGGTATGGAGGTGGACGTCGTACATATAGCTGATTATTTAATGGAAAGACAGTTGGATAAAACAGCAGGTAAAATGCTTCAAAGGGAGCTTGAGGAGCAAGGGATGAATTTCCTTCTGGAGAAGCAGTCAGCTGAAATTACCGGCAAGGACCGCGTGGAAGGCCTCAAATTTAAAGATGGAGAAGAAATCGAGGCAGATTTAGTTGTAATGGCTGTCGGCATTAGGCCCAACATCAGCTTAGCTAAAGAAAGTGGGATTCCTGTAAACCGTGGAATCATTGTCAATGATCATTTAGAAACCCAGATTCCTAATATCTTTGCTGTAGGGGAGTGTGCGGAGCATAGAGAGATGGTCTACGGTTTGGTGTCACCTTTGTATCAGCAAGGGAAAGAAATGGCGCTCAAAATTTGCGAGTTAGAAGGAGAAGGTTACGAGGGTTCCGTCTTATCAACGCAATTGAAAGTATCAGGAGTGGATGTATTTTCTACAGGAAAAATCAATGAAGAAGAGGGAACGAAAACAATTAAAGTGTTTGACGATTGGAAAGGAATTTATAAGAAAGTCCTTATTGATGATGGAAAAATTACAGGAGCTGTTCTATTTGGCGATACCAAGGATGGCAATCGTCTGTTATCCCTTATCAATAAAGGAGCCGCAATCGAAGAATACACAGATACTGACGGTGCTGATGAAGTAGGAGCGGATTTGGTTGCAGGAATGCCGGACGAAGAAATCATTTGTGGATGTAATGGAGTGACAAAAGGAGCCATTGTTGAATCCATAAACAGGCAAGGGCTCTCAACTGTAGAAGAAGTTAAAGGCTGTACAAACGCTTCAAGATCTTGCGGAGGATGTAAATCTTTAGTATCTGAACTTTTAGAACATACCTTGGGAGATGAATTCAATCAAAATATTAAAGAGTCAATTTGTGCTTGCACGACACTTTCAAAAGAGGAAGTAGTCGAAGAAATTAAAGCAAAAGGATTAACACATACAAAAGAAGTTATGAATGTTCTTGGTTGGAATTCAGAAGAAGGATGTTCCAAGTGTAAGCCTGCTTTGAACTATTACCTTGGCATGCTTAATCCTAAAGAATACCAAGATGAAAAGCAATCCCGTTTTGTAAACGAACGTTTGCATGCGAACATCCAAAAGGACGGTACTTATTCAGTCGTTCCTCGGATGTACGGAGGAGTAACCAATTCGAATGATTTAAGAAAGATAGCCGATGTGGCAGATAAATATGAAGTGAAATTAATCAAAGTCACCGGAGGACAGCGTCTGGATCTGCTCGGGGTAGAAAAAGAAGATTTGCCGCATATTTGGTCGGAATTAGACATGCCTTCTGGATCCGCTTATTCAAAAGGGCTGCGTACAGTGAAAACATGTGTTGGAGCTGACTTTTGCCGATTTGGAACTCAGGATTCCATCGGGTTAGGAGTTCGCTTGGAAAAGAAATTTGAAGGTCTAAATACACCTCATAAAGTAAAAATGAGTGTATCTGCCTGCCCTAGAAACTGCGCAGAAGGGTCTGTCAAAGATATAGGTGTTGTCGGTCTGGATGGTGAGTTTGAAATCTATGTTGGCGGAAACGGTGGCACGCATATGAGGAAAGCGGAATTGTTATGTAAAGTGAAAACAGAGGAAGAAGTTATAGATACTTCAGCCGCGTTTTTACAATATTACAGGGAGGATGCAACTTATTTAGAGCGAACATCAGCATGGGTAGAAAGAGTCGGGTTTGATAAGATCAAATCTGTCCTATCTGATAAGAAAAAGTTCATGGATTTAAATCATAGAATGAATGAAGCTTTGTCTGTTCTTAAGGATCCTTGGAAGGAAGCGTTAGAAGATCAGAACATACTGAAAGATCTCTATCAAAATGTAAAAGTACCTTCAGATTCTTATTAATTTAGAGGAGTGGTTTCGGTGGAAACATTGCTAAATGAAGTCTTTGTTGCAAAAGTAGAGGATCTGCCTGAGAAGATAGGAAAGACCACAGTAGTTGGCGAACTTGAGCTTGCTATATTTAAGTTGGATAATGGCAGGATTCATGCGATAGAAAATCGCTGTCCTCACAAAGGAGGTGTATTAGCTGAAGGAATGGTAAGCGGTGAACATGTGTTTTGCCCAATGCATGACTGGAAAATAAGCGTCAAAGATGGAAAGGTGCAGGAACCAGACGAAGGTTGTGTTCAAACGTTTGACGTTGCGATAAAAAACGGGGAAGTCTATGTCCTATTGCCTGATAAGTAGATGGTGGCCGGATTGCTATCCATATTTGAAAGAGACGAACCTGAGGAGGGATAATATGTCAAAGGTTTACCTAGTTGGGGCTGGGCCAGGAGATGCAGAATTGATTACAGTCAAAGCGCTGAAATGTATTCAAAAGGCCGATGTGATTTTATATGACCGGTTAGTGAATGAAGAGCTGCTGGAGAAGGCTAAATCTAATGTAGATTTAGTCTTTTGTGGAAAGCATCCTAAATTTCATATTTTAAAACAGGAAACCATCAACCATCTGCTTGTAAAATACGCGAAACAAGGGAAGACCGTGACACGGTTAAAGGGGGGAGATCCGTTTGTGTTTGGAAGGGGGGCTGAGGAAGCAGAAGAATTAGCTAAGCATGGAATCTCCTTTGAGGTCGTTCCTGGTGTTACTTCTGGAATTGCTGCTCCTGCTTATGCCGGAATTCCGATTACTCATAGAGATATGGGAAGCTCGTTTGCTGTAGTCGCAGGTTATCGCTGTAAAGGAAGGCATGAGGAAGTAGATTGGAAAAGTTTAGCTAAAGGTGTGGATACACTGGCCATATATATGGGGATCAGTAACCTTCCATACATACGCGAACAACTCCTTCTGAGTGAGAAAAACAAAGAGACTCCTGTCGCTATTGTTCAACAGGGGACCACGGAGCATCAGAGGGTTGTATCGGGAACACTTGATAACATTGTCGATGTAGTAGAAAAGGCTAGAATTAAGAACCCTGCAATAATTGTAGTAGGGGAAGTCGTACGTTTTCGAGACCGCCTCCATCAACTGAGCTTATTAAACAATGATCCAGTTCCCCGGCCAGATGTTATAGAAGCTTGACGAGGGAGGGGGGAATGGAAGCAGTGTATGAAGCAGTTCATTTTATAAATAAGGCTATGAAATTAGTAGATACCCCAATTTATGATGGTGAACCTAATGGCGGCATGATGTGATAGCGCCCAAAACCCTTTCATCATAGGGTTTGAGAACAATTTGACTGGATTTTGACAGGTTTTTAAAATCGTTTACTAAATCTACAGGCCTCTCAAGAGTTCATAAACTTTTGAGAGGCCTTTCTTTTAATAGGTGACCGGTCATCTCCCTTTGGAAAATAATTAAGACAAGCTAGAAGTAAAACAAAATAATCTATTAGGATGGAGTGACCAAGTTAAGACAAGAATTCTATAAGTAAATATTTTAAAAAACGTACCTATTTTAAAAGGCTTTTCTCCTATTTATTGTAAGAGATACAAGTGGCAAAGGGTTGACTTTGAAATAATTGTTATTAAGTGACAGAACTATTATCTCGAAACTGAGTGTTCAAGTATAGGGCAGAATTGTGGAAGACTCAGTTTCGAGATAATAATGATTTAAAATTGAATTTATCGTTGGCCTTTGAAATAATTAATGTGGAAATAAATAGAAAATTCAGGGGGATTTTATGAAAGAAAACATTAATTATTCATTCATACTTGAGGAAGACTTACATGATATTGCCAAGTTATATTGTCGTACTTTTACAGGCGAAAGTTTCTCAAGTGAAGAACTAGAAGCAGCAGTAGAAAATATACATAAGCATACTACCTATGAAGGATTTATAGGTTTAAAAGCAACCGATCTGAGGGGAAAGCTAATAGGTTTTTCATATGGTTATCGAAGTTTCCCTGGCCAATTTTATGGAGAAAAATTGGAAAAACAAATGACACTAGAACAAGCTAGCCATTGGTTAAAAGATTGTTTTGAATTTGTAGAATTAGCTGTTGATTCATCACATAAAAGGAAGGGAGTCGGAAGTTCATTGCACGATAAGACACTTGATGAAGTTCTAAATACTACATCTGTCTTAATTACATCAATAGATAATAATCCAGCTATAATTACAACAGGAAAAGTATTGCATGCTGGATTCAGAGGTCATGCTACAGTTGAGCCTTTTGATAAAAAGATTGCAACTTCTACCCCAATGGCAGGACCAGACAGTAATGAGTTCGGCACAACCTACGATATTCTAGTTAAACAAAAGGATTTTCACAAAGCTACTCAGATACTAAACAAATCCTAAATTAATATCTGGGGTATTAGGCAAATATTCATTTCAATCTCAAGTTTTCCATAATCGGGGGCGATAGTTGCACAGTGGCTAACGCTTATTGTGCTAACGGGGCAGGTTAGCGGAAGAAGGAAAGGATATTTGATGCTACAATATACTGCTAGTAAGTAATAATGGTTTTGCGATATTCTAAAGTTTATTTCTTTTTTGTTTCTTTAGTAGGAAATGAAAAAACTTTATAAATAATCCAACTCCCTATAAAGAAAAGGATTCCAGGAATTAAGAAAATAAAAATGGCGATGTTATTCATAATTAGATTCACTATATGCTCCACCTCTTTTTATTTTATTTAAAGAAGGAGGACTTCTGCCAACGTACAGGGTGGAGTGAATACCCGGGCAGACAGCCTCCCCATAAGTATGAACATATCCATTCTCAGTTATGCGGAAGAGGAAAATCGACCATAATAGCGGTTTTTGTGTTGTTTAGACCCTATTACGCAGTTGGAAATACATGAAAATAAGACGCTTATGGTATGGAGAGATCCATGATAAAAAGTCGAAGCAATGCTTCGACTTGAGGGATAAGGACTACCAACACTACGTAGGCGGCTAATAGTTGTGGATCGCAGTCCCAATAAAATTATTAAAATCTTTCATAAGGTGGGATGAATGGTAATGGCAGTTTGAAAAAAACAAATCTTCTTATTAGAAATTTTTTTTAGACATATTAGTAACGGTCTTTTACAAAAGCTGCACCTACAATAATCAGTAGAATAAACAACACAACAATTAACTCAAAGTTATTTCTATTTCTGCCGTCAGACATAGCTAAACTCGCCTCCTTAAAAAGTTATTGGTAAGAATAAGATGTCTTACATTGATAATATATGCTTCTAATCCTAAGAGGGATGGACGAGAAAACTATGGTAATAGTGGAAACTTTTCTTTCTGAAAAAAGGATATAAACGGCTTAATGAATAGTACGACCCTAATGTGCAATAGAAGATGTACTTGTTCCACTAACAGGTGCGTTAGTTGAAGATCTACTTCAATATCTCGAAATCAAGTCTTCCGTTATAGGGGGCGATTGTCCAATAAAGGCGATCGCTTTTTTACTCACCGAGCCGTTTAGTTTAAGAACGGTTTAAGGTGTTACAATTATGCTGTAATAAGAAAAGGAGTAACTAGGGGGAACAACATTGGATATTGAACAAAAATTATATCAAGCAGCAAAAGAACTGCTTGAAAAAAGATACCCAACTGGCTGGGGTGGTGCAGCAGCAATGTACACTAACAAGGGTGAGATATTGACGAGTGTTGCTCCAGAGGTCATAAATGCTTTAACAGAGTTATGTATAGAAACAGGTGCGATTTTGGAAGCACATAAATTTAATACAAAAATTACTCATTCCATTTGTATTGTAAGAGAAGATGAAAATGAAGAACTTAAGGTATTAACTCCTTGTGGGGTCTGTCAGGAAAGGTTGATGTACTGGGGAAGAGATGTAAAGGTAGCAGTAACTTCAAATGGCGAGACAGCATTGCTTTTCAAAACACTAGAAGAAGTGCAACCTTACCATTGGTCTAAAGCATACAAAGATGAAGAGTTATTCGACTAACAGTTGAGTTATAGATCTGCTTCAATATCTCGAAATCAAGTCTACTGTTAAAGGGCGCGATTGTTCAATATAGACGATCGCTTTTAAACTAACGGGGCAGTTTAGTGAAAGAAGAAGATATTAAAAAAGAGAGGATTTATAAAATGGCTATTGCTATAGGGTATGTAATTGCATTTATAGGTGCGCTTGTAGCTTTTCTGCTAAGTGTAGATAAACCAAAAAATAATAAATATAAGGTATGGGGCATTGCTCTTATGGTACCAATTTCACCAGCTTTAGCTTTTGCGATAGGGTTAACCTATGCATTCATTGTAGAAAATGCTTGGGCAGGATTGATAATGTGGTATATTTTTCCCTTTATCTTCATAATCGGACTCGTTATGTTAATGGTTGGTATTTTCAAGAAAGAAGAAACAAAAATAGTTTGAGATCTTTAACTTAAGGGTGCGTTAGTTAAAGATCTGCTTCAATATCTCGATATCAAGTCTTCCATAAGAGGGGGCAAACCATTAATATATAGTAATAAAAAGTAATAGAGGAAGTTGCAGCCAAAGCGAATACAATCATTAATATTGGGGGTTAGTCATTGAGAATCAAGAACGAGGAAAATGTAATTAAATTGATAAAAGAAGATGAGTGGATGATGGATATACTAAAGGCTGTAAAAACGTTGAATTTGCCTGATTGGTGGATCTGTGCAGGGTTTGTTCGTTCAAAGATATGGGATGTCATTCATAATTATAATTTGAGAACTCCGTTACCAGATGTTGATGTGATTTACTTTAATCCAAATAATGTATGTGAAGCAGAGGAGGAAAAAATCGAGGAAAAGCTGAAAACTATTATTACAAGTATCCCTTGGTCAGTAAAAAATCAGGCTCGAATGCATACTAAAAGTGGTATGACTCCATATTCTTCTTCCGTTGACGGCATCTCTAATTTCCCCGAGACAGTCACATCTTTAGGGGTGAAGATTAACGAAAATGATGATGTAATATTAGCAGCTCCATGGGGGATTGATGATGTTGTAAATTTAGAAGTAAGACCTACACCAGTTTATGATACAAAAGAAAAAAAAGAATTTTACATACATAGAGTTACAACAAAAAATTGGAGTGAAAAGTGGGATAGGTTGAAGGTGTACGGTATTCCTACCTGTAAATAAAATTAAAATGCGTAAGTGAAATATTTATTGAAGTCATCTTGAATTCGAGTCTTCAACTAACGGGGGCAAGAGTTGAAGAAGGAGTGTTTACGAGAATCCGTAAGAACAAAGTAGGTTAACTCAAGATGGAAGATTAGTTAAACATATTTTAAGTTTTAAAATTACACCTGTATTGTTAAAGTTTGTAAATTGAAGAAGCCGGAGATACTCAATCATATCTCCAGCTTTTATTTCACATAAATCGCTAGTAAATCTTCTTTCCATCATTACTCATACTCTAACACAAAAATTCTGCCTTACTTTTCCCACGTCGGGCGGGCAGTAGATGGAGACGCTATAAATATGATATAATGGAACTACATTAGCACTTTTCTTCCTAGTTCAGCCTATTCTTTTATCGTAACTTCTTAAAGTGGGCGTTCAATTGACCACGGAGCATTTCATCGCGAATATCAGTGTCTTTCTTTTTGTTGATCATATCTTTTCTGATTTCATTTGTTTGAACTCCATCTTCTCGCTTATCAGCAATCTTCATAAGAATTTCAATATCTGAAAAGGAATATCTTCTTGTACCTCGTTTTGTTCTTTTAGGATAAATCAATCCACGTTCCTCATAATAACGGATTTGACGTTCAGATAAACCCGTTAATTCGTTAACAGTACCAATTGTTATTACTTTGTTGTCTTTATAAGAAGTCACTATATTTTCTCCTCTCCATCTTCTATGTTCACCTAAAGAACTGCTGTATGTGCTGGTTGTAATAATATATAAGAATAAACTTTCACTTTGGAATCTTCAAGATTTGTAGTATTCAAATTGGAAGGCTAATTATGAAGGTTATAAAACTTATACATATTTTCAAGTTCGCTTAAGGTAAGCGATGAAATGTCTTCATCAGAAACAATTAACAATCCTGCCTCTTGAAGTTCTTGAATATAGAAATTCTTCAATTCTTCTACAGCTTCTCGAAGATAACTTTTTCTCATGTTCCACCTCTATTTTAGTAACAATGATTTGTTATTCACGTAAAGTATGAAAAGACTGGCACCAAAACAGAAAGAAATAATGCTGATATAGTCATCGCAATACTTCCCATTGCACCTTCTTCTTCACCCCAAACAAGGGAGCGAGTTGCACCGAGCATCTGTGCTGAGGTACCCATTGCTAATCCTTTTGCTGATTTACTTCTTATACCGAGTTTATTTAATAATTTCGGACCAATTGTTAAAGAGATGAGGGCTGATATTACAACAAATAATACAGTAGTTGAGCTCAACCCTCCAAGACCACTGGATACGGTCAATGCTATAGGAAGGGTTACTGATCTTGGAATTAGTGAGGCTAACAGTTGTTCCTGCAAATGAAAAATTTGGGACATTCCTAGGACAGTTATCACCCCTAACGATGTGCCACATATTACACCAATAAAAATTTTCTTGTAGTTTTTCTTTAGAAAAGACCATTGTTTGTAAAGTGGAACCGCTAATGTCACTACAGCAAACTGCAATAGGTAATTAAAGATGGTACTCCCTTCCTTATAGCTATCCACCTGTATGGGACAAACAAGTATCAAAAGAATAAGAAGGAAAGAAGCTGTGTATAAAGGATTTAACCAACCTTTTTTGTATTTTAGATAAAATTTTAGACAGATATAGTAACAAACGATAGTAGTAACTAAGCAAAGAAGAACATTTCCGATAAACATTGTCATTTAACATCTCTCCTTTTTTCAATCCATTCAACAGCAAATGCTGTACCTAATAAACAGCAAATACTACTTACAATTAAAATAATCAAAACGTTCCAATGTAGAATTTCAAGAAAGGCTGATGATAAAAAGAGACCTGTAATTGGTGGAATAAATAGTATGGTAAGGTGCTTTAATTGAAAGGAAGATGCTCTTTCAATCCATTCTAATTTTATGATCCCGGTTAGAAGAAAGACGAAAAGGAGAAGCAAACCAATAACACTTCCAGGTACAGGAATGTGAAATGCCTTGGCAATCCCGGACCCAAGTAGGAGGAAGCCTATAATTGTAAATAACTGTAAAAACCACCTAGTTTTCACTTTTTCCCTCCATCCATTTAATTGTTAATTTTAGCTTAAAGCACTTAATGCCGATTGTCAGTAAACTTGTAAGAAAATCTAACGCATTTTTTGCAATTTTCCTTAAAGATACGTAAGGAATTATTACAATAGTCTATTACCGTTTGGGCGACAATCAATATTGGTGGGAATATAATTTCTAACTAGGGTAGGAATTAAAAATAGAAGGCGATACGACTGTACATTATATAAAAGATGATAAATTACAAAATAATTAAGTGAAAAGCGAATAAAGTTGAATATCCAATTGGTTATGAAGGAAATGAGGCTTTATCTAATGACGAGTTGATTAAAATTGCTTCTTCTATAATCAATAAATAAAAAGATTCTTATTAAGCTAACGGGTGCGTTAGTTTAAGATCTACTCGAGTATATCTCGAACTCAAGTCTTACAGAAAAGACCAGCTATAAAATGTCAAGCAACAAAATAGATGTTTTTTTTGCATTTACTGAAATTAAAATTGGCATGCCAAATAAACCTCACTTATGTATTTATTAAAATTGCTATAAGCAATTTTAATTATCATTGGTTTGAGGGCGTGGTACATAGGGCTTTTGATCTCTCAAAATGGCAAATATAATGTGTGTCAATTTACGAGCTACAGCTCCTACGGCAGTACCGTGAGCTTTTCCACGTTCTCTTAACTTTTGATAATAAAGGGATAGGGCAGGATCTTTAAAGCTAGCCACAAATGCTGCTTGCCATATCGCACGTCTAAGGTATGGGGATCCTCTTTTGGAAAGCTTCGTTTTAGATCCATTAAACTCACCGGATTGGTGCACGGAAGCATCCAGGCCTGCAAAGGCAACTAATTGTTTTGGATGTTCGAAGCGATCAATGGAACCAACTTCACCTAAAATGACTGCCGCCGTGACGTCATTTACGCCTGTTATGGTTGTTAAATAATGATGTTGACGGTCCGAGAGCTCCTTTAATTCTTTTTCTATTTGAGCCAATTGTTTTTCAAATAGAGCTATTTGTTCCAGTAGAAGATGGATCTGCATTTTAAATGCATCTGTACCTATGGAAATACCAAAGGTATTTTGGGCACTTTCTTTCAATTGTTCAGCTTTCCAACGAGCTCTTGTAACCCCATACCGTCCCTTACTGACACGGTAAAGTACATCTGCCAGTTTGTCTGTATCAATCTCTAAAAGGTCTTCGGGTAGTGTGTAGTTTAAAAGAATTTCTGTGGAAGATAGTCCGAAAACATCAGAAAACACTTGTTCATATTCAGGGAAAACCTGATCTAGTAAAGCAATGATTTTACGCTTAACGTCTGAGCTTTGGTCTACCAATGCATAACGCAGCCTCTCGAGGTGTCTAAGCTGAAGGAGATCTTCTTGAACGAAAGGAGTCGCTTCTGGAGAATCAATGCGAATCACTTGAGCAATTAAGTACGCATCTTTCATATCTGTTTTAGTTTTGCGAATATAAAAATTACGGAGTGCATCCGATTGCATAGGATTGAAAGACGTCACTTTGTATCCAAGTTGATGAAGGAATGAAAAGAGAGATAACCAATAGTGACCCGTGGCTTCCATCCCACAAGCACAATCATCAGGTGTCACCTGGTGTTGATTTAAGAAGGTAAGAAGCTTGTCACTACCCTTTTTGGAATTAGCAAAACGAATAGTTTTCCCAATAGGATTCCCACTTTCATCGATTAAACCAGCTTCATGATGACGTTTTCCAACATCAATGCCAAGATAAATCATCAACAATACCACCCACAAAATATTAATCAGATGAAAGGAAGCCTCTTACCTTTATAGATACTCAACCTCGTTCGATATACGGCAACGATGTACCATCCAGCTCATACGAATAGTTCTATAAAGAAAGAGGTGTCAGTCTTTAGCACGAAGACAATGCTTCAAGGGGGCAGAGCGACAACCTCAATCTGATTTAACCCCATTATACCTTCGGCTAGAGGTATGATGGATTTAAAACCAGAAATAATCTGGTTAATAATAATATACGAGGGGGCATTTCTTGAATAAACATATACAAGAACATCACAGGGGAGATATTAAATGATTAAAGGAATATATGAATTTATAAGTGAAGCACAGTTAAAAAAGTATGCAGAACTTGCTGTACGAGCTGGTGTAAATCTGCAAAAAAATCAATTATTGATTATTCATAGTGATATACAAAATGCTACGTTTGCCCGTCTAATCCAAACAGTAGCCTACGAGGCAGGAGCTTCAAATGTATTTATAGATTGGACAGATGAACAGTCTACCAAAGAATTTTACTTAAATGCAGCAGATAGTGTTATCGATCACTTTCCTGATTGGCAGGCTGCCCGCTTTAAGGAGTGGGACGATGCAGGTGCTGCTTACATCCATATTATTTCTGAAAACTTAGATGTCTTTAAGGGGGTTTCCCCAGAACGGATCAGCCGCTTTCAAAAGGTCTCCCGCACCAAGTTGGAGTGTTATTATGCAAAGATTATGTCCCACGAGGTACGCTGGTGTCTTCTAGCTGTCCCGTCCTTCGCATGGGCCACGAAAGTATTTCCTCACGTAAGTAAAGAAGAAGCCGTGCAATCGTTATGGCAAGCCATCTTACGTGGAGCGCGGGCAGATGGAACAAATCCTACCATAGACTGGGAGAATCATGACCGCGCCTTCGAGTCCCGGAAAACGTTTCTAAACGATTGCCAGTTTGACAACCTGCATTTTACCAATAGCCGAGGAACGGATTTAGTCATCGGCATCCCTAACAATCATGTCTTTATCGGTGGGGGTGTCATAGATAAAAATGGAATACCTTTCTTTCCGAACATTCCTACGGAAGAAATATTTACTGCTCCCCATAAAAATAAGGTGAATGGCAAATTGGTAGGTACTAAACCTCTTATCTATGGGGGAAGTGTCATTGATGAATTTTATCTAATTTTTAAAGATGGACGGATTACCGACTATTATGCCGCAAAGGGACAGGGAGTGTTACAAAATCTCATCGAAACAGATGAAGGTTCACATTATCTAGGTGAAATTGCCTTGGTCTCTAATAAATCTCCTCTTGCTCAGGCAGATACTCTTTTTTACAATACCTTGTTTGATGAAAATACGTCCTGTCATATTGGAATCGGAAATGCATCTCCTTCCAATATTCAAAATGGCATTGACCAATCTGAGGAAGAGTTGAAGGCAGCGGGTCTGAATACTTCACTTTTGTCAGTCAATGTGACCTTTGGTACCGAAGATATGAAAGTAGTGGGCATTAAAGAAGGTGGAACTGAAGTCCTGCTAATGAAGGATGGGGATTTCCAATTCTAAATCGTCTACAACTTAAAAACAGAGAAAACTGATTTATGGTGGATTATACTTAGTGCTAGTTATAGTGAAAACAAACTGGGCAGCATTCCTGTACCAAATGAAGATTATGGGTTATGTTTGTGAAAGAATGTACTTAAATAAACGGGTGCTAAAGTGAAATAACAGTAGATGTATCTCGAATTCGAGTCTTCCGTAAACGGGTGCGATTATTCAATAAGAATAGTTGCCTTTTTTATCTTAAGAATCGTGCAGGAAAATGGAAAAACACATTGAATATTTTGGTAAGTGGGTATTTAAAATACAATTATTTTTATTTGTGATTACTCGATATCGTGTTGTGTCGTCATATGCCATCTTATTCCTTGGAGAATTCTGTATGATTTTATTTATTAAAGGGATTAAATTGGAGGGAATAGAAAATGGAGGTAAAAACACTTTTGCTACAACAATGGGCAAGCTGCTTAGATGAAGAAGACTGGTTTCCACCACTTGAAAAAGTGCTAGAGGATATTACTTTTGAACAGGCAATTTGGAAACCAGCTAATGGGACAATGAATTCCATTTGGGAATTAGTTAGTCATTTACTTTTCTATGAAAAGAGATATCTGATGCGATTTCTTGGTGAAACAGCGAATGAACCACAGGCAGAAAATAATGAATCTACATTTCGATTACCAACTGAGACGGTAGAAAATTGGAAGGAAACAAAACAAGAATACTTTTATGTTCATCGTGAACTTGAAACAATTCTAGCAAAATCAAACCATGCAGATTTGTATAGAAAGGTTCCAGGTGAAAATAATTCATTAGTGCTTGAATTGAAGAGTTTAGCAATGCACGACGCATATCATATTGGGCAAATTGTATTCCTTAGTAAAATGCAAGGAGCTTGGGCAGGGAAACGCAGCTTTTAAAAAAGCTTCATTAGCTTTACAGTTTTTCCATTATAGGGGCTTATCTACAATATAATGCAAGTCACATTTAGGTTTTGGTGTAGTTAATAATGGCCCTGGCAGCAATCGAAGATTGGGGGAAGTGGAGAAGGAAAAACCATCAAAGATGTACATATGCTATAATGGGACAAAAAAGAGGAAGGGATATTATGGGGTGTCCTGCAGATTTACGGGAGCAAATTTTAGAACAACTAAAATCGATATTGAATGAACAACTCGTCAAGGAAAAAGCGCGTGTTTACTTATTTGGTTCTTGGGCTCGACAGGAAGAAAAACATAGTTCGGATATTGACATCGCTATTGACTCCCACTCCCCGATCTCTCCTTTTAAATGGAATGAACTGATCGAGCAAATCGAAGAGTCTACCATTCCTTACAAGGTAGATGTGGTGGATTTACATGATGCCAAAGAATCTCTAGTCCAACAAGTGAAAGAGGAGGGGATTTTATGGAAAGATTACACCAACGATTAGAAGCAGCAGAAAAAGCGTTGGCTTCCTTTGAAAAGCTAGCTACCCTTAAAAACCCGAATGATGTGGAAAGAGATGCAGCGATTCAACGATTTGAATTCTCTTTCGAGGCCAGTTGGAAAGCGGCTAAGCAATATTTATATGACATAGAAGGAGTGGATGTCGGCTCTCCGAAGAGCGTCATTCGCAGTTGCAGGGAGCAACTTGTTGGAGGATGAGGAGGCCGTTCTGGCTTTGGAAATGGTCAACGATCGTAATTTGACAGTCCATACCTATAATGAAGAAGTGGCCATAAAAATCCACAAAAATTTGTCCCGGTATAATGACCTTCTCCATCAATGGGTTGAACGGATGAATGGTAAAGTGATGGAATAGCCATTAAAAGATAAAGCCCCAGACGTTAGCAACTACTTCTAGTTTGTGAACCGAATATTATAAAAAAGCATTAGCCCAAACAGTTAAAGAGCCATTTCTTTTAGTCTGAAATCTAGGAGAATTTTTGGTGACTGGATTATGACTGGATACTGTTCATAAAGTATTAAAACTTATTGTGTAATCAATTTGCTTGCTAACGGAAACCTTGTGATAATAAGGTTCTACAGAACTTAATATTATCCTATTAACTAAGCGAGTGAATGGGCGGCATGATGTAATAACGCCCAAAACCTTGTTGTGAAGGGGTTTATGACCTAATGTCATACCTGATTGACATACTTTTTGTCATTCAATATATATAAAAATATATTTTTGCTAGCCTCTCATTGGTTCATAAAACTTTTGAGAGGCTTTTTCTTGTGTGTTTTATATTTGTTAAAAAAGTATTATTTCCGGCGCAATTGCTCTGGCCTAGTTTAGTAAAATGAATATCTGGAGGATTCAGCTTATGAGTTGTTTTCCGAGTGGTCCTCATTCACTACTCATACACTTGTTGTATTGTTTGTTATAATTGGTTTGGCAGGGCTAACTATTTTATGGAGGAACTTCTTTGTTTAAGGGTGTTGGAACCAAAATCGGAAATATGATATTAATCTCTCATAGAATATAGTTATCGGTCATTGTTTATAATAAAAATAAATAGATTTAAATATGGGATATACCAATCAAGTTGGAATTCTGCAGTTATAAATCGTTAATATCAACTTGTTGTTAAATCTAAACTTATATATAAAGGGTATGGTTAAATGGGAAAATATAAAGAAAATATACTAGATTATATAATTTCTAATAAAAGTAGATTGACTAAAAAACAACAGTTATTATGTGATTATGTATTGGAAAATCACAAAGATATTGGACTAATGACGGTGAAAGAGTTAGCAGAAAAGGCGAATGTTGGAAAAACCACGGTGTTAAGATTTGTACAGGAATTAGGATATGATAGTTTTTTTGAGCTTAAAAAGGAGTTTCATGAGGTTCAAAAAGACTACTCGGATAAGTGGGAAAATGTACAACATTCTTTTCTCGAAGTTCAAGGAGATAATGTTAATAAAACGTTATATAGTGTATGGCAAGAAGTGTTAAAGGTGATGGATAATTCATTAAATCCTCAACTGTTAGAGAATTTTGAAACAGCTATAGAATTATTAGAGAATGCTAAGACCATTAACTTGCTTGGCTCACGCCCATACAGAGCGATAGCTATTTATACTGAAGCCCTTATTGGTGAATTTGACTCTAGGGTAAGACAATTAAGTCATGATGGTGATGCTATCATAGACCGTGTACTTCAGTTTGATGAAGATGATGTTTTAGTAATTTTCACATTCTCTCCTTATTCACAACGTGATATTGATGCAGCTGAATTAGCCTATCAGCAAAATGCTTCTATAATATTAATTACAGATTATTTATCATGCCCAATAACGAGTAAAGCTAACGTGGTGTTAAAGCTTGAATCGAGTGATCGATATTATACTCTTGTTCCGATGCTCGGTTTGGTAGAAGCTATGGTTATAGAATTAGGCAGAAGACAGTCTGGAAATTCTGTAAGAAGAATTAAAAAGTTGGTAAATACGTTAAGAGAAAAAAATTATATAACCGATTAAAGGGTCCCAAAACCTCTATCTAAAGAAAAAAGATAGAGGTTTTTTAAATTCAAAAAAGGAACAAAAGGTCCTTTTTTTAAAAAAAAGGGTTGAATTAATTCAATATTGTGATAATATATACCTCAAGTAAACGCTTACAACCTTGCTTCTAAGGAGGGATTCTTTCAAAAGGAATAAAATCTAAAAAAAGGAGTGTTGAATAAAGTGGAGGCTCTTTTAAGTAAAACCTTTCAAAACCTTTCAAAAAATTCTATAGCCAACAAGATGGCTAAGAAATATGGTCTCCGGTTTGGTGCCAAGAGGTTTGTTGCCGGGAGTAATTTGGAGCAAGCAGTTGATTGCGTAAGAGAGTTAAATAGCAATGGTATGTTAGCGATGTTAAATTATTTGGGGGAATTTACTAACAGCAAAACAAGCGCTGCGGAAACTACCGAAGATCTATTGAGGACACTTGATGCAATAAAAGATCATCAATTGAACTGTTATTTATCCATTAAGCTAACCTCTATTGGTCTGGAAATAGGTGAAGATGTTTGCTCAGAGAATTTGCAAAGGATATTGGATAAGTCAGAAGCTACAGATACGTTTGTTAGGTTGGAGATGGAGGATTATTCAAATTGTCAGAAGACTTTAGACATCTTTAAGGAAATGAAAACAAAATATAGAAATATTGGTACTGTTGTTCAAGCTTACCTGTATAGAACAGAGAACGATATAAATGATTTAAATAATTATAATGCCAACTTGAGATTGGTTAAGGGAGCTTACAATGAGTCATCCGAAGTTGCTTACCCCAATAAAGCAGATGTAGATAAAAATTATAAAAATATTATTACTACACATTTGTTAAACGGAAACTATGCAGGAATAGCGACTCACGATGATGATGCGATAAGGCATACTATTCGTGTAGCAGAGCGGAATGAGATTCCAAAGAATAACTTTGAGTTTCAAATGCTTCATGGTATTCGCCCAGAGTTACAAAAACAATTAAGAGATGAAGGTTATAAAGTCCGTGTTTACTTACCGTTCGGCAACGAATGGTTCGGTTATTTTATGCGACGACTTGCTGAAAGGCCGGAAAATTTAACATTTGTTGTGAAAAATACATTTAAAAAGGGAGCTGTATAGTATGGTACAAACTTTAGACTCTTTGAAGATTGAATATTTTGAAAATATTAATAATACTGATTTTAAAGATCCAAAGGAACAAGAAAAGCTTCAGAAGGAAATTGATAAGCTGAGGCAGCAAGGTTTAGCGAAAGAACACCCAGTAGTAATTGATGGGAAAGAGTATTATACCGAGGATAAAATTGTCTCAACTAATCCAGGAAAAAAAGATGAAGTAATTGGATATGCCAGTAAAGCAGATAAGGAGCTTGCAGAAAAGGCATTAATAAAGGCTACAGAGACATTTGAAAGCTGGAAAAAAGTAGCACCTAGAGATCGAGCAGAATACTTATTTCGTACAGCGGAATTAATGCAAGAGCGAAGGCATGAATTTTCAGCACTTCTAATTCTTGAAGCAGGAAAAAATTATGAAGAAGCAGATGCTGAAGTTTCAGAAGCTATAGATTTTATGAATTTTTATGCTCGTTCGATGATTCAACTGGAAGATGATACGCATTATTTAAAAAGAGTTCCTGGGGAAAAAAATCATCTTAAATACATTCCGCTTGGTGTCGGGTTTATTGTCCCACCTTGGAACTTTCCATTAGCTATTACTACTGGCCTTACTGTTTCTGCGGTGGTTACTGGAAATACAGTACTATTAAAGCCGGCTTCTTATACACCGCTTATAGCCTATAAGTTTTTTGAGCTTATTAATGAAGCGGGTTTACCTAAGGGAGTTATTAATTTTATTACTGGTGATTCGAAAGAATTTGGAGACTTTATTACTGGACATCGTCTTACTCGTTTTATTAGCTTTACGGGCTCTAAAGATGTCGGTCTTCGCATCAATGAGATTGCTGGTCGAACTGCAGAAGGTCAAATATGGATCAAGCGTGTGAATGCTGAAATGGGTGGTAAGGATGGAATTGTGATTGATGAGACCGCAGATTTGGATAAAGCAGCTCAATCAATTATAACCTCAGGCTTCACCTTCCAAGGACAAAAATGTTCTGCAGGTTCTAGAGTAATAGTTGTTGAAGAAGTTTATGATGAGCTTTTGGATAAAGTCATAGAAATAGCAAAAAAACTGTCAGTTGGTAATGGTGAAGAAAATCACGACGTAGGGCCAGTAATTCACGAAAAGGCTTATAACGAAATTCTAGACTATATTGAAATTGGTAAACAAGAAGCTGCACTTAAATTAGGTGGTGACACTCCGTCTGAAGAGGGATATTATATTAACCCTACAATTTTTGGAGATGTGGATCCAAATTCTCGTATTATGCAGGAAGAGATCTTCGGACCGGTTATCGCTTTTGCAAAAGCAAAAGATTGGGAAGAAGGGATTGAGATATACAATAATACGGACTATGGATTGACCGGCGGTTTCTTCTCATCCAAACAGGATCGCCTGGATGCAGCAGTTGAACGTATGCATTGTGGCAACCTTTATTTGAACCGTGATATTACAGGAGCTCTAGTAGGGGTACACCCATTTGGTGGTTTTAACCTTTCTGGTACAGACTCCAAAGCTGGCAGCTATGAATACTTGAAATTGTTCAGCCAAGGAAAAACGTATACGCAAGCAGACGAATAAAATCATGTCTCCTTCCTCTCCTACAAACTCTAGGAGAGGAAGGAGACCAAATTGTATTTACCACATGACAGAGCCTACTTAGTCTATCCACCTTATGTTCCGCTCACCCCTTTACAGCCCAAATATATGGGTTTGATTAATGAATATTAAATTAAAGCGTTCTCAATTAATATAATCGAGGAATCTTATACCACATATACAATTTTGAAAAGGTTGTAACAGCTTTTCATTGTCTATTGTTAGATGAAGTTTCTTTCTGCTTACCTCTCTTTCGTTCACTGTAATTTTATAACAAAAATTGAAAGGTAGTGAAATTTATGTTTACAACTGGCACATTACTAGTTTTATTTGTTCCTATGCCCTTGCTCATTATATTTTCAATAGTATCCGTTTTCAGTCATACAAATAAAGAAAAACAAAATAATTTATCAACTGAAAAAGAGAGGAAATTAGTATAGAAGGAGGCCTATGTGAAATATGAATTATATTTCTTTGGTTGTATTTGTCACCTATTTTGCGCTTTTACTATTAATTGGTTATTTAGCATATAGAAAAAGTAATAATTTTTCAGACTATATATTAGGCGGGAGAAAACTAGGTCCAGTTATTGGCGGAGTCAGTACGGGTGCTTCTGATATGAGTGGTTGGTTGTTATTAGCATTCCCTGGGGCAGTTTATGCTGGAGGAATTTCAAGTGGCGTTTGGCTGGCAGTCGGACTGGCAATTGGAGCTTATGTTAACTGGAGGTTCGTAGGTAATAAAATAAGGCAATTCAGTATAGTAGCCGGTGATTCTGAGACACTTCCTGAATTTTTAGAAAATCGTACACGTGATAGAACTAAAGCTATAAAAATTATTTCTTCATTGTTCATTCTGATTTTCTTTACTTTCTATGTTTCTTCGGGGCTAGTGGCAGGAGGATTGCTCTTTGAACAAACTTTTGGTATCTCGTACACTAAAGGTTTACTATTAATTGGTTTAGTTGTTTTAATTTACACTACTACAGGTGGATTTTTTGCGGTAACCTGGACGGATTTTCTTCAAGGAATAATTATGTTGTTTGCTGTAGTGATTGTTCCTATAGTGGCATTCACTGAGCTAGGAGGATGGAAATCTACCATATTCCAGGTGGGACATGTTTCAACCAACAATCTTGATGCCTTCTCAGGAATTACAATTTTGGGTGTTATCTCGGGGTTAGGCTGGGGTATACTTGGATACTTTGGTCAACCGCATGCCATTTTAAGATTCATGGCATTTAGTTCTTCAAAAGACGTCACTATCGGAAGGGCTGTTTATACTACATGGAATGTGGTAGCTATGTACGGTGCCATGTTTATTGGTATAGCAGGAATTGCTTTTTTTGCTAATAATCCCCTAAACGATCCAGAAGTAGTGTTTATTCAATTATCTCAATTGTTATTTAATCCATGGGTTACTGGTTTGTTATTAGTTGCCTTATTAGCTGCGGTAATGAGTACCGTAAGTACACAATTGTTAGTTTCAGCTACTGCTTTGGCTGAAGATTTGTATAAAGGTTTGTTTAGAAAGAAAGCTATTGAACGTGAACTTTTTTGGGTCATACGATTGGCAATTATAGTAGTTACCGGTGTAGCTCTACTAGTAGGTTTAGACCCCCAGTCGTCAATTTTAGGGTTAGTAAGTTATGCGTGGGCGGGTTTCGGTGCAGGGTTTGGTCCTTCCGTTTTACTAACACTGTTTTGGAAAGGAACCACTAGAAATGGAGTACTGGCTGGTATTATTGTGGGAGGTCTTACAGTTATATTTTGGAGCTTACTTTCCACTGCTGGCATTATCCCATTTGAACTATACGAACTTATACCGGGCTTCATTTTTTCCACTTTAGCTATCTTAATTTTTTCGAGGGTAGGTTCCCCGCCAACTAAAGAAATGAATAAAGAATTTGAGTTAGCGCAACAAACCAATATTTAACTTGGAGTTACATTTGGGTTATCACTCTTATTGGGGTGAGATATAAGAGTCTATGAACTTCAATATACACAGGGTAGTGTTAATTAATAATAGACAAACTGGAGATCGGCTGGCAATAATAAACGGCACTGTTTTAACAACATAAAACAGCAGCTGTTTCTGGAGTTGCTATGAGATTCTTTAAGAAAAAGTCTGAAGCAGTTAGCTTAATTGGGACTAGTTTAAAAGCGATATATACAACTTCTTGCGGCTATATCCAGTACTTTAGTTAAATCAGTTTACGTGTTTGATAGATCGCTTGAAAACATGGAAAAGTTCATACAAGAATTTCGGATAATTTCAAAAATTGGGCTAGATCATTGGAAAATAGAATGTGGTGATATTATAGTTCCCAATGAAAAAAGGAGTGTGAAAATATGAGTTTTAAAAGAATGATTCACGCTGTCGACACCCATTCCGGGGAGCCTATGCGTGTCATTACTGGAGGAGTTCCGAATATACCTGGAAAAACAGTTTTAGAGCAAAAGCGTTGGCTTGAAAAAAATGACGATCAGCTTCGAAAACTTATGTTAAGGGAACCAAGGGGATATCCTCCTCTTTGTTGTAACCTTATCGTGCCCCCGAAACATCCGAATGCAGATGCTGGTTACATTATAATGGAGCAGGTTGAGTACCCAGTAATGTCTGGTGGGAATACCATTGCAGTGGTTACAGTGTTATTAGAAACTGGAATGTTGCCTATGCATGAACCATTAACAGAACTAACACTAGAGGCTCCCGCTGGGCTTATTAACATTAAAGCAGGATGTTCAAATGGTAAAGTTACTAGCGTTACATTTAAGAATGTTCCAGCTTTTGCACCATATATAGACACAGAAATTAATGTGCCTCATTTAGGCAAAGTAAAGGTAGATGTTGGATGGGGTGGGATGTTCTATGTCATTGCTGACGTACGCCAGTTTAAGGGGCTGGAACTTATCCCTGAACATGGCCGTGAAATTGCTCGTATTTCCTCTATGATACGCAAAGCTGCTCAGGAACAATTACCTGTAGAACATCCTGATTATCCGGAAGTAGGTATTACCATTTCTCAGCTCTCTGGCCCATCTGCAAATTCTGAAGCAGATTGGAAGAATGCTGTTAACGTCGCTTCCGGAAGTCTTGATTGGGAGGAACCTTCTACATGGACAGGTGCTCTAGATCGGTGTCCTTGCGGGACTGGAACTAGTGCAAAAATGGCCACATTGTATGCTAAGGGTGAATTAAAATTAAATCAAGATTTCCGACACGAAGGGATTTTAGGGACAGTTTATAATGGTCGTCTTGTTGATGAGGTTAAAATTGGTGACTATAAAGCCGTCGTACCAGCTGTTAAAGGACAGGCGTGGATTACTGGATTTAACACTTATGTACTGGATCCAACGGATCCTTTTCCTAACGGATTCAGTATAGGAGATATATGGGCATAAGGGGTTTTTGAAAATTAGACTGAATATAAAACCTTGATGAACTTGTAAAATTTATATAAGTTAGACAATTTAAATCTAAGGAGGATATTATGCAACAAATTACAGAAGAACAAGTACAAAATATACTTGATATGGAATTGGTTCTCCCTGTTATAAAAGAGGCTTATGAAGATTGTGTTGAAGGAAAAATTTATGCAGGAAATCGTATTTTTATGCCTATTCGCGGTGAAAAAAATGTGGGACAATGGTTAGTCGCTAATTGTACGAACAAACCTTATTTCGGATCAAAATTCTCATCCGTTTTCCCTGGAAATTCAAAAAAAGGTTTGCCTAGTACAATCTCTAAAATCAGTTTATATTCAACTGAAACTGGCGAACTTCAAGCACTGATTGATGCGAACTATCTGACTGCCAACAAAACAAGCGGTAGTGCAGCAATCGCTACTGACTTAATGGCAAGAAAAGATGCCAACAAACTAGGGATTATCGGCTCAGGGCTCCAAGCGTTCTCTCAAGTATTGGCCATCCAAGAAATTCGACCTATTGAGGAACTTCACGTGTATGATATTAATCCTGGACGAATAGAAAGTTTTATTGAAAGAATTGAAAAGATTAAAAATCGGCCATATAAAATCATTGCGGCTAAAACGGCTGACGAGTGCGTGTCATCCTCTGATATTATCTGTACTTGTACTACCTCACACACTCCTGTTTTTAAAGGAAGTTCAGTCAAACCAGGTACACATATCAACGCGATTGGTTCCTTTACTTCTTTTATGCAGGAAATTGATACAGAAACAGTACTGAAATCGGATAAAGTAATTACGGAACACGTTGAGGGTTTATGGGAAGCCGCTGGCGATATTTTGATTCCATTCGAACAAGGAAAGATTACCAAAGATAAAGTATCAGGTACGGTGGGGGAGGTGCTAACTGGAAAAATAACAAAAAGAGAAAATGAGCAAGAAATCACTCTCTATGAAAGTGTCGGATCCGGTGTCTTAGATATCGCACTTTCTATTGCTGTTTACCATGAATTAGTGGAAGATGTGAAATAGCCATTTTTAAAAGTATTTATTCAAAAAGAAGCATTGTAATGTGATAGGGAGTAACATTTAGATAATTGAACCTATATTTAGATTCCATAAAAAAGTGTTTATCAGTTTGTCTTTAGGTCAAATGCTTACAGATGGACCAGAGGTGTATTAGCTGATGGTGAGGTAACTAGGGGGTGGAAAGCTGCCATATCCTAGACGGGACAAGTTTCCTCCAACAATCTTAATGTTTTTTGGGGCACTAATATGGAGAAGTATTAGATCATCTGCCGCCATTAATCCATTGAATTATACGAACTTGTTCCAGGATTCATTTTCTCATCTATAGTCATATTTATTTTTTCTAAAGTTGGTTCACTACCAACTAAAGAGATGAATGGAGAATTTGAATCATTGCAAAAAAGTGAAATAGAACTTAGGAGTGAGATATTAATGTGGATAATCACTACTTTTTCGGAATCAAATATAAGAATGTATGAATTCCAAACCAAAAATGAAGCAGAAAATGTTATGAAAAGAATTACGATTCCAAAAGTATTGACATTTATTGATTGAACCTAATCCCCATTTGTATTAAATGAATAATTAATAATATAAAACAGCTAATACTACTTACAGTATTCAGAAAAATCACAATAGTCTTGAAAACTATCAGTTGCTACATGTATATACCTACTATGTAGTAGTATTTAGGTTTTAATAGGTTCTTTTCTTAAGTAGTTACTTCTATTAACTTTATAAAGAATTTTTTTCGAATAAGAGGATTACAAATATAACTATAATTTGGAGGAGAAAATATGACTAATCAACAATTAGACTTTTTATTTTTAAGCGAGGAAGACATTATAGAAGCGGGGGCCCTAGACATGGCTCACTGTGTGGAAACTATTGATGAAACATTTAAAATTCTTGGTAAAGGTGATTATGTAATGGGGGGGCCTAGAGGGAATGATCATGGAATAATGCTATGGTTCCCCAAGAGTTCTCCATTCTCTAATATGCCTCTTAAAGGACCAGACCGTCGTTTTATGTCTCTCATTTCTTATCTTGGTGGTAATTTTAATGTCTGTGGGGAGAAATGGTATGGCTCTAATATAGAAAACCAAAAAAAAGGGTTGCCACGCTCTATTCACACGGTAACTTTAAATGATGCTGACACAGGCGCCCCTCTTGCGTTAATGTCTGGAAATTTGATTAGTGCCATGCGTACAGGGGCCGTTCCGGGAGTTGCTACAAAATACTTGGCCTCCAAAAATGCAAAAGTAGTAGGAGCTATTGGAGGAGGGGTTATAAATAGAGCTTGTATAGAAGCTATTATCACCTCACATCCAGCTATTGAAAAGATAACATTGTTTGATATTAACCTTGAAAAAGGAAAAGAAATTGCAAATCAATTAACCAATGAATTGGGAGTTGAAACAGTAGCGGCTGAAAGCATGCAAGAATGTGTTGAGGAATCAGATATTTTAACTGTTGCTACTTCAGGTCACCAAAAACCTCGGATTGAAAAAGAGTGGATAAAAGAGGGGGCGTTAATCACTCTTACAGGTGCTGTAGACTTTCCTGATGAAGTATTGACTGAAAATACAATTGTTGCAGATTTATGGGGAATGCATAAAGGATGGTTGCGAGATGGATTAGAACACGAGGAAGGAATAGATAGTATCTTGGATTGGGCAATGTCAGGACAATTATTGGAATTAGTGGAAAATAAAAAACTTAATGAGCAAAAAATAAAAGATCTGGGTGATATTGCTCTAGGGGAAACAAAAGGTAGAACCTCAGAGAAAGATATTATTATTTTTGTAACAGGAGGACTTCCTGTTGAGGATGCTGCATGGGGGTATAAAGTTTATCAAAATGCTAAAGAAAAAGAAATTGGTCAAAAATTAAAGTTATGGGATACTCCGCATTGGGCTTAGGTATGGTTTTTATTGTTTAAGATTAAAGCGGAGCAGGTAATCTGTAGCTACTATAGTGCTATTTCAAATACGACCATCTTCTCAACCGAGGTGGTCGCATATTTCCCCTACGGAAATTTTCATTAATTCTTCACAATGCAAGTGAATATTTTCACTAGAATATGAATGCTAGAAGATGGTTTTTATATAACAATAGTTTTTTTAATATAATTAAGAGGAGTGAGTAAAAGTGTATACAAGCGAGAAAATAAAAATGGAATTTGAAAAAGATATAATGAAGATTACAACCTTAGATACCATCTATAGTGTACTAAATAAGTAAGAATTGATTTCGAGTTGATACTTAAGTAATCTAGGAAGTTTAAAATTTAAAATTATTGTTTTTTTAAAAAAAAGTATTGGAAAGTTTAATTGAATAAATCCTCAGCACTTTAACTTTTGAGAATCCCATTTTCAAGGGATTCTTTTTTTATGTAAATTTTTCAAGGATTCACAACTAAAATGAAATGTAATATTCCCTTTTTAAAAAAAGGGTTTACATTAATTCATCGATTTGCTATATTAGTTTCAAACAAGTTTGAAAATTCTGTTCCTTAAATCAAAGAAAATGGGAGGTTAAAATAATGAAAGCTACTGGTTACGAGTTAAAGCCAAAGGTAAAAGAGTTCCTAAAAGAGGATATAGGGCTCTATATTAATGGGGAATACGTAAAAGCGGTTAGTGGAAAAACATTTGATGTTATTGACCCTGCAACAGAAGAATCATTTGCCCAAGTTAGTGAAGCGCAAGCCGAAGATGTGGATTTTGCGGTGAAAGCTGCAAGAAAAGCCTTTGATGATGGTGAATGGTCAAAAATGAAAGCGTTTCAAAGGTCACGTGTCATTTACAAGTTCGCAGATCTTTTGGAAGAAAATCGTGAGGAACTCGCCCAACTAGAGGCACTTGATAATGGTAAACCATATCAGGTTGCGTTAACAGATGACGTTGATGGATCCATTGAACACTTCAGATACTATGCAGGCTTCGCAACTAAGATACAAGGAAAAACAACGCAAGTATCGCCAGAGTATTTGAACTATACAGAGCATGAACCTGTTGGGGTTGTAGGCCAGATTATTCCATGGAATTTCCCACTTTTGATGGCTGCCTGGAAGCTTGGATCTGCCCTAGCTGTGGGCTGTACAGTTGTAATTAAACCTGCAAGTGAAACACCGCTTTCACTGCTTTATGCAGCTGAGCTTTTTAAAGAAGCTGGTTTTCCTGACGGTGTCGTTAACATTGTTCCTGGATCTGGGCGGGAAGCTGGTGAAGCTATTGTTACTCATGATTTAGTTGACAAAGTTTCATTTACTGGATCTACAGCTGTTGGAAAAGGGGTGATGAAAAAGTCTGCAGATCAAATCAAAAACGTTACGCTCGAGTTAGGTGGTAAGTCACCAACTATCATTTTAGAGGATGCAAACATAAATGAAGCTATTGAAGGTGCATTTAACGGTACGATGTATAATCATGGACAGAATTGCAGTGCTTGTACACGTGTTTATGTTCACCGTAAACATTATGATCAAGTAGTCAAAAAACTGGCGGATTATGTGAGTAACGTGAAATTAGGTCCAGGAATGGATTCAGATACAGACATGGGCCCACTTGTTTCAGCAAAACAAAAACAAACCGTTCTTGAGTATATTGAGAAAGGGAAAAATGAAGGTGCACGTCTCGTAGCAGGGGGCGAAAAAGCTTTTGATAAAGGTTATTTTGTGAAACCAACTATTTTTGCAGATGTTGAAGATAACATGATTATTGCACGAGAAGAAATCTTTGGTCCGGTAATGTCAGTTTTCGTATTTGATTCTGTAGAAGAAGTAATTAAAAGAGCAAATGATAGTATTTATGGCTTAGCGGCTAGTGTTTGGACAGAAAATATAAAAACTGGCCACTATATTGCCCGTAAACTACAAGCCGGGACAGTTTGGATAAATGATGTGGGGCTTGAGTGGGAGACAATGCCATTCGGCGGATACAAACAATCCGGCATTGGTCGTGAAATGGGAGGAGTGTATGGCCTGGAAAATTACACAGAAGTAAAAAGCGTGTATGTGAATATTGAACAATGAAAGAGCAGAGAAACAATGGAAATCTAATAGAATTCTTTAAACTTAAATTTTGAGGAGGATATATATGTATAAACCATTCGGAATGATCCCTGCTTTACCTACACCTATGAAAGAAGATAATAGTATTGACTACAAGGGCCTTGAACAACTTATCCAACATTTGATAGATGGAGGAATGCATTGTCTCTTAGTAGGAGGAAGTACTGGAGAGTACTCCCTAATGAGCATGGAAGAGCGAAAAGAAGTAATTCAGTTTGTGTGTGATACATCAAAAGGCAGGATACCTGTAATGGCGGGTACAGGATGTCATCGTACAGAAGATACTATTGAACTTACGAAATACGCAGCGGAAGCTGGTGCGGATTGCGCCTTGGTAATTAATCCATATTATATGACAACTAGTAGACAAGGCATTATTGATCATTACAAGGCTGTAGCAGAAAACTCAAGTATTGGAATCGTAATCTACCATTACCCAGATGCCACAGGTGTTGAACTGGACCCGGAACTAATTAATGAGATAAGTCAAATAGATGGAATTGTTGGTATTAAAAATACTGCGGATGGCGAGCATACTTCTAAACTTATTGCATTGACAAAAGACAATCCAGACTTCGCGGTACTTACTGGTTTTGAGCATTTAATTTTGCCTACCTTAGCAATAGGGGGACATGGTGCTGTTGGAGTAGCACACAACCTGGCTCCTAGAAAACTCGCAAAACTATATGACTTAGTCGTAAACGAGAACAACTTAAAAGAAGCAACTAAATTAAATCAAGATCTGCTGGATTTATATAATGCTATAGAAGAAGAGACTATTCCAGGTACAGTGAAGGCAGGGTTAGAAGCATTGGGGTTATCAGGAGGATCAAGTAGACTGCCACTGGTACCCGCTTCTGAAAACTACAAGTCAAGAATTGAAAACATATTAATTGAATTAGGGGAAATTAAGGTGCAACAACATTAATTAGGCGAATTATAGTAAGGATAGGGAGGAAGACCAATGAAAGATGTAATTATTATAGGCGGCGGACTTGCTGGTTTGTCTGCTGCCTGGCGCCTTAAGCACCATGATATTTTACTATTAGAATCTGATGATCGTGTTGGTGGGCGAGTACGCTCTGAACGCCGGGGAGATTATTGGTTAAATTGGGGCGGACATCTATATGCAGGAGAGGGTTCAGCTACAGATGAATTATTTAAATCTGTAGGTGTAACTGCACTACCTGTCCCTGGTAGCTTATCTGCCATGCATTTAAATGGCAAGTTGCTTTTAGGTGGCAGAGTTGAACTATACCCATTTAGGGTTCCTATGTCATGGAAATCTAGATTGGCGATGATACGCGCAGGGGCAAAAGTACGTGCAGCTGTTATCAAATATGGCCAAGTAGCAAAGAGACGGCCGGCTGAAGATTATAGAACTCAACAACAACGAGTTTTAGAATTTATGGATGATCAAACTTTTGCCGAATTTACAGGGGAATTACCACCAGACGCAGATGCAATTTTTAGACCTACTGTCAGCCGTTCAACTGGCAGTCCTGAAACAATGACAGCCGGATCAGGGGTAGGATATTTTCACACAGTATGGAATAAGAGTGGAGGATTATCGAGAAATATTGTTGGGGGGCCATCAACCCTGACGAATACGATAGCATCCACCTTAGGGGAACGTGTCCAATTAAAGGCAAAAGTGTTAGAAGTTATGCAAAAAGAAGACTCGGTCGTCGTCCACTATATTCAAGATGGCGTAAAGCATGTGGAGGAGGCACGTTATGCAGTACTTGCAACGCCTGCCCCAATCACAAAAAAAATAGCAGTAAACATTGATCCGGAAATCGCAGACGCACTTGATCAGGTTACCTACGGTCCGCATGTTAGCGCAGCATTTTTAACAAACGAAACCGACCCTCAAGTTTGGGATGATGTATATGCTTTTGCTACGCCTAAAAGGTCATTTGATATTATTCTTCATCAATCTAATCTAGTCCGTTCCATGGAAAATGAAAGGCAGCCAGGAAGTAGTTTTATGACATTTTCCCCGGGGGAAAGCGGGCGCCGTCTACTTGATAAATCTGAAGAGGAAATTATTCAAATTTATTTGAAAGAATTAAATGAAATATTCCCTGGTTTTAGTGATCATGTAGTGGAAGCTCAAGTAAACAAATTTCCTTTAGGATCCGCATATATTTTTCCAGGTCGTGCCGAACTACAACCTATTTTAACGAAATCTGCCGGGCGATTGTTCCTAGCAGGCGATTATTTAGGCAGCTATTATACGGAAACAGCTATTCAAACAGGATTCACGGCAGCACAAAATATTAATAGTTTACTGGAATTTGGGTTTACTGAATTTCAAAAAGAAAAGAAATTCCCTTCTGTGATTTCGAGTTAGTTAATTGGTTTTGAAAAGGGACACTGAAGTTTCCAAACCATCACCTTTTAATTCTATTAGAAAAAACATTGAAATCTAAATCCCTTTTATGATCTGCCGGGATAAGAAATGCTTCCCGGTATTAAAAAAACATTTTTCGTAAGCGTTTCCATTTCGAAAAAGGAAGAAATTGTTTGTCAAAGTTATATTTATTAAGGTTTTGTACTCTATCATCTAAAAGTTCAAAGGTTTCTCCTAATAGTGAATCATTACTTGTAAACGACGGGGGCAATGGGGGTTTCCAATCTATAAGTATATTAAGTTCTTTATAAGATTAATAGAATATAGGGAGGATGAAGAAATATATGAGAAATAACGAAAAAACATACAGTCTTTATAAAGCGGTTTTTATCCCGGCTGTCATTATTCTTACGGTAGAAATTCTATTCGGCATATTGTTTACAGAAGATTTTGGTGCCATCCTTAGTAACACGATTTATTGGGTAGGCGATAATTTTGGTTGGTGGATTAACCTTTTATCTGTGTTAGCCATTATTTTCGCCATTTGTTTCGTTATTTTTAAGTATGGGGACGTTCGAATTGGAGGGGAGGATGCGAAACCGGAGTACACTACTTGGCAATGGATATCCATTACTACGTGCGGGGGTATTGGCGTTGGTCTGCTATTTTGGGCCATGGGAGAGCCAATCTATCATTTTATGACCCCGCCCGTAGCTGCTGACGTAGACGCCGGTTCTCGGGATGCTGCAATCTTCGCAGTCAGCCAGACAATGTTTAACTGGTCTTTTGTTCAGTACTCTATGTATTCTTTTTGTGGTCTAGCATTCGCTCTGTTAACTTATAATTCCAATAAAAGTCTTTCCTTTGGCTCACTTGTAGAGCATAGTTTTAAACGTAAGATTCCCTGGCTGACCACATTTGTACAGATATTCGCTGTCTATGCGCTTGCTAGTGGTGTTTCCAACTCCATGGGGGCTGGTCTTCTGCAGATAGGTGCAGGCTTTGAAAGTGTATTTCATATAGCTCAAGGCAATCTGGTCTGGCTGCTTATCGCGGTTTTTGTTGGTGCCTTTTTTATTATCTCCTCTGTTACTGGTATTTCTAAAGGACTGACAAAAATTTCATCGATCACCATGATCCTATTATTTTTCTTGTTAGGATATGCACTGGTTTTCGGAGACGCCCGGTTTATCAGTAAGATCAGTACGGAAGCTTTTGGCACTATTATGGATAATTTTTGGAGCAAGATTACTTATAATAATACGATGGCGCCCCAGGATCAGTGGCCGAACGAGTGGACGATTACTTACTGGAACGCCTTTATAATCTTTGCTCCTGTAATAGGAATGTTTTTGGCACGTCTTGGAAAAGGACGAACGGTACGCCAATTTTTGCTGTTTAACATACTAGTACCATCTATCTTCTGTATTATCTGGATTGGAGTTTTTGCCGGAATGATTATGAAAGTGCAGTCTTCTGGACTAGTTGATGTTTGGGCTGCTGTACAGGAGTTAGGAATGCAGACTACCATTTACCAGGTTCTTGGTAATATGCCCGGAGGTACTTTCATTCAAATAGTCTTCCTTGTAACCGTCATCCTTTCCTTTGTAACCCTCGCCGATCCTATGAGTTCTGTACTCGCTACTTTATGTGTTCATGACCAGCAGATTGATGATGAACCACCTACCAGGATAAAAATTTTAATGGGAAGCATTGTAACTACTGTTTCTTACCTTCTAGTTGCTTCTGGTGGTTCTGATTCCGTTAAGGGTCTGTTGAATCTGGGAGGATTACTGATGACAATTCCTATGCTGTGGTTGTTCCTTGAAAACTTCCGCATTGGTGGCAATCTGCTGAAGAAAAAGAATTACCTTGATAATCTTCCTGAAAAGAGTACTACATTAGGAGAAAAGATGAAAAAGGCAAAATAGTGAAACCTATATTCCTAAATAATTGATGGGGATACCAGGGGGCTTGCTGGAGTGGATGCTATGAAAAAAAGAATGTTAGATTTAAGAGTTTACCTTGTAACAATTGCTGGCGCGGCATGTTGGGGTTTGATAGGTTTATTTATCGCTCCATTGTATGCTCACGGCTTTACACCATGGGATGTTGTAGCCATTCGGGGGATTTTTTCCTTTGTTATCCTCATCTTAATTATGGTGGTATTTTATCGTGACCAGGTACGAACCAGATTAAGAGATCACTTTTATTTTGGCGGTGCAGGAATTTTTAGTATTGCGTTCTTTAATTATTTTTACTTTGAAGTTTTCTCTCAATCCAGTTTATCCCTTGCAGTCACACTATTATATACCGGTCCATTGTTTGTAACCATTCTTTCACGGCTATTTTTTAAAGAATCCTTGACTGTTCGTAAAGGGTTAGCACTTGCTCTTGCTGTTGTTGGTTGTGCGTTAGTGGTGGGTTTACTGCCTTTTGGCCAACAAGGTATACCGATGAAGATCATAGTGATGGGAATCCTTTCGGGGTTCTGTTATGCATTGTATAGTATTTTTAGTAAACCTATAACTAAACGATACTCTGCGTTAACCATTACTATGTATACGTTTCTTTACACGAGTATATTTATGTTATTTACCAGTAACATAACGAGCAAGATTGGTCGATTTCAACATTTAGATGTGTTGGTTTATGCCGTTTTGCTGGCTTTAGTGACAACAGTAGCTGCTTATTTATTGTATTCTTCAGGTTTGAAACATCTTGAAGCCAGCAAAGCCTCTATATTAGCAACAATAGAACCTATTGTTGCAGTATTAACTGGAGTACTTTTTCTTGGGGAACATCTTCGATCTTGGCAAGTATTGGGAATTGGATTGATTTTATACTCAGCAATTCTGGTTGCCGAAAAAAGGAGTAAGGTTAAGAAAACAGTTGATTTGAAACAGTATAAAATTCATTGATGCTAGGTAACCGAAATCCTTTAATTATCATCCCTATAAATTACAAGACGTTTTTTTAGATTTTTTCATCTACTGTAATGAGATATAATATTAATGATTATTACAATTTTGATATTACCTGTCTCCATAGGTGAAAGGAGTTTCATATGAGCTCAGATAACCAATCATTAATTACGGAAATAATTAATATTAAGGATGCTCTACCTAAAAAACAAAGACAACTATGCGACTATATCTTGAAGAATCATCATTCAATAGGGATGACAACTGTTAAAGAGCTTGCAGATAATGCAAGAGTTGGAGTTTCAACCGTTATGCGTGCGATAAATGCATTAGGGTATGACAACTTTAATAATTTTCGAAAAGATATCTTTAATGAATCATTGCCCGCTGAATCGAAATGGACGTTAAAGAAGTCATTTTCAGAAGTCCCTAATAAAGAAGAGAGCGCTCCTACCATATTACAAGTTTGGAAGGAATCGATGAACATACTGGATAGGTCATTGGACTCGAACCTAATAGAGAATTTCGAAACTGTAATTGATGTTATTAGTCATTCAAGTCAGCTTAATATTTTAGGTACCAGACCATACAAGGCAATGGCGTTATATCTCGAGCAGTTGCTTGGGGAGTTTTATTCTAAGATAAGACAATTAAGTCTTGATACCGAAGTGCTCTTTGATAAAATTTTACAATTGGAAAAGGGTGAAGTTTTACTAATTTTTGCTTTTGAACCATACACTAATCGTGTCATACAAGCAGCTAAGCTTGCTCACCAAATGGGTATCAAGATTATACTGATAACGGATCATATATCTTGCCCTATTATTCGAGATGCTTTTGTAACATTAAAAGTAGAAGTAAGTGAAAAACAATTTTCAGTGGTACCAATTATTGCCCTGATAGAGGCATTAGTTATTGAATTTGGGAAACGTTCCTCGGAAGAATCAATTAAAAAGTTGAAAAATCTAGAGAGAACGCTTCTTGAAAATAATGTAACTTATTCGTATTAAGGGCTCTGTATTACGTCAGGGTGCAATACTACAATTATGGGGTTGATAAGGTCCGATAAGTGGGGGAATTTTTCCTGGGAGAGATACAATAAAAGGTTTCAAAAGATTATTTTTAAAGACTAGAAATTTTATAATAAAGCTGATGCTAGCTTACGAGTGAGTGACATACTTTTTGACATACTATTACTCATATTTGTTTAGGATTCCTTGGTAAATTTATTTTAATTGATTTCTTTGAAAGCTTTACTCTCCAATTGTTTTGGAGAGTAATATACTCTATTTATTTAGAAGAAACCATGGGCGGCATGATGTAATTATGCTCCCATGACCCTTGAAATCAGGGGTTTTGCTTCACCCATAATGTCAAAATGACATGCTTGGCTTAAAATACTATAAATCTAAAGAGCCCCTCATAAGTTCACGGAACTTTTGGGAGGCTTTTCATATTTTCAGTGATATGCGCGCTGGAGGATCTTTGTCTGAGTCCGCAATGCGGCTTTGTGTCTACGGAGGAAAGAAATGATATTACGGAAGAGCAGCAGTGGGAAAAGATCCATCATGTGTTGAAGATTACGGATGATGTTTGGCAGAGTTGTGTATGGAGGAGATACAAGAGAAGCAGGTTTTTCACAGAGCTTCACACCTGTAGTAGTAATCAAATGCCCGAAATGTGCACTAAAAGTACGGAAAATAAAAGTTATCACAATGCTAATACGTTTTTTTCATGTATAGTTAAATCATAACAGGAAGAGTGAAGGCGGGCCTAAATATAACCAGGGAGGAATAGAATGCGAAAGATAATCTTATCGACCGAAAGCGGTGCCGACTTACCGGATGATTTAGCTGAAAAGTACAAGGTTCAAGTAGTTCCCATGCACATTATTATGGATGAAAAGGATTATTTAGACGGTTCTTTGCCGGTTCAGGATATTTTTGACTATTACAGACGTACGAAGAAAATACCTTCTACTACCGCCACCAATGCTCATGAGTATCAAGAGTTTTTTGCAACGATAAGAGAGAATTTCCCAGATTGCATCATTATCCATATTGGTTATACATCAAAAGCATCTTCTTCTTTTCAAAATGCTGTCATTGCTGCGGAAGAATTTGAAGACATTTTTCTCATTGATGCTCTGAACGTTACTGGAGGATTAGCTGCGATTGTATTGTATGCTGCTAAAGTTTTAGAAAAAGAACCTGGCATTGAACCGGAACGCTTAGTTGAAAAAATAGAGGCAATCGTTCCTAAATCCAGGCTGGCTTTCATCCCAGGCAGCCTGGAGTTTCTCAAAGCGGGAGGACGGGTAAGCAATATGGCTTCTCTGATAGGAGCTCTGTTGAAGATAAAGCCATGCATAGAGTTGAAGGATGGAAAGCTTATGTCTACAAAGAAGTACCGCGGTAAAATGAGTGGAGCTACTGAAAAACTCCTGAGTGATTACTTAAATGAATTCAACATCGATAGAGAGCAGCTTTATTTTATCTACTCAATCGGACTCGATGAAAGGATCAAGCAGCGTATGGAGGAGGTTGCCAAAGCAAACGGCTTCCAAAATATAAGATGGATCCAAGCTGGAGGTATGATTTCTACTCACTCTGGCCCAGGAGGCTTTGGAGTAGCAGGATTAGAGCAATAGTACGGGCTAGACTAGGAGTGAGTGGAGTGAGAGGATCTGTCCTACAACTTTAAATAAACACTACCCGTATTCTTTAAGTGCTGGAAATTTAAATGACATACTAGTGGACAGTTTTGATCTTTTCTTTAGCATCGATGCTAAAGTCGAATCCCATAATATTGTTTTTATTTAAAGAATGAGACTCTATTTATCTTTATTTACTAAAGCGAATCTATGGACGGCATGATGTAAGGATTTCCTTTCAAAGCCCCTTACGAAAAAAGCTACCAAACTAAGAAACTATTTCCTTTATAAGGAAGTAGTCTCTTTTTTATTTATAATATTTCTTTAACCCTGGGTAGTGTGCCGGGGGTCAGGCACCGTCATATGTATGGACTAAGTCATACGCTTGCGCTTTTGCTCATTAAAATTCGTTCTATATAAATTTCAAAAGTAAGGTTGGCAAGGAATCGTGAGTTGTGTAGAATAAAATACGTACATTATCAAGTATTCATTACTTAATGTTCGTATTTTATTCGGTAGGAGGAGTAGCATGAGTTTAAAACAAAAGATAAGTGGTTTAATTGGGGTCGTGACTTTAGTTTTCTTGCTAGCGGGGTGCGGGGACCAGCCCGAGGCTACAGAAGCGGCTGACAAGGAAGAAGAAAAAGTAGTAGGAATCATAGGTCCAATGGAAGTGGAAATTGACATTCTGCATTCTCATATGGAAGTGGAAGAGACAACTAAAAAAGGGAATTTGACCTTTTATGAAGGAAACTTAGAAGGCCAGCCGATTGTACTTGTAAAATCGGGAATAGGGAAAGTGAATGCAGCTTCCGCGGCTCAAATGCTCATCAGTGATTTTGAAGCGGATGTATTGATTAACTCTGGCGTTGCAGGCGGAATCCATCCTGATCTAGGTCTTGGAGACATTGTTATTTCTACAAAGACCGTGCATCATGACATGGATGAAACGGCTAAGGATTTCAAGCCAGGACAAATTCCATACATGGACACAAGGTATTTTGAAGCCAATCAAAAACTTATTCAGCTAGCAAAGAAAGGTACGAAAGATCTTCCTGAGTACGTTGATGTATTTAAGGGACCGATTGCGACAGGAGACCAATTCATTGCAAGCGAAGAAAAAGCAAACTGGATTTATGAAACGTTTGATGCGTATGTAGTTGAAATGGAAGGAGCGGCAGTTGGACAAGTTGCCTACTTGAATGAAATACCGTACGTGGTCATTCGTTCAGCTTCCGATGATGCAGGGGAAGAAGCTGCTGGAATTCAAGAAAACTTTGTAGAAGAAGCAGCGAAGAACTCCAGTCATGTGATTGAAGAAATGTTAAAAGGTATGTAGGAATGAAAAAAGCCTGATGACTGAGGCTGATTAATAAGTGCCTGCCCCCCACTATGCTAAAGTGATAACGCAGTGGGGGGCAGGCACTTTCAAAATTTAAGCAATTATATTTTCGCTTCCCAATTCTTCTCTTCTTCGTCTTTCATCATATCTTCTGCAGCCTGAGGATAAGCTGTTCGGAAAGCATGATGATCAGATTCGATCACTTCTACCATTTTATCGATCATATCCTGCGGATCATATTGATCCTCTAAAATTTTCTCCGTTTTAGCAATCGATTCTCTTGGTGTAAAGTTTTGGTCTTCATCGTACCACTTATACTTCTCTTCAAACATACGGTCATTAAAGCCAGTTTCAAATGGACCAGGATTAATCGTAGCTACCTGGACATTAAACTCTTCAAGCTCGGCTTTCATGGTCTTCGCTATCGCTTCGACTGCATGCTTAGAAGCTACATAAGGACCAAGGTACGGCATACCGACAATACCTACAATTGAGCTCAAAAACACAATTTTCCCTGCTTTCTTCTCTACGAACTTCTTAGCAGCAATTTGAGCATTTTCCAGTGTACTGAAAACATTTGTTTCAAATATATCCCGGACACGGTCTACTGGAACCTCCGCAATGGGGCCGCCTTCTCCAATAGCTGCATTGGCAACGAAAATATCATAATCGTACTCATTAATTAACTGCTGGTCACGCTTGTTTTTAATGTCTAATTTAATTACCTCTAATTCTACCCCAGCTTCTGAAGCTGCCTCTCTTAAACTAGTAATTTGGGAGATAATTTCAACAGCTGCAATCACGTGATGGCCTTTTTTAGCTAATCCGATTGCTGTGCCTTTACCTAAACCGCTTCCTGCACCAGTGATTAAAATTGTTTTACTCATCTTTATTTCCTCCCTTGCGAAATCCTTTGTCAGGGCAGTTCCCTCATGGCCATTTGTTAAAACTTTTCATAAGAGGCTGCCGGCCACCTGCCCAACATCTTACATATTTTTTGTTCACAAACCTGTGAAATGTTTCACAATATGAAAGCGTTATCAAGTGCTATCATAAAGTCATCAAAGGAAACAAGGAGTGATAATCATGATACTTTGCGAATGGAAAGACTTTAATTCTGATTTAGAAGCATACACGCTGGATGCTTTTGAAGAAAGTATAGGCGATGAGTTTCATGCAATGTATGTGAAGGAAGGGGAGGAAATACCATCCTATATTTGGACCACTAATTATGTTGTGATGGTTAAACAAAATGCACGGATTTACCAAGATCTTTCTTTTGTCAAAATTCCACGAAATCCAGTTTGTGAATAGGAAAGGAAATGCTTTTTTTTAAACTAATCATGCGAAATACTTCACAATATCATAGGAGTGATGATAATGGCAGTGGAAGAAAAGCAATTGAAGGTGGAAAAGGTATCGAAAATAGTTGATGCGCTGGTGGGTAATGCGAAAAAGGCGTTAGCGGGATTGAAAAAACTTGATCAGCAACAAGTCAATACCATTGTGAAAGAGATGGCTCTTGCTGGATTAGATCAACATATGCCACTTGCTAAATTAGCAGTAGAAGAGACGAAGCGAGGCGTGTATGAAGATAAGATTATCAAAAACCTATTTGCCACAGAATACGTTTATCATAATATTAAATACGATAAAACCGTGGGTGTGATTAATGATTTTAGCCAAGAGGGTATGGTTGAGATTGCAGAACCAGTGGGAGTCATAGCGGGAGTCACTCCTGTTACCAACCCAACTTCAACAACCATGTTTAAAGCTATGATATCAATCAAAACGGGGAACCCGATTATCTTTGCTTTTCACCCTTCTGCTCAGAAGTGTAGTCAGGAGGCGGCGAGAGTTGTGAGAGATGCTGCTATTCGCGCCGGTGCCCCGGAAAACTGTGTGCAATGGATCGAGTCCCCTTCTTTAGAAGCAACCCAAAGCCTCATGAAACATGAGGGTGTGTCCCTTATTTTAGCCACAGGAGGAGCGGGTATGGTGAAATCCGCATATAGTTCTGGAAAGCCAGCTCTTGGGGTAGGTCCAGGAAATGTTCCTTGTTATATTGAAAAAACTGCTAACCTCAAACGATCTGTGAACGATTTAATCCTTTCCAAAACTTTCGATAATGGAATGATTTGTGCATCGGAGCAAGCTGTCATTATTGATAAAGAAATTTATGAACAGGTCAAACAAGAAATGATCGATAACAAGTGTTACTTCTTGAATCAGGAAGAGCGAAGTAAGGTAGAAAAGCTAGTAATCAATGAGAATTCTTGTGCGGTAAACGCAGCTATTGTAGGAAAGCCGGCTTTCGAAATCGCACAAATGGCAGGCATTACCGTTCCGGTAGATACGAAAATGTTAGTTGCAGAGTTAAAGGGTGTTGGTCCGAAATATCCTCTATCTAGAGAAAAGCTGAGTCCTGTACTTGCCTGTTATAAAGTGAACTCCACAGAAGAAGGCTTAAAAAGAGCAGAAGAAATGCTTGAATTTGGAGGGATCGGTCATTCTGCTGTTATTCATTCAACAGATCAGCAAGTCATTGACTCCTTTGGTCTACGCATGAAAGCGGGACGTTTAATCGTGAATGCTCCGTCTTCCCAAGGTGCTATTGGTGATATTTATAATGCTTACATGCCTTCCTTAACATTAGGATGCGGAACTTACGGTGGGAACTCCGTATCGAACAATGTAGGGGCCGTACACTTAATCAACGTGAAGAAAATGGCGAAGCGAACCAATAATATGCAGTGGTTTAAGGTACCACCAAAAATTTACTTCGAGAAGAACTCTATTCAGTACTTAGCTAAAATGCCTAAGATTTCAAAAGCCTTAATTGTTACAGACAGGGTATGGTGAAATTAGGGTATGTCGATAAAATCCTGCACTACTTACGCAAACGTCCAGATTATGTACATTGTGAGATATTTTCTGATGTAGAGCCGGACCCATCTAGTGAAACCGTGATGCGTGGAGCGGAAATGATGAAGCAATTCCAGCCAGACGTCATCATTGCTTTAGGTGGGGGGGCAGCGATGGATGCTGCCAAAGGAATGTGGCTCTTTTACGAAAGCCCGGAAACAGACTTCAACGGATTGAAGCAAAAATTCTTAGATATCCGGAAACGTGTATTCAAGTACCCTGAATTGGGGTTGAAGGCTCAATTGTCGCTATTCCTACCACATCCGGTACAGGTTCAGAGGTTACTTCTTTCGCTGTCATTACAGATAAAGAAGAAAATGTGAAATATCCATTAGCCGATTACGAATTAACACCGGATGTAGCCATCATCGATCCACAGTTTGTGATGACTGTACCAAAAACGGTTACGGCAGATACGGGGATGGACGTGTTAACTCATGCGATTGAAGCCTACGTGTCTAATATGGCAAATGACTATACAGATGGTCTTGCGATGAAAGCAATCCAGCTTGTGTTTGAATATCTCCCAAGAGCTTACCGCAATGGGGATAAGGATGAGGAAGCACGTGAGAAAATGCATAATGCCTCTACCATTGCAGGAATGGCTTTTGCGAATGCGTTTTTGGGTATTAATCATAGCTTGGCCCATAAATTAGGTGCGGAGTTCCACATTGCTCACGGTCGTTCCAACGCTATTCTCTTGCTGCATGTGATTCGTTACAATGCAACGAAACCAACGAAATTTGCAGCTTTTCCAAAGTATGAGCATTTTAAAGCAGATGTACGTTATGCCGAAATTGCCCGTATGCTTGCCTTACCAGCACGTACAACTGAAGAAGGTGTGGAAAGTTTAGTACAAGCCATTATCCGCTTGGCGCAAGAGCTTCATATTCCGATGAGCTTAGCGGAAAATGGGGTGGATGCAAAAGAATTTGAAGCGAAGCTGGATGTATTAGCAGACCGTGCATTTGAAGACCAGTGTACAACTGCGAATCCAAAACTTCCTCTTGTAACAGAGTTAGCTCAGATTTACCGCGAAGCGTATAAAGGCGTATAACATCATACCTTATCTGAAAATATATAGTAAGATGTAATCGATTCTCTTATATGGGTTAAAGATTAAAAGAGGCGTCTCATAAGTTGCCAAAACTTTTGAGACGCCTCTTTTTTAAACTTGTTCGTAACGTACGAATTTCATATGAGCGGTCAATGCGATAACTCGGTGGGGAAGCAGGCACTTCAAAAAAGAGAGAAAAGCGCAAATGGCTTTTCTCTCCTCGAAAAAGACTTACTACGAAATAGAAAAACTTTTCTCTTCTTTTACTCCACCATATTCCTCTTTAAACTCATCAAGCAGTGCACGTACTTCATCGGTGGATTTTGTGTTCATCAGTTGATTCCTTAACTCACTTGCTCCCCGGAAGCCGCGGACATATATCTTGAAAAAGCGGAGGAGCGGTTTGAAGAGACGCGGCTCGAGTTCTTCGGAATATTTATCATGAAGATCGAGCTGGAGGCGAAGGAGGTCGAGCAATTCTTCGCTTGTGTGCTCTTTTTTCTCTTTTTCAAAAGCGAACGGGTTATGGAAGACCCCTCGGCCGATCATTACGCCGTCCACGCCGTATTTCTCTACGAGTTCCAGTCCTTTCTGGCGATCAGGAATATCCCCGTTAATCGTGAGAAGCGTATCAGGGGCCACTTCATCACGAAGTTTCTTGATCTCGGGAATCAGCTCCCAGTGTGCCGGGACTTTACTCATTTCTTTCTTTGTACGGAGATGAATAGAAAGGTTAACGATATCCTGTTCCAGCAGATGCTTTAACCAGCCATGCCATTCATCCACTTCCGTGTAACCGAGGCGGGTCTTTACACTGACGGGCAGTCCACCCGCTTTAGCGGCCTGAATGAGTTCCGCTGCAACATCAGGACGACGGATCAACCCGCAGCCTTTCCCTTTTGTGGCGACATTGGGCGCAGGACAGCCCATGTTGATATCAATACCTCGATATCCCATCTCTGCCATACCGATACTCATTTGGCGGAAGTATTCGGGCTTATCTCCCCAAATGTGGGCGACGATCGGCTGTTCATCTTCCGTAAACGTCAGACGGCCTCGCAGGCTGTCTTTTCCTCTCGGGTGGCAGTAGCTCTCTGTATTCGTAAACTCTGTAAAAAACACGTCAGGTCTTGCTGCTTCACTCACGACATGACGAAAAACGACATCCGTTACTGCTTCCATCGGCGCAAGAACAAAAAACGGTCGCGGCAACTCATGCCAAAAGTTATCTTTCATAATATATCTAAACCTTTCCTTAAGGAACGCGGTCGTTCCAAAATTAAAAAGTGAAAATGTTTCTGCTTCTTATCTATATCCACTTAGGCTGGATTTCAACCAATATATACTTTAATGGTATCAAACGAAAAGTGCAAGAGAAAGTCGCCGTCGAGAGCGCTGGAAATGAGTGGGGTAGATAGTTGAACTTCCTTATTAATAAAAGTGGATCTCTTCTTGGTAAAGAATGAACGTGTAAATTTGTGTGTATCCGGGAACAAGAAGAAAAAGATGGATAGAAGGTAGACTGTTTTTTTCTTTTGGAAAAGGAGAGCAATAACTACTAAGAACCAGAAGGAGGGAAACATAAATGGCTAACCAAACTTCAGAAAACCAGGAAACCATTAAGAAAATTAAAGACTTGATTAAAGATGAGAAGGTAGCGATGCTGACCACGTTAACTCCGGAAGGGAAGCTGATGTCCCGGCCGATGCGTACCCAGGAAGTAGAAATGGATATGGATAAGGAAGAAATCTGGTTCATTACCGAAAAAGATACCGAAAAATATAGGGATATCGAACGTAATTCCGCCGTTAACCTGGCATACGCAGGAAACTCCTATGTATCGATCAGTGGCACTGCTGAATTTGTCCAGGATGAAGATAAGAAGAATGACTATTGGAATAAGATACTCGGACGATTATTGAACACTTCTCCCGATGACCCGAATGTTGTCCTGGTCAAAGTGACACCTGAAATCGCCGAATATTGGGAGTCCGGCGTGAACGTAAAGACCGTTAAGGAATTTGTGAAAAAGATGACCAGCAATAAATCATTAGATGATAGCAATGATTTAAAAGATACGGTCCACTTTGATCAAAACACAAGATAACTTTTTGTTAAGCAAACTCAAATTTAGTACCTGACCTCTACCTTAACGCTTTCACAAAGTGGGCTCAGGTACGAAACCAAAAGCGAATGTGTAAAGACGAAGCAGGAACCGAGCATAGGTGCCTGCTTTTTTTGTTATCTAGGAAGTTATAAAATTCAGTATTTGTAGATAACCTCTTTGTAGCGGGCTGCATCCAGCTCCAGCGCCTACCCCCTCGAGGTCTTAAGTCAACCCTCTCTGTGATTAGAAAAACTTGGCTTATCGCCGAGAATTTATGGCGAAAGCCTTAGTTTTACTTATACTTTAAGCCTTTATTAAACTTGATTTATCTAAAAGTACAAAAAACGTCACGACGAGACTTGGCTTAAGCTTGTCGGGGGTGAGCAAGGCGCTTCCCGCCTTTGTATTTAAAAAGAGATGAATATTTTCCCTGCCATTCATTATTCACATATAGTATAATAGATGGGAATGTATGTTCTTCGTTAGTTTAAATGTTTTATCCTTCTCGATTTAAACTCCAGACACCCCTATTAAATACCCTTATTACCATCCCCCTTCATTAATTAAATTTTATCATCGAACCTCAACAGTGATTCATCGAAAGGAGTACGAGGACGTGGCAAGATTAGTCATCTTAGCGGAAAAACCCTCGCAGGCAAAAGCGTATGCCGAAGCTTTTACGATACAGGAGAAGACAAAAACATACATCCAGCTCAGGGCGGATGATACTTTCCCGAATGGGGCGACCATCACTTGGGGAGTAGGGCATCTCGTTGAATTGAAAGAACCCCATGATTATAAAGCCGAGTGGAAGAAGTGGAAGCTGGATCAACTGCCGATTGTTCCGGAACGGTTTCTGGAAAAAGTAGCGAAAGGGAAATGGGAACAATTCCAGGCGGTCAAAAAGCTTTTTCAGCAGGCGGATCTCATCGTCAATGCAGCGGATGTCGATCGGGAAGGGTCGAATATTTTTTACAGTATCCTTCAGCTGACTGGAGTAAAGGGGAAGCCGATTCAACGCTTATGGATTAACTCGCTTGAAAAGGACGAAGTGCGGAAAGGGTTCAGGCAACTGCAACATAACGAAAAGGACTTACGCCTATTTGATGAAGCGAAAGCCCGTCAAATCAGCGACTGGATGGTAGGAATCAATGCGAGTCGGCTGTTTACTCTGCTGCTCCAGAAGAAAGGGTATGGAAGCTACCTTACCATTGGGCGAGTGCAGTCGCCGACTGTTTATTTAATCTATCAACGGCATAAGGAGATAGAGAATTTTAAGCCGGAGCCGTTTTATCAGATCGAGGGACTTTTCAATGCCCAGGCAGGTACATATAAAGGGCTGGCTGAGATAAAAGAAAAGGATAAAGCGAAGGTCCAGGCTGTGCTGGACAATCATCAGTTGCAGGAGAAGAAAGCTTTCCCAGGCGTTATCCAGCGGATGGATAAAAAGACGAAGCGGCAAAAGTCACCGAAGCTACACTCCCTTTCCACGCTGCAAAGTGTCGCGAACCGGCGTTGGAAATATTCCCCGTCGCAAGTACTCAAAATAATGCAGAAGCTCTATGAAAAGCGTCTTGTCAGCTACCCAAGAACGGATTGTAATTTTATCACCGACAGTGAGTTTTCCTATTTAGTTAAGAATTTACAAGGGTACCAGGAAACGATGAACGTCTCGTTTACGGCTTCGTCCTTGAAACCGAATAAACGGTATGTGGACAGCAGCAAGGTGCAGGAACATTACGCGATTATTCCGACAAAGTCCGTTCCTACCCAAAAGAAGTTGAGTGGGTTAAGCCGGGACGAGCGCAATATTTACAATGAAATCATGGCAACGACACTTGCGATGTTTCACAAAGACTATGTATATGAGGAGACGACTATTTTTACCCATGTGCATGATTTACCGTTCAAGTCTACCGGAAAAAGAGATGTGAACAGAGGGTGGAAGGAACTGTTTCCAAAGCCGACCAAGTCTAAGCAGGAAAAAGAAGCCGACCTTCCCGGGGTTCAAAAAGGGGATCAGGTTGAGGCTAAACTAAATATTAAGGAAAGCATGACGCAGCCGCCGAAGCTGTACACCGAAGGTCAGCTAATCAGTATGATGAAGACGTGTGGGAAATTGGTGAATGATGAAGCGGATGTTGAGATTTTGAAGGAAGTCGAGGGGCTCGGTACAGAAGCTACCCGCTCGAGCATTATTGAAACGATCAAAGCACAAAAATATATAGAAGTGAAGCGGAACAACGTATCGATCACCGAGAAAGGGGTCATGCTCTGTGAGGCAATTGAAGGGACATTGCTGTCCAGTCCCTCGATGACAGCCAAATGGGAGTCTTATTTAAAGAAGATCGGAAGCGGCGATGGATCGAAGCAATTGTTTATCAAGCAAACCCGCCAATTCATAGATAAATTGATTCAGGAAACGCCGGATGCCATCCAGCAGGTGAATGTACGGAGTACTGGTGAGCCTGACAAACGCAAGTGGAACGAACCGATTGCCAAATGCCCTGCCTGTGGGAATGGATCGGTAGTAGACCGCTACAAATTCTATGCGTGCACTGGCTACAAAAAAGGATGTAACGTGACTTTCCCTAAGAAACTAGCAGGGAAGACGCTTACGCAGCATATGATAAAGACGTTGTGCGAGAAGAAGCGTACAAAGGTTTTGAAAGGATTTAAAGGAAAGAAAGCCTTCAGCACGGCTTTAGTGTTGGATAAAAACTATAAAATCATATTTGATTTTGGGAAGAAAACATAAGGTAGTAGTTCAGTTTTGAGGTGCGATTTGCGCTCTTAACTGAACTGCTTTTTTATATGGATGGTTCCATATGCTCAGTTACTGATACGGAATAGAACATAAGAACAATGGAATAAGAAGTAATGTTTAAAAAAATGAATGAATTCCAGTTTAGGTTGTGATTACGGTCACTAAGCTCGTAGATAAGAAGTGATATACTTCCTATATTGAGAATGACTCTCATTTGACGTGACAGGCAATTAAAAAGGAGAGATTTTATGAGTGAACTGATAAACAACCGTGAGCAACTTGGCTCGAATCAAAACATGAAGCGCCAGGAAATGCTGAAATCAGTTTTTTGGGATATCTATAATAGAAAAACTGTGGATGAAGTTAAAGCCTTTGTTGATGAAAAGCTGGGGAAAGTGACAATAGACGAAATTGCCAAACTCTCTCAGTATCAACGAGAGATGATAGAGGAAAAAGATTTGTCTAAAAGTGAAGTTGAAAGAATATCTGCTGCTCATTTAACCATTATGGAAGGAAAGATATTAGATGTTCAGCATCCTCAAGATATACCCGGCCATCCCATTCACACCTTTCGCAGGGAAAATAGAGAAATAGAGGGTTTACTGCAATCGAAACTGATCCCACGTATAAAGGAATTTGAGAAAGAGGATTCGCCTGCCAACATTTATAAGCTAATAGATGACTGCAATCTCTTGTACGACATGGATAAGCATTTCACACGGAAAGAGCAATTATTGTTTCCGTACCTTGAGAAATATGGAATTAATGGCCCTTCCGTAAATATGTGGAGACTGGATGATTACATACGTGACTCCATAAAGGATGCGAAAAAGCTGCTGCCAAATTATAACGGGGATAAAGAGCCCGTTCTAAGTACCTTGCATTATGTAGTGGAACAAGTAACTGCAATGATATACAGGGAGGAACATATTCTATTTCCAATGTCATTGAGTAATTTAACCGAGGATGATTGGATAAAAATAGCCCATGAAAGTGATGAAATAGGGTACTGTCTCACTGAGCCAGCTGCGGTATGGAAGCCTGAAAGTCTTGATATAAATGGGAATACATTCAGAGAAGGGTATATCAAGCTGGAAACCGGTGTTTTTTCAATTAAGCAGCTGGAGCTGATACTAAACCATTTACCAGTTGATATTACGTTCATCGGTCACAAGGATATTGTCCGATATTTTTCGCACGGAAAGGAAAGAATCTTTGCACGAACGAAGGCAGTAATAGGACGCACCGTTCAAAATTGCCATCCTCCCAAAAGTGCACATATCGTAGAAGCTTTACTGGATGATTTCAAGGCAGGAAAAAAAGATTGTGAGGATTTTTGGATCAAGTTTAAGGATAAGTACGTTTACATTCGCTACTTCGCGGTCCGAAATGAGCAAAATGAATATATGGGTACCTTGGAGTTCACGCAAGATATTGATCCTATCCAGGCAATTGAAGGCGAAAAGCGGATTTTATCGTTATAGCTCAAGAAAATGATGCCATAGTAATAGAAAAGAGATTGACTCCTAATTAGATTTATTTCATAATAGTTTATTAATATAGAATATTAACAAAATTATAAAATTTAAAGTAATGGTAGGGAACATTAGATAGTCCTCAGGTAAAAGGAAGTAGCATTCATCGCCTGAAAGGTTCATACTATGAAATCAGGATATTTGAAAGTGGATATTAAGTATATCTAATATCAGTGAAGCTGGTACTGCTGAGACGATGCTCTTCTGTCCTTTGTAAAAGGGTGGAAGGGCGTTTTTTACACTTCAAGTTTAACTTTGTTAAAAGATTAAAGGATAAGAAAATACGAAGGCTTTCGCAATAAATACTTGGCGACAAGCCAAGTTTTTCTAACAAGAAGTTGGGTGGTGAATGGAAAATGAACAAGAAAAGGATCGTTGTCAAAATAGGTAGCAGTTCCCTAACGAATATCAATGGTGGACTAAGTAGTGAAAAATTATGTGAGCACGTAGATGCGATTGCACGTTTGAAGCAGCTTGGGCATGAGGTGATTTTGGTATCCTCTGGTGCAGTAGCAGCTGGATTTAAAGACCTTGGATATTCCTCGCGGCCCGTCACCATAGCCGGAAAACAAGCAGCCGCAGCAGTAGGGCAAGGACAATTATTGCAAGGTTATACGGAAGCGTTTAAAAGGCATGGCATAGTGGCAGCACAATTACTGTTAACGAGACAAAACTTTCTCCACAAAGAGCAATATCAAAATGCACATGCGACTTTATCTGAGCTTTTAAAGCGTAATGTCACACCTATTATTAATGAAAATGATTCCGTGGCCATTGAAGAATTGACTTTTGGTGATAATGACATGTTATCAGCGCTCGTTAGTGGTCTGGTGCATGCAGATTTTTTAATGATATTAACAGATATCAATGGGATCTATGATCAGAATCCACGCATTCATCCAACTGCAAAAAGATATAATTTCCTTGATTCGATTGATGATCATTTAGTAGACGGGGCTTCAGAAACTGGTTCAAAAGTAGGGACTGGCGGGATGAAATCAAAAATAGAGGCAGCACGCACTGCATTAGCTTTAGGTGTGAAAATATTTATTGGATCTGGGACGGGGGAAGAAAAGCTTGTTGATATTCTGGCTGGGAAAGGCGATGGAACTTATATCGGCAGCAGCTCACAGGCCAGTATGAACAATGCTAAACAGTGGCTGGCACTCCATTCCATTCCTAGTGGAAAAATTGAAGTCGATCATGGTGCTGAAGCTGCTATAGTAAGGCATGGGAAAAGTCTCCTGCCTGCTGGTGTGACAAACATTACTGGTAACTTTAAGATCAATGATGTAGTTGAGGTAGTTAACGTAAAGGGACAGCTTATCGGAAAAGGCAGTGTGAATTTTTCTTCCAGTCAATTGTTAGAAATTAAGGGGTTATCAAGCACAGAGGCTATGATCAAAGTCAATAGTAATCAAAAGGTCGTTATTCATAGGGACTATTGGGTAAGCCAAAGCGTGAAGTAGGAGTGAAATCTAGCAAAAGAGTCCATTCAAAAAGCTGTCATCAATTTAGGATGACAGCTTTTTATGGTTACTCTTCTAACCCTTCTTTAATAGTTTTTATATTTGATTCCATCATAGAAATATACGTGTCACCTTTTTCACCAGGTTTGGCAAGGGAATCTGTAAACACTGTACCCCTGATCGGGACATTGGTTTCATCAGAGACTGCTTCCATGCTCCGCGGGTCAATACTAGTTTCTAAGAATAGCCCGGTTATTTCTTTTTCGTTGATGATATCTACAATTCTTGTAATTTGATTGGGAGTTCCTTGATTTTCCTGGTTGATTTCCCATATATATTCAGCCTGGAACCCATAGGCGTCACTGAAATATTTGAAGGCTCCCTCGCTTGTCACAAGTACACGTTCTTCTTCAGGAATTTCATTGAATTCTTTTACAGCATTGTCATGGACTTTTTTAAGTTTCGCAATATACTTTTCGGTATTTTCTTCATAGACTTCTTTGTTTTCAGGGTCCACTTTAATGAGGCCGTCTCTTGCATTTTTGGCATATTGAATGCCGTTACGGATGTCCAGCCATGCATGAGGATCTTCCTCACCCTCATTGCCTTTCGATGTTAAGTACATCGGATCGACCCCTTTACTCATAAGGAAAACAGGAGCGTTTTCGCCATTTTTTCCGGCTGTTTCCATCAGATTGTCAAACCATGAGTTTCCTGCTTCGAGGTTTAAGCCATTGTAGAAAACGGCATCTGCATCCGTTGTTTTTTTAACATCCTCAGGAAGTGGGTCATATTCATGGGGGTTAGACCCTATCGGTGCCAGGCTGTGAATATCCACTAAATCCCCGCCTACATTTTTAACAATATCGTATACAATCGAGTAGGTGGTCACGACTTGAACCTTTCCATCACTCGCTGAATTCCCGGTGGCTTCCTGGCCTCCGCAGGCAACTAACATTATAAGCGTTAAAATTGAGGCTGCTAAAAGTAAAATCCTTTTCTTCACGATTTATTTTCCTCCTATTTTCAATTATTTCACACTAAATAAGTGAGGCTCTCTTCTTTTTGACTTTTAACATTTTCCATAACAATCCATGCTTTGGAGAGAATAGGAAAACGAGAACAAAGATGGCGGTTGCTGAAATAACAATCGTTGCTCCTGAAGCCAGATTGTATGTGAAACTGAAGTACAGGCCGACAATAGAGGAGATGAGACCGATTGCAGAAGCAAGAAAAATCATTATCCATAAACGATCCGTTAACAGATAGGCAGCAGCTGCTGGAGTGATTAACATTGCTACCACCAGTACAATACCAACGGTTTGAAGAGAAGCAACTGTTACCATCGTCAGCAAGGTCATCAGGAAGTAATGAATCAACCGGACAGGCAGGCCATAGGCAGCTCCCATTGTTTCATCGAACGATGTAATCAGTAGTTCTTTATAAAAGAGATACACAGCTGCTAGCACAACAACCCCGATAGCAAGGGTAATCCACATATCTGATGAGCGGACAGCAAGCACGTTCCCGAACAGAATATGGTATAAATCGGTGCTACTCTTCAGCAAGGTTATGATGATGATCCCAGCCGCAAAGGCAGCCGTGAACATAATGCCGATGGAAGTATCGTGTTTGATCCGGCTGTTCTGACTCACAAACCCGATTGCGATGGCTGTAACAACACCAGTGAAAACAGCCCCAAAGAAGAAGTTGATGCCAAGCATATAGGAGATCGCAACGCCCGGTAACACTGCGTGAGAGATGGCATCTCCCATCAGTGCCATACCTCTGAGAATAATAAAACAGCCAATCACACCACAGATAATTCCTACCATAATCGAAGTTAATAACGCTTTTTGTAAGAATCCGTATTGCATAATCGCTTCAATAAAAGCCATCCTTTACACTCCCATCTCTTTCATAAAAGCAAACTGGCCTTTGTAGGCTCTTTCAATGATTTCAGATTGAATTACTTCATTAACTTCACCGAAGCTGATCAACTCTTTGTTTAGCAGGATGAGCTGGTTAAAATAATCGTTTGCTTTACTAAGGTCATGGTGCACAACAATAACTGTCTTTCCTTGGCAGCAAAGGTCTTTCAATACTTTTACAATCATTTCTTCACTGGAAACATCAACCCCAACAAAAGGTTCATCTAAGAAGAATAATTCGGCTTTTTGAGCTAATGCGCGGGCAAGAAAGACACGTTGCTGCTGGCCACCGGACAGCTCACCGATTTGTCTCTTTTTGAATTCTTCCATGCCTACACGCTGAAGACACTCCAACGCCCATTCTTTTTCTTTTTTCTTAGGGCGACGAAAGATTGGGAGATTCGGATAAGTGCCCAGAAGTACCGCATCAAGTACGGTAATGGGGAAATCCCAATCAATATCATTGCGTTGCGGGACATAGGCAATCTTTTTCCTTACTTCCTTTACAGCCTTGCCAAGTACTTTGATATCACCTTTATCCTTAGGAATTAGGTTAAGCAGCGCTTTTATCAATGTCGACTTCCCAGCACCGTTAGGGCCGATAATTCCAACCACATTTCCTGGTTGTACGGATAAGCTAACTCCATTCAATGCTTCATTTCCATAATAGGAAACATGCAGATCTTTGATAGAAATAGCCGTTTTCTCCATGGATTCTCCTCCTTTTAATGCTACATACACCCTCATTTTTAACCTATAGTAGATTTTTAGCGTTTATCCATAAAATTTTTAATCAGGCATACAATTTTCCTTAGTGCAACTTTTTGGGTAAAAAAATATTCCTTGTAGTATATAGACGGTTACACTTAAAGGTGACAAATTTTCCTTATACTTAAAAAGTTTCCTTAATGCAAAATATATAACTTTATTCACAACATGTCAACAGGAGGAGTAGAAGAAATTGAAATTTGGGAATTTAAAATGTTATTTATGCGGAGAACGGTTCATCTTCACAGTAGGTGAACAGCAGTTTTATAAACAAAAAGCTTTTGTATACTCTAAAAGATGTGAGAAGTGTCGGCATAAAAGGGATGAAGAATGATTCTTACGGTAATTTTGAGGACGTGCTAATGCCAAGGGATAATGGGTCAGGCACATTTTTACGTGAATATAGAGTGTCTTCTTTTATTACTAGAAAAGCAGACCCATTACAGGCCTGCTTTTCTTGCTTTCGTTCAAGGGTGTAAAAAAATGGCCTCCAAAGGCGGTTCCCCTCCGGCAAGCCCGACAGCTACTGCTGTATACACTTGATTTGGGTTTAATGTCACACCTGGAATGGTCAACGCAACATTATTCGTACCAGCAACCCGGACTTCAAGCTCGGCAGTCGTTGGTGGTAATTGGATGTAACGGGTCGCTCTTCCGAATGAAACATTGCGGAAAAGGACATCACCGCCTTTTACAGCAATATCCACAGCCGGGGCATTAGGAGATAAATGCCAGAACCGGACCTTAGCCTTTCTTGGTGCCATGCTTTCACTATCCACTACTGGAATTAATCGTAGATTATCTACTGTACCGGCAGCAGCAACGGTATACATATTGTTGGGCTCTATTTCAACCATTTGTGTTAATACAGGCTGTGTTGTTTGACCGGCAGGGTAAATTTCAATTTTATATTGGCCGGCGGGAACATTTAAATAGTCGCTGGTTTGTTTAAAAGAAACATTCTGCAAAATCCTTTGTCCATTCGCATACACGTCTACTGCAGGTGCGTTTGGAGAAGCATGCAACACACGGATCATTGGATTTCCGCCCATTCCCATCGAACCTTCTTGACGGCTATGCATTAATTGCTGTATACATGCAAGGTGTTTTTGATAATAATAAATATGTTTCTCAGGGTTGGAATACTTATAATAGTTTGCCTTCAAATCGTATTTCATGGCTTTCCATGCCAGTTGGTCAGCAGAAAGCTTTGGATTATAATACATTGTTCTGCTCCTTTCACACAAAGTTCCATCATTAGCCTATTCGATGTTAAAAAGATGGTACTTTGTCCTATATAAAGAATGCATTGTCGTGGTGACTGGTCTCTAGTTAATCAACTCTACAATGAGGTAGGCAGGCACCGTTTACCTGCCGGCCTAAGGTAGTATATAATGGAGTGTCAAGGAAGAAGAAAGATGGGAAGTGCCTATGAATAAACGAAAGCATAAAGGACATAGAAAATCGGAAAAAAAACCTAATCGATTAAAAAAACAGAATATAAAACCTAATTCGTCGCGGAATCAAGCGGATGGCAAACCTAAAGGCAAGCAGAAAACCGTAACCGCTGAGGTTACCTGCTCGGGTCTTACCAATGAGGGCAAGGGCATTGTCGAGTGGGAAGGGAAGCGGCTGGAGGTCGCGCATCTGATGCCTGGTGAAAAGGCTGAGGTGATCGTTTCCAAAAGGGGGCGATATGTTAACGCCGAGCTGAAGCGGGTGATCAAACCGTCTAAAGATCGTATCACGCCGCCGTGCGAATATTACTATGCTTGCGGGGGATGTCAGCTGCAGCATATGAACGAGCAGGCGCAAACACGTTTCAAGCAGGAAACTGTAGATGCCCTTATGGAGCCGTTCATAAAGCCGGAAGCCATTTTGACTATGGACGATTCTTATGATTATCGGAACAAGAGCCATACGACATTCGGTCTGAATAAGGAGCGGCAGGTCATTGGCGGGCTGTACGCCCAGAACACCCATCAGATCATACCAATGGAGCGGTGTCTCATTCATGATCCGAAAGCGGACGAGATTGTACAGACCATCAAGGGCATGCTTAAGTCCTCTAAAATGCAGCCGTACAACGAAGACACCGGGCAAGGCTTCCTGCGCCATGTTCTGGTAAAGGTCGGCAAGGGCAGCGGAGAAATCATGGTAGTGCTTGTAGTGGCCTCACCTGTGTTCAAGGGCAAGAATAATTTTGTGAAAGCCCTGCGCAAGGCTCATCCGGAAATCACCACACTTCTGATGAACATAAATAACCGGGACACCAGCATGATTCTCGGAGATCAGGAAAAGGTGCTGTTCGGTAAAGGAACCATAACGGATACCCTCTGCGGACTGAAATTCGAAATCTCGGCGAAATCCTTCTATCAAATCAATCCTGTACAGACGGAAAAGTTGTATGGAAAGGCCATTGAAATGGCAGAATTGACTGGAAAGGAAACCGTGGTGGATGCGTACTGTGGGATCGGTACCATCAGTCTGATTGCCAGCCGGAAAGCCGGAAAGGTGATTGGCGTGGAGCTGAATAAAGATGCGGTTCGCGACGCCATCCGCAATTCTAAACGTAACGGCGTGAAGAATGCCAGGTTTTATCAGGGAGATGCCGGGGAGTTCATGGTGCAGATGGCAGCGCGAGGGGAGAAGGCTGACGTGGTCATTATGGATCCGCCACGAAGCGGGAGTGACGAAGCTTTCTTGTCCAGTGTAGTGAAGCTGCAGCCGAAGCGGGTAGTATATGTATCCTGTAACCCCGAGACGCAGGCACGGGATATGAAGTACCTGGTGAAGAATGGGTATAAGGTTGAAGGTGTTCAGCCGGTGGACATGTTCCCTCAGACCCACCATGTAGAAGCTGTTGCAAAATTAGTATTAAAAGAAGCAGGTAACCGATAAAGGGTTCCTGCTTTTTCTTGGTTGAATTTAAGAGATCTTATTTGTAAAACTTACTGGGTGAGGATCACCCATTGTAACGACCTGCATCCAGCTCCAGCGCCTACCCCCTCGAGGTCTTAAGTCAATCCTCTCTGTGATTAGAAAAACTTGGCTTATCACCGCTTCCTAATGGCGAAAGCCTTAGTTTTACTTATACTTTAAACCTTTAATAAAAACTTAAATTGGTCTGAAAGTTCAATAAACGTCACGGCAAGGCTTGTCTTGAGCTTGTCGGGGGTGAACAAGGCGCTTGCGCTTTTGTTATTATTTTTTACCTTCAAGCTCTTCCCGATCGGCTATTTTTGCTCTTTCCTGGGCTCTTGAAGCATCCGCATCTGTAAATGTCTCCTTACTTTCCCTTTCAGGCAGGCTCTCTGTAGGAGTCTGATTGTTAGTTAATGCACCATCTCTTAATGCTTTTCGTTTCATTTGATACCCTCCTTCTTACTATTATCTTTTGTCATTAATTGAAATAAAATCCTTAGTAAAAATATCCTCGACAGCTGGCCCATATTATGGAAGGGTGAGGGAATAAATAAAACAGGGAGCGCAAAGTAGAAAAGTTATATCATTCGCCCTAAAAATAATAATGACTGAAGAATCAGGATCGTATTTGATAAAATGCCTTTTGTATTGGAATTATTTCTGTAAGGTTATATATTAGAATTACTGAGAAGGTGTAACGTAAGTAGGTAAAATTATTGGAGGTTTATAAATGGATAATAATGATATATTAATTAGATTGAGATATGCGCTGGATATAAAAGATCAAGACATGGTAGAAATATTTAAACTTGGTGGCGTTGATTTGACAAAAGAAGAAGTGTTAAAGGTACTTACAAAATCAGATGACAGTTACGAGGATGACTATGACAATGAGGATACAGTTGAAAATGATGACCATATAAAATGCACGAATAGCATGTTAGAGTCATTTTTAAATGGTTTGATCACTTTCAAAAGAGGACCACAAGAACCAAAACCTGGACAGCCGAATAAACCGGACCGATCTATAAAGAATCATGCAAGTGTCAATAACGTCATGCTGAAAAAAGTGAAAATTGCCCTGAAATTAACGAGTGAGGATATCATTGATATTTTAGATGAAGCGGGAGTCACGATAACAAAAGGGGAATTAAGCGCGTTATTACGAAAAGAAGGGCACAAGAACTATAAAGAGTGTGGAGATAAGTACGCGCGGAATTTCTTAAAAGGATTAACGATAAAATTTAGAGGATAGGGTGGCTTGTCCAAACATGGAAGCTTTATTTCTCTGAACAATCTGATCCCATGATATAAAAGTAGTCGAACTATCTTTTATATCATGGGATCATTTTCATTTTTATATTTTTACTCAACTTTCTTTGATGTGTTTTATTAATATAGTGGCTGTTGATCCGGACAAAGTGGAAATCCATGTATATCCTGAATCGTATACATATCGTATTGTTTTAAAGCGAATTGAGCTTGGTATAAGTATTCGATAACGAGCAGTTTGCCGTCAGAAAGCCCGCATAAAATTCCTGAAGTCCCTGTTCCATCCATGAATGAAACTCCAATCGGCTGTCCATATAAGTATTGAATTTTCTGTTGCCAAGGCATAGCTGACACTCCTTCCACTCTATTGTATAACTTTTAGAGGATCTAAGTGCCTGTATGAAGTGGTGAACATGGATACAGTTGCGTGCATAGGTTATTGCATCCATGCAGGGAGCCTTATATGAATAAATATTATTTTAACCCAAACATGAGAGTTTCTGGTGTGGTCGCTTCTGTAACTGGTGATGTAAATGGTGACAAGATCCCCGATATTGTTTACGTGACCGGCTACAGAGAGTCAGATGTTTCCATCATACAAAATATGACACTCGGCATCCGGGATGGAGCGACAGGAGTTTCTGTGAGTATTCCCTTGAAGGAAAATATGGGATATGATCCCACACTGTTTTTAGGGGATTTTACCGGTTATGGAATCAATGATATTTTAATTTCCATTCCTACAGGTGGAAGTGGTGGAATGACAAATGACTATATATTCTCTTTTGTAAATAACGAAGCCCGTTTATTGTTCGACTCTGAGGTATTTAACCAGGCGTATCAATATGAGGTTACGTACCAGGATAATTACAAGGTTGAAATATTAAGCAAAAGAAATAACACAAGGTATCTGATCGATTTGTCACTGAGAGATCCAGGTTATTTAAATGAAATTTACGATACAAATGGGAAGCTGAGGTCGCCTGTCAGTGGATGGGTAGATCCCATAAGCGGCTTATATCCAATTGATTTTGCATTTGATGATGTGTATGAAATCATTGCCTATCAGCAGATTGCTGGAACCTATCATGCAGATACTTTAGGCACTATTCAAAACAGATTAAAATGGAATGGTTATATGTTCGTATTGGACTATCAGGATTTAGCCATTTATGGTTCTCAAGGATAGGTGGAATTCAAATAACTCCGTGCCTTTGGCTCCATGAGACAGTTTTCTTTAAAGTGATTTCCACTTACTTAAACGCTGGATATTAACAGCAACTTTTCTATCATTTTTCAATTAGGCGGGCAGTTATCTAATAACCCGCCTTTTTCGTATGCTATTATAACTATAATCATTCCTATTAAAGGAGGGTGCCTTACCATGTTTACGCTGAGTAAAGCTATATACATGCGGTTAGAGGATATCCAGGAGGAGAAAAAGCAGCTTCGGGAAATGCTGAATCAGCTTACCAAAGAACAGCAAGAACTGATCGCTCGACTGGAGCGGCTGGAGGAGAAAAAAGGGAGCGGCGATGATCCTGCTGCCGTAATAGCGACTTTTGACGAAGCTGATAACGATTTGAAAGAGTTGAATCCAAATATTCCTGAAGATAAAGTGGTAGAAAAAGCGACACACAAAACCAACGATCATTTACCAAATGCAGCGGCAAAAAATGATTATATTCTTCCGACAGATCCAGAAGCGGTTTCAGAGGATGGAACAAAACGCATGAGTTATAAGGAATTGACCCGTATTTTAATTAACTATGCGAAGGAACATAACAATCAGGTGGATCATGAAGCATTTGAGCAATACCTGATCGATCACTACAATTTCACCCCGGAAAACTTTTCGCAAATCATTTGGAGAGCGAGAAAAGAGGATTCGCGATTAAGAAGCTTAATCAGTGGAAAGAGAAAAATTACGGTATTAGATACCAGTATTACAAATCAAAGAGAAAAGCTCTACGATCAATAGACCGGAGAGCTGAGCTGATTCTATTTATAGGCGAACTTATACTATTACTCTATTATATTGATAACGATATGAAAGGGAACTTCTACACGCTGGAAGTTCCTTTACTATTACTTCACCTCTAAAGTAATATCTCCAACCCCCATATCGATATCAATCTCCATAACTACGTCTGCTCCATTTTCATACGCTTCATTTACATAGGTACCGTCACCTTTGACGATGAGGTCTTCGATGTTCAAATCACCTACGCCTTTATCTACTTTCAGTTTGACTCCGATTTCCTTAGGGAGGTATATTCTGTTCGCACCGACCCCGGAATCGATACTTGTGTGAAAGCTTTCTTTTCTTTCCCCGGAAAGATCTAATGTGACGTCTCCAACGCCAGTATCAATATCCAACTCTGTCAAATTCAACTCACGTAAATCCAAGTAGGAATCGGAGACGCCGGTCTCTACATTAAGGTCAGTTGGGACTTCTTCGTTCAATTGTATCTTCCACTCACTTTTCTTATTGAACCCGAAAATATTTACCTGGAACCATTTCCGTTTTTCGCTGATGTCTATATGGCCTTCTTTCCCGCTTCGCTTGTAGGAAACGACAGCCTCTTTTTTTGTATTATCATATTCGAATTGACCTTCCACCCACTTCTTTGTACCTGGTGAAACGTTCAGACTTCCAACTCCCATTTCCAAATCTACAGTTAAAGCTTCTGCGTCGTCTCGTTCTACAACTTTTTCACTTTTTCCTTCTTTAGCCCCCACCATTTGATAACCGGTGAACAATAGAATTCCAGCACTCACCACTGCGACGGATAACAAAAGCCCCTTTTTCATAAACATCGCTCCTTTAATCATCTATCTTCATTATAGATCTTTTATAGGGAATAAATAACGGCTTCAGGTATAAATTCATCTAGATCTAGAGTCGTATTGTTCGTAAAGGTGTTTTCAGGGGGTTAAAAAATCCTCTCCATTTTTGGAGAGGATTTGGCATGAATGTCAGGAACCTTATAATCCCTTGATCAGCATTTCGTTGAGTTCCCGGACTTTATCATAGGATTCCTGTAAATTTACTGGCACCAATGTTCTTCCATATTCCCAGGCATTCGTTTCTATTTCAGATTTTAATTCGGCTATTTCATCATCTTCTCCATACTTAAGCGTCCTTAAATCGTGTTTGTGTTTCTTGAAGGTGTGGTAATAACCGATTTCATGGCATAGCATGATTTTTACGAAGTTTTCATCAGTTTCCTTTATTTTAATTTTACTGATATACCCGTTTACTTCAAGATAATTGAAACTTATCGTATTAGTCGATACGTTATAACTCATCGGTGCAGGCAAATTGTTGTTCGCTTCATAATTAATATCTAAATTGTGTTCTTGGAGTGTATTTTTTATGATTTCTTCAATATCCCATATATATAGCATCTAATTAATCACTGTCCTTTAATTACTTATTTGTCTCCGTATAATAGTAATATAAATTTACAATATTCACAAAATTTACCTCACCCATTTCTCCCTGATTAAAACAGAGCTTTGTATAGAACGAGCCTTATCCCGCATAAATCATAATATACACGAAAAAGAAAAGGGGGCCTTCACTTGAAGAGGTTGATCAGGTTCATTGATAAATTACCGATTCCTCCGACCCTCAAACCTAAACAACGGGCTAAAAATGATATATATTATGAAGTACGGATGCTTCCATTCAAGCATTCTTTTCATGCTTCTCTTAAACCTTCTTTAGTATGGGGATATGAAGCTCAATACCCTGGTCCTACCATCGAAGTGAAAAAAGGGGAACACGTAAAGGTGAAATGGATAAATGCACTCCCTTCTAAGCATTTGCTTCCAGTAGATAAAACAGTACATGGAGCCGAACCGGATAGTCCGGAAGTAAGGACCGTTGTTCACTTGCATGGCGGTCATGTGCCACCAGAAAGCGACGGCTACCCGGATGCCTGGTTTACAAGAGATTTTAAGGAAACAGGACCTTTTTTCACCCAAAAAATCTACGATTATCCTAACCAACAAAGGGCTGCAACACTTTTATATCATGATCATGCAGTAGGGATCACACGTCTGAATTTCTATGCCGGCTTAGTAGGTTTTTATCTGATTCATGATGATGAAGAAAGAGACCTTACCCTCCCTAAAGGCAAATACGATATCCCGCTTTTAATACAGGATAAATCTTTTCTTGAGGATGGCTCACTTTTTTATCCAAGGAAATCTGAAGACCCGGCTGTAACTGTTGACCCTTCGGTTGTACCTGAATTCTTTGGAGATTTTATGATTGTTAATGGGAAGGCTTATCCTTTTTTAGATGTGGAACCGCGTAAATATCGTTTTAGGATTGCCAATGGAGCAAATGCGCGGTATTTCCGTATACGTCTGGATTCAGGGCAGCCTTTTTTCCACATTGGGACAGATGGAGGTTTATTTGAAAGGCCAGTTCAAGTTGAAGAAATATTGCTCGGACCTGCCCAGCGTGCCGATGTTATCCTTGATTTTTCAGGTTTGCGAGGAAAAAAGATTGTGTTGACCAATGATGCGCCAACGCCTTTTCCGGAAGGAGATCCAGTAAATGTGGAAACGGCCGGACAAATCATGCAGTTCAGAGTTTCCTTGCCCCTTTCAGACGTCGATAAGAGTTCGATTACTGCTGAATTAAGTCAAATTCAATATCTTTCAGAAACCCAAGCCACAAAAATAAGAGACTTGCCACTTGTTGAGACAAAGGATGAATATGGGAGACTTTTGCTGTTATTAGATCATAAACGGTGGAATGATCCGATTTCAGAAAGACCACACCTTGGTGGTATTGAAGTTTGGCGCCTGATTAATGAAACAGAGGATACACATCCTATCCATCTTCATCTAGTTCATTTTCAGATTCTGGATCGCCAGCCTTTTGATGAAGAACATTTTGAGGAGAAGGGGGAAATTCTTTTTACCGGTGATCGCAAACCTCCAGAGCCAAATGAACGGGGATGGAAGGATATCGTAAACGCACACCCAGGAGAAGTGACGAGGATTATCGCCCGTTTTAAGCCTTATACAGGGCGTTACGTTTGGCATTGTCACATATTAGAACATGAGGACCATGAAATGATGCGGCCTTATGAAGTTCAAAAATCAAAAATGTGGTCTTCATTATTAGCCAGAATAGAGCGCTTATTTAAATGATGGAAGTTTTATTTGGTCCAGTCGATGTATCTATAAAATAAGGTATAGAACTAGATATCCGAACATTTCATCAATCGAAAAATGGTGAGACACCAGGCGGTAGGATAACAAAATTTGTATATACAACCTAATTGTAATTTGGCTCCAGTCATCCCAGGACTCGGAGCTTTTGTTATGGATAATAATGGATGGTTGCTGATATTAAGTTTTCGTTAAAAATATTGGTTTTAGGGTACTAGGGATAAGGGAACCATTACGAAGCGAGAGAAAATAGAGGAGGATTCGATGAATAAGAAGAAGCTGATTGACTACTCAATATTTGTTCCAGCATTACTAGTCATCATTGCTATCAGTATTCCATTAACCTTATATGAAAAAGAGTCCTTAGAATTACTCAATTCTATTTTTGACTTTATCGTTGAGGTGTTCAGCTGGGGGTATCTCTGGTATGGAATTATCTTAGTAGCAGCAGGGCTGTACTTATCATTTTCTAAATATGGGCAAGTGGTACTGGGGGATCCGAAAGAAAAACCCCGGTTCACTCTCTTTGAATATGCATCCATTTTAATTGCGATGGGTGTCGGTTCGACCATCATGCGTACCGGCATGCTGCAATGGACATCGGTAGCGAACGACCCGCCTGCAGGGGTGGACCCTGGATCAGCAGAAGCGTTGTTATGGGGGAACTCCTACAGTATGTTCTTGTGGGGGTTCCAGGTTTTCGCTATCTTCGTTATGGCTGCTCCAGCCATGGGTTATATCCTTCATGTGAAGAAACGCCCGTTAATGCGTATCTCAGAAGCTTGCCGAGACATTTTTGGGGATAAGTTTACAGATGGATGGGGAGGAAAGTTCCTTGATATCTTATTCCTGATCAGTATCCTGGCAGGTGCTGCCGTAACATTAGGCCTTGGTGCGCCGATTATTACCCATAATTTATCCAACTTGTTAGGCATGGAAGTGTCATTCACTATGACCATCATTGTCACGATCATCTGGGTATTTTTATTTTCACTAAGTGCTTACTTAGGAATCGAGAAAGGGATCAAACGCTTAAGTACATGGAATATGTATATAGCCGGTTTTTTCGCTATCTTCATACTGATTGCTGGCCCAGGCGTATTTATCTTGAACTATTTCTCAGATAGTATTTCATTTCTATTGTCTAATTATATCAATCTTTCATTGAACACGGAGTCGGTACATCAAGGGAAAGCTTCTCATGTGCAAAGCAATACTGTATTCTGGTTTGCCTATAGTGCTACATGGGCTATGCTCCATAGTGTGTTTGCAGCCAAAATTTCCAGGGGACGGACAATCAAAGAAATGATTCTTACGTATCTCTTGGCCCCTACTTTAATCTCTTGGATTGCCACCGGTGTTCTTGGGGGATTAGGTGTCCATCGTTATCTTGAAGGGGACCTTGGTATTTTGAATTTTGTCGAAAATGAAGCAAGAATGGCAGCTATTCCGGAAATATTGGGTACACTGCCTCTTGGTAATATAGCTATTGTCATCTTTATGATCGTTGCACTGATTTTCTTGACCACCACACTGGATTCCACCACCTATACCGTAGCGGCTTATACGAGTACGAGGGATATGAGTAAATTTGAACCACCTAAAACACTGCGTATCGTGATCGCCGCTGTCATTACAGGTCTGGCATTGCTATTGATGCGTATCGGTGGCTTACCACCATTAGAAGTAATTTCAGGTCTGATGGGTCTGCCGATTATCTTCATACAATTCCTGCTCATCTATGCTGCGAAGCGGATGATCGACAAAGACCAGGCTTGGAAGCACAATATTAGAAAATCATAAAGTGATAAAATCTCTCATCAGTTCGCTGGTGAGAGATTTTTTTATAAGGCGCTGTTAAAGGTTGTGACTGATTCATCATAAGAGCCCTATTTAACAATAGGGCCGTAAACTCGAAGACTTAATTTCGATATTGGAGGAGATTAGGGGTGTTGGGGAAGGATTCGATTTCCCAGCCACCATCACCGCCACCTAAAGTCACGAAACTGTTCTTCATGTAAAGGGAGCTTAATTGCAAAATCAATACGGAGGCGTTTTCGCTATAAGTCCTTGGTGACAAGCCGGGTTCTTTCTAATGTGGATTCATTTTTCCTTCATAAAAAAGACTTATACTTGATTGTTAAAGGAAGTAGGTGATGAAGGTATGTTTATCCAACCATTGTTCGGAGTGAGAGTTGCACCGTTTATAATTGCAGTCATCATTTTCTGTTTTTTTACCGAAAAAGCGAAAAGTGAAAGAAAGAAAAGCATGGATTCCTTCATTTCACTTTTGGCGACGTGGTTCGTTTTATTTTTCAGTATCAAGTTTGTGACCAAATGGGAGATCTTCATCGATAATCCGATGGCGGTGCTTGCCTATCCCAGTGGAACACAAGAATTCTATATCGCTTCCGTTATATTAATGCTTGTCGCTTGGATCAAGCGAGCTGATCATCTGCCGCGATTCTATGATTATATACTCATGCTATCGATCAGCCTCTTCAGCTATACAGTGATTACGAGACTTGGTCTTGAAAACGGCCACTGGGTCGACCTTGTCCTAGCTGCAATCTTCCTTCTGGGAACATTGCTGTTTCGTAATCCTTATTGGCTGGTGGTGGGGATTGGTGTGATATCAGGAGTGACAGGGCTGTTCATTTATACTCCGACAATCCTGGGCTACCGGATGCACGCTGGCTTTTACTTGCTTATGGCTGGCCTTGTGCTGATACTGATCTTTCGAAAGAAAGAGGCAACGACAGGACAATAATCCAACAGGGTATGCATGATTTCTTTGATGTTAAAAACACTACGATTAGATTTGTTTGGAAATCGGAGGAGGAAGGGACCATGCAAAAATTGACATTGATTCAACAAAATGATACCCACGGATGTCTCGAAATGCACGATGAGCTTTATTGGCATGCGAATGGGCCTGTCTTGAAAAAGGCTGGCGGCTTTGCAAGGATTGCCAACTATGTGAAAGAAGTGAAACGGGAAAATGATAATGTTTTATTTTTTGATGGCGGCGATCTCTTCCATGGCACCCTTCCCTTAATGTCAAGTAAAGGGGAAGCAATTCTTCCTTTATTGGAACAGATGGAGTTGGATGGTTTCATTCCTGGTAATTGGGATTTCGCCTATGGCAAAGAACAGCTGAAGCACCTGGTGGGACACCTTCCTTTTCCGGCTCTTGCCTGTAATGTCTTAGATGAGGATACGGGCGAACCATTGCTCCATCCATACCTCATTAAAGAAATGCAAGGGGTGACAGCTGGTATTATCGGCTTATCATACCCTTATGTCGACATCACGATGCCTGGAAGTTTTTCGGAAGGACTTCAGTTTTCCAGAGGGGTCGAGGAAGTACGGGATATTGTAAATGATATGAAAGGAGAAGTCGACGTGGTGATATTGGTGAGTCACATGGGTCTCCCGCTCGACGCAAAGCTGGCGACACTGGTGAGTGGCATCGATGTCGTCCTTTCCGGGCATAGCCATGACAGAGTGACAAAACCGATTATTACTGGTGAAACGTTAATTGTCCAAGCGGGCTCGAGCTCTTCTTTTTTAGGTCACCTGGATATCACCATGGATAACGGTAAAGTAACGGATGCGGATTATCGATTGGTTGATATGAATGAAACTATTAGGGAAGATGGGAAGATGAAAGAAATCGTTCAGACAGCCATGGAACCTTATCGTATGGAAAGAGAAACGATAGCGGGGGACACGAATTCTATTTTGCACCGGATGACATTGAATGAAGCTCCGATGGATCGTTTTCTTACCGATGCTTATCGTCATGCGTTCGAATGTGATCTAGCTTTTTCCCATGGCTGGCGGTATGGCTCACCGAAGTCTCATGGTGCTTTATCGCTCGAAGATTTGTACAGCATCATACCAACTAATCCTGAGATGTTTACATTGGAAATGGATGGTCATACGCTGTGGCAAACCCTTGAAAACAACTTGGAGCAAGTATTCTCTGATGATCCATTTCAACAGAAAGGAGGCTACATCCTGCGCTCCTCAGGTTTGTTGATGACTTTTAAACCGTACAATCCAAAAGGTTACCGTATTCAAACGATGCAGATAGGCAGACAGGATCTTGATCTTCATAAAATTTATAAACTGGCAGGGGGAGGAAAACAGTTATTCAAAACGAAAGAGGCCCAGAAAACCTACAATGGAACCCATGCCATCGACGTGCTGCGAAGTTTTCTTAAGGAAAAAGGTCCTTATGAAACGGGGCAGATGGGAAATATCATTAGTGTATAAAACGGATAAACGGATCAGTTCTCGGGAAGCTGCTCCTTTTAATTTAAGATATGAATAACCGGTAGGTATCAAAAAGATGGAAATTTTCTATAAATTTGTTATAATGTCAGAAAACATCATATTCATTTCAATCGAAAGGATGTTAGCTATGGAAACCCCTGAAGGTCATGAAGCAAATATTGGAGATATCATTTCATTTAAATTGAATGGCGTCGATGCCAAAGGGAAAGTAGTTACTTCTTCCTGCCAGCGTTGTGTCATGGTGGACCTTAGCGTTATGGAGAACCTGGAAGATACAGGTTTCGAACACACGCATACCGTAGTAGCTCCAGGCAAGTATAAAGTGCTTCACTCATCAAAATGATAAATATAGTAAATGGAAACCAATCCATGGCTACGGTCATGGCTATACAAGTTAAAATGAAAAAAGTCTGTATCCAGCTATCAGAATGGATACAGGCTTTTTCTTATTGTATTTTCTGTTGCTTTCCTATGTTGTAGGTTATAGATATTTTTTAAATCAAGGTAAAAGGTATATAATGGTCATTACAAACGAGGTTAGGTAAGGTGATAAGTATGAAGGGTAATGGTGAAATTCCAGATAATATATCATTATTAAATACCTTAAACAGCATCGGAGAAAATATTTTGATTGCAGATAAAGATTATCATGTGACATGGATGAATGACAATGCGCTTGGGCTCTTTGCTGCAATAGCTCCTTTGTATGGACTTGAAAGAGCGGAAGACGTCATTGGGATGAATATGGACCAATTTCATGAAAACCCAGGATTTCAGCGAAAGATAATGGCACACATAGAGAATACCCATCGTGCCCGTATCAACATCCGTAATAATTTTGTAGCAGATATCGTCGTGACTCCGATAAAAAATGAGGAGGAATCTATTGATGGGTACGTCGTGATGCTGATGGATGTTACCACCAGGGCAGAAGAAGAAGCAAGGAAAGACAAACTGATCGAGGAATTGTCGACACCCTTGATAAAAATTTGGGATAAGACAATCGCAGTACCTTTGATTGGGATGTTCGACAGAGAGCGTTCTGAGCAACTGACTTCTATTATTTTAAAAGCGTGTGCATCGGCAGATATTGAATATGCCTTGATCGACTTAAGCGGCATGCATACATTTGATGAAGGGATAAGTCATCAAATCCAGCAGTTGAACAATAGCCTGACGCTGATTGGCACCGAGTGCATCATTGTCGGTATCACACCGAAGTTAGCGATGACGTTTGAAATACTTAATAATGAAATAGCAACTTTCCGTAATGCGCATGCCGGGCTGGAGTATATTATCAAAAAGTCTGGTCAGAATTAGATTTTTATAAAAAGAAAGGCATTAACAAAGTAGCTTCTCTCAGTTAAGAGGCTGCTTTGTAAATGCCTTTTTTTTCTATAGCTAAAGTTACTAAGCTCAGTGTTTACTAGACAACTGTTTAGAGCCCGAAACTTTTGATCAGCGGATACCTACCTTTTATGCAGGGCTGTCCTTTGGTGCATAACGAGGTTGTTTCTTTGTCTGGATGCAGAATAAAGCGATTACTACCAGCACGATAACCGCGCTTATGATGTAAAGCTGTTGGTATCCCGCCTGGGCGACGACCAGTCCCCAAATGAATGAGCCTGCAGCTATCCCGGAGTCATAGAACATGAAGAAGGTGGCGGTTGAGTGGCCGCTGCGCTTGATGGAAGCCGACTGGACAGCCATCGTCTGGAAACTTGGCAGCAGGGTTCCATAACCGAGCCCGATAATAGCAGCGGAAATAAGCAACATCCAGGCTGTGCTGGTAAAGCTGATGAATACAAGTCCGACTGCAAAGAGAAATAGACAAGGCAGAATCACAAACCTCGGTCCCTTAGTGTCAAAAGCCCTTCCTAAATATGGGCGTGAGAGCAGCATGGCTACCGCGAAAACCAGGAAGAAATAGCTTGCTGCCGATGATAGTCCGATAGCATTTGCATAAACGGATAGGAATGAAAGGATGCTTGAGTAAGATAATGCGACCAGGCTGCTGATTAAGGCGATCGGCACTGCCTTTGTCTCTATCAAATCATGCAGAGATAATTTTATCTTGTCCGTTTGCCGGCCTGTTTCGGTTGTTTTAGGTACGTTAACTAGAAAAGCGGATAGGGTTCCGCTAACCATAAATACACTTAACAGGATGAAAAGCAAATGGAATGGAGCGAACTGGAGTACCGTCAACCCGATAAACGGACCGGCAACTACGGCAAGATTCATAGCCATAGCAAAATATCCGATTCCTTCACCACGGCGTGATTCGGGAACGACATCGGCGGCAATCGCTCCGCTTACGGTAGTGAACAGGCCGAATGACAGACCGTGAAAAAGCCGAAGCCATAACAAAGGAATAAATTCCGTAATTCCTATATAAAAGAAGGTGGTCATTGTAAAAACCATGATGCCGGCGATTAACGTCTTCTTTTTGCCGATTACATCTATCAATTTCCCTGAAAAAGGACGGATAAGAATGGCTGCCACTAACATGGCGGTAACCGTCAAGCCGCCTTGGGCTTCTGTTCCGTTCATATCCTGTATTACATATATTGGAAGTGTGGTCAAAAGGGCATAAAAAGCCAGAAAGACCGTGAATTGTGTTAACGAGATACTGATGAAGCTCTTCGTCCAAATCGGTTCCCTCTTGCTTTGTTTCATGATGCGTTACTCTCCTTCTGTAGTAGCTAGTTTCCTTAGCAGATGTTGTAATTGTTGAATTTCCTCGCTGGACAGCAGCTGTGCCATTTCCTTTTCGGCTTGTGCTACTGCTTTATTGACAGCAGTGAACTTTTCTTTGGCCGCTTCCGTCAATTCGATGAGGCGCTCCCGCTTGTCCGCTCCGTGCTTCCTAATAGTCCAGCCGTTCTTTTCCATCCGGGACAGGGTGCGGGTAACGGTAGGGGCTTCTACGTTCAAGTACTTCCAAACTGCTGTTTGCGTCATTGGGCCGAATTGGTTCAGACAAAAAATAATGGACCATTGGGAATGGTATAGCCCATGGTCACTCAAAACGGTGTTCATTTCTTTAGTTATCATTCGGACCCGCTGATTCAATAGGTGGAATAACTCGCGGGTTTCATTGTCAGTCATTATATTCACCTCAATTTATTTACCTGGGTAACTAATTCATTACTTCAGTTTAATGATTTTGATAAAAAATGTAAACAAAAAGAGAAGCTCCCTTAAATAGAAGCTTCCCTGCATATTCATTTAAATAACTTTCGCATGATTTTCCCAGTTGCTTTTCCAGCTGCTCTTCTTCCGATTCTGCGGCCGATCTTTCCTTTTCTGACAGCATCGATATCATTCCAGACACGCGATACTTTATAAATGGTGGACTTCAAACTCAAGATACCCCCTCCTTTTTGAAAAGTTATGACGAGTAGTTGGGTTAATCATATGGTATAATTTATGAAGATCATTGCAAAGATTTAGTTTGTGAAATTTCGTCAGATTTTTCGAAAAGTAGGAGATAGAGTGAGATATTTTTCAAAAATGAAAATTGGCAGTAAGACCTTTTCCTTAACAGGCGTATATGTGAGGGAATGCAGTATCATTAAGATTACGGCTACTTCTCATTCCTTACACAGGATAGGACAGCTTTTGGAAGAACCCCTCCATCTATGGCGACTGGAGTTTGAAGGAGAAGGTTACCGGGAATCCATTCGCGGAAAATTCAGCATAGAAATGTATGACAATTTTATCCTGTTAAAAAATTTTCGTAACTTCAAGCTTAAACATGTGTGAAAAGCCTTATTTATAAGGCTTTTTTGTATTTTTACATAGATAGGTCTAAATGCGGTGAACTTTGTCCCATTAGGCAGGATATAGTATAGTTGAAATATACGGAAAATTAAATTTTCCAGGAGTTATCGAAGGTGAGAGGAGTCGACAAATGACCCAGCAATTATCCTTATATGAACCGAAAATTTCGGAAGTATTGAAAAATGTGAATAAAGTAATGGTAGGAAAGGAGGGGGTCACCCTCTTAAGTATGGTGGCCCTTATAGCAAAAGGACATGTCCTGTTAGAAGACGTACCAGGTGTCGGAAAGACCATGATGGTGCGGACAATCGCGAAATCACTGGACTGTGAGTTCAAACGGATCCAGTTTACCCCTGACCTGCTGCCGTCTGATGTGACTGGTGTGTCTATTTATAATCCAAAAGAAATGGAATTTCAATTCCGTCCAGGACCGATTTTGGGGAATGTCGTCCTTGCGGATGAGATCAATCGGACCTCGCCGAAGACTCAATCCGCTTTATTGGAAGGGATGGAAGAATCCAGTATCACGGTGGAAGGTTCTCCTGTGCCATTAAAAGAACCATTCTTTGTCATGGCGACCCAGAATCCGATTGAATACGAAGGAACTTATCCTTTACCGGAAGCGCAGCTGGATCGTTTCCTTCTCAAGTTGAATATGGGGTACCCGACAGTACAGCAGGAACGGGAAATGTTGAGTCGTACCTCAGGAGAACATCCATTGACCACTGTAGAAGCTGTGCTGACCAAGGATGAATTGATCGATATTCAAAATAAGGTGAAAGATGTCTATGTGGACGATACCATCCGTCATTATATCGTTGATATCGTAACGGCCACACGAGAACATGAGGGTGTTTATCTTGGTGTAAGTCCTCGTGGCTCCATTGCGTTGATGAAAGCTGCTAAAGCATATGCATTCATTCAGGACCGGGATTACGTTATTCCGGATGATGTGAAATATTTGGCCCCGTTTGTGATGCCGCACCGCATCATATTGACATCAGAGGCGGAGTTTGAAGGACATACACCGGAAGGCATCACTGCAAGTATCCTTGAAAATATAGCCATACCTGTACAAAGGACTAAACATGAATGAAACGCTGGTTAAGATTTACCCTTCAGTTATTGGTGATTCTGCTGCTGTTTGCGGTGGTATATTCCTATGCAATGTTCCAGGGTGGTTTTGTCAGCTGGTTTTTGTTTGCGGCTTTCTTTCCTTTTATCCTCTATATGCTACTGCTATTGGTATATCCGCTTGATAACTGGAGTATTTCCCGTCATTTATCCAAACGGATTGTCCAGGCAGGTGAGTCTGTTGAGGTTGAAGTCATATTGACCAGACGGACCCCTTTCCCACTCTTTTATTGTGTGCTGGAAGAGTATTTCCCTGATTCTTTGAAAAAGCGTGATACCCATATTGAAAAATTCCGCTGGATGGCTCAGCCTCAAAAAGTATTGGATGAACGAGTGATGAAACGAGTGGCATTTCCGTGGTTTCAACGATCCATTCGTTACCGGTATGAACTTGATCATATCCCGCGAGGCGAACATCATTTGAAATCGATCCGGATAAAAACCGGTGATTTTTTTGGTTTCATCAAAAAGGAACATATTTTTGAATCGGATCACATGCTGATCGCGTATCCTTACCGTCGTGATCTGCAGTTCAAAGAACAGGCGTACAGCTACCAGCAGGGAGCCAGTCCATCATTATCCCTTAGTGATAAGAACACAAACATTGTGGCTGGTGTACGGGAATACATGCCAGGGGACCGATTCCAATGGATCGACTGGAAAGCGACAGCTCGCAAAGATGCTATTATGACGAAAGAATTTGAGCAAGAAAAAAGTGTGGATATGCTGGTGGTATTGGATGCCAGCAGGCGAGCGTCACAAAATATGATCACCTTTGAAGGGGCAGTGGAATTGACCGATTCCCTCCTTGCCACGCTGCAAAAGAAGTCTTCCCAATTGTTGGTGAAGACGATGACGGATCGTACCGCTTCGTTTTCTTTACAGCAGAATAAGACGCAAATGGAAAATATCCGGCGTCACTTATCGACAATCATACCCTTAGGTCAGACCTCTTTCTCAAGGCGCTTAGCAAAGGAGCAGCACCAGCTCCCGGCAGGAGTGATAACGATGGTGGTGACCACCGCACTCGATGACGAGCTCTTAGAAGCACTTGTTCGCATGCAGCATAAAGCTAAACGAGTGGTTTTGTTTTTTATCAGTCCTTCAACAGAAATCACAGCTCACACACGCAAGCTGATGAAACAACTGGATTATCGGGACATCATCGTTAATCTATTAACCGAAGAAGAGCTGAGCAAGAAGAAATTCGAGGTGAAGGTATGACACTCTCTCGTAGTCAACAACAACATTATTATCAGCTGATCCTGTACCTTTGTGGATTTCTATTATTTTGGGAATGGATGCGCCCGTTAGAAAAAGTGACGGACACTCATAACCTGACGATTTTTGTGATTTATGCAGCATTCTGTTTTTTCATCTCTTTTTTACAGGTCAATTGGTGGCTTTCTATGCCATTGAAGTTTCTAGGACTTGTGTTCATTTTAGACGGATTGTTTCTATATGAAAGATTGTTCAGTAAAGAATGGTTTCTGATTGTTTATCAGCAGTTCGCTTATAACTTCGAAGTGATACTGGCTCAATCATGGGGGGAGATAACGGGGTTCTTCAGGAGCTTTTTGTTCGTCGTTCTGCTTTGGCTGATGAGTTACCTATTATATTTCTGGTTTGTCGTCGCCAAACGAATTTTCCTTTTCGTGCTGATGACCTTCATCGTCATTACTGTCATGGATACATTTACGGAGTATAACGGTCAGTGGGCGATCGTACGGACATTTTTAATCGCTCTTATCGCTCTTGGGGTGTCCAGCTTCTTTAAAGAAATGGAAAAAGAAGAGATTACCCTGATGGGGATGAACCGGTTGCGGCGGTGGGTAATCCCGATGTCTTCCATCATCTTATTATCCACGGTTGTGGGCTATGCCGCTCCGAAACCGGGACCGCAGTGGGCTGACCCCGTTCCTTATCTGGAGAGTGCAGTCGGTGGCAACAGTGGCACAGTTGGTAGCGGAAAAGGCATACAAAAAATAGGCTACGGAGAAGATGATACCAAGTTAGGCGGGGCTTTTATACAGGATGAAACACCAGTCTTCCAGGTGGCCGCTAAAAAAGAAAGATACTGGCGGGTAGAATCAAAGAATCATTACACCGGTAAAGGGTGGGAGAATACCCTTGAAGAAAATGTACGTCATGTTAATGGCGGCGACCTCGGAATCCAAACATTCACGGATGAAGTGGAAACCGAAGAACAATTCACCGTAGTCAACTTCACTAACGAAGCAGCATTAAAAAAATTGGTCTATCCCTATGGGACAGGAGAAGTGGTCGCCTACCCGGAAGAATTTCAATTTTATGTCAACCAGCCGACGGGTGAAGTCGAAACGCGAAAGAATGACAGGGCAAGTCAGATTCCTGGCTACCGGATGCGGATTAATGTTCCTTCTTATGCGTATGATCAGTTAAGGGAAGCGGGGGATGACGATCCAGAGGATATTCGCGCCACCTACCTCCAGCTACCGGATAACTTACCGAATCGCGTCAGGAATCTTTCCCGGCAAATTATCAAGGATGAAGATAACCGCTATGATGCCGTAAAAGAAATAGAAGATTACTTTTCTTCAAGCGGGTTTGAATACAATATGGAGAACGTAGCTGTGCCTGGAGAAAGTGATGACTATGTCGATCAGTTTTTATTTGAAACGCAGAAAGGCTATTGTGATAACTTTTCTACCTCAATGGTCGTCATGCTGCGCTCGGTCGGAATCCCGGCACGCTGGGTGAAAGGTTTTACTGGCGGGGAGCTGCATCAGTCAGATGTCGAGCTGGATGACGGCGAGTCATATAATCTGTATCAAGTGACAAATGGCAATGCCCATTCATGGGTAGAGGTCCATTTTCCTGGCATTGGCTGGGTGCCATTCGAACCAACCAAAGGCTTTTCAAACCCCACCGACTTTTATGTGGATACAGAGGGGACAGGAGATGGTACGGAGGAAGAAGATTCAGCGGATAGCACTACTCCTGAAACAGGAAATCCCCAACATCAAATGGAAATTGAGGAAGATTTCAATGAAGGGGAAAGTGGTACGGGAGCTGCTGGTGGTAGTGGTAACTTCTGGAAGTACCTTACCTTTGCTATTGCAGTAATTGGAATCGCGATTGTTTTATACGTCACAAGGTTCCGCTGGATGTCCGCCTTTTTGAAGCGTAGATATAAACATATTGGAGATGCAGCCACTTATCAAAAAGCTTACCAGTATCTACTGAAGGTCCTTGATAATAGAGGGATGCAGCGGAAGTCGAACCAGACACTCCGGGAATATGCCCGGGACGTAGACATGCGTTTCCAGACGAATGATATGAAGATATTGACGCACCATTATGAACGGATGCTTTACCGGAATGAACAACAATCCAATCAATGGGATAAGGTAACAGAATTATGGGAAAATTTAATTAACAAGGCATTGTCTTGATTCTTATCATCCCCATTGATAGAATGAATAAAAATTACAACCAAACACACCTTCATATATCCTCGATAATAGGGTTCGAGAGTCTCTACCGGGATGCCGTAAATGTCCTGACTATGAAGGCGGATTTCCAATGATGATAGTGGACTTCTGCCTTCCTATGTCCAGGGGCAGAAGTCTATTTTTTGGGGATTGAGCTTTTTGAAGAAAAGGGAGCTGAAGAAATGACACAGATGGACGACTTTATTCTTGTGCTGGATTTCGGAAGTCAATACAACCAGTTGATTACAAGACGAATCAGGGAATTTGGGATATATAGTGAGTTGCACTCCCATAAGCTGACCGCTGATGAAGTGAAAGCGATGAATCCGAAGGGAATCATTCTTTCCGGTGGGCCGAACAGTGTATATGGAGATAATAGTTTCCGTTGCGATGAAGAGATCTTTGAACTCGGTATCCCTGTTCTCGGTATCTGCTACGGGATGCAGCTGATGACGCACCACTTTGGGGGAAAAGTAGAGCGTGCAAACGAGCGTGAATACGGAAAGGCTGCTATTACACTGAAAGAATCCCAGCCTGTCCTTTTCCAGGATACGCCATTGGTTCAAACCGTATGGATGAGCCATAGCGACAAGGTGATCGAAGCTCCTCCAGGATTCACTACAGATGCTACCAGCCCTTCTTGTCCGGTAGCAGCAATCAGCGATGATGAACGGAAAATGTATGGCGTACAGTTTCATCCAGAAGTACGACATTCGGAATACGGAAATAATCTCTTAAAGCAATTCGTCTTCGCTGTCTGTGATTGTGAGGGAGACTGGACGATGGAAAACTTCATCGATATGGAAGTGGAAAAAATCCGCGAACAGGTCGGCGACCAGAAAGTACTGTGCGCATTAAGCGGCGGGGTCGACTCTTCTGTCGTTGCTGCTTTGATCCATAAAGCAATCGGCGATCAGCTGACATGTATCTTCGTTGACCATGGACTGCTGAGAAAAGGGGAAGCCGACAGTGTCATGCGCACCTTCCGTGACGGGTTTCATATGAATGTTATCAAAGTAGATGCCAAAGACCGGTTTATGAATAAGCTCGCGGGTGTGTCGGACCCGGAACAAAAGCGGAAGATCATTGGCAACGAGTTCATCTATGTGTTTGATGATGAAGCTGCTAAATTGAAAGATACCCATTTCCTTGCCCAAGGAACCCTTTATACCGATATTATCGAAAGTGGTACCGACACAGCGCAGACCATCAAATCTCACCACAATGTCGGCGGACTTCCGGAAGATTTGCAATTTGAATTAATTGAACCTTTGAATACGCTGTTTAAAGATGAGGTTCGTGTGCTGGGCTCTGAGCTTGGTGTCTCTGATGAGATCGTATGGAGGCAGCCGTTCCCAGGTCCGGGGCTTGCCATTCGTGTTTTAGGAGAGATTACCGATGAAAAGCTGAAGATTGTTCGTGAATCCGATGCAATTCTTCGTGAAGAGATTAGCAACGCCGGACTGGACCGGGATATCTGGCAATATTTCACGGTTCTTCCGAATTTCCGTTCTGTCGGGGTCATGGGAGACACACGGACTTATGACCACACGATCGGAATCAGAGCGGTTACTTCTATCGATGGTATGACGTCCGATTGGGCTCGTATCCCGTGGGATGTTTTAGAAAAAATTTCGACTCGCTGTGTCAATGAAGTCGAACATATCAATCGTGTCGTCTATGATATAACAAGCAAGCCGCCTGCAACTATCGAGTGGGAATAACGAACATTACCAATTTTTTTTTGATTAACATTCGGTTTTTGTGTTGACAATTGCCGGAAAGGCTCGTACGATAAAAGAGAAATTAATAACGTTACACCGTCGTATAATTTCGGGGATAAGGCCCGATCGTTTCTACCAGGCTGCCGTAAATGGCCTGACTACGCTGGTGAATTGGGCAAGTGGCCAAGGTGTATTTTGGGCTGCTGGTCTAATTCCCCCACGTCAGTTCAGCACTCCTGGAGAAGTTCCTGGAGTGCTTTTTATTTGCTTGAACGAGGCGCTGACGCTTTTGGGCATACGACTGGTTAAATATAGAGGGGGAGTATCACAATGAAGAAGTTTTTTAGATTCGAAGAGTTCGGAACAAATTACCGGACAGAATTCATGGCTGGTATGACGACGTTTCTGGCAATGGCCTATATTTTATTCGTCAACCCGGCGACCTTGGCACTTGTCGGAATCGAAGAGCTGCCTGAAGGCGTGACACGCATTGACCAAGGTGCGGTATTTACAGCTACTGCTATTGCTGCTGCTATTGGTACCTTGATTATGGGGCTGTTCGCCCGTTATCCGATTGCTTTAGCTCCGGGTATGGGACTGAACGCATTCTTTGCTTACACGGTTGTTTTAGGGTATGGAATTCCATGGGAAACCGCACTTGCTGGTGTTTTGGCATCTGGACTTATTTTTATTGTTTTAACACTGACCGGCCTGCGCGAAAGAATCATCAATGCTATTCCAGCCAATTTGAAAATGGCGGTTGGGGCTGGTATCGGGTTATTCATCGCCTTCATCGGTTTTCAGAGTTCGGGAATTATCCAGGCAAATGAAGCGACTTTGGTTGAACTTGGTGATTTAACCTCACCATCCGTTCTTCTAGCCATCTTCGGTATCTTCGCATCTGTCATTTTATTGTCACTGGGAATCAAAGGCGGAATTTTTTATGGCATGATTCTGACTGCTATCGCTGGCATGATCGTTGGGTTGATTGACCCGCCGAGTGGGGCCGGAGATGTCGTAGGCAGCGTACCAAGTATTGCGCCTACTTTTGGACAGGCTATCCTCCACTTTGGAGATATTTTCACGATTGAAATGCTGGTAGTCATATTGACGTTCTTATTTGTTGATTTTTTTGATACCGCAGGAACATTAGTTGCTGTTTCGACACAAGCTGGTTTTATGAAAGACAATAAATTGCCACGAGCAGGACGTGCTTTGTTCTCTGACTCTGCTGCAACCGTTGTGGGTGCAGTGGCCGGTACATCCACCACAACTTCCTATATCGAATCGACTGCAGGTGTTGGAGCCGGCGGACGTACAGGTTTTACTTCTGTCGTAACTGCCGGGTTTTTCTTATTAGCTCTATGGTTCTCTCCTTTGTTGGGAGTAGTGACCGCGGAAGTGACGGCCCCAGCGTTGATTATCGTCGGCGTGTTGATGGCATCTTCCTTGAAAAATGTCGATTGGGATCAATTTGAAATTGCTGTCCCTGCCTTTTTCACCATCATCGCGATGCCGCTGACGTATAGTATCGCTACTGGTATTGCGCTGGGATTCATTTTCTACCCGATTACAATGATCATGAAAGGGCGGATCAAAGAAATCCATCCGGTCATGTACCTGCTGTTTGTAATCTTTATTCTTTACTTTATTTTCTTGTCGTAAAAAGATTAGGGGATTAAAGGGTAGCGGGCGCCACATAACCCGAGAAGGACGCCAATAGAAATAACCAATGCTGCACGAAAGTCAGCATTGGTTATTTTTACAAGAGAGATGCACTTATTCTTCTTCCATATTAGTGATTTGAATCCGGTTCTTTTGGTTGGCATCTGAAATCAAGCGGTGGAGCTGCACGACTAACAATCCTTGTTTATAGGACGCGTGAATTTTATCGTCCCGGACAGGGTAGGGCAGTTCGACTTTACGATCAAAAGTCCCCTGCATGATTTCGCCTTTCAGCTGTTGGCCGCCTTTCTGATTGATTTCGACTATCCCTCTGACTTCTAGTGTGGCATGGTTCACGAAGACATCCACCTTATTCAAGTCCTTTAAACCAGGGATATTGAAAATGCATAGCAGTTCATTATCATATTGGTATAAATTCAGTTGGGGCAGCGGGGGCTTGACCAGTCCTTCAAAATCTCCCCAGAAATCATGGCCAAAAAAACGATCCAGATTCTTTTTCCAATCATCGAATTGATTCATGGTAATCCAGCCTCTCCCTTAAAATGTAAAAAAGATATTGTGTAGACGATTATTCGTGTTATATAGTGTATGCATATCTTTTGCCTGTGTGAATACCCAAATTATCAGGTGGGACGATAAGTTAATAGGTTTGGAGGGGCTGCCATGCTGGATAATGCCTTGGTCATGATCGCCATTATTTTAATCATCAATATCGTGTACGTGTCCTTTTTTACCATCCGGATGATATTGACCTTGAAAGGACAACGGTATTTAGCTGCTTTTATCAGTATGTTTGAGGTTGTTATTTATATCCTCGGTTTAGGCTTGGTGTTGGAAAATCTTGATCAGATCCAGAATATCATCGCTTATGCAGTCGGGTACGGACTCGGTGTCATTGCCGGTATGAAAATTGAAGAAAAGCTGGCACTTGGGTACATTACGGTGAACGTGATTTCATCCAGCCCGGACATTGAATTCACTCGTAAGCTCCGGGATAAAGGATACGGGGTTACCAGCTGGTTTGCCTATGGGATGGAAGGTGACCGGTTAGCCATGCAAATACTGACCCCTCGCAAGTATGAATTGAAGTTATATGAAACCATTCGTACACTTGACCCGAAAGCGTTCATCATTGCTTATGAACCGAAACAGATCCACGGAGGGTTCTGGGTCAAACAGGTGAAGAAGGGAAGGTTGAGTAATGGCAAAAAATAAGAAAACGCGCTTTGAAGTCCAGGAAGGTGAAACCATTGATCAATGCCTGGACCGGATGAAAAAGGAAGGCTACACACCGGTAAGAAGAGTAGAAGAGCCAATTTTTCAGGAAGTGAAGCGTGACGGCCAGAAAGCCTACGAACCGGTTGGACGGAAAATTGTCTTCCAGGCGATGAAAAACGAACGATAAAAATGATTGTGATTTTAAATGTTCGCCTTTGGCGTTGACAGCTATTCGAAGAAATTGTTATGATGGATGTAGAAATTGAATAGAGCACCTCATATAAGACGGGAATATGGCCCGTTCGTCTCTACCCGGCAACCTTAAATTGCCGGACTATGAGGAAGATGGATCATTGCAACTTTGCGATGGTTATATTCGGTATCCGCAAAAAGCGTCTACCCATCTTCTCTCAGTCGTAGAGAAGGTTGGATAGGCGCTTTTTGGTTTTCAGGCGAAAATCCGAATAAAAGTTCAAAAACAGCTACTAATAGCGTGAAAATTTAAAATTAGGCGCGAAGCCGTAAATTTAACGAAAAGAGGGATTTGATGGCTAGGGTAGGAGTAATCATGGGAAGCATTTCCGACTGGTCGACGATGAAGCATACATGCGAAGTTCTGGATGATCTCGGAATCGCCTATGAGAAAGAAATTATCTCCGCTCATCGGACACCGGAAGATATGTTCCGTTACGCAGATGAAGCAAGAAATAAAGGGTTAAAAGTAATTATCGCCGGAGCTGGTGGTGCTGCTCATTTACCGGGAATGGCAGCAGCCAAGACGACTCTTCCGGTCATCGGTGTCCCGGTTGAATCCAAGGCATTAAAAGGAATGGATTCACTATTATCGATTGTCCAGATGCCAGGAGGTGTCCCGGTCGCTACGGTTGCTATCGGTACAGCTGGTGCAAAGAATGCCGGACTGTTAGCTGCAGAAATTCTTGGTGCTTTTGATGATGAACTTGCGGGAAAACTAGCAGACTATCGTTCCCATATGAAAGAAAAAGTAAATGAGATGAGGAGAGAGCTTCATGACAGTTAGACTTAAACCGGGCCAGACGATTGGAATATTAGGAGGCGGACAGCTGGGACGGATGATGGCTGTAGCAGCGAAGCATATGGGCTACCGGATCGCTGTGCTGGATCCGAAACCTGATTGCCCATGTGCCCAGGTCGCTGACTATCATATCGAGGCAGCCTATGATGACCTGGAAGCTGCTGAACAGCTTAATAAGGTCAGTGATGTCATCACCTATGAATTTGAAAATGTCGACCTGAATGTGGCGAACATGCTCGAAAAGACGGGGAAGCTCCCGCAAGGGTCACTGCCTTTAGAAGTCACGCAAAATCGACAAAAAGAGAAACAAATCGCTGTCGAATCAGGTTTGAATGTGCCGGAATACGAGATAGTTCAAACGTTTGATCAAGTAGAAACAGCTATCCAGACTATCGGCTACCCCGCAATCATCAAAACGATTACGGGGGGATATGACGGAAAGGGACAGATGAAGCTGAAAAATGAAGGAGGTCTCTCAGAGGTAGAAACGTTTATCGCTCCAGACTCTACTTACATTATTGAAGCGTTCATCCCTTTTGAACAAGAAATTTCAGTGGTATTTACACGAAGTCAAACAGGAGACATAACTTATTTCCCAATTGCAGAGAATACCCACCATAACCAGATTCTTCATCAGACGCAGATACCGGCGGCAATCACCGAAAAAGTGGAAAATCAGGCTAAGGAAGCTGCAAAGACCTTAGCCGAGCATTTACAAGTAGTCGGCACATTTACCGTCGAACTGTTCGTAAAGGATGACCAGGTGTATGTCAATGAAATGGCACCTCGCCCACACAATTCCGGTCATTATACAATTGAAGCATGCAACGTCTCACAGTTCGAACAGCATATTCGTGCCATTTGCGGACTGCCGCTTTTGAAAATCCAATCTTTTCCGGCTGCGGTCATGATCAATATTCTTGGGAAACATCAGGAAGAACTTTTTGCTAAGCTGCCTCAACTTCATGACTTTCATCTCCATGACTACGGCAAAGAAGAAGCACGGCCGGCACGGAAGATGGGACATATCACGATGATAGGGGAGAGCTTAGAAGAGATTTTTCAACGGATAGAAGAAAATCAGCTTCCCACATGGTAAAGTGTTGGGTGGGACAGTTTTAGGAGGAGTAACATGATCGATCGTTACACACGTCCAGAAATGGGAGCTATCTGGACAGAAGAAAACAAGTACAATGCATGGCTTGAAGTTGAACTGCTTGCCTGCGAAGCGTGGAGTGAGCTTGGCATTATTCCGAAAGAAGATGTGGAGAAGCTGCGCCAGCATGCATCGTTTGACATCGAGCGTATCTATGAAATTGAAAAAGAAACCCGCCATGATGTCGTCGCCTTCACCCGTGCTGTTTCTGAAACGGTAGGGGAGGAAAGAAAATGGGTCCATTATGGGCTGACTTCAACAGATGTCGTTGATACCGCCCTTTCTTACTTATTGAAACAGGCGAATGAGATCATCCGTAAAGACCTGGTAAGCTTTATCGACATCCTGGCGGACAAAGCCCTGGAACATAAGCACACGGTCATGATGGGTCGCACACATGGTGTCCATGCCGAACCGACGACTTTCGGTTTGAAGCTTGCCCTATGGTATGAGGAGATGAAGCGTAACCTGGAACGTTTGGATCTCGCCATCGACCATATCGAAGTCGGAAAGCTTTCCGGGGCGGTCGGCACCTACGCTAACATCGATCCATATGTAGAGGATTATGTGTGCCGCAACCTGGGACTTAAGCCGGCGCCTGTATCAACGCAGACATTGCAGCGTGACCGTCATGCTCATTACGTTTCTACTTTAAGTTTGATTGCGACATCTATTGAAAAGATGGCCGTTGAAATCCGTGGGCTGCAAAAAACGGAAACCCGTGAAGTGGAAGAGTTTTTTGCAAAAGGCCAAAAAGGTTCCTCGGCAATGCCGCATAAACGTAATCCAATCGGATCTGAGAATATGACCGGAATGGCGAGGGTAATCCGCGGTGAAATGATGACTGCGTTTGAAAATGTCGCTCTCTGGCATGAACGCGACATTTCTCATTCATCCGCGGAACGTGTCATCTTGCCGGATGCGACCATCGCGATTAATTACATGCTCAATCGGTTTGGAAACATCGTCAAAAACCTGACCGTATTCCCAGAACAGATGAAAGCCAACATGGAGAAAACCTACGGCTTGATTTTCTCACAGCGGGTGTTGCTGACATTGATTGATGAAGGCATGGTACGTGAAGAAGCTTACGACTTGGTGCAACCGAAGGCGATGGAAGCCTGGGAGCAAGGTATTCCATTCCGGGAATTAATTGAAGCAGACGAAAAAATAACATCAACACTGTCCCCTGAACAAATCGACCAATGCTTTGATTACAACCATCATTTGAAAAACGTAGACCGTATTTTCGAACGGATTGGATTGTAGTCGACTGGAGGGGAGGAACACATGGTGTTTCTCCCTTTACTTTTACTAAACGAGGTGTTCTGAAGATGAAAGGCTCCCTATTATATGAAGGTAAAGCGAAAAAAGTTTATTATGTCGACGGTAAACCCGAGCAATTAATACTCTCTTACAAAAATGATGCTACGGCTTTCAATGGCAAGAAAAAAGACCAATTTGCCGGTAAAGGTCGGTTGAATAATTTAATTACTGCCCGTATTTTCGAACATTTACACCAGCAGCATATTCCCTCGCATTTTTTGAAAGCGCTGAATGATAATGAACAGATTGTTCAAAAAACAACAATCATTCCGTTGGAAGTAGTGGTCCGGAACATTGCCGCCGGCAGCTTGACAAGACGGCTGGCTATCCCGGAAAAAACAGCGCTTAACCCTCCCATCATCGAACTTTTTTATAAAAATGACGAACTCGATGATCCGCTCATCAATGATGATCATGCGAAACGTTTAGCAGACGTAACGGAACATGATCTTGACCATATTAAAATTCTCGCACTTAAAATCAATGAAATATTGAAACGGCTATTCAGGCAGGCTGATTTGGAAGTGGTAGATTTCAAGCTGGAATTCGGCCGTCTGGCAGATGGAACTATTGTATTAGCTGATGAGATTTCACCAGATACATGCCGGCTCTGGGATGTCACAACCGGAGAAAAAATGGACAAAGATGTCTTCCGCGAAGATATCGGCGATCTGATTGAAACCTATGAAACTATTTTACAACGACTGGAGGAGAACAAATGCGTAAAGTAAAAGTTTATATCACATTAAAGGAAGGCGTCTTAGACCCACAAGGTAAAGCAGTGAAAAACTCTTTGAATACATTGGATTATGCGAATGTCAATGAGGTAAGGGTTGGAAAGTACATGGAAGTCATGATGGAAGACGCTGAGAATCTGGAAGCTCAGGTAGAGGAGATGTGTGAAAAACTGCTTGCTAACCCGGTTATTGAAGACTACTCCTATCAGATAGAGGAGGTCATCGCGTGAAATTCGCTGTCGTTGTATTTCCAGGATCCAATTGTGATCGGGATATGTACCATGCCGTCAAAGATAGCTTGAACGAAGAAGTGGACTTAGTTTGGTACCAGGATGCAGATTTATCTGAATATGACGTGATTTTACTTCCAGGCGGCTTTTCTTATGGCGACTATCTTCGTTCCGGGGCGATTGCTTCCACGTCGAATATTGTCCAGCAGATTAAAGAAGCAGCAGCTCAGAAAAAGCCGGTCTTAGGTGTTTGTAATGGGTTCCAGGTTTTATTGGAATCCGGCCTTTTACCAGGTGCGATGCTTCCTAATCGGGATCTTAAGTTTATGTGCCACCACGAAGAATTGCGTGTCGAAAATGCGGAAACGATGTTCTCTTCTGAATATCAAAAAGGCGGACTAATCCATCTTCCGATAGCTCACGGAGAAGGGAATTACTATTGTGATGATGCAACTTATCAACAGTTGAAGGATAATGAACAGATTGTCTTCACTTACACAAATAACCCTAATGGTTCAACAGGAGATATCGCTGGTATTGTCAATGAAACCGGTAATGTGCTCGGTATGATGCCACACCCGGAACGCGCGGTTGAGAGCCTGCTCGGAAATGCAGACGGTCTGCGCTTATTTCAGTCCATTTTGATGTATTGGAGGAATAATCATGTCATCCATGCTTGAAATAAGTCCAAAAGAAATAGAACAGAAACGGTTATACGCAGAAATGGGACTCAGCGACCAGGAATACAAGCAGGTTGTCGAATTGTTAGGAAGACGCCCGAATCATACTGAAATCGGCTTGTTTTCCGTCATGTGGTCCGAGCACTGCAGTTATAAAAACTCAAAGCCGCTTTTGAAAAAGTTCCCGACAGAAGGTCCTCACGTATTGCAGGGACCAGGTGAAGGCGCGGGAGTCATTGATATCGGTGATAATCAGGCTGTCGTATTCAAAGTCGAAAGCCATAACCATCCTTCTGCGGTCGAACCATACCAGGGAGCAGCGACAGGGGTCGGCGGGATTATCCGTGACGTTTTCTCTATGGGTGCCCGGCCGATTGCTTTGTTGAACTCCCTTCGTTTCGGCTCCCTTAAGCATCCACGGATCAAATATCTGTTTGAAGAAGTAGTACGCGGGATTGCCGGTTATGGCAACTGTGTCGGTGTGCCGACGGTGGGAGGAGAAGTCCAATTCGATGATTCCTATGAAGGCAACCCGCTTGTCAATGCGATGTGTGTCGGTTTGATCAACCATGACGATATTCAGAAGGGGATTGCCGCTGGCGTCGGCAACACGGTGATGTACGTAGGAGCGAAAACCGGCCGTGATGGGATCCATGGTGCTACTTTTGCCTCGGAAGAACTGTCAGAAGAAGCAGAAAGCAGGCGTCCTTCCGTACAGGTCGGCGATCCGTTCATGGAGAAGTTGTTGATTGAAGCGTGCCTGGAGGTCATTCATCATGATGCACTTGTCGGTATTCAGGACATGGGAGCAGCTGGTCTGACTTCTTCAGCAAGTGAGATGGCTAGTAAAGCCGGAACAGGAATGGAAATGAACTTAGACCATATCCCCCAGCGGGAAAAGAATATGACGCCTTATGAAATGATGCTGTCAGAATCCCAAGAGCGGATGCTGCTGGTTATTGAAAAAGGACGCGAGCGGGAAATCAGTGAGATCTTCAAAAAGTATGACCTGGAAGCTGTAGCGGTCGGGGAAGTCATCGAAGAACGCCGCTTCCGTCTGCTTCATCATGGTGAGGTAGTCGCTGATGTACCAGTAGATGCCCTGGCGGAAGATGCACCGGTCTATCACCAGCCTTCCAGCGTTCCAGAATACTATAAAGAATTTCAAGCGATGGAAACTTATCAGCCTATTATAGAAGATTATGAGGAAACACTGCTTCAGCTATTGCAGCAGCCCACAATCGCCAGTAAAGAATGGGTCTACGATCAGTATGATTCCATGGTGCAGACCAATACGGTCGTCACAGCAGGCTCTGACGCGGCGGTTCTCAGAGTCAGGGATACTAAAAAAGCCCTGGCCATGACTACGGATTGTAATTCCCGTTATATCTACCTTGATCCGGAAACAGGCGGGAAAATCGCTGTAGCAGAAGCAGCACGTAATATCGTCTGTTCAGGTGCTCGTCCATTAGGTTTGACGGATGGTTTGAATTTCGGTTCGCCAGAAAATCCGGAAATCTTCTGGCAAATGGAAAAAAGCGTAGATGGTATGAGTGAAGCATGTAAGGTGCTTGATGCACCTGTAATCAGTGGAAATGTGTCTTTATACAATGAATCCTATGGAAAAGCGATTTATCCGACACCGATTGTTGGAATGGTCGGTTTGGTTGAAGATACTTCCCATATTACGAGAGCCGATTTTCGACAAGCTGGTGACTTGATTTATGTGATTGGAAAAGCAGAACCGGAATTTGGCGGCAGCGAATTGCAAGGGATGTTTGAAGGTCGTCATTTTGGTAAAGCGCCCCGTATTGATTTAGAAGTGGAAAAAGAGCGTCAAACCAGTTTGTTAGCTGCGATTCAAACAGGCCTTGTTCAATCGGCACATGATATTTCAGAAGGCGGATTCGCGGTTGCTTTGGCAGAGAGTCTGTTCGGGAAGGAGTTCGGTTGTGATGTCAGTTTGACAGGAAATGCAGCAGCGGAGCTTTTTTCGGAAACACAATCGCGTTTTCTTGTTTCTGTACGTCCGGAAGATCATGAGAAATGGGAGCAATTGATGACAGAGGCAGTCTTCGTCGGTACCGTCAATAATGATGGTCATTATCGTGTAAGTCTGGATGGTGAAACTATCCTTCATACACCGACGAAAAAATTGAAGGACGCCTGGAAAGGAGCAATTCCATGCTTGGTGAAATCAAAGGCCTGAATGAAGAATGCGGCATCTTTGGAGTGTGGGGGCATGAAGAAGCGGCACAAATTACGTACTATGGTCTTCACGCATTACAGCATCGCGGGCAAGAAGGAGCCGGAATTGTCGTCAGCAATGGAGAAGAATTGAAGCTGGCCAAAGGGTTAGGCCTTGTAAATGACGTGTTCCGACAGGATTTGCTTGGGGATATGGAAGGACATGCAGCGCTCGGTCATGTTCGGTATGCAACTCAGGGCGGTGGCGGATATGAAAACGTCCAGCCATTGTTATTCCGATCACAAAAAAGCAGCATGGCACTCGCGCACAATGGCAACCTCGTCAATGCCCAGGCACTTAAATATCAGCTGGAAGCACAAGGAAGCATTTTGCAAACGACCTCCGATACAGAAGTGATTGCCCACTTGATCAAACGGAGCGGCCACTTGGACATGGAAGAAGCATTGGTCCAGGCACTGACGATGATCAAAGGAGCTTACGCATTTTCAGTCATGACAGAAAAACAGCTGTTTGTAGCTCAGGATCCACGCGGGCTGCGTCCCTTGTCGATCGGACGCCTCGGCACCGGTTATGTGGTGGCTTCAGAAACCTGTGCGTTTGATGTCGTGGGAGCTCAATATGAGCGTGACGTGCAGCCAGGAGAACTATTGATCATCGATGAAAACGGGATAGAGTCGAAGCGTTTTTCTGCCCCTATTCAACGGACACTCTGCTCGATGGAACATGTTTATTTTTCTCGTCCGGACAGTGATTTGGATGGCATCAATGTCCATGCTTCCCGGAAGCGGATGGGAAAGGCGCTGGCTCAAGAAGCCCCTGTTGAAGCGGATGTAGTGACAGGCGTCCCTGATTCCAGTATTTCTGCAGCCATCGGCTATGCCGAGGAGGCTGGCATCCCGTATGAACTTGGGATGATAAAAAACCGGTATGTAGGCCGAACCTTCATCCAGCCATCGCAGGAGCTCCGGGAACAAGGAGTGAAAATGAAACTATCCCCGGTACGAGGTATCGTCAATGGTAAACGCGTTGTAATGGTCGATGATTCGATCGTTCGCGGAACTACCAGCAGACGGATCGTTAAGATGCTTAAGGAGGCTGGGGCGACTGAGGTTCATGTCCGCATCGCTTCGCCACCGATCAAAAACCCTTGTTATTACGGTATTGATACGTCGACATCCGGAGAGTTGATAGCCGCCAATCATAGCCTGGAAGAAATGCAGGACATCATCGGTGCGGATAGTTTGGCATTTTTATCAGTCGAAGGGTTGGAAGATGCCATCTATGAAGGTAGCCAATCCATGGAGCACGGCGCTTGTGCGGCCTGCTTTACAGGCAACTATCCAACAGAAATCTACCCGAATACCGTGCCTCCCTATGTGAAAGCTTAGAAATTACTGTTAAGAAGAAACAATATGAAAAGAGGGGTTAACATGAGCGATCGTTATAAACAAGCAGGTGTCGATGTGGAAGCAGGCTATCAATCTGTGGAACAGATGAAAAAACACGTGACGCGGACACTGCGTCCGGAAGTGGTCGGCAGTCTAGGCGCTTTTGCAGGTATATTCGATATCAGTAAATTCGACTATGAGCATCCGGTACTGGTCACCGGCACGGATGGGGTCGGGACCAAGCTGAAGCTGGCATTCGAAATGGGTAAACATGATACCATCGGTCAGGACGCTGTGGCGATGTGTGTCAATGATATCGTCGCTCAAGGAGCAGATCCATTATTTTTCTTAGATTATATCGCATGTGGAAAAAATAGCCCCGATCAGATCGAACAGATTGTCAAAGGTATCGCGGATGGTTGTGAACAATCCGGATGTGCTTTAATTGGCGGGGAAACAGCGGAAATGCCTGGAATGTATGACCCGCAGGAGTATGACCTGGCCGGGTTTGTTGTTGGGATTGCAGAGAAGAGTGAATTGATTACCGGCGAAGATGTCAGAGCAGGAGATGCAATTATCGGGCTGTCCTCATCAGGGGTTCATTCCAACGGTTTTTCATTAGTAAGAAAAATTATTGCAGAGTATAACCTGGATCTTCAAAAAGCTATTCCGGAATTATCGGGATCATTAGGAGAAGTACTTCTGACACCGACAAGACTTTATGCCAGGCAAGTGAAGACAATGAAACAGCATGCAGAAATTAAAGGTATCGCTCATATTACCGGCGGCGGTTTCTATGAGAATATTCCTCGTGCACTACCGGATGGTTTTGGTGTGGAAATCGATCGTGCTGCATGGAAGCAGCCTGAGGTATTCCCTTTCCTGCAGGAGAAGGGAAATCTTTCTGATGATGAAATGTATGGGGTGTTCAATATGGGCATCGGAATGATCGTTATCGTCTCAGAAGCAGTCCGGGAAGAAGTGATGGAACGATTGGAAGAAAGCGGAGAAACCGCCCATCACATCGGAATGGTAACAGCCCAGGAAGGGGTTCAGTGGACATGATAAAGGCCGCTATTTTCGCCTCAGGTACAGGGAGTAATTTTGATTCCATTGTCCGGGCTGCCGAGCAGGGGGAAATTTCCTGTGATGTCCGTTTACTTGTCTGTGACCGCAGTAATGCGCGGGTGATTGAGAAAGCAAAGAAGAAAAACATCGACACGTTCGTATTCTCACCGAAGGAATTTGGTGGAAAGGATGCGTATGAGCAGCAAATTCTATTAGAATGTAGGAAACGGGGAATTGAGTGGATATTTCTTGCTGGATATATGCGGTTGATCGGGCCTGTTTTATTAGCTCCATATCAAAACCGGATCATCAATATCCATCCATCACTTTTGCCTGCTTTTCCAGGTAAAGATGCCATCGGTCAGGCTTTTGAAAAGCAAGTGAAGGTGACAGGGGTGACCATCCATTATATTGACAACGGGATGGATACCGGTCCGATTATAGAACAGGAAGCAGTCCGGATTACAGCCGAAGATACAAGAGAAAGCCTGCAGAAAAAAATCCAGGCAATTGAACATTCCCTGTATCCTAAAGTCATTCAAACATTATTAGTCGAGGAGGAAATACATTGAGTGAAAAAAAGCGCGCATTGTTAAGTGTTTCAGATAAAACCGGATTACCTGGTTTTGCGAAACAATTAGTGGATAACGGATACGAGCTGGTGTCTACTGGCGGGACGAAAAGAGTGATCGAGGAAGCAGGGTTGCCTGTATTATCAGTCAGTGATGTAACCAACTTCCCGGAAATCATGGGCGGGCGCGTCAAAACCCTTCATCCAGCTGTGCACAGTGCGTTGCTGGCGAAACGGGATAACGAAGTCCATATGGATCAGCTGCGTAAATTGGAACTCGACACAATCGATGTGGTAGTCGTAAACTTATACCCTTTCCAACAAACAATTGCCAAGCCTGATGTGACAGAAGCTGATGCCATTGAAAATATTGATATCGGCGGTCCTACTATGCTGCGTGCTGCGGCTAAAAACTTCCACGATGTGGTTGTGGTCGTTGATCCAGCGGATTATGAGGCAGTAGCGGATGCGTTGCAAAATGACGGACTTAGTGTCGATATGCGCAAGCGTCTCGCAGGCAAAGTCTACCGTCATACTGCCAATTATGATGCGGCGATTGCAGCGTACTTTACAGAAAGGACAGAAGATGACTATCCAGAGACATACACGGCAACTTTTGAAAAAGTCCAGTCTCTTCGTTACGGTGAAAATCCCCATCAGACAGCAGCATTTTATAAGCAGGCAAATGCAGAAGGTGCCACACTGTCCAATGCTAAGCAGTTGAATGGAAAAGAACTTTCCTATAATAACATCCAGGATGCCAATGCTGCGCTTGAAATCGTTCAGGAATTCAAGAAACCGGCAGCAGTTGCAGTCAAGCATATGAACCCTTGTGGGGTCGGTACCGGAACTAAGCTTTTTGAGGCTTATCAAAAAGCTTATGAAGGGGACCCGATTTCCATATTTGGGGGTATTGTCGCAGTTAATCAGGAAGTCGATTTGCTCACTGCAGAAAAGATGAAAGAGATCTTCCTGGAAATTATCATTGCACCGAAATTCAGCCAGGAGGCATTAGATATACTGACCACAAAGAAAAACTTGCGCTTATTGGAAGTTGAATGGACGAAAAACAGCAAAAATGCACATAAGCTTACTTCGGTTAGTGGAGGGCTGCTAGTCCAGGATACGGATGAAGGAAACTTAGATTCCGTTGACTTACAGGTGGCAACAGATCGCGAACCTACGGAACAGGAAATGGAAGACTTGAAACTGAGCTGGCAAGTTGTCAAGCATGTGAAGTCAAACGCAATCGTAGTTGCCAAGGCAGACCAGACGTTAGGCATTGGTGCCGGGCAGATGAATCGTGTCGGCGCTGCGAAAATAGCCTTAGAGCAGGCGGCTGCTAAAGCGAAGGGAGCTGTGATGGCATCTGATGCGTTCTTCCCGATGCCTGATACGGTGGAAGCGGCAGCTGAAGCTGGAATCAAAGCAATCATCCAGCCGGGCGGCTCGAAGCGCGACCAGGATTCCATTGATGCTTGCAACAAGCATGGTATAGCAATGGTATTTACGGGAATGCGTCATTTCAAACATTAATCCAGACGGGAGTGGAACGTTATGAACGTATTAGTTATCGGAAGTGGAGGGCGTGAGCATAGCATCATCCAAAAGGTTTATCAAAGTCCTCAGGTCAATCAGATTTTCGCAGCCCCTGGAAATGGAGGAATGGAAGCCTTGGCAGAACGGGTGGCTATCCATGAAACAGACAGGGAAGGATTGATTGCTTTCGCTCGGGAACATGAGGTAGACCTTACGATTGTAGGACCGGAAAACCCTTTGATGGCAGGAGTCGTTGACGAATTCCAAAAAGCCGGGCTCACCGTCTTTGGTCCTGATAAGCAGGCGGCGGAAATCGAAGGCAGTAAGCACTTCGCTAAGGCATTGATGGAAAAATATGATATTCCGACAGCTGGGTACCGTGTGTTTACAGATCCGGACGAAGCGAAAGCGTATATGGATGCCAAGGGCGTGCCAATCGTTATCAAAGCAGATGGTTTAGCAGCAGGAAAAGGTGTAGTCGTTGCAGAAACCGATGAAGAAGCCAAACAAGCGGTGGATAAAATGCTGATTGAAGAACAGTATGGAGAAGCGAGCAAGGAAATTGTCATCGAAGAATTTTTACAAGGGGAAGAGTTTTCCCTGATGGCATTCGTAAACGGAGAGCAGGTATTTGCAATGCTCCCTTCGCAAGATCATAAACGTGCTTTTGATGGCGATAAGGGTCCGAATACAGGAGGCATGGGGGCATATGCTCCTGTCCCGTTTTTATCTGACGGAGATATAGATACTGCGATCAACCGTATTCTGAAGCCGGCAGCGAAAGCATTAGCAGACGAAGGAAGGCCGTTTACCGGCATCCTGTACGCTGGCCTGATTCAGACAGCGGAAGGGCCTAAGGTCATTGAATTCAATGCCAGGTTCGGCGATCCCGAAATACAGGTTGTGCTGCCTTTGCTGAAAAATGACTTAGTTCAAGTAATGGTTGACGTATTGAAGGGGAAAGATCCACAACTTCAATGGAAACAAGGTTATTGCGGTGGAGTAGTTGTTGCCTCAGAAGGTTATCCTGAAGCTTATGAAAAAGGGAAACCGCTCCCGGATTTACCTATAGAAGAATCCGAAGTGACCATCGTCCATGCCGGGACAAAGCGGCAGGGAGACCGCTTTGTATCGGATGGAGGACGCGTGCTGCTGGCATATTCTTATGCGACGGAGCTCGAAGAAGCGATGCAGCATGTATATCAAAAACTACAGGCATTCGATGATTCAGCACACTTTTTCTATCGTACTGACATAGCCAAGCGTGCACTAAGACCGTCTTTTTTTCATAAAAGCATATAAAAGCGCAATAATACTCCCGATAATGACAGCCAGCACAAATGAAGTGTCCGTTAAATATTCCATGATGTCCATAATAGTATTCACTCCTTTTATAGGAAAGGGTTACTCCTTATGAGAGTAACCCTTTTTCTATGTTGTTAAGATGGATTGAAGGTCTGTTCCTGTTCTTTCTTGCCATCATTGGCTTTCATCCCTGTTTGGACAAGGGCTGTCACCGGGCAGTATCGCACGATACCTTCCGCAACCTTCATAGCACCAATCATAATCCACAGTATATTAGTATCAGAATACGGACGTTTCAATGCCCGGATCGTACAATAACTCATTAAAGTGAATCCTGCTGTAATACGCACCATGGCATTCAAGATACCAATATTCGGCTTTATTCGTTTAAACATAAAAAACACCCCTTTTCCTGTCATATTTTCGTCAAATAATACTTCAAAACGTTACTGCGTGAAAACTCTTCCTGTGTTAAGATAGAAAGAAACTCCAAATTGGGGGAAGGGTAATGAACGAAAATCGATTCCGTTGGCGCAATCGGCAGCTAAGAGAGCATGCCTCCATCATCGATGGAAAACAAGCGCCTACCAAAGTAATCAAACATGCTACGTATTTAAATGTATATATGAAACAATGGATGGAAGGCAACATATGGATTGATCTAGACAGGATTGTTTATGTTGGCAAGGAAATGCCTGGCAACATCCAGGGAACTGATATCATTGATGCGGAAGACCAATATATCGTACCTGGCTATATTGAGCCCCACTCTCATCCATTTCAGTTATATAATCCCCAAAGTCTAGGGCTTTATGCAGCTAAGACAGGGACCACGACTCTAATAAATGACAACTTGATGTGGCTTTTTTTATTAGATGAAAAGAAAGCGTTTTCTTTATTAGAAGAATTTGTAGAACTTCCTTGCTCCATGTTCTGGTGGGGGCGTTACGATTCACAATCAGTCCTTCAGGAAACGGATCAGGAGGAATTCTCAGAAAAAGTGATGCCCTGGCTGAATCATGATGCCGTCATCCAGGGAGGGGAGTTGACCTCCTGGCCGGAAGTGATGAAGGGTGATGATCAGACGTTATACTGGATGCAAGAAACCACCAGGCTTCGTAAGCCGGTGGAAGGCCATTTGCCGGGAGCTTCTGAAAAGACGTTGACGAAAATGCGCCTGCTCGGTGTAGACTCCGACCATGAAGCGATCACCGCAGATGAAGTATTAAAGCGGTTAGCGCTTGGTTACAATGTCGGGCTTCGTAATTCTTCGATTCGCCCAGATCTCTATGACATGTTAAAAGAGCTGGTCGATCGCGGTCACACACAGTTCGATCACTTTATGATGACTACTGATGGATCTACTCCAAGCTTTTATGAACAGGGGATCATGGATACCTGTGTTGAATTAGCAATCGAAGCAGGGGTGCCGGTAGTAGATGCCTATTTGATGGCATCCTATCATGCGGCCAGGCATTTCGGTATTGAACATCGCGTCGGGAGTATCGCTCCCGGTAGAACCGCTCATTTAAATTTTCTCCGTGCACCGGATGACCCGAACCCGCACTCAGTTCTTGCAAAGGGCGAATGGGTAAAGCGTAATGGTGAAGCAATCACAACAGATAAGAAGATTGATTTTCCTGCCTTCGGTGTGACTCCACTCCGATTGGACTGGGATTTGCAGGAGGAAGATTTGCAATTTTCCATGCCATTAGGAATTAAAATGACCAGTGCTGTCATTCTGCAGCCTTACGCGGTAAGTATTGATGCTTCGGCAGAAAAACTATCGGAAGAAAATGATGAATCATTCCTGATGCTTCTCGACCGCGACGGGGAATGGCGGGTAAATACGATTTTAAAAGGTTTTACCAATAAACTGGGTGCCTTGATAAGTTCATATTCCAATACCGGCGATATTGTCATGATTGGTAAAAGCAAGCATGATATGAGAATCGCCTTTGACAGGATGAAGGAAATGGGTGGCGGCATCGTCCTGACCCATGAGGGAGAAATCATCTTTGAAATGCCTCTTAAGCTGGGCGGTGTCATGTCCGATGAAAAAATGGAGCAGGTGATGGCAAAGGAAAAAGAGTTGCGGAAGCACATGGAAAGCTTCGGCTATCGTCATGAGGATCCTGTATACACATTGCTATTCTTATCCTCTGTTCATTTGCCTTATATACGCATTACCCCTGTTGGAATATTGGATATCAAGAAGAAAGAGGTACTCTTTCCTGCAATAATGCGTTAAAATGTTAATATAGAGAAATAATAAAATAAGGGTGGGAATCCGTGAAAAAGTATGTAATGGGTGTGTTGTTGCTCTTGTCTCTTCTGCTCGCCGCCTGTACAAATGCGAAAACCGAGGGCAAAGAACCAGCCGATGCTCCTGAAAAGGAGACACGGGACTCGGACAGCTATGAGAAGAAAGAACCCGAGGAGAATACATATAGCCATGTATTTCCTTTTACAGGGGAGCCGACCAACAAAACGGTGGATCATCGCGCTATCGCCGTAATGGTGAACAATCATTCGAAAGCAAGGCCGCAGACAGGGCTCAGCCAGGCCGATATTGTTTATGAGTTGCTGGCAGAGGGGGAAATCACTAGATTTTTAGCGGTTTTTCATAGTAACATACCCGCTAAAATCGGTCCTGTAAGAAGTGCGCGTCCTTATTATTTCAACCTGGCTAAAGCTCATGATGCTATCTACACCTATCATGGGGCTGCTAAATTCATTGACGACCAAATCAGGAATGATGGCCACGACTATTTGAACGGGGCAGCATATGATAATGACGGGAAGCTGTTTCAGCGGGATAATACCAGGAAAGCTCCGCACAATTCGTATATGCTGAAAGACGGACTATCTTCTGTTATGGAGCGGAAAGGCTACGCAGCAAGCCATCAAATTGAGCCATACTTCTATACGGATGAGGAGTCGGCGGAAACAAAGAACGGAAAAGTAGTTTCTGACTTGAAAATCGTCTACTCGAATCGGTTTGGTGTGACTGTAGCTTACGAGTATGATGAGGATAAAGGGAGTTACCTCCGCTACAATGATGGGAAACAGACAGTAGAGCGAGAGGGGCAAACTCCGATTGAACTCGATAATGTTCTGATTATAGAAACGAGTCATCGGGTAATTGATTCGGCTGGCCGCAGAGATATTGATTTAAACACTGGTGGAAAAGGGTATTTACTCCAAAAAGGAAAGCTTCATGAAGTGACATGGAAAAATGAAGCTGGCCGCATCATTCCTTATCAAGGAGATGAAAAAATAGGGCTGGTTCCAGGACAAACATGGGTCAATGTCATTCCGGCTGATCCTGGTCTCGAACGTTCCGTGTCGTACCGGTAAACGGAGAATAGGAGGATGAAGGTTAATGCAAATTGATAAATTGCGAGGGAAGACACTAGATCAACTGTTTGAAGCAATCCTCGCACTAGAAAATGTAGAAGAATGCTATCGCTTTTTTGATGACTTGGCTACGATGAATGAAGTCCAGTCATTGGCTCAGCGTCTTGAGGTGGCCCGGATGCTTCGCGAAGGATACACTTATCATAAAATAGAGACAGAAACAGGAGCTTCGACTGCAACAATCTCCCGGGTCAAGCGCAGCTTGAATTATGGGAACGATGCATACCAAATGGCGCTTGATCGCCTGGCCGTCCAAAAAAGTGAATAAACAAGAAAATCGCGCCCCTTATACGGAGCGCGATTTTTTTTAGTCTAGGAAATTTTTAAAAATGATGGTTGTGGCCAACATTATGCAGTGAGTCGCATCCAGCTCCGACGCATAGGACATGCTAGTGCCGATAACGCCACACTAGAACTAATTCTTTGAAAGTACTTCGCAGAAAAAGGAAGAATGCGATTCGCTCGTACTATGATATTGTCGATCGCAAATCTGTATTATTGCTCACCTACGTAGATTATTGCTCCCATACCCAGTTTTCGCTCCTCATATCCGTCTATGGAAGAAAGGGTGATGCTGGTTCCTTTCTGCCAGTGATTTTTGCTATAATGAAATAATGGATAATAGGTATTGGAGGATACAATCGTGTACAATGTGAACGAGTGGCAGCATGTATTCAAGCTCGATCCGAATAAAGAAATTTCAGATGATCATTTGGAACAAATATGCGAATCAGGCACAGACGCTGTCATCGTAGGTGGTACGGACAATGTCACGCTTGATGATGTCCTGAATTTAATGGCTAAAATAAGACGCTATTCTGTACCATGTGTGCTGGAGGTTTCCAATCTCGATGCCATAACACCAGGCTTCGACTTTTATTTTATTCCGATGGTGATGAATAGTCAGGATAAAAAATGGATGATGGATATCCAGCACCAGGCAGTAAAGGAGTACGGTGATATCATGAACTGGGACGAGATGCTGGTAGAAGGCTATTGTATTCTTAATGAAGATGCGAAAGCTTTTCAGTATACAAATAGCAGTCTCCCCTCAAGAGAAGATGTCATCGCCTACGCACGAATGGCAGAGCATATGTACCAACTGCCGATTTTTTATCTGGAATATAGCGGCGTCTACGGTGATACCGAGCTCGTCAAAGAGGTGAAAGACACGCTTGAAAAAACGTGCCTTTTTTATGGCGGCGGGATCACCACAGCTGGACAAGCAGAAGAAATGAAGCAGCACGCGGATGTCATCGTCATAGGAAACGTCATTTATGAGGATATAAAAGCTGCCCTGAAAACGGTCAAGGCGGCAAAAGGATAATAAATAAAGGATGGTGTCAACATGGCCCAGGCTATTAACGGGTTATTGAAAGGTCTTAACAAAGAACAGCGGAATGCTGTGACACATACAGAAGGACCACTACTGATCATGGCAGGTGCAGGAAGTGGGAAAACACGAGTACTTACACATCGGATTGCCTATCTGCTTCAAGAGAAGGAAGTCTCTCCGCGCAGCATTTTGGCAATTACGTTTACCAATAAAGCCGCGCGCGAAATGAAAGAAAGGGTAGAAAGTCTTGTCGGAGCGGAAGGCGATGCGATTTGGATGTCGACGTTCCACTCGATGTGTGTGAGAATTCTGCGTCGTGATATCGACCGGATCGGATTCGACCGCAATTTTTCCATTCTAGATTCAAGTGACCAGTTGTCGGTTATCAAACAGGTGTTGAAACAGCTCAACCTGGACCCGAAAAAATGGGACCCTCGTGCGATGCTCGGTGCGATTAGTGGTGCGAAAAACGAATTGATGTCTCCAGATGATTACTCCCAACAGGCTGGAAGTTTTTATGAAGAGCAAGTCGCTGAAGTGTACAAGCGCTATACGAAAACGTTGCGGAAAAATCAGTCGCTAGACTTCGATGACTTGATCATGCAGACGCTGAACTTATTTGACCGGGTACCGGAAGTGCTGGAATATTACCAGCGCCGTTTCCAGTATATTCATGTCGATGAGTATCAGGATACCAACCATGCACAGTACCAGCTGGTAAATCAATTGGCGAGCCGCTACCAGAATCTATGTGTCGTCGGGGATTCCGATCAGTCAATTTATCGCTGGCGAGGAGCGGACATTCAGAATATTCTGTCGTTTGAAAACGACTATCCGAACGCACGCGTCATCATGCTGGAGCAAAATTACCGCTCCACTAAATTGATTCTTGATGCCGCCAACAAGGTGATTGAGAATAACTCGGGCCGTAAACCGAAGCGCTTGTGGACCGCTAATGATGGCGGCGAGAAGATTTTTTACCATGAAGCAGCGACGGAAAGGGAAGAAAGTCTTTTCGTTACCAATAAAATTGAAGACATGGTCCATGACCGCAAATGCCAGTATAAAGACATTGCGATTCTTTACCGGACGAACGCCCAGTCCCGTACGATTGAGGAAACATTCGTAAAAGCTGGGATCCCTTATCAAATGATTGGCGGAACAAAGTTCTACGATCGTAAAGAAATCAAGGATATGCTTGCTTACTTACGTTTGATCGCTAATCCGAATGATGATTTAAGTTTTACTCGTGTCGTTAACGAGCCGAAGCGTGGGGTTGGTAAAACGAGTATTGAAAAACTGCAGGCCTATGCAGCTGATCATGATATTTCTCTTTATGAGGCAGCGGCAGAAGTGGACTTTGTCGGTGTCAGCGCCCGGGCGGCAAAGGCGATCATGGATTTCCGTACCATGATCAGGAATTGGACCCAGCAGCAGGAATTTTTATCTGCGACAGACATGGTTCAGGAAGTCATCGATAAGACAGGCTATGAAGAAATGCTGAAAAACGAAAAAAGCATTGAAGCGCAAAGCCGTCTGGAAAATATCGAAGAATTCAAATCAGTCACGAAGAACTTCGAGGAAAACAGCGAAGATAAAACGTTGATTGCCTTTTTGACCGACCTTGCTTTAATTGCCGATATCGATCAAATGGATGAAGATCCAATGGGTGATAATAAAGTTGTCCTTATGACGCTCCATTCCGCTAAAGGACTGGAGTTCCCGATTGTCTTTTTGATTGGGATGGAGGAGAATGTCTTCCCGCACAGCCGTTCCATCATGGATGATGATGAAATGGAGGAAGAGCGTCGTCTTGCTTATGTCGGTATCACCCGGGCGGAAAAGCAGCTGTACATGAGTCATGCAAAAATGCGCACGTTATATGGAAGGACGAATATGAACCCGGTCAGCCGGTTTATCAATGAAATTCCAGCAGATATGATCGAAGGTAAAGCAGAAAAAGAAAGCTTGCCATTTTTCAATAACCAAATACGCTCTACCGGATTTGAGGCCCCTGCTCAGCCGAAACGGGCTGCTCAAAAGATCAAGAAAAAGCCAGCGTCTGGCGGCGAAAAAATCACCTGGCAGGCCGGCGACAAAGCTCAACATAAAAAATGGGGCGAGGGAACGGTCGTCAAGGTGCAGGGAGAAGGAGAAGCGATGGAGCTTGATATCGCGTTCCCGGCACCAGTCGGTGTCAAACGCCTGCTGGCCAAATTCGCACCAATCACAAAAGGATAAGGTGAGGTGGCTCCTGTGAATGAAACGGAAGCAAAACAAAAACTGGAAACACTGCGTGAACAACTGAATCAGTACAATTATGAATATCATGTTCAGGATAATCCAAGTGTTTCTGATTACCAATATGATATGAAAATGCGGGAATTGATCGAACTTGAAGAGCAATTCCCAGAATTGATAACACCTGATTCTCCTTCTCAACGTGTCGGCGGGCCCCCGCTGGATGCATTTGAAAAGGTCCAGCACAATGTTCCGATGCTCAGCCTCGGAAATGCTTTCAATGAAGAGGAACTCCGGGATTTTGACCGTCGTGCCCAGGGTGGTGTCGAGGAAGAGGTCCAATATGTATGTGAGCTGAAAATTGATGGGCTTGCTGTGTCTTTGACATATGAAGATGGCTTGTTCGTCCGCGGGGCCACTCGTGGAGACGGGACAACTGGAGAAGATATTACGAAAAACCTGCGTACCATTCGCAATATTCCACTGCGACTGGAGGAGAACTATACGTTGGAAGTTCGTGGGGAAGCTTATATGCCGAAAAGGTCCTTTATAGCACTTAACGAAGAAAAAGAAGCAAATGGGGACGAGCCGTTTGCCAACCCTCGTAATGCAGCAGCAGGATCTTTGCGCCAGCTCGATCCTAAAATCGCTTCCAAACGGAATCTCGATATCTTCTTATATGGTGTCGGGGAGTGGGAGGACAGCACGCTTGAGTCTCATAGTGAGCGCCTCGAAAAATTAAAAGAACTAGGTCTGAAAACCAATCCAGAATGGAAAAAGTGCCGTAATATTGATGAAGTGATCGATTATGTCAATGGATGGGTGGAACGCCGTATGGACCTCGATTATGAGATCGACGGCATCGTCATCAAGGTAGACCGCCTCGATCAGCAGGAAGAACTAGGCTTTACCGCTAAAAGCCCCCGTTGGGCAACGGCCTATAAGTTTCCGGCAGAAGAAGCGATCACTCATCTGAAAGATATTGAATTAAGCGTAGGAAGAACAGGAGCAGTTACACCAACTGCCATCCTTGAACCTGTAAAGGTGGCTGGAACAACGGTACAGCGTGCTTCCCTTCATAATGAAGATTTGATCAAAGAAAAAGATATCCGTATTGGTGATACGGTAGTCATCAAAAAAGCTGGAGACATCATCCCTGAGGTAGTACGGGTCGTGATGGATGAACGTACGGGGGAAGAGGAGCCTTACCGGATGCCGGACCACTGTCCGGAATGTGGAAGTGAGCTGGTTCGTTTAGAAGAGGAAGTAGCACTTCGCTGTATCAATCCGAACTGCCCCGCTCAATTACGTGAAGGTCTGATCCATTTTGTATCAAGAAATGCGATGAATATCGATGGTCTTGGAGAAAAAGTAATTGCCCAGCTATTTAAAGAAAGTCTCGTATCGACAATCGCCGATCTCTATAAACTGGATCGCGAGGAACTCCTGAAGCTGGAACGGATGGGAGAAAAGTCGGTAGATAATCTTCTAAATGCGATTGATGCTTCCAAAGAGAACTCGTTAGAGCGGCTTTTATTCGGTCTCGGAATCCGCTATGTCGGCTCAAAAGCTGCTAAAACTTTGGCAGAAGCGTTCGGGACGATGGAAAACCTGCAGGAAGCGAGCTATGAAGACCTGACGGCAGTCAATGAAATCGGAGATAAGATGGCCGATTCCATTTATCGTTATTTTGATGAACCAAAAGTACAGGATTTGCTTACGGAATTAAAACGCCTCGGTCTTAATATGGAATATAAAGGACGTAAAAAGAACGACCAGCCCACTGATTCATTATTTTTAGATAAAACGATTGTGCTGACCGGAAAAATGGAAGATTATACCCGTTCGGAAGCAAAAAAATTAGTGGAAGACCTTGGAGGTAAAATCACAGGTAGTGTCAGCAAAAAAACAGATATATTAATTGCAGGGGAAGATGCTGGCTCGAAGTATGATAAAGCGAAAGATCTTGGAGTTGAGATCTGGGATGAAGAGAAGTTCAAACAAGCATTGGATGCTTAGGGAGTGGAAATATGAGAAAGCTGCATGCATTATGGATAAGTACCCTCCTGGTGCTGACCGGGTGTATTCCGGTCTATGATAATGAAGAAGAAATCGTACAAGAGAACTCCGAAGAAAATAAAAACGAGACAGCCATCGTACCGCGCCATAATATTTCCGAGGAACACTACAAAACGATTTTGACCGAAGATGGACCGAAACAGGCTGAAGCCAGAGGAGCTCTTACCCGTCAAATCAGTAATCGTCTTGATATTGATGCGTTTGAAACTGGGCTGCAACGGCATTCGAAAGAGTTTTTTAATCCGGAATCCTTTTATTTTCAGGCCGGCCAGTATTTAGATAAAGGGACAGTCCTGTCGTTGATTGATGGATTGAATCCAAACCGTGATAAATTGGAAGCCGAAGAAGATTACAGGGAAAACCCCCGGGTATTGTCCCATATTCTGGAGCAAAATTACTTGAAAGAGGAAGAAGAAGGAGTAGTCAAGGTTGCGGGGATATCGATTGGAATAGCCCTTAAGTCCACCTATTCCTTTCAAACGGAAATTGGGGGACCTACCTACCATGAAGATGTCTCTAACGAGGAAATTTTGGAAGTGGGGAAAAAAACAGCTGATCGTGTGCTTGAGGAAATTCGCAGCAATGAAGCATTACAGAATGTTCCTGTTATGATTGCGCTCTATCGTGAGGAAGAGTCAGGTTCAGCTGTCCCAGGTGATTTTGTCAAAAAAACGTATGTAAAAGGCGGGAGCACATCAGCATCCGATTGGAAAGACGTCAATGAAGATTACATTTTATTCCCGTCCAGCGAAGCAGAAGAAAAGCATTTCGAAGATTCTCAGCTGATTGGGGAGTTTCGAAATGATGTATCCAAATATTTCCCTAACTTCGTAGGCTTCGTGGGTGAAGGTTTTTATGTCGAGGATACCTTAAGGGAGATTTCCATTGAAATCCCGATCCAATTCTATTCAAAAACGGAAGTTGTCGGTTTCACGCAATATGTCTATGGCTTAGTCATGGAGATGTTCAATAAAGGTTATAAAATTGAAGTGAAAATTCATAGTAATAACAAGCCCGAAAGCTTGATCGTAAAAGAACGGGGGGAAGAAGAACCCACCGTCCATATCTATTAAACTTATATCCATCCAGCCAAATTGCTGGGTGGTTTTTTTGTATGAAACGGAAAAATAGGTATTACGTTTGAAGAGTTGGAAGAGATAGGATAGAATATGTTATGGAAGCGCTTTAATAAGGTTACATATGTGAGACGAAAGCGGGCTTCTATTTCTATTTCCCAAGGAGGCGTTTTAGAATGGTAGTACCTTACAAGCATGAACCGTTTACAGATTTCAGTGTGGAAGAAAATCGCAAGGCAATAGAAGAAGCGATTGCCAAAGTGGAATCTGATTTAGGTAAAGAATATCCACTGATCATTGGTGGCGAGCGTATCATGACGGACGATAAAATTGAGGTCGTCAACCCTGCCAACCGGAAAGAAGTCATTGGGTATGTATCAAAAACAAATAGAGACCTTGCTGAGAAAGCGCACAAAATTGCAGACGAAACTTTTGAATGGTGGCGCAAATCGGATGCCAGCTTACGTGCGGATATCCTATTCCGTGCGGCTGCAATCGTACGCCGCCGTAAACATGAATTCACTGCGCATCTGATTAAAGAAGGCGGTAAGCCATGGAAGGAAGCAGATGCGGATACAGCAGAAGCGATTGACTTCATGGAATATTATGCCCGCCAGATGCTTCGCATTGATGAAGGAGTCGAAGTGAATTCCCGTCCGATTGAAAACAATCGTTTTCACTATATCCCACTGGGTGTAGGTGTTGTAATTTCCCCATGGAATTTCTTATTCGCAATCATGTGCGGTACGACAGTTGCTTCTATGGTTTCTGGCAACACAGTCCTTCTGAAACCTGCGAGCGCGACTCCTATCATTGCTTATAAAATGATGGAAGTATTAGAAGAAGCAGGCTTACCTGCAGGCGTCATCAATTATGTTCCTGGCAGCGGTAAAGAAGTGGGCGACTATCTTGTCGATCACCCGCGTACAAGGTTTGTCAGTTTTACTGGATCCCGGGAAGTAGGAACTCGTATCTTCGAACGTGCAGCCAAAGTTCAGGATGGGCAAAAATGGTTGAAACGTACGATTATAGAAATGGGCGGAAAAGATACGATTGTTGTAGATAATGAATCGGACCTGGAGCTTGCAGCGGATGCTATCACTTATTCTGCTTTCGGTTTCTCTGGTCAGAAATGTTCCGCATGTTCCCGTGTCGTCGCTCATGAAGATGTGTATGACGAACTGCTTGAACGTGTCGTAGAAAAAACAAAAAAAGAAGTGAAATATGGGGATCCGACAGATAATAGCTTCTATATGGGGCCTGTCATCGACCAGGGAGCTTACGATAAGATTCTCGGTTACATTTCTACAGGGAAAGAAGAAGGCCGGCTGATGCACGGTGGCAAAGGCGACAACAGCAAGGGATGGTTCATTGAACCGACTATATTCGCTGACGTCGACCCGGAAGCCACTATTATGCAAGAAGAAATTTTCGGCCCGGTTGTCGCGTTTACGAAAGCTAATTCGTTTGAGGAAGCGATCGATATCGCTAACAATACCGATTATGGTTTGACTGGAGCTGTCATTACGAACAACAGGCAGCACCTGGAACAGGCTCGTCAAGATTTCCATGTCGGAAACCTTTACTTTAACCGTGGGTGTACAGCAGCGATTGTCGGCTACCATCCATTTGGTGGTTTCAATATGTCCGGTACCGATTCTAAAGCCGGCGGTCCAGATTACCTTCTGCATCACATGCAGCCAAAAACTACTTCTGAAATGCTATAAAAATCAATACAGACTATACAAAAAATCCTCCGCTCCTGGAGGATTTTTTTTGTGGGTTTGGGAAAAATATTAACATCATCCGATAGGGTTTAAGAGATGTTAAAAAATGTATGGGTAGATAGTAGTATCCCCATATTTGGGTGTTTCTGCAAATTTATTAAATTTTTTTTTATTACCTTTTATGAATATATATCGCATATAAAAAATATATGACGTTAAATATAGCGTTTATATGAATAAATATACATCCGTTTGTCGATGATATAATTTTTGCAATGTTCAAATCATTTGTATATGATATAGTTGTACCTGCGTTTGTGATTTAGCGCTCCTGTGACTTTGGAATCATTATTTAAAATTTTTAAAAAATTGCATGGGAGTGTATAACGGAGCTACGGACAAAAAACTTGGAGGTGGAAATATGGAAGAATTCGCATTATCGGGGGCAACATGGTTCTGGCTGTTTGTCCCAATGCCAATATTAATCATACTATCCGTCATTACATTATTTACTGGAAGGAGCGAATAACAAACAATGGGTACAGCAACGTTAATAACGTTTATTATCTATCTTTTAGGTATGCTCGGCATCGGTTTTGCCGCATACAAAATGACAAGTAATTTATCTGACTATGTATTAGGTGGCCGCCGTCTTGGACCTGGTGTTGCAGCGTTAAGTGCAGGTGCATCGGATATGAGTGGATGGCTATTGCTAGGTTTGCCTGGTGCTATTTATGCTTCCGGATTCTCAGCAGCGTGGATCGGTGTCGGTCTTGCCATTGGTGCTTATTTGAACTGGCAGTTCGTTGCCCGCCGTCTACGTGTTTACACGGAGGTTGCGAATGATTCGATCACGGTTCCCGACTACTTAGAGAATCGCTTCCACGATAACACACATATTTTGCGTGTGATTTCAGCACTTGTAATCCTTCTATTCTTTACCTTCTACACATCTTCCGGAATGGTAGCAGGTGCCAAACTGTTCGAAGCTTCATTTGGATTGACTTATACCCAAGCGCTTTGGATCGGTGCCATCGTAACCATTTCTTATACTTTCTTAGGTGGTTTCCTGGCTGTAAGTTGGACAGACTTCGTCCAAGGTATCCTGATGTTCGTCGCATTGATCGCAGTCCCGATTGTAGCGATCAGTCAAATCGGTGGATGGGATGCTACGATTGATGCTGTTGGAAATATCAGCGCGTCTCACGTAGATATGGTACAAGGTGTAGGCATCATCGCTATCATTTCGTCTATGGCCTGGGGACTGGGCTACTTCGGTCAGCCGCATATCCTTGTACGTTTTATGGCACTGCGTTCAGCAAAAGATGTACCGAAAGCCCGTTTCATCGGTATCGGCTGGATGGTACTAGGTCTTTATGGTGCTATTTTTACAGGTATTGCAGGTCTTGCTTATATCAATTCCCAGGATGTTGGCATGTTAAGCCAGTTTGGAATTGAAATCGTCAATGAAAATGGCGTCCAAATGCTTGCAGACCCTGAAAAAATATTTATCGCATTTTCTCAAATTCTGTTCCATCCAATCATTTCAGGTATCTTATTAGCAGCCATTCTGTCTGCTATTATGAGTACGATTGACTCTCAGTTGCTTGTATCTTCTTCTGCATTGGCGGAAGATTTCTATAAAGCAATCATCCGTAAACAGGCGACAGAGCGTGAATTGGTATGGGTAGGTCGTATCGCAGTTGCGGCAATTGCATTGATTGCAATCCTGCTTGCCGGTAATCCTGACAGCTCCGTATTAAGTCTTGTTTCGTACGCCTGGGCAGGTTTCGGTGCCGCTTTCGGACCGATCATCCTGTTGTCCCTATTCTGGAAAGGCATCACTAGAAACGGTGCATTGGCAGGTATTATTGTCGGTGCGGTTACAGTCGTAGTTTGGGCCGATTTCCTAAGCGGCGGTATCTTTGATTTATATGAAATTGTACCTGGTTTCATTTTGAATACCCTTGTAGCTGTTATTGTCAGTTTAGCAGGGAAGAAACCATCGAAAGAAGTAATTAGTGCATTTGATGAAGCGGCTCGCCGTTAATCAAAATAAAAAAGGGCTGTCCCATAAGTCTGCAACAGACTTACCGGGACAGCCTCTTTTTTGTGTTTAGAAATGTTTTACAAAGCAATAGAGTTTTGAATCTTTTTCTTATGACGATACTGATTGATGAAGTTTATCGCTAACTCATTGAACTTGTCTGCCTGTTCAATGTTGCAGACATGGCCGCAGTCCGCAATTTCTGCTAACTGGGCATGAGTAACTTTTTGCACTGTTTTGCGAACATCCTTGATACAAAGGTGATCCTGCGTTCCCGAGATAAATAACTTTGGAACCTTTGCTGCCTTGTGGATGTTCTTCAATGTCATTTTCGGGTGTCTGGCTACTTTATACCAGGTCAAAAAGTCTTTTCGCTTCATTTTTTTGGCTTCCCGGACGAATGCTTCTCGTCCTGATTTATGATTGGATCTTGGCATCAATATACGCGCGAACAATTTGTATAGTGCGTGGTAAGGCATGAAATTTTTGAGTGCTTCACCGAAAATGAGTAATACTTTTGCCATCGCATTTAACCTGACAATAGAGCCCCCGAGTACCGTGGATCTAACTCGTTCAGGAAAATGACTGATCAAGCTCTGGATCACCATCGATCCTAATGAAATTCCAACAAAATGTGCCTTAGGGATTTTTAAGTAGTTGAGCAAAGCGATAATTTCCTCGTTTACCGTTTGAAAGCTCATTTTTTCTGGATAAGATGTGGTGCTGGGTGAATCACCGTGTCCAGGCAGGTGGATGGATAATACATTGAAATGTTTACGGAAAGCTTTAATCTGCTTATAAAATATCGTTGAGTTTCCTCCAATACCATGAACAAAAACAACGTACTCAGAAGTAGAATCATTTGTTTTCAAAACGTAGTCAAGCATTGATGATCTCCTTTGTGACAACACATACATAAATGTTCCCTTTTGCGCTAGTCCATAAACTAATGAGGGAATAGGGTGTGTTGGTTGTGAAAACGGTTGTACCATCGAAATTATAGCATGATTTTAATAGAAAATCTTGCGGTAATGCTTTCCTTCCTATTTAAGAGTTTCTAATGAGCTACCGTCTGTTTTATGTTAAGATAGGAAAGGTGAAAAACTTGAACGTTGCTTATTGAATCAATCATTTGGTATCATCTAATATTATGTGAGTACGAGACTGAATGGAGGTTTGGTTATGTCTAGAATTAGTAAAGATGAAGTGAAACACGTGGCCAATTTGGCACGTCTTGCAATTAGTGAAGAAGAAGCGGACATGTTTACAAAACAGTTGGACGATATCATTACGTATGCCGAACAACTGAATGAACTGGATACCACTGATGTTAAACCGACGACGCACGTATTGGACTTGAAGAATGTCATGCGTAAGGACGAGCCGAGAAAGTGGCTGGAGAAAGAAGATGTAATAAATAATGCACCAGATCATAAAGACGGACAATTCAAGGTTCCATCTATTTTGGAATAAAGGAGGTACACCAATGTCATTGTTTGACTATACATTAAGAGAGCTTCAGGAGAAGCTACATAATAAAGAAATCAGTGTAACAGACCTGGTTGAAGAATCGTATCAGCGTATTGAAGCAGTTGATGGCGAAGTCAAAGCATTTTTGACTTTGAATAAAGAACAAGCATTGAAGCAGGCAGAAGAACTTGATGCAGCACGTGGGACTGATTCGGCAGCTTTGTTCGGACTGCCGATCGGTGTAAAAGACAATATTGTTACTAAAGGCCTTCGCACGACTTGTGCCAGCCAGTTTTTAGACAACTTTACCGATCCGTTATATGAGGCAACGGTTGTAGAAAAATTAGCAGATGCTAAGTCCGTAACAATCGGTAAATTGAATATGGATGAATTCGCAATGGGTTCTTCCAATGAGAACTCCAGCTACTATGCAACGCGCAACCCATGGAATACGGATTACGTGCCAGGCGGTTCCAGTGGCGGTTCTGCTGCTTCTGTCGCTGCAGGTGAAGTGTTTTTCTCACTTGGTTCAGATACAGGGGGGTCCATCCGTCAGCCGGCGGCATTCTGTGGTGTGGTCGGATTGAAGCCGACTTACGGCCGTGTCTCACGGTTCGGGTTAGTCGCTTTTGCTTCTTCTCTAGACCAGATCGGACCAATCACCAGAACGGTAGAAGATAATGCTTATTTGCTAGAAGCTATTTCCGGACACGATAAAATGGACGCTACCTCTGCAGATGTTGAAGTGCCGAAATTCACCGATGCTTTGACAGGGGATGTCAAAGGATTGAAAATTGGCGTACCAAAAGAATATCTAAGTGAAGGCGTCGCCCCTGAAGTGAAAGAAGCGGTTATGAGCGCCCTGAGAAAATACGAAGAACTTGGCGCGACATGGGAAGAGGTTTCCCTGCCGCATTCCAAATATGCAGTAGCGACGTATTATCTGCTGGCATCTTCAGAAGCCTCTGCTAACCTTGCTCGTTTTGACGGTGTCCGTTACGGTGTCCGCACACAAAATGCTGAAACCATGCTTGATATGTTCAAGCGTTCCCGTTCCGAAGGTTTTGGTGATGAAGTGAAACGCCGTATCATGCTTGGTACGTTTGCGTTAAGCTCTGGTTACTACGATGCTTATTATAAAAAAGCCCAGCAAGTACGTACATTGATCAAGAATGATTTTGAAAAAGTGTTGGAAGACTACGATGTCATTATCGGACCGACAACTCCGACACCTGCTTTCAAAGTCGGTGAAATCGTAGATGACCCACTGACGATGTATGCTAACGATATTTTGACGATTCCAGTCAACCTTGCAGGCGTCCCGGGAATCTCTGTGCCATGCGGATTCTCATCTGATGGACTTCCGATCGGACTGCAAATCATCGGTAAACATTTTGATGAAACCACTGTCTACCGCACCGCACATGCGTTCGAGAAAGCGACAGATTTTCATAAACAACGCCCATCCCTTGGAGGTGCGCAATCATGAACTTTGAAACAGTAATTGGTCTCGAAGTACACGTAGAACTAAAAACAAACTCAAAAATCTTCAGCCCATCTCCTAATATGTTTGGAGATGAGCCAAATACAAACGTCAACCCGATCGACCTCGGGTATCCTGGTGTTCTGCCTGTTTTGAATGAGGAAGCGGTCAATTTCGCTATGAAAGCTGCAATGGCCTTAAATTGTGAGATTGCAACAGATACTAAGTTCGACCGGAAGAACTACTTCTACCCGGACAACCCGAAAGCCTACCAGATTTCCCAATTCGATCAGCCGATTGGGGAAAACGGCCATATCGATATCGAAGTTGACGGGGTGAAAAAGCGAATTGGTATCACTCGTCTTCATTTAGAAGAAGATGCTGGTAAACTGACCCATAGCGATGAAGGCTACTCGCTGGTCGACTATAACCGCCAGGGTACCCCGCTTGTAGAGATCGTATCGGAACCCGATATTCGTTCTCCCCAAGAAGCATATGCTTACCTGGAAAAACTGAAGAATATCATCCAGTACACAGGAGTATCGGATTGTAAGATGGAAGAAGGTTCACTCCGTTGTGATGCTAACCTTTCCCTGCGCCCAATCGGCCAAGAGGAGTTTGGTACCAAGACAGAGTTGAAGAACTTGAATTCATTTTCCTTTGTGCAAAAAGGTCTGGAGTTTGAAGAAAAGCGACAAGCGCAAGTCCTGCTTTCCGGCGGAGAAATCTTGCAGGAGACACGGCGTTATGATGAACAGACGAAAGAAACGATTTTAATGCGTGTCAAAGAAGGTTCGGACGATTATCGTTACTTCCCGGAACCGGATTTGGTTCCATTGTATATAGATGAAGATTGGAAAGAGCGTATTCGTGCCGAAATTCCAGAGCTCCCGGATGCACGAAAGAAACGTTATATTGAAAACCTTGAGCTTCCGGAATATGATGCGATGGTACTTACCAATAACAAAGCCATGTCTGATTTCTTTGAAGAAACCATCAACCATGGAGCGGACGTCAAACAAACCTCTAACTGGCTGATGGGTGAAGTTTCTGCTCATTTGAACAAGCAGCAGAAGGAGTTTGATGAGATAGCATTGACTCCGGAATCGCTTTCTAAGATGATCAAGCTGCTTGAAGATGGTACGATTTCTTCTAAAATCGCCAAGAAAGTTTTTGCCGAGCTCGTTGAAAAAGGCGGCGACCCAGAGAAAATCGTCAAAGATAAAGGGCTTGTACAGATTTCTGATGAAGGCCAGCTGACTGAAATTATCACCAAGATTCTTGATGACAATCAGCAGTCGATTGAGGATTATAAGAATGGGAAAGACCGTGCCCTTGGTTTCCTTGTCGGACAGGTCATGAAAGAAACCAAAGGACAAGCGAATCCGCCAATGGTCAACAAGATCATTCTCTCGGAAATGGAAAAACGCTAAATCATACTACAGAACAGAACACGGGCTTGCAAGAGCACGCATAGGACTGCGTGCTTTTGTATGTTTACATTTTAGAACCATACACTATAATAATGGCGAAAAAAATGTAAACAAGCTATGATAGATAATGGAACAAGCCTGGATGAGGGGGAGACCTTATGAAACGTGCTCGGATCATCTATAATCCGACCTCCGGAAGGGAAGTATTCAAAAAAGTATTACCTGATGTACTGCAGCGCTTTGAGCAAGCCGGCTACGAAACATCTGCGCATGCCACTACCTGTGCGGGTGATGCGACAGAAGCCGCTACCATTGCGGTTCAGCGTGGTTTTGATGTCGTAGTAGCGGCAGGCGGTGATGGAACGATCAACGAAGTGATCAATGGTATCGCTGAACAGGAAAACCGTCCAAAGCTTGGCATCATCCCTGTCGGCACGACCAACGATTTTGCACGCGCACTTTCTGTACCACGTAATAATATCCATAAAGCGGTCGATGTCATCCTGGATGATCATTATGAAGCGTTGGATATCGGCAGAGTCAATAATCAATACTTCATGAATATTGCCGGTGGAGGAAAATTGACCGAACTTTCGTATGAGGTGCCCAGCAAGCTTAAAACGATGCTGGGTCAGCTTGCCTATTATTTGAAAGGAATCGAGATGCTCCCTTCACTTAGGCCGACCTATGTAGAAATAGAGTATGATGGCAAAGAATTCAAAGGGGAAATCATGCTTTTCCTCGTTTCTAATACAAACTCAGTCGGTGGGTTTGAGAAGCTGGCCCCAGGTGCGGAAATGAACGATGGATTATTCGACCTGCTGATTATCAAAAAGATGAACATGGCAGATTTTATCCGGATCGCTTCATTAGCAGCCCAGGGAAGGCATTTGAATGATCCGCATATCATTTATACCAAAGCAAGTCTGATCAAAGTTCACACCGAAGAGAAGATGCAATTGAATATCGACGGAGAATTTGGTGGATTATTGCCCGGGAAATTTGTAAACTTGTATCGACATATCGACTTTTTTGTCCCTGAAGATAAATTTGTCGCAGAAGAAAAGAAATTAGAAGACATCGATATGAAATAAAGCCAGAGGGGCTGTAGATATGAATATCTACAGCCTTTTCGCTTTCAGAAGCTTATTGTGTTAAACTTTTGTCAGCGAACACCTATTAAAAACATTTTGATATTAAAGCAAATAATGAGTATTTTTCCAATCTGTATCATATAATTGGGCGTTATTCTTCTGAAATTGAGCGCTAAACTGTCATCATTAGGCGAATTAGCCGGAGAATTAGGCGCACATGCAAAAATTAAGCGTTCAATACTAATATTTGAGGGTCTGTGTTATTTTGAAAAACTTAAGAAAAAGGACGATGTAAAATGGCTAAACCAAAGCCGCCAGTACAAAAAAATCAAAGGGTGGAACTGACTTTTGAGGATTTGACCCATGAAGGAGACGGCGTCGGAAAAATTGATGGCTATCCGCTATTTGTTCCCTATGGACTGCCAGGTGAAAAAGCGACGGTGAAAGTCGTTAAAGTAAAGAAAAACTTTGGGTTCGGTAAACTGCTCGACCTGCATGAAAAAAGTCCGGAACGTGTGGAGCCGCCTTGCAATGTTTTTTTTCAGTGTGGCGGTTGCCAAATCCAGCATATGAGCTATGATATGCAGCTGGAAATGAAGCAGAAGCAGGTTAAAGATGCGATGCGGAAAATCGGTCATCTTGAACATGTACCTGTCCACCCTGTAAAAGGAATGAAGGACCCATGGCGCTATCGCAATAAAGTTCAGATGCCAGTGGGGGAGCGTGATGATCGTCTGGTTGCTGGATTTTATCAAAAACGGAGCCACAATATCATCGATATGGATACTTGTGTTGTACAGGATGAATCAAATGACCGGATGGTTGAAGCAGTGCGCCGTATCGCCGAGCGATACGGGATTCAAGCCTATGATGAAGAGAATAACCGAGGAGTATTGCGCCATATCATGGTCCGTACCGGGCAGAACACCCAGGATGTCATGGTTGTACTGGTCACAAGAACAAAAGAAATACCTAACCAGGACAAGCTGATTGATGAATTACGGGAAGCCTATCCAAGTGTGAAGTCGATTGCCCAAAATGTAAATCCCAGACGGACGAATGTTGTATTGGGTGACGATACAAAGGTGCTATACGGCGAAGAATATATCTATGACACAATCGGTGATATCAAATTTGCCATATCGCCTAAATCTTTTTATCAAGTCAATCCTGCCCAAACGAAAATGTTATATGATCAAGCATTGGACTACGCGGCATTAACTGGAAAAGAACAAGTCATCGATGCCTACTGCGGAATCGGAACGATATCCCTTTTCTTAGCTCGGAACGCTAAAAAAGTGTATGGCGTCGAAGTGGTGCCGGAAGCTGTCGCAGATGCAAAAGAAAATGCTAAGTTAAATCATATTGATAACGCAGAGTTCTATGTTGGCGAGGCCGAAAAAGTGATGCCATGGTGGAAGTCACAGGGGCTGAATCCGGATGTAATAGTTGTCGACCCGCCAAGAAAAGGCTGCGAGGAGCAATTATTGCAATCGATGCTGGATATGGAACCAGAACGGATTGTCTACGTTTCCTGCAACCCCTCAACCCTGGCGCGTGACTTGAGAATTCTTGAAGACGGCGGCTATGAAACAAAAGAAGTGCAGCCTGTCGATATGTTCCCGCAGACTTCTCACGTGGAGTGCGTCTCGTGGTTGGAGAAGAAAATGTAACTATCGTTAATCATAAAAGGAGGAGTTTAAATGGAGGCGAATAAAAAGTGGCTATCTATACCTATGGATACTAGAAAGCAGTTAATCAGCAATGTCTTCTGTTCGAATTGTCTGGACGCAGTAACGATTGAGGATTTTATTATTGTCGATCATCCATCGGGTGTACTTTTAGAAGGAAAGTGTAAGGACTGTGGGAATAAAGTTGCGAGAGTTGTTGAATTGGAAGAGTAGGAGTCTTAATCAGGCTTCTGCTTTTTTAATAATTTAATATGTTCTCTAAAGCTATAAGTTGGTTATTTCAATATAAGAAAGGGTGAGAGGATGAAGGTGAAACTGAAAGAAGTCGGCGAAGTCATTGATATGCAAATGGATGAATATTATACATTATTTGACCGCGAGACTTACACATTCATACATTTCAGTGAACAAGCTTATCAGGATGCTGAGGATAGGGAGCCATTTGACCATTTGCCGGACTGGCAGCAGGAAGAAAGGGAAAGGGCGGATTTATGGCTCGAATATCCAGATCGCTTTGTAAGTTTACCTGATAAATTTGAGATTAACGAATATAGCATGATGGAGGATTTTTGTTTCCAGTTGGGAGACGAAAGGAAACAAGAGCGGCTACTGAAAGCTATTCGTGGCCGTGGTGCTTTCCGCAGGTTTAAAGATCAGGTACAGCGGTGGGGGATTGACCAGGAATGGTATCAATTCCGAGATAAGAAGATGGAAGTAATCGCTAAAGAGTGGTGTGATAATAATGATATTAATTTTGAGGCATGATCTTTTCATAAAAAGAAGGCATTCCCAATGAGAATGCCTTCTAGAATTGCCTTCCATTGGATTTATCAAGCATCATTCACCGAAAGCTTCCGGAAGCATCTTGAATCCTTCAATCTCCGCATCTTCTTCAACTTCAATCATAATGTAACGTTTCCCTTTATTATTGACTTGTCTCACAAATTGTAAATCTTGCGGACTAATGGAAATGTTGGCTACTTTCGTATTGATTTTAATCGACTTTGACTTATACTTGGGAACAATGCTGCTTGCTTTCAGTCCGTAAGTTTCATTATCCGTGATTCTTTGAAAGGCGTCTTTCACTTTTTCTGCTTCTACTTTTGCACCACTTCTATTTAAGACACGTTCTACGTCATTATAGTCGAGTTTTGGGGCTTCTCCTTCTTCACTTTCTTCCACTACATTGTTAATTTCTCCATAAACGGTAGCCAGGGTAGATGGGGGGAGTTGATCTCCGACGACATCTCTAATGACTTCTTCAAACACCGCTTTGTCTTCTTTCGCTGTCATGATTTCTTCGCCATTCAAAACTTCTTCGATAAATCGGTAGTCAGGCTCGTTTGCCTTGCCAGCACTATAGAGGATATGGTTTACATCGGCTGAGTTGTCAGTAAAGCACGGGAAAAGGAATCCTGCCATTGGGGCGTTGAGATCGATAACCGGATCCACCTCGATATTGTATTTAAATTCCTTTTCGATATAGTCGAATTGCCACTCTCTTTTAGGCTCCTGCGTTTTGTTGATGCTGCAAAGAATAAAGGGATGAGAATAGACGGCGTCCCGTTCGCTTTCCTCAGTTTCTTCATTACGTCGTTTCATCGGCTTCATATATTCGGCGCGGATGAAGGAGATGACGACGTCCTTTTCATATGGATGATCTTTGATTATTTTTTCTGTCATCTGCAGCATCTGTGTCTTCCAGTCCTCAAGGTCACTGCTTAACAGTCCTTTATGTAGCATGAATTGGGTGTGATTTTCTGCGTCCCCCTTGAATTTCAGTGCAAACAGTTTTTCATCAAGCTGGCCTGTCAGTACTTTTTTAAAATTATTCATAAATAGTTCCTGCTGGTCTCTATCGAGCATTTCGAACGGCTGACTCTGATGGTGATAAATGTCAGTTGTTTCCTTCATGATATATACGTTAAAGAGGTCAGAGATCTTCAATAAGTCATTGTCCACTTTGAACTGTCTTCGAATTCCAGCTACATCTTTTTTGTCCATTAATTCTTCACTCCTAAATTCTGTGGGGGTGTGCTTTTTATTAAATGATTCTTTCATTTTAACATACCAGGACTACAATCATCGTAATGACTTTCCTGAATAAAACTGTCCATTTCGGGTAATGAAATATAGAAGAAGTGAGTTTGGGCAAAAGTAAATGATAGAATGGAGGGTAATGGTATGGATGATAAAATGAATAGAGGAATATGGACAGCTCTAGCTGGAATAGGAATTGCACAGGGACTAAAGATACTGACACATAAACGTGTATCAGGAAAATGGGATATAAAGCAGGTCGCTACAACAGGCGGCATGCCAAGTTCGCACTCGGCTGGCGTTTCAGCGCTCGCTACTTACATAGCGGCGAATAGAGGCTCACGTCATACGGAAACAGCTTTAGCAGTAGTATTTGGAGTAATTGTCATGTACGATGCTCAGGGAATCAGACGTCATACCGGAGAAATCGCCAAGCTGGTCAATGAATTAGAAGACAGTTTTGCTATGATATCAAAAGATTTTCCGAGCCTTCAATTCGTTCAGCGGGAAAAGGAATTAAAGGAGCTGCTGGGACATCAGCCATTAGAAGTGATGGGAGGAGCGATTTTAGGAACTGCATTAGGGTTGATTACAGCCAGATATGAAGATAGGAAATAAAAGATAATTTATAAATAGTAACATAGCAACCTTTAGCGAGGTTGCTATTGTTGTATAAGCAATTAGATCTTAAGAAACTACTCAATTTTTTGGAATTGTAATGGTATAAGGGATATTCGGAACACATGATGAAAAAGTTATAACTCAATATATTGAAAAAGCCGTCTATTGGATGTTACGCAGAAAAAAAGCCCTCTCGCATCGAGAGGGCTTTCGTGTTTTTACTGATCATTTTCATTCCAATCATAATTTTCCTCGATATGATCGATAACTCGCTGATGGCGTTTTTCTTCTGCTTTTTTCTCGGCTTTCCTGCGAGCATCTTTATAATCTTCCCGGATTGATTTCAATAATGAAATCGCAGCTACCAGCAGTACAAAGGAGAATGGCAGCGCTCCTATTAGTGAAGCTGTCTGTAAGCCCTTTAATCCAGCACTGATAATTAAGACAGCAGCTAGAACAGCGATTAGGGAACCCCATACGATTTTTACAATGACGGACGGATTATTGTCTCCATTCGAGGTCATCATTCCTAGTACGAAGGTAGCGGAGTCAGCTGATGTAACCAGAAATGTAAACAATAGACAGATTGCCAAAACAGAGAGAACAGTGCCTAATGGTATGTTTTGCAACATATTGAATAGTGCAGTGGTTTCGTCTTTAGCTACCGCGCCTGCGATGTCTGTTCCATGGAAAAGATCGAGATTGATCGCTGTTCCACCGAAAATTCCAATCCAGATAATCCCGATAGCTGGAGGAGCTACCATAACACCTAGCACAAATTCGCGGACGGTCCGCCCTTTCGAAATCCGGGCTACGAACATCCCGACAAATGGTGCCCATGCAATCGTCCACGCCCAATAATAAACCGGCCAATCCTGGACCCAGGTTCCATCTGTATATTGATCCAGTCTTAAGCTTGCCTGGAAAAAGTTTTGTAAATAATCACCGATCCCCATGGTTATGGTATCGAGGATGAACCCAGTCGGGCCGATGAACAACACTACTACCATCAGCAGGAGTGCAAGTGCTAAGTTGGTATTACTTAAGTATTTGATTCCACGATCCAGACCGGAAATAGTCGAGACCATAAAGAATAAGAACATCAATGAAACGATAATGATTTGGGTAGTGGTTCCGGCTGGCACATCAAAAACGAAACCGAGTCCGCCATTGATCTGCAGCACACTTAAACCTAAGGTAGTAGCAACACCCATTACGGTTGCAATGACTGCGATGATATCTATCGTATTTCGAAGCGGCTTCTTCCCTGAATTGCCGATAACCGGGTTCATGGTATCACTAATCAAGCTTCTTTCGTCCTGACGATAGATGAAATAAGAAAGAGCCAGTCCTACGAATGTAAATGAAGCCCATTGATGGATACCGTTGTTGAAGAATGCATTCCACATTGCTATCCGAGCGGCTTCAGCAGTTTCAGGTTCGACATTATCAAATGGCGGTGGCGATCCAAAATGGGTCATCGGTTCGGCAACCCCCCAGAACACGATACTGACACCGAAACCAGTACTGAATAGCATGGCAATCCATGTGAAAATCGGATACTTCGGCTTTGTATTTTCACCGCCCAGTTTAACCTTTCCGTATTTACTGAATGCTAAATAAAAGTTGAAGATGATAATGAAGAGGACAAAAGCTAAATAAAACCAGCCAAATGTATTAGCAATGAAGCCATAGATGGTATTTGCCTGGGAGGATAGGGCTCCTGGAGCTAAAGCACCCCACAAGGCGAATAAAAAAATGATGGTAAATGATACCCAGAAGATACTGTTCATAAATTTGTACTTCTTCCGTTTGCTACCCATAGTCAGTCTCCTTTGCAGTAATAGATTAAGGGATTTACTCCCAGTAAAAAAAGTTTTGCTCATAATATACCCGGTTGCATAAGTGAGTAAGCTAGTTATTTTTATGTAGTTTTGAAACAGAAATGATTAATATGGAATACTTAAGTGTACTCTCTTGAATGTTTCGAGTGGCTAAATGTTGATTTTCAAGATAAATTGAGTTAGAATTTCTTAGTTACCTAAAAAAGAAAGAAGGAATACCGTGGAACAATCAAATTCACAAGAAGAGCCAATAAATAAAGTTCCATTAATGATTGTGCTTATTTCTGGCGCATTCGTCGCTATTTTGAATCAAACATTGCTGGCTACAGCAATTCCTCATATTATGGCTGATTTGAACCTGGATGCCAATACGGCCCAGTGGCTGCAGACAATTTTTATGCTTGTGAATGGGATCATGATCCCCATCACAGCTTTTTTAATTGAGCGCTTTACGACAAGGAGCTTGTTCCTAACAGCTGTCGGTACTTTCGCATTCGGTACATTAGTGTGTGCGATAGCTCCGAATTTTACTGTCCTTTTATCCGGAAGGGTTCTGCAGGCAGCAGGTGCGGGAATTATTCTTCCATTGATGCAGACCATCCTTTTCCTGGTGTTTCCGATAGAAAAGCGGGGAGCGGCTATGGGGATGTTCGGTATGGTCATCGCATTCGCACCTGCCATAGGACCGACTCTGTCTGGTTATCTGGTTGAAAACTTCCCTTGGCGCAGCTTGTTTTATGTCATTTTGCCAATTGCTATCATAGTTGCTTACTTCATTTTGAAAAATGTAACGAAGCAGACTTTCCCGAAGGTTGATGTCCTGTCTATTATGTTGTCGACAATCGGTTTTGGCGGGATCTTATATGGATTCAGTGTCGCAGGCAGTGGCAGCTGGCTTCGTGGGGAGGTTCTCGGTGCGATTGTTGTCGGGGCTATCACGCTCGTTTTCTTCATACTAAGACAGCTAAAATTAGAGCAGCCAATTTTGGAATTCAGGATTTTCAAAAATACCATGTTTACGGTTACGACAGCTATCGGCATGGTATCCTTCATAGCGATGATCGGTGGTGCTGTTATCTTACCGATTCTCATGCAGAATATGCTCGGGTTCACAGCTCTGGAATCAGGGTTGATGCTGCTGCCAGGAGCAGTCTTGATGGGATTGATGAATCCTGTTACAGGACGTCTGTTTGATAAATTCGGAGCACGCTGGCTTGCCATTATCGGACTTTCAATTTTAGTGATTACTACATTCATGTTTTCAAATACCACACTTGAAACGACTTTTCTGTATTTAGCCAGTGTCAATGCAGCCCGCATGTTCGGTATTTCGATGGTGATGATGCCGGTGACCACCGCGGGGCTTAATCAACTGCCGAATGAACTGATGCCGCATGGTACAGCTATGAATAACACCATGCGTCAGGTTTCTGGTGCTGTCGGTACAGCTTTGCTTGTTTCTGTCATGACGACACAGGCAGTTCCCTCAGATGGGGTGATAGGATTGATCCATGGTGTAAATGTATCGTTCATCGTAGCCGGTCTTATTGCAATTGCCGGTCTGATCATGTCCTTTTTCATTAAAAATTCACGCCCAGAAATCGCTTGATATTAAACAGTAAAGCCCGAGGATGAGGAAAGAATCCCGGGCTTTTGTGTTGAAGATTTTCGATTTCGAAAGTAAACTATATTTTTATACTTTTACTCAAAGAAAGAAAGAGATGAAAGCATATGTCTAAATCACTTACGTATACCCTGCTCTTTTTGATCATGATGATATGGGGCTTCAATGTCATTGCGATTAAAATTCTGGTGGAGAGCTTTGCGCCTGTAACCATTACAGCATTACGGATTCTACTTGCAGGTATTGTTGTCATGCTTATATTAGGAATCAGAAAGGAATTCCGAAAGGTTACCAAACCTCAACTTATCTACATTACGATAGGAGCTTTAACCGGTATTTTGGGCCACCATTTCTTTTTGTCAGTAGGTCTCACGGGTACCAACGCTTCTAATGCTGGTCTTATCCTGGGATTAGTGCCACTGATGACGGCTTTGGCTGCCATTTTATTTTTAGGAGATAAACTGACAATCCTGAGAATGATAGGGATCGTGTCCGGGCTGATTGGCGTTTCGTTCATTGTTTTGAACGGTGAAAGAAGCGTAGGGAGCATCTCTCGTGGCGATCTCTACATTTTTCTTGCCGTTGTTACCCAGGCAGTCAGTTTCATTGCCATCAAACGGGCGACCGAAACGATGGATGCACGGCTGATGACGGGATGGATGCAAATCGTAGGGGCTTTTTTCTTGTTCGTTGTAAGCTCCCGGCTGGAACCTGACGGCCTTTCCACATTGACGACAGGTACTCCTGTGGACTGGATTGTGTTTTTAGCTTCGGCAATACTGGCCACGGGAATTGGTCACATGGTCTATAATAAAGCAATTCACCAGATTGGTGCTGGTGAAACGGCCATTTTCATCAATCTTACCCCGTTCTTTTCATTGACTGGTTCTTACCTGTTTTTAGGTGAAAGGATTATGGTTGAGCAGTTGTTCGGATTTTTGTTCATTGTGGCAGGAGTATTACTGGGGACAGGAGCACTTGAGCAATCTTTGAGGAAACATAAGCAGAAGCGGATGGCAAGCTAAATATAAATAAAAAAATCGATTCATCTTCTAGTGAAGATGAATCGATTTTTATTTTTTTTCGTCTTTTTTTTCAGCTTTATAAAGAAGAACAAACGGGAGGAAGAAGAGGACAATGATTAAAGAATATAGAATTATTTGAGCAAGCCAGTCTAACAATAGCATGATTGCTATAAAAAACGCCGCAACCATCACAAGCGGCAGGATATACGCTATAACCACACTGTTCCCTCCCATTTCCATGTAAACAATATCTTTCCCTGTCTGGTATAAATTATTCCATTTTGCAAAGTACTAAAGAGATGAACGATTCGTAGCTATAAGGAGATTTCTCATGTGGAAATGGAAGAAAGATAAAGGTAACGAATTTCCAGAACAAAACGAAACAGTCAAAGATGTGACAAAGAGTCTGGAACAGTCGAAGGATTTCATGGTCTATCCTCTTGAAGGCGGGACGAAGTGCTTTCTATCGTATTTTGAAACCATGGTAGAGCCGAAAGTTTTAAATGAAATAATCCTCCCTGCCTTAAAACAAAATGCTTTGCATTCACTGGAGGAAATGAAAGATGTCATCCCAGTTGAGGGGCTGGCTATCACGAATGATGTCGACCTTTTTCGACAGCGGGTAATGCAAGGTCATGTCATCCTTCAAATGAAGGAGTACGACAAGAAATTTCTGACGATTCCTGCTGTGATCGCTGAACATCGAAAAGTCAGCATCCCTGAAGTAGAATTCAGTGTAGTTGGGCCGAAAGAGGCGTTTGTAGAATCGCTTGACACGAATATCAACCTGGTACGTAAACGATTGACACTGCCACAGCTGACGGTCAAGGAATTGAATATCGGAAAAATGACCAAAACACGTGTCGCTATATTATATGTCGATGGCGTAGCAAATCAAGAGAATGTCAACACAGTCATGCAGCGGCTGAAAGACATTGAATATGATCAGATCAATGATAGTTCCTATATTACACAGATGATTGCGGATAATTCCAATTCCCCGTTTCCTCAGCTGTTAGATACAGAACGGCCGGACCGGGTTACGGGTTCGCTGGTGGAGGGAAAGGTGGCCATTTTGGTCGATGGTTCTCCTCATGCCCTGACTTGTCCGACAACAGTCGTTGAATTTTTCTCTGCTTCTGATGACTACTTTCTTCCCTGGCATCTTGCTTCGGGGTTTCGTTTAATCCGATTATTCGCGGTCATATTTTCAGTCTTAAGCACCCCTTTGTATGTCGCGATACTGAGTTATCATCATGAGATGATTCCGGAAGACTTGTTGGCGACAATAGTAACTTCCCGGGCAGACATTCCTTTTCCGCCGATATTGGAAGTGATCATTTTAGAATTGACAATTGAACTGCTCAGGGAAGCGGGAGCACGACTTCCAACAAAGGTCGGTCAGACCATCGGTATTGTTGGTGGTATCGTTATCGGAACAGCAGCGGTCGAAGCCGGTTTGACCAGTAATGTGCTGTTGATTATAGTTGCGCTGGCAGCCCTGGCTTCCTTTACGACCCCCGTCTATCAGATAGGCAACACGATCCGGCTTTTAAGGTTTCCGTTTTTACTCGGGGCCCAAATGTGGGGGGTTGTAGGAATATCGATCGTGATGTCTTTTTTCATCGCTCATTTGATCAAGCTGCAATCGATTGGAAGACCTTTTTTTGCGCCGATCTATCCACTTCGGTTTCATGATTTGAAGGATGCCTTCATCCGCCTTCCGTTTAATAAACAATCCATGAGACCGATTCAGACAAGGCCGGTGGATTCCAGCCGGTTCAACCAGAAACGGGCAAATGAGAAGAGGGATGTAGATGAATGATACAAAGGGAGGTTTTCATGTACCAGAAAACTTAATGGTTACCTCTACGATGGCTTTCTTTTTGGTACATTCCATGCAAGTAGGGGTCGGGATACTCGGATTTGAAAAATATATTGCCGAGGATGCGGGTTATAATGCCTGGATTTCTATTTTGGTGGCTGGCCTGGCCATTCATCTACTATTATGGATGATTTATCGTCTCTTGCAAGGCTGTGGCGGGGACTTGGTATCTGTCCATAATTTTATTTTCGGTAAATATTTAGGCGGTTTGATGAATCTCGTATTCAGTGTCTACTTTCTTTTGTTGAGTCTGACCGTATTGCGGACATTTGTTGAAGTCATCCAGGTCTGGGTTTTTCCTCAATTGAATACCTGGCTGTTTGCATTAGTATACCTTCTCCTTGCTTACTACTTTATTGAGGGCGGGCTTCGGGTGATCACTGGGATGTGTCTTCTCAGCGTCATTCTTGGATTGCCGTTATTGTTGTTCAAGTTTTTCCCATTACAGATTGGGGATGTCAATAACCTGTACCCTATGATTGACGCCTCGGTAACGGACATCCTCAGCTCGGCGAAAGTAAGTACACTAAGCTTTCTAGGTTTTGAATTGCTCTTAATGTTTTATCCGTTTATCAAAGATCAGAAAGCATCGAAGAAATGGGCCCATTTTGGAGCTTTCTATACCACAATGATTTACCTGATCAGTGCGCTAGTCGCCTTCATTTATTACAGTGAAGAGCAATTGCAGCATGTAACATGGGGAACGATTTCTTTATGGAAAATCGTTGATTTCCCATTTCTACAACGCTTTGAATATATGGGAATCGGATTATGGGCCTATGTTGTTCTGCCGAATATTTGTCTGGGCTTATGGGCCGCCAGCCGGATTCCGAAACGGATGTTCAAAATCAAGCAAAAATACGTACTCTGGTTATATTTAATCATTTTATTAATTGCCTCCAATTTGATAGATGATCGCAGGATGATCGATGCTTTAAATACGTTTACGAACCAAGCCGGATTCTATTTCCTGCTCTATATTCCCGTGCTATATATTATGATGTTGATCATGAAAAAGGTGAGATACCGTCATGGAAATTAAAAAGCTATTGCCAATCATGCTTGCTGTAACTGTCTTCCTTGCAGGGTGTATGCCGCATCCCAGTGTCGAGGAAGTAGCTCTGGTAAGTATTTCCGGGTGTGATTATGTGGATGAAGAACTGACAGAATGCACGGTAGCTGTTCCAATTTATGGTCGTAGTAAGGAAGAAGTGCCGACCGAACAATATTTATCCTATCAGGCCAAAACAATGAAAGAGATTGGCAATGGATTGGAAAGTAAGTCTCCTAGACCGATTCGGATGGGGAAACTTTCCTTCTCCTTATATGGAGAAGATCTAGCTAAAAGAGATTTGAGTAAAATCATTGATATGCTTGCCCGGGATCCTCATATAGGAAGGGACGTACAGTTAGGGGTAGTTGAGGGGGATACAAAGGAACTGATTGAAACGAAATATAGTGAAAATCAAACGACTGCAGATTACTTGATCGGTCTGATTGAACAAAATGAAAAGAACATCTTTCCAAAAACCAACCTTCATACATTTTTATACGCTTACTATGCGATGGGCATGGACGGCTACTTGCCATACCTGTTGTTAGAGGAGGGAGAGGTTAAGATGGATGGCCTTGCTTTATTCCAAGGTGGCAAATCTGTCCATCTGCTCCCTTATGAGGATGTATTCACCTTCAAGATGATGGTGGAAAACTTCAAACAGGGAATCCAGGCAATTGAATTGGAAGGGAATGGCGTAGTCCTTGAGAATATCGGTTCAAAAGTGAAGTATCAGATAAAAGGAGACAAAGCTAATCCAAAGTTTGTCATTACAGTGGATATGGCCGGAATCGTCAGTGAGGTTTCCGATATTAAAACCATAGAGACACAAATGCGTGTTAAAAAGATGGAAGCCGCATTTTCGTCGTTTTTTGAGGATAAGAGCAGAAGGATGATCACACAATTCCAGAAAAAAAACATTGACCCACTAGGACTGGGGCATCTTTTGAAAAACCGTAAAGGCAAAGTAACGGATGAAGAATGGAAAGAGCTCTATCCTGAAGTATCTGTTGAGATAAAAGTTAATGTGGATATCGTCGAGACAGGAATTTCTGCATAATGAGTGATGGTGAAGATGGATGAAAATATTATGTATTGATGGTGGCGGTATCCGTGGTGTTATGCCGATTGCTGTGTTGAGAGCGATGGAAAACGATATCGGAACCTCTGCTGCTGAAAAGTTTGATTTGATTGCAGGGACGAGTACTGGTTCGATTATTGCTGCCTCTGTCATGCTGCGTACGGATATGGGCGAATTGCTGAGTGCCTATCAGAGATATGGAAAAAAGATTTTTATCCGGCAGGCGAAAGTGGGAGTGTTCAAGAGCGTTTATAGCGATCGCTATCTGCGTCAATTGCTGAAGGAAGCTTTTGAAAATAAAAAGCTGGGCGAGATGGATGGCCCTTTGTTGATTCCCGCGGTCGACGTCACTCATGGCAAACCCTATATCCACCGCTCTCACGCCGTTGACTCAGAAGAAGATGATTTATCAATACCGTTATGGGATGCTGTCTTGTCTTCATGCTCAGCACCGATTTATTTTCCACCAAACAATGTCGACAACGATTACTTGTCGATCGACGGTGGCCTATGGGCGAACAACCCTTCACTCGTTTGTATTACTGAAGCGGTCCATTATTTTGAAGAAAGCCTTCAGGACATACAAATCCTCTCCCTGGGAACAGGGAAGCAAAACATTGATTTTACAATCGACCATGATAAGTTTTGGGGAATTAAAAAATGGATGCCATTCCAACTGCCAGCCATGAAGGTCACTCCGAAGCTGCTGGATCTGGCACTTAATCTGTCTTCCGAATCCGTATCCTACCACTGCCAGCTGCTTTTGCAGGATAATTATCTCCGTATAAACGAAGAGCTTGGAGAAGAAGTTCCATTTGATGAAGTCAAGTTCACCGAAGAACTGATAGAACTCGGTAAGCAAATTTATGAAAAGAACCGGGAAAGAATATTGAAATTTATCGAGAAATAATACGAAATGAAACGTTGATATTACAGTTAAGCTCCCTTTACTTGAAGACGCAGTTTCGAAAAATACTGTTTCTGTTATGGTGGTGAGCGTATGGAGGTCCGGGAAATTACTCACTTTCCATGGGTGTACGGTGAGCTTCCTCGGGCTAAAGTGCAGTGCACCCCTATTGTTGGACACTCATCTGACAATAGGAGGTGCTCTTATGAGCCAGTATACCCCCGAAGAAAAACTACACATTATTAA
>NZ_FNQR01000002.1 GCF_900107755.1 Thalassobacillus cyri | reverse complement strand
GAAAGCATCGAACATTTTAAGCAGGAACTGAAAGAATACATGGACTACTACAACCATGAAAGAATCAAATCCAGGTTAAGTGGCATGAGTCCCGTCAAATACCGAGAACGTGCCCAGTTAACTGCTTGAATTAAAAAGTGTCCAATATTAAGGGGTCAATTCAGAAGCCTGAGGAAGCTCACCCCATGCCCACGGAAAGCGATCCGTTTTCCCATACAGCATAACCCCAACATAAAGTCTCGATACTGAGTCTTCAGCAATCGAGCGCTTAACTAGAAACTCACTACTGAGAATTAACAGCGTTAAATTATTAAAAAGTGTTTGACTTTAAAAAAATAATCATCTAGAATACGTAGCAAGCATAAATATTGGATTAAACAATCGAATCTCTTATCGAGAGCGGCGGAGGGAATAGGCCCGATGATGCCCGGCAACCATCAAGCATTGCTTGAAAAGGTGCTAATTCCTACAGATCTGTGGATCTGAAAGATAAGAGGAGGAAACGTACATACGCCCTCTTCTTATGAAGAGGGCTTTCTTATTTCCCTCTACCTTCTTTCACCTGCCTCACTTTTCTGAACGGAATGCTCTCTCTTTCGAACCGATTGCTTATCTTAATCATTTGAAGGAGGAATTTTCATGAGTTTTTCATCCCATCATTATAATCCCGAGACCCTATTGCTGCACGGAGGACAGGAAGCTGATCCTTCCACTGGATCCCGTGCGGTACCCATCTATCAAACTACTTCCTATGTTTTCCGTGATACGGAACATGCCAAAAACTTGTTCGGCTTAGCAGAACCAGGGAATATTTACTCTCGAATCATGAACCCGACAGTCGATGCTTTCGAACAGCGTATCGCATTGCTTGAGGATGGTGCCGCCGCTGTCGCCACCTCTTCCGGGATGGCTGCAATCACATTGGCGATTCTGAACATCGCTTCTGCAGGTGATGAAATCGTCGCCTCAACTAATTTGTATGGCGGTACGTATAACCTATTCACCCATACACTGCCTCGTTATGGGATCACCGTCAATTTTGTAGATAGTACGGATCCAGAAAATTTCAGAGAAGCTATTACGCCTAACACAAAAGCGATTTTCTCTGAAATTATCGGTAACCCGAGCTTGAATGTATTGGACATTGAAGAAGTTGCCGATGTTGCTCATGAAAACGGCATCCCGCTTATTATTGATAACACCTTCGCCACTCCATACATTTGTAAACCATTGACCTGGGGAGCGGACATTGTCGTGCACTCCGCTACCAAATGGATCGGCGGTCATGGAACAACCATCGGTGGCGTAGTCGTTGACAGCGGACGATTCGATTGGACGAATGGCAAGTTTCCTGGATTCACAGAACCCGACGAGAGCTACAACGGGCTTCGCTATGCATACGATGTCGGTCCATTAGCATTCGCTATCAAGCTGCGTGTCCAACTACTGCGCGATATTGGAGCCTGCCTCAGTCCGCAAAACGCTTTCCTATTGCTTCAAGGGCTGGAGACTCTGCACCTTCGTATCAAACAGCATACGGAAAACGCGCGAGAAGTCGCCCAACACTTAACCGAACATGATGGGGTGGAATGGGTGAATTATCCTGGCCTTGAAAACCACCCTACCCATCATTTGGCGAAAAAATATTTACATCATGGAGCAGGGTCGATTGTCGTATTTGGAATCAAAGGCGGCAGAGAAGCTGGCCGTAAGATCATTGATAATATTAATCTATGGTCTCACGTAGCAAATGTTGGGGATGCTAAATCATTGATCATCCACCCGGCATCCACGACCCATCAACAGCTGAGCGCTGATGACTTGGAAAAGACAGGAGTTACAGAAGAATTGATCCGGCTCTCGATCGGACTGGAGTCCACCGAGGACTTACTTGCTGAGTTGGACCAGGCAATCGCTATCGCTACAGGAGAAGAAAACCCGGCGGGTCCTACTAAAGAAAAAGACACTGTACAAACAGTACTTGGATCTTCTCTGGATCGTGAAAATGGCGATTTGAGACGACGCGTCATCACTACAGTGGGAGAATTCTCTGAAACTGGTAAACAGGAAATCAAAAAGCTGGAGCGTTTAGGTTTCATCATTAAAGATATCTCTGAAAAAGATGAGCTGCTTGATACCAAAGTTGACATCGTCTATAGCGAATCTGCAACTGAAATCAGAAACAACATAAAAGAAGTCACTAACCTGTCTCCTGCATTGGTTTGGCTAAAAGAGAATGAAGCTATCACTCTGGATAAAGAGCTTGGAACTGTAGCAGGGGATAACCTTTATGAACGCGCAGTTACACTGAGACAAGCGACGGATCATTCGGATGCAGCGCTGACTTTATAAGAGAAATGCCTGAGATATTTCAAACAGCCGGTTAGCGGAATAATCGGTCTGAAGGAGGATTACCATGAAGAAGATAAAAGCCGCACTGCTTGGTTATGGTACGGTCGGGCAAGGAATTCATGAAGTTCTTCATGAACACCAGGAAAGGCTGCGAATCCTCCTGGGGAAGGAAGTAGAAATTGTTGCTATTCTTGTCCAGAATCCTTCTAAACACAAGAACCTTCCGGAGAATATAGTAGTGACCACAAATTTTGAAGAAATCATCACCCTTCCCGAACTGGATGTGGTATTTGAAGCGATTGTAGGTGAGGAACCGGCACTTTCCTACCTGACACACGCCTTGGATAAAGGCGTCCACGTCATCACAGCGAATAAAATGATGTTCGCCAAGCATGCGAAATCTCTGCTCGAGAAAGCTCGAGAAAACGATGTGAAAATAGGTTTTGAGGCTACAACAGCTGGTGGAACACCTGTGATTCGCACGATTGAGCAGTTATTGCAGGTCAACCGGGTAGAAAAAATTGAAGCGATCTTAAATGGTACCAGCAATTATATTTTGACAGCCATGAGCGAACGTTCCATCGATTTCAAAACCGCCTTAGCCGAAGCGAAAGAGAAAGGTTATGCAGAAGCAGATCCTACGAATGACATCGATGGTACGGACGCATTCAACAAGCTGATGATTTTAAGTCAGCTGATATTCAATGACCAGCCAGCTTGGCATAAGGTAGAAAAAACAGGAATCAAAGACCTTACTAGTACAGATATCCAGGCTGCACAGGAGAATAATAAGAAATATAAACACATTGCTGTCATCTACAAAGAAGGAGATCAACTAAAAGCTGAAGTTTCACCTTTATTGCTCTCCTCTTCCCATCCGCTCTATAACATTGACGGAGTGGATAATGCCATTGCTATTACAAGTAATATAGTAGGTACCATCACCCTGATCGGACCAGGGGCAGGCAAATTACCAACAGCCAGTGCGATGGTTGAAGATCTAGTTGCCATTTTTCAGCACGAACCTGAGAATCATTCCATACACCAATACAAAGACCAGGCAGCAGTGTAAAGAAAGCAGCAAGCCCCTCTAATCAGGAGCTTGCTGCTTTTTATCTCTATGGAAGCCAAGCCAGCACTGGTGGTGCACCGGCCATATCCGTTTGTTCCTCTTTCCTCAACTCGCTTACCGTTACAAATTGATAACCTTCCTCATTCAATCTTCTGAGCAGAGGTTCGATTACTTTGTCTACATAAGGTGATGCTTCCTGCAGTGATATGATTGCCCCATCTTCTGCTTTCGTCATCACTTCATTAATAATAGATTGCGGATCTGCCAGACGCCAAGTTTCAATATCATGACTATTATTAATGATCGGCAGCCCGGCAACTTGTTGAACTTCTTTATTTACATGCCCATAAGGAGCTTTAACAATGCGAGGATATTTTCCAGTCAATTCCTCCAGCTTAGCTGACGTTCGATGTAACTGTTCTTCTATAGCAGAAGGTTCAAGTCTGGTCAATTCACGGTGGTTCCAAGAGTGATTTCCAATTTCATGTCCGGAAGCAGCGATTTGCTTCACCAGTTCAGGATAATAAGCAAGCCGGTTTCCGAGCACGAAAAAAGTTGCATTACCGCCATAAGTCTCTAATTCCTCCAGTACCTGTTTCGTTACTATCGGGTGCGGCCCGTCATCGAATGTCAAAGCAATCCGCTTATTTTTCTGTCTGTCCCTTAGCTGCTTTGTACTCTGTTGGATATCCTTCGATGAGGAGCTAAGGTTTTTAGAAAGAGGCTCCGGGTTATTATGTTTCAAAGCCTGGGAATATCTTTCTTTCATAATATCAATCAATTGATATTCAGGCACTGTCACCTTCACAACCGGAGCTTTCTTTTCCTTATTGGAAGGCTGGTAATAAAGTGTAATGCCATCTTCATTGAAAGAAAACACTTGGAAACTTTCTTCTTGAGGAAGGATTGAGCGTTTAATCCAACCTTCATCAAAACCTGCCTCCAGACGCTCGTTCGTACGTAACTGGTTTATCACATATTCTGATAGCTTACTTAAGTAGTCGCTATCCTTTTTGAACAAATGGGCCAATTTCAAACGCTTCCCTTTAGACAAATCGAAGTTAAGGACAGAATTACCAATTACAGGCTGATCCGTTCCGAAATCAGTAACTTCCTTGAATTCAATGCTGACAATTCCCCCGGAAGTATGAAGAAGCTCAAAGTCAATGTTAAACTCATGGGACGCTTTACTGTTCTCCTCCTGCTTCAATTGGTAGCTGTCTTGTTTGAAATTTGCTATATTTTTCTTCACATAATCCAATATTATTTGGTTCAGTTGATCATTGGAGGTCTGAGGATAGTGTACCGCTAACCGATAATCTTCATATTCCTCGATGATAGACTCTATTTCAAAATTCAGTTGTGTATCTTTGTTACCCTCTGACTGCCCGCTTGCCTTTTTATCCGTACTTGCTGTTGAACAAGCAGTTAAAAGTATGAGCAGCAGAATTGTTATGGATATTATCATTCGCTTCATAGTTAGATTACCCTTCTATGGTTAAAGTGAGTAATCTCATTGTAACATGTTTGTAATATTAATCGACATTTTTTTTACTTTATCGTGCAAAATTGCTATTTCTATCACAAATTCGTTCGAACGTCCCATAATTCTGGAAAAAAACGATGGTCGAGTACCTTTTTTAAATAACCGATACCGGAGGATCCACCGGTTCCTGTTTTATGTCCAATGATACGTTCCACTGTTTTCATATGACGGAAACGCCATTGCTGAAGCCAATCCTCGATATCTACAAGCTTTTCAGCAAGCTGATAGAGATCCCAATATTTTTCCACATTTTTATAAACAGTCGTCCAGGCAGCTTCCACAGTAGGGTCACCGTGATAAGTTTTGGTGAAATCACGATTGACAAGATCAGGGTTAATATCGAGTCCTGCCTTTGCAAGAGCTTCGATTGCAGCATCGTAAATACTTGGCGATTCATAAGCATTTTTCAATTTGGCGTGAAGCTCAGGATTTTTCTCATAAATTTTTAAGACATGCGAAGTCTTGTAACCAAGAGCGAATTCAATCATGCGGTATTGGTAGGATTGGAAACCGGAAGCCTGTCCCAGCTGATCACGAAACTGAATATATTCTGCTGGTGTCAGCGTTGATAAAACGTCCCAGGCATGGATGATTTGGGTTTGGATTTTCGAAACTCTGGCAAGCATTTTAAAAGCACCCTGCAAGTCGCCTCCCCTGATTGCATCAATCGATGCACGTATTTCATGGAGAATCAATTTCATCCAAAGTTCACTTACTTGATGGATAATGATAAACAGCATTTCATCATGGTGATCGGACAAACGATTTTGAGCATTCAAAAGTTGATCAAGGTCAAGGTACTCGCCATAAGTCATGCGTTCCCTGAAGTCAGTATGTACTTTTTCATTCGCTTTGGAATCTTCGTATTTCAAAACTCTCACACTCCTTTTTCATTGCTAGTTATAGTTTACCATGTTCTCCTTGCCGCTTTTAAAATCCCCAAAAATAAACCCCACCAGCATTCACTGATGGGGCCAAATCAATTAGATATAACCTCCACTGGATAATTGAAGAAGATACCGTTCTCTATTACCCCGGGAATTGCATTCAAGTCTTGTTCTGTCGTCAACCCGATATGGTTAAACCTTACTTCTAAAATCAGATTACCGGCTTCTGTAATAACCGGGCCATCTTTATGTTTGGCCATCCTAAGACCCACTGCGGAAACATCCATTTCCTGCAGCTTCGTTTCAACAAGATGGATAGCTCGTGGATCGATTTCTACTGGCACAGGAAAATTGTGACCGAGCCGGTTGACGAATTTGCTTTCATCTACCAGGATATACGTTTTTGGCGAACTGGCCATTACCAGCTTTTCTGCAAACATCGCTCCGCCACGACCTTTGATAAGGTTGAATTCCGAATCGACTTCATCCGCGCCGTCGAAACCCCAATCCGGCCTCGTCTGTGCTAAGGTTGTAGTCGAAATCCCTGCCCGAGCACAGCTTAAAGCAACTTCTACTGATGTAGGAATCGCAGTTACCGTTAAATTTTCCTTTTTCACTTTACTGGCTATTGCCTGAATTGCAAGAAAGGCAGTAGATCCTGATCCGACTCCTATTACCTGCCCGTCCTTTACATGTTCTGCTACTCGAAGAGCCACCAGCTCTTTTTGTTCTCTGTTCGAAATATCACCTGTCCATTTCAAATTATCTGCCAATTGGTTGTTCCATTTCAACACAATCACCTCTTCCGTCTTTATCTGGTTTTAGTATTCCCAATAATAAATTGTATAAAGCGCTTAATTGATGGCATTGTGATTTCCTGTCACTTAAAATAGAACAAGATACAAGAACAGACAAGGAGGTTTTTGTTTGGGAACTTATTTATTGAAGGGTATTGGTCAGATGCTGCTGATCGTGTTTGGGGGCTTATTTTTATGGAATCTGATTCGATACGGAAGTCTTCATTTTGTCGAATCAGGCATGGCAATTGCAGGGTGGCTGCTCTATCTCTCGGGGAAGAAACGTGAAAATAAAAAAGAGGAAACCTAATTAAAAAAATGTTCCCTCTTTTAATTTGTTAATACGGTTCACAGGCTTTTTATTTACGACAGATCCAGTGGGCGCAGCTTAGCTTCGATTTCTTCTCTATCCGGCTCCAAAAATGGCGGCAGTGACAAGTTTTCGCCCAATGATTCAATAGGTTCATCCACATCGAAGCCAGGTGTGTCCGTAGATAGTTCGAACAAAATGCCGTTCGGCTCCCGGAAGTATAGCGCTTTGAAATAATGGCGGTCTACTTTTCCGGAATTGGGGATGCGGGCTTGTTGGATGCGCTCTGCCCAGACATCGTATTCTTTTTCATCCGGTACACGAAAGGCTACGTGATGGACGCCGCCACGGCCGATACGTTCTTTTGGCAGGTCAGGACGTGTTTCAAGGTGCACCTCAGCTCCCGTTCCTCCCTTTCCAGTAGCATAGATCTCTATATCCGGAAGGGTTTCACTAATTAGGGATGGGTAAGAGCCAACATGTGTAAAACCCATCAAGCCGGTTAATACTTTTTCCGTCGGCTTCAAGTCAGCAACGGTCAATGTCACTGGCCCCAATCCCACAATCGCATGCTGTTTTGGAATCTCTTCTGTCTCCCACGCTTCCCCCGGCTCTACCCCCGTTTCTCCGTTATCCGCTACTAATATTACTTTTGTACCTTCCGTATCTTCAAAAGCAAGCGTTTCTCTCCCTGCACGCTGCGTGATTTCGCCATGCTCGACACGCTTTTCATCGAACCTTTGCTTCCAAAATTGTAATGCCTCCGTGTCCTTCACCCGAAGTGAAGTCGCCGATATACTCGACACTCCTGGGTGAGTTCTGGCTAGCATCGGAATATCAAAAAAGGTCAACTCTGTACCCGGGTTCCCTTTCGCATCCCCATAGAATAGATGATACGATGTCGTATCGTCCTGGTTGACAGACTTTTTGACGAGACGCATTCCCAACACCTTTGTATAAAAACGGTAGTTATCTTCAGCTTTTCCGGTCAAAATGGAAACATGATGCAGGCCTAATAATTCCATGATAGTGCCTCCTGTTAATTATCTCGAATTTGAGATAATTTTATAGTACAACTGAATGAAAGTCAACAAAATAACTTGGAGTATGCATAAATCCTTTCATTGATATGGCTGACAACTATTACAAAAGCCAGGACCCTTATTTTTACAGGTCCTGGCTTTAATTATGCAGTCTTCCATAGCTAGTTATTTAATTGTGGAAGTCTATCTTTTAAATAATTGATACTAATCTCCAAGCTGTCAAACGGTTTCCGGCGACTTTCATCCTGTTCTACGATCCACCATTGAACCCCTGCTTCTTCACCCGCTTCCAGCACTGCATCGATATCCACACCGCCAGTGCCAAGTTCCGCAAAAAATTGCTCTTCGTCCGTTGTCATATCTTTTAAATGAATGAGCGGTGACCGCCCTTGATAACGACTCATCCATTCGACAGGGTTCTCCCCTGCTTTCTTCAGCCAATAGACATCAAGCTCCGTATGCAGTTGGTCCGCGGTAGTGGCATCAAATATAGTTTCCAGCGCACTCCGGCCTCCTGGTAACTGATCAAGTTCAAAGTCATGGTTATGATAGCAAAGGGTGATTCCCTCTGCCCGGCATGCTTCTCCTGCTTCTCGCAAAAAAGAGATAAGCGCCTGGTAGCCTTTATCAGTGCGCTGCTCTTGACTTAAGAACGGAACTACAATATATTCACTTCCCAGTATCTTTTGATTGTAGATAACTTTCTGCAACTCAGCTTGTAAGGTTTCCAACGGAACATGGCTGGATACTGCCTGAAGTCTTAATCCATCGATCAAGGCCTTGACTTCTGATACAGCTAACCCTCCATACCCCGCAAATTCTACTCCCTCAAACCCTAATTCAGCTACTCTTTTTAATGTACCAGCAAAGTCTTGTGCACTTTCATGACGCAAGGTATACATTTGCACAGCCACTGGTATATGTACCATCCCTATACTCCCCTTCCTTCAAATCATTGGGTCAAATCATGCTTGAAAGCATAAATGACTGCCTGGGTCCGATCATGCACTTCCAGTTTACCAAGAATATTACTAACATGAACTTTGACGGTTTTCAGTGCAATGAATAACTCATCAGCTATTTCCTGATTAGTTTTCCCTTCTGCTATCTTCAGCAAAATTTCCAATTCACGCCCCGTCAACTGCTCATGCAGGTGATCCTCAGGTTTCTTACGCATACGATTCATAATTTTGCCTGTAACTTCCGGTTCAAGAATCGATTGCCCCTCGTATGTGGCCCGAATAGCCGAAGCGATCTCGTCTGCTTTCGAAGTTTTCAGCATATAACTTGTGGCACCGGCTTCAAGTGCAGGATAAACCTTTTCATCATCGATGAAGCTCGTGACAATAATTATTTTTGCCTCGGGCCAGGCAGCAGTGATTTTTCTGGTCGCTTCAATCCCATCCATTTCTTTCATGACCAGATCCATCAGAATGATGTCCGGCTTCATTTCTAAAGCTAACTCTACAGCTTCCCCGCCATCATCAGCTTCTGCCACTACCTCGATATCCGCCTGGGCTGAAAGATACGCCGATACACCGATACGAACCATTTCATGATCGTCAGCAAATAGCACCTTAATCATTGCCCTCACCTTCCTTTACTGCAGGTATTTTCACTTCCAGCCGCGTCCCTTGTCCTACTAGACTCACGACTTTCAGTGTTCCTCCTACTTCATAGGCACGTTCCTGCATATTCTGAAGCCCATAGGAGCTTGTTTTTGCCTTTTCCACATCAAATCCGACTCCATCATCGATGACTCGCATAATAATCATTTCATCACGCTCAATCAACATCACATGAAGACTGTTTGCTTTTGCGTGTCTTAAAGTATTAGAGATCGATTCCTGTAAAATTCGAAACAGCTGGTCCTCTACTCCCTTATCAAGCTCAAGGTTTTCAATATTCCAGTCAATCGTCATAGGGACCTTTTGTGTCAGTTCAGCAAGCAGTTCCTCTACGCCTTCCCTGATCGACTTCCCTTTTAAAGCTACCGGGCGTAAATGAAGCAGCAGTGCCCGCATTTCCAACTGGGATTGATGGATCATTTTTTCTACCATAGCCAGCTGTTTTTTTGGCCCTGCATCACCTGGAGCTTCACCTTCATTGATTGCTGACATCATCATCGAAGCAGCGAATAACTGCTGACTGACAGAATCATGTAACTCCCTGGCCAGGCGGTTACGCTCCTGGATGACTACTTCCTGCAGGCTCTTCTCCCGTTCATTCGCTCTCTCCGTCGCCAAGCGTTGCGACAGTTCTATTTGTTTCTTCATTTTTTCTTCAAGCTCGGAGATATGTCGATAAATATCTATGATTTCCTGAACCGTTTCATTTTCCGGCTCGCTGCGTTTCTGTCCTTTGAGTAAATCGTTCAACTGGCGATCCATACTATAAAGCTTCCGACGCCAGAACCAGCCGTAGGATATACCGGTAATCAAACCAACGCTTACAGGGAGAATGATGATCCACAGCAGATAGGGAAAATCAAACACTTCTACTTCCCATAAATCTTTCCAATCTTGTAACGGAAAAGCAAGGAAAGTTGCACCTGCTATGATAACAGCCGTAATTACACTGAAGAGAATGCCGGAGAATATTTGGCGAATCACCATATTCATATCCGCTTCACCTCGATATCACCAGAAAACACTGTCGTCATAATTTTCACTTGCGGCCGCTGTTTCCCATATCCTTCAGTTTGATAGGCAAGTTTCTGATTGATCAATTTCGTATGGGGGTGATCAAAAATGACCGCACGCCCGAATACTGCACTATGAGAGATGCTCACTTCCACTTCATAAGGGACATAAATTTCGATATTCCCAAACAAGTGGCGAATCGAGATGACCGCTGTTTCATCGGGAAGCACCGTATTGCTGAGATCGATGATCCGATCGCCAAACCCCCCATGAATATTGATGTCTTTCCATTGAAAGGCGGTATCTGCTGTTTGCTGATTACCAAAAAATTGCTGCTGGAAAAGAGGTTCTATCTCAAATAGCTGTTCTGGAACGTTCGGAGACCCAACGGGCTTCAGATATTCTGCTTCATTTTTAGAACGGGAATAATGAAATAAAAACAAAATTAGCACAGCCACTATTAAAAAGCGGACAGCCATCATATTAAGAATAGTGAAAAACAGACTGACAGTTCCGACCCAAAACAGCACCTTAGCCCAGAGATGAGAATATTTTTTCCAGCCGACATACATTAAGAATCCAGAAAACAATACAGAAAAAATCAGGCCGCCATTGAAAAAAGCTACTTCCAGCACAAAAAGGAGGGCACCAATGATGATGATCCAATTCCATGTGTCTGTATTCATCCATTTAAGCACAAGGCGCCTCCTCCTTTCTTTTATTATGTATAAAAAGACGCATAACACTGCGCCTTTTTAGAATATCATGTTTTTAATGATTCGCTGTAGCCTTTTCTTGTTCCTGCATTTGCTTTTCCAGTTTAGCGATTTTACTGTCGAACGTATTGCGATAATAAGCACTGTTCACTTTATACTCCAGGTTATCGATATAATGCTCCATCTCCTGAAAGCGATTATAGGAGTTTTCTGATGTGTGCTCGATTACGTGGTTCATTTTGTGATGAGCTCGTGCGACATTTTCCCGCCCCATCAATTCCATACGCTTCAAATGCATATCTTTCAATCGGTGCTTCATATCCTCGTATTTACATTCCAGCTCTTCCAGCTGCTGAACTGCATCCTGGCGGGAAACTTTCATACGTTCTGCACGTTCGCTGTATTCCTCGTACTCTTTTATGGCGAAATCGTACATCGTCTCTTCCCCGGCACGCTTCGCAACCTCGGCTTGTTTTTGTCGCTTTTCAGCCATGTCTTGTGCTTTCATCTGTTCCCGGGCAAATTCTTCTTTTAATTTATGCTGGCGTTCCACCAATACTCTCACTTTTTCCGTTTCCTGTTCACTATGACGCAAATATTGATTCAAAACAGCCATCGGATTCTTTTGTTCCTTCTTATCCAATAGTTCATGGAAATCAGCAGTAATTGAGTCTTTCATACGATTGAATAAATTAGCCATTAAAAACCGCTCCTTTGTTTAGTGTTAGTAATTTTTCATTTCCGCCCATTGTTTTTCAAAATTCGTGAACGGATCCTCTGTTTTCGAGGGTACAATTATGTCATCATCATGCTTTTCGTCCTGCCACTGCTTATAAATTACATACAAGACATATGCGGCACCAACACCTATAACCGCGTAGATGTTAGCAAATGCAATGCTTAGGATAAGCAGGCCTGCTATCACCCATCCAATTTTACCTGCTGTAGAATCGCTCTTGATGAATTGCTTGAATACGATATACAACAACCATACGCTTACCCCAAGCAAAATCATCGGCCCAAGATTAGCGAGTAATACAAACAGAGCGATCAGCCCCGCAATAAACAACATGAACTTTTTCATCATCCTGCCTCCTTTCTGTTATCTTGACTTCATCTTACCTTGTAAAACGAAGGTTAATAATGAGCCTAAGCTATATTTCCATATAAGACCTTAGGCGTATAATATTTTAGATTTTTTACAAATAGCACTGGTCATATAAAACAAAACTGTGTTAATATACATATCATCGCATATTTATTCTATTATCGGTTTCGATTTCCCGAAGATAGAATCTATTTTCCATTCATATCCCGGGAATAACTCTGCATAAATATGAAATAAGAGGAAGAGAGGAGAATTGGTTAATGGTTCAGGAACAGACGGTTGCCAAACCTGCCAGCACACTGTTTGGTAAAAGCTTTTTGACACTAAAAGATTTCTCGGAGTCTGAAATACACCATCTGATTGATATGGCGGAAGATTTAAAAGCTAAAAAGAAAGCCGGCATTCCCCATCGCTATCTAGATGGGCAAAATATCGCTATGTTATTCGAAAAGCCTTCCACCCGGACACGCTGCGCCTTCACGGTCGCATGTAATGACCTAGGGGCTCGTGCAGAATACCTGGGGAAGAACGATATTCAGCTCGGGAAAAAGGAATCGGTTCGGGATACTGCCAAAGTACTTGGAAGTATGTTTGATGGGATTGAATTTCGAGGGTTCAGCCATCAAACGGTAGAAGAATTGGCAGCACATGCAGGGGTTCCTGTATGGAATGGGCTGACAGATCTCTATCACCCCACCCAGGTACTTGCAGACTTTTTAACCATCAAAGAACAAGCTGGCCGTTTGAAAGGGATTACGTTTGTTTATGTCGGGGATGGACGGAATAATGTGTCCAATAGCCTGTTGATCGGTGGTGCAAAGGTTGGGATGGACATACGGATTTGTTCACCTGAAGCACTGTTCCCAGACGGATCGATTGTCCAGTATGCCGAACAGACCGCAAAGCAGACAGGTGGCAAAGTGACTGTGTCAGCCAATATTGATGAAGCTGTTGCAGGAGCAGATGTTCTTTATACCGATGTATGGGTATCCATGGGAGAAGAAAATCATTTCGAAGAACGGATCAAGCAGCTCCACCCTTACCAGGTCAATCAAACGATGGTGGAGAAAACGAATAACAAAGATCTCATCTTTCTTCACTGTTTGCCGGCTTTTCATGATTTAGAAACACAAGTTGGAAAAGAAGTCCATAAAAAATTCGGGTTATCCGAAATGGAAGTGACAGATGAGGTTTTCCGCAGCAAGCATTCCTTCGTTTTCGCCCAGGCAGAAAATCGCCTGCACACGATCAAAGCACTGATGGCAGCAACCAACCAAAAAGCATAGTTTTATTTTGATTGGCAGGGAGGGGGTACTTACTTAACCGGGCTTTATTGTGACTTAACCGGATGATATTCCACCCTAACGCAGCTATACTATATTCCAACTTAACCCTACCCGCCTGCAAAAAAGCGGATTACCTCTCGTGAAGGTAATCCGCTTTTATTATTCTATGATCTGCAATTCTTTCGGAACATTCGTTAATGTCTCATAGCCGTCCTTTGTAATCAATACATCATCTTCAATTCGAACCCCGCCAATTGCCGGATCATAGATGCCAGGCTCAATGGTGTACACCATTCCTTCTTTTAACTTTCCGTCATTCAAGTGGCTCATGGAGGGAAATTCATGCACATTGATGCCCATACCATGGCCGATACGGTGCGGGAACTTGTCCCCATATCCGGCAGATTCGATAATATCCCGGGCAGTCTGATCCAAGTCGCCGATCCTCGACCCTGGCTTACTCATTTCCAAGGAAGCTTTCTGAGCTTTTAAAACCGTTTCATAAATTTCTTTTTGCTGATCGTTGGCAGATTGATAGACAAACGTACGTGTAATATCAGAAGTGTAGCCTTCAAGCACGACCCCCAAATCAAATAATACGAAATCGCCTTTTTGAAGCTTACGATCGCCAGGTGATCCATGGGGCTGCCCGGACTTTTCGCCGAATAATACCATGGTGGAAAACGACATTTCACGGACGCCTTTTTTCTTGAGCTCATATTCGATTTTCGCAAGCACTTCCATTTCAGTGACTCCTGCCTTCAAAGCTTCCACGCCAGCTTTGACCCCATAGTCAGCCAGTTCAGCGGCACGGCGGATAATCTCTATTTCGGAAGCATCTTTGATTACACGCATCTCATTCAATATTCCGGCAACATCAAGGATTTCAGATTCGGGAAATAATTCCAATAGCGATTCCGTTCTGCCATAGGATAGCACATCTTTTTCAATACCTAAAACGGATAGGGCGGTCTTTCCTCTTTTATTTAAAGAGCCTCCCAGCTTCGCCCAAGGATCTTCATGGTCAGCATAACCGATCACTTCATATTGCCAGCCAGCTTCACGCAGCTGCCCGCTTTCCATTCCAGGAACAATGGCTATCGGTGCCTCTTCCGGAAAAACCAACAATCCAATCAGACGTTCATGGGGATCCGTATGAAATCCACTTAAGTAAAAGAAGTTCTCTTTCCCGTTAATAAAAGCAGCATCTATGCCAGCTTCTTTCAAATGCTGCCCTACTTTCTGCAAACGACGCTTCATCCTACCCACTCCTTATTATGTATATTCTTCTTCTATGATAGCGGAAAAGCCTACATCTGAAAAATTAGAAAAACTCAGCTTAACGCCAAGCCCTTGTGGCTTTAAAGCCTAATTGTTTCTTATACTTTAACCCTATAACAAAGTTAAACTTACTTAAAATATAATAAAAGCTGACCGAAGAATGGTCAGCTTTTTTTGGGGTTGTTACTACCTTGTCATCAACAACGTCGGTTAACCGCGCCAATCATATTAAAGTTTTCACACTTTCGCCTATCACTCTGAAATCATTCATTACCTTCATAAGTGAAGAGTCAGCAAATTCCTTCCTGTCGATCCCCTCTTCACTCCATTCTGTCATCCCTTGTTGGAACTCCTGTTTGAACTGTTCACCAAGAGATAACAGTTTATCTTTCGCCTCTTGAATATACGTCGGTATTTCAGTCTCTGTCACCTTTTGTATGGTAGTTTCATAAGCATTTTCTAAATAAATCAGTATATTTGTTTCTTGTAAACTTTCTTTCGACTTTTCATAGGCTCCTATAAAAAATTGCTCCACTTCCTGGACAACCTTCTTCCCGTCTTCGCTGTAACTACTAGAAGCTTGGACGGTTCCTACTTGACCGTATGCGGTCAAAAGTAAAACAGTGAAAAACAAGACGAACATTTTTTTCAAATTTCATTCCTCCTAGATGTATTTCTATTGTTGAGGGACATGGAACTCAATGATATGGCCATCAGGATCACAACAGAAAATTTGAGCAAAACCACTGGTGCTATCGGGCTTTTCTTTTATTTCAATTTTGTTTGTTTTCAAGTGTGCAACTGTCTCCTGATAGCTGTCCACTCGGAACGCGACATGGTTCCCTCTTGTATCGATATGACGATCAGGATTGTAGACAAATTGAGAATCCTCGATTAAATGTAGCTGTTGATACTCCCCGATCTGGTACCACGCGCCCGGAAATGAGAAATCGGGCCTATTTTCTTCCACTAACCCTAGTACTTCTCCATAAAAACGCTTCGCTTTTTCCAAATCACTTGTCTTTAAACTGATATGATGGATCATTACTAGTTTCATATATTCTCTCCTTTCTATTTTACAATACTGACGAATTTCTATAAAACAAACCGACTTTAATAAAATCGACATTCCTATGACACATATTTTCATTGTGGGATCCTTCCGCTATAATAAGGTGGTCATAGTGTTAATGATAGTATTTATTCATTAGGAGGATTTTTTTATGGATCGTACGCGATTTTTAGTTCGTGTTTCTGCCATATATGCTTTGATCGGTGCCTTTATCGGCTCCCATATGGCAGGCGCAGGAGGATATGAATTTAGAGCAGTCCACGCCCACATCCTTGTTGTCGGGTGGTTATCGCTATTTGCTTTTGCCATCTATTATAAAGTTTTTTCCATCCCCAAAAAATCAGTGCTGGCAACTACTCAGATATGGACCGCTTTCATTGGGTCAATTGGTCTGACAGCAGGTATGTGGCTCTATTACGTCAAACCTTTCGGAGGCATGGACACTTTCAATTTGATCTTTTTCATTGTGGGCGGATCGATTTTAATGCTTTCCTTCATTGTGTTCGCCATTATGACGTTTGTCCAGGGAAACTATATTTCAGAAGATAACTGATGGAGAGGCAGGTACATGGATGAAAAAAATTTCTTTTAAGAATTCTCGTCATTTGCATTTGGTCGGAGAGTTGTATCCAGCTTCACAGGAGAGGATTGTCATCATGTGCCACGGCTTCACTTCTGATAAGTCTTTAAAGGGTAGATTCGACCGCTTCGCCAAAGCCTTCCACCGACATGGGTTCAGTGTATTGAAATTCGATTTTAGCGGCTGCGGGGAAAGCGATGACGACCGCATCACCCTGCAGAAGGAAATAGATGATTTACAAGCTGCCATTTCTTATGTGAAAAGCTTAGGTTTTACGCGAATCGCCCTCTATGGTCACAGTCTTGGCAGCAGAGTCTGTCTGGAAGGCTTTACGGAAGGTGTCGAGGTGATCATGCTGACTGGTGCACTGACTGGGCCAATCAAATATGAATGGCCCGACCATTTCACAGAAGAACAGCTGGACGATGTGACAGTCAAAGGGTTCCTTGTTGAAAAAACTTCAAGCCCTCACCGGGAGAATATCCAAATCGATCATCAGATGCTAATGGATTTTGAAACGTGTAATCAACAAAAACTCTTATCAAAGATTGACTGTCCCGCATTGATTATCCACGGGGATGCCGACGAAGAAGAAGTAAGTCTCCACCACATCTCCAGACTGGGGATGAAATGGCTTCCTCCCCAGTCAAACCTTGAAGTCATCCACGGCGCCGATCATTCATTTTTCGGCTACCTGAATAAAGTAGAAAGTTTGCTCGTTGATTGGCTGGTAAAACACCTCGCTCCATAATTAAAATGGGTTCTACCCCCCCAGCCAATCACTGATTAGTAACCTTAAAAAGGCGATCATCATTTGTTGCAGGCGAGCCTCTTCCATCGGTATTATTATTGATGAAATAAATATCCCCGTTTTCAATCGTGACATCGCGGATACGCCCGTATTCATCCGTAATAATCATTGGTTCCAATTCATTTAAGTCCATGGCCCGGAGAGCCTGCCCACGCAGACTGGCAATGTACAATCGATTATCTTCTATCGCCACTCCGGATGGAGCCCAGGTATCGGTACCTGTATGGAAGATAGGTGTCACCATACCTTCTTGTTCTTCATCACCTTTAATCACAGGCCAGCCGTAATTACTCCCTGCTTCAATTTTATTGATCTCGTCATGAGCACTGGAACCATGCTCTGATGCATACATTTCCCCGTCCTCCGTCCAGGCGATCCCTTGCGGATTACGATGTCCTAAAGTGTAGACATAAGAGTTTTCAAAAGGGTTATCCTCTGGTATGCTGCCATCCAAATTCATCCTGAGAATCTTTCCTGCCAGACTTTCCACTTGCTGGGCTAAACGTTGGTCGGAAGCATCGCCAGTCGTTATATACAGCTTGTTATCAGGACCAATTTTCATACGGCCGCCATTATGAAAGCTGGAACCTGGTATATCCTCTAAAACCACGTCCACCTCCCGCCATTGTCCATCTTCAAGACGTATGACAATCACCCGGTTTTTAGTAGCGCCATCCTGTCGATAGGTATGATAAACATACGCTTCCTTCGTTTCTGAAAAATCAGGACGGAGCTGGAAGCCGAGCAACCCGCCTTCACCTTGCTGGTGAATAGCCTTTTTGGTTATGACCTGCTGCCTTTCCTGATTTGTACCTGCTGCCCAGGAGATGATATTCCCCTCTCGCTCCGTGATGAAAAATGTATCCCCGGCGATTTCAATATCCCATGGAGAATTCAAGTTGGCAGTCAACACTTCAATGGTAGATCTTTTACTGTTATTTTCGTCAGGTGTCTTTGTCTCAGGAGGCTCATTACTTGAAGAACATCCAGTAACCAGAATCAATGATAGGAATAAAAACAAAAGTTTGGCCATGATCCTCCACCTTTCTTACTTCATTATAATTTTGATGATCTGCGTAGAAGAAAGCTTCATTATTGATTAAAAACCAATCGACCAATGAATTGATATCTGGCCGACTGTTTTTTTGTAGTAGCTCTGTTAAGTCACAGTGTTGCCTTTACAATTGCTCCCTTTTGCTGAAGACTCAGTTTCAAGATAATTAGGTCCGTTACCAAGGTGGAGTTGGGATGGGCTGGGAAACGACTCGCTTTCCAGCTTCATCGCCTAGACACTCGCGACATAAGCAGTCCATCAACAGGAAGAAAGAGCCCTTCCCTTTTGCTGTTCTGCTTATGCGTGTCGTGTCTCCCAAGGCGATTACGCATTCATTTCTTTCCTGCGGGGACCTGGCAAGCTTCCTCGGGCTAAAGCCTGTGGGATCTCGCCTAGCCCCTTCTCCCGCGGGAGTCTCATCGTTTCCCTGCCCATCCAGCTAGCTTTATACTAAACGGCCCCTTCAAAAAGAGAAAAGTGTACAACTAAATCCTTCTTCCTTACACATTTATGTAGGAGATAAAGGGACCAATGTCTTCTTTCTATTATCATGGGGCAGTTTCCACAAGTGTGATTTCGCGAACTTCCCATGACTAGGGGCGTAGGGAAACGATGAGACTCCTGTGGGAAATGCGGGATCGCTGAGGCCCCGCAAGGCGAAGCCTGAGGAGACTCAGCACACGCCCACGGAAAGCGAATCGTTTCCTGGAGTCCCTAAACTCCAATAATATCTCGAAATCGAGTGTTCCATTATACGGCCCTATTATTGAATAGGCCTCTTAACAGAGCCTTTAGAGTAGATATGGACCAATGAACACGGTTACCAGTAAGAGATGAATACCTACAAAATAAGTGAATTTCATCGGGATTCCCCAATCTTTCCACTTTCCTTCCTTCTCCATCAGTAAATAAGCTATCACCGCAAACGCCGTTAATAGCAACCAGGTACTGCCTTGGAAATTCAAGTATTCCGGCATTCTGGCCATCAGCTTTTCAGAAAATAACATGTCATTCCATATTAAGGTCGATAATAAATATAGCCCTAACGCCGTGTACATAACCCATCTCTTTCCTTCTTCTACTGCTCCACCGAAAGCGCCCATCATTAAGAAAATAAACAGAAACGGCCATAAATACCACATAAAAGTGATGAAAAAAGTGAAAGGCGCGTACGAAAACATTCCCACCGTCTTTCCAAGAGCGCTGATAAAATCAGCCTGTTTGTATCCTGCTGCTTTTGTAAGCAACGCTTCCTGCCTGGAAGCGACATTAATTTCATTTGCTTCGCCCTTCGCATCAATCCACAGGACATTATCTACTCCTGCCCTGCTTGGCTTCAGCGAACGTTCCGGTGTATTACTCATTCTGGTCACTTTAGATTGATTTTCAGTTATTTGCAGTTCATAGATATTAAAAGCAGGCGTGTCCCTGTAGGTGGTCTTTGTCGCACCATGGGCAACAAACAGAGCTTTAGCTCCATCTTCATCCAATGAAAACTGTAAATCACTCCACTCTTTCAAGCTCCCATGACTAAAGGGATCGTCGGCTTTTACAGTCTGTAAAGAAAGTTTGCTCCCCTTAAAGTCCTCTGCTGCATAGTAATAATGATATTCCGGAGTACCCGAAACGCTTTGTTTTTGAAGCGTACCAATCATCAACCCAAGCTTACTCTCCTGCACATCAAACGCCACTTCCCTCACTGTTTCACCTGATTTGACAGGAAAAGACTTTGCTGCCAATAACTCTGTGGTGTGCTGCTCTCCCAATTGATAAACCTTTATGCTGGAAGTACTATTTCCTGGAGTTACAGTAAGTATATGTAGACCTTCATCCGTTTCCTTGATATAAACATCTGCTCGTGTGTTATCTAATTCTAAAATGTTTTTAGATTGCATTGTATCCGGGTTAAGGTGGACCAATCGGTTTTCCTGTAAGTAAAATGCATGGTTTTGTACGGGGAAAAAGCCATCTATTTCCGCCAGCTTCTCCCCCTCTTTCCCATGAAATAGGGTTTGTGAATCAGTATAAATCAAAGTTTCGCCATTGTTAAAAACCCGTGAAAACTTTTTATAATCGATGGCATATTGATGTTCCGACTGTAACTCCCACTCTTCGTCATATGTCCTTTCCATCAATGAACTTTCATGGAAGTAACTTACTATGTAACCATCGTCTTTTTCATATATAAAGGGCTCCATTCTTAGAGGAGTTTCTCCAATTTTCCAACTTCTGCTTACCCTCTCATCAGCCGGCTCTGTCACTTTTTGCAAATTTTCAAAAAATAACAAAGCTGCCCCTGCCAGAAAAATAATTAGCGGAAAGATCCAATAGCTCTTGTTCTTATACCACATCCAACTCGCACCTCCTATTACTATATTACACGAGTGGAGTGGTAAAAAGTTTCAAAAAATGTAAAAAAGAAGGGAGCCCCCCTTCTTTTTTACGCATTTGCCTTATTTTCTTTTCGTTTTTTACGTATATCTATTTTTGTCAAAATAGATACGATTAAAGCTATGACGAAAAATCCAGCGAAGTAAAGTAAGCTGCTTTCATAACTTCCTGTCGTATCTTTCATCCATGCAGCAAAAATCGGTCCAACTAAGCCTGCTGCTGCCCATGCTGTCAGAAGAAATCCGTGGATTGCTCCTAATTCTTTTGTACCAAACAGGTCGCCGATAAATGCAGGAAGTGTAGAAAACCCGCCACCATAACAAGTATAGATAACTGCAAGGAAAATTACGAATAATGCAGTTACAGTTGTCCATGGCAGGAGAATGAATAATGCTATTTGCAGAATAAAGAAAATCAAGTACGTATTTCCTCTTCCAATATAGTCAGAAAGACTTGCCCAACCAATTCTGCCCCCTCCATTGAAGATGCCCATGACACCGACAAGGGTAGCGGCAGCCGCTGTACTCATTCCAACACTTTCAACTGCTAAAGGTTTTGCTGCGGAAATAACCGCAATTCCACAAGTTACGTTGATGAACAACATGATCCACAAATAATAAAAACGCTTCGTTTTGAGTGCTTCTTTCGCACTTAGGTAAGCAAGGTCTTTTTTGTTACCTTCTCCTGTTTCACCTTCAAATCCTTCCGGTTTCCACCCCTCGGGCGGACGCTCAATATACAAAGAGGATAAGATCATGATAATGAAGTAACTGACACCTAAAATATAAAAGGTCATCGCAATACCAACAGCGTTAATTAAAAAATCCATTACCGGGCTTGCTATCGCAGCAGCAAAACCGAAGCCCATGATTGCCATACCAGTTGCCAAACCGCGTCGATCCGGAAACCATTTAACTAAGGTCGATACCGGAGCAATATACCCGACGCCGAGGCCTACTCCACCTAATACTCCATAAAAGATATATAGCAGCCATAGTGACCCCATCTGGACGGCAAAACCAGAACCAGCTACCCCAATTCCAAAAAAGATAGCAGCCGTAATTCCAGCTACCCGAGGTCCATACTTTTCAACAAACCACCCTAAAAACGCTGCAGATAAGCCTAAAAATAAGATCGCGAGACTAAAGGTGAACTGAACTTGACTGGATGACCAGCCAAACTTGTCTCCTAAAGGTGTAGTGAAGTTACTCCATGCATAAACGGATCCAATCGAAATATGGATTCCAACTGCACACAAAGCAATTAACCAACGGTTCTTTACCTTTTGATCTGACATAAAACCCCTCCGTCATAATTTCAGAAATATGGTTTAGACGATTAATATTGCCATTTCCCTTATTCGCTTTCATAAAACTTAAAATTCACAAAAATTTCATAGTTAGAGAAATGAACTTAGGGTTATCTTTCCCTATATTTTTTTGGATATAAAAAAAAGACGCAATTGATGCGTCAATTTTTTACGTAATTTTACAATTTGGATTATTTCCCCGGAAATAATGACGACCTTCCTCATTTATTGACAGCATAATGAGACCATTCCGGCGGGAAAAGTTTTAAATATTTACTGGTAAGGAAACGATCATCCACTAACAAGATGCTGCCGTGGTCCTCCTCCGATCGGATCAATCTCCCGCCAGCTTGAAGCACTTTATTCATGCCGGGATAAACATAAGCATAATCATAGCCGTTTTTACCTTTTTCATCGAAATAATTTTTAATTAAATCACGTTCAATACTTCTAGGGGCCAGACCTATCCCAACTATTGCCACTCCGTTCAAACGATCTCCCCGTAAATCCACCCCTTCGGAAAACACTCCACCCAGCACAGCAAAGCCAACAAGCTTCTGGTTTTCTCCTTCTTGAAAACTACTTAGAAAGTCATCACGTTCTTGCTCCGTCATCCCTTGGCTTTGGATAATCGATCGGAATTTCCTACCTTGCTTATTCAGTTTTAACCACTCTGAATAAACAAGTTCCATATAATGATAGGAAGGAAAGAAAAATAAATGGTTTCCTTTTACTCTTTCTACCATTTCATATAAACTATCTGCCAGCTGTATACTGTTCTTTTCCCGATCTTTATACCTTGTCGACAACGGCTGGACAGTTATGTCTACCTGGTTATAGTCATACGGGGATCCTAATTGCAAGATATAATCTCTTTTTTTTCCGCCCAGCATATCTTTGTAATACGGAAAAGGAGATAATGTAGCAGAAAAAAACACAGAAGCCCCATATTGTTTACTGACCTCGTTGAGCAAATAAGAAGGATCGACACAAAACAAATGGAGGTCTGCTTTGTTTTTTTCAATACTGCCATAGATGACATAATGATCATCTACTAACTGGAGAATCTTCAGGAAGTTTTGTGCTTCAAAATAGGTTTCCAGCAACAAATCGTTTTGTTCTCTCTCCGGTTCCTCTTTTAATTCCTGTTCCGCTTTTGCTACAAAATGATCGATCGCTTCTTCCATCATCCCCGGGACTTCCTCTAACAGAAAGTTCTCTTCTTTTTTATGATCGGCAAGCAAGGTATCAAAAGCAGTCTCGACATAACCAATCGCTTCCGAAAGCTCTCCACTTGCATAAAGCTCCTTCAGATCATAAAATGCACCACTGGCCAGGTCAGAGGAAAACATCCCCCGGGATCTTTCGACAAGATTGTGTGCTTCATCTACAAGTAATGCTGTTTGCTGCCTGTCTTCGTTTACCATCCTTTTCAAGGAAACCCTTGGGTCGAAAATATAATTGTAATCTCCAATAACTACATCGGCGATATAAGCAAGATCGAGTGAAAATTCAAACGGACAAACGCGGTGTTTTCTTGCATATTCCTCGATTACTCCTCGAGTCATCTGTGTTTCATTCCTTAAAATATCAAGGATGGCCCCATTTACTCTGTCATAATACCCATCTGCAAATTCACAGTATTCTGGTTGACAGATTGTTTCTTCCTGAAAGCATATTTTATCCTTGGCCGTCAGTGTAACCGACCTGAGTCGAAGTCCATTTTCTTCCATTAACGCTAACGCTTCTTCAGCTGTCATCCTTGTTATTGTTTTCGCAGTAAGATAAAAAAGACGTTCTGTCTCCGTATCGCCCATTGCCTTTATGGAAGGAAAAAGGGTGGAAATCGTTTTTCCGATACCCGTCGGAGCCTGTCCGAATAAATTCCTTTCTTCTTTAATTGTTTTGTATACTGCCCCCGCCAACTTACGCTGGCCAGGCCGATACGTGGAGAATGGAAATTTTAGGTCAGAGATACTTTGATGCTTCTCTTCCCTGATATGGGCAAGAATCCGAGCATAGGAAGTGTAAGCAGCAATGGTTTCATCCATAAAGACAGAAAGTTCATCAAAAGAGTAGGTTTTTATGAATCGCTTCTTTTCTTTGGTATTTTTTTGCACATAAGTCAACTGGACTTTTATTTCTTCAAGTTGATGATCGAGTGCATAGATATACGCATACCCCTTAGCCTGGGCCCAATACACCGGAAAGCTGTCTATCGTCAATTCTTCGAGTGGCATGGATGTTGACTTAATTTCATCGATTATCACACTTGTTTCAGTTTTCAACAAACCGTCACAACGGCCATGAACAATGATTGTCATACCCTCTTTTTGAAATTCTGTCTTTAAAAAGACCTCTTTTTCGTCTTGATCTTTATACTCTCGCTGGATGTGCTGATGAATGAGCGTCCCTTCCATAAGTGAACTATTCGACCGAAAACGGTTATCGATATTACCTCCACGATAGACATATTCGACTAAGGAACGGACAGATATTTTCATCTCTTTCATGATATATTCCCCTTCAATTATCATTAAATCCATTGGCCACGGACAATTTGTCATCACTAAAACCGAAACATGTATAATAAACGTTTGTCTGTTAGAATATTAGTGTAATAAGGAAACAAAATAATTTCCACAAACCAGCGGGAAAGCATATAATAGTAAAACAGACGATACAGGTGTGATACTGTGAAAAACAAAACATTTTTTCTTATAATCACGGCCATCATTCTAGTGACAGGTCTTTTTATTATAGCAATTTCACAAGAACAGCCTGCTACTAACAATGATACGGATCAAACGAACCAAGAGCAAGCAGACGATACCACTGAGTCTGAGAAGAGAGAAGAAACTCCTGAGTACGACGATGCATCCGAGAAAGAAGACAAGACACTTGGAGAAGATATAAAAGAGTCGTTTACAGATGCGCTTGAAAATGCAGTAGGCTTGTTTCTTAAAAAAGATTTGAAAATAGTGGCAATAGGAGATTCACTAACCCAAGGGGTCGGTGATGGCACTGAGAAAGGTGGCTATGTCGGCATTCTGGAAGAAAACCTACGGAATGAAGAGCTGAACCCTAACCTTAGGATAGAGAATTACGGAAAGCGCGGAAATCGTACTGATCAGCTGATTAAACGTATGCAAAAGGAGGAAATCTCCACTTCTTTGGAAGATGCGGACATTGTTTTAATCACGATTGGCGCCAATGACGTCATGAAAGTTATTAAAGATAATTTTCAAAATTTAGATTATCAAGATTTTGTAGAAGTCCAAGATCAATATAAACAAAATTTAGAGGAAATATTTCAAATGATACTAGAGAAAAACCAGGATGCAAGTATTTATCACTTAGGTCTTTTCAACCCGTTTGAAGGATATTTCACTAACATTCCTGAAATGGGACAAATCATGAGCGATTGGAATCAAATAGGAATTGAAGTGTCGGAAGATTACGACGCAGTTACATTTATTCCTATTGAAGACCTTTTTACGAACCCGGAGGAAACGTTGTTGTGGGAAGATCATTTCCACCCGAATAAAAAAGGCTATAAACTTATCGCCGAGCGCGTGTTAGAATATATAAGACCAGATATTGAGCAGAATCAATAACCCGGTTGGAATTCATAATTTATCAGGTGGAATGATATGAAATTTCTAGACTTTAAAAATAAATGGAAAGTTTTATTCTTGGCACTCGCAGCTCTGAACATTGGTATTATTATATGGATTTTAGCATTAATTTTTTTACCTACTTCTTATACAATCGTTAATGTAGATGACCAAAAGAAAACGGAAGAAGCTGAATTCACGATTGTATCGACCAAAGAGAACCTTGAACAGCTCGTCAATGAGTTTTTAAGCCAGCTCCCCAGTGATGATGACTTGAACTACTCCGTATCATTAGAGCGTAATGTCGAATTGAAAGGGAATATCAAAGCATTCGACCAAAAAATACCACTAAAAATGAACTTTGAACCTATTGTTCAAGAAAACGGAGATGTCGTTCTCCAACAAGAGGGAATATCACTCGGAAAGCTGCCACTTCCTAATAAGAAAGTATTGGAGTATGTAAATAAGAGCTTTGATCTTCCTGAATGGGTTATTATAAACCCAAATGAGGAAACTATCTATGTAGCAGTCACCGAGATGAAACCTGCCAGCAACTTCGACCTCCGTGTAGATCGTTTTAATCTGAAGACAAACCAACTCGCATTTAAAATCAGAGTTCCGAACCACAGCTTCCGATTCGCAAAGGAATTCGCAAAGGAAAATTTTTGAACTCAATAAATCCCCTGTTTTATGCTAACAGGGGATTTATTTCATTCGTATTCATATAAATTTCTTGGTACGTGTTTTAAAAAAGGACTCATTTCTCCTATATAACAAATATCTAACTCATGCATAGCCCTTGTGCATGCGGTATAAAACAGTTTCCGTTCACTTTCCTGGCGATAAGTGGAGACAGATGCGTCGGGAACAATAACAGAATCGAATTCAATCCCTTTAGCCAAATAGACCGGCAGAACCATTAAGCCTTTTTCAAAAGGCTGTGATTCTTTATAGATGAAACGAAGAGAAAATTCACCTTCTAAACTTGATACAATCTCCTGACATTCCTCTTTAGTCTTGCCGAGGATTGCGATGGTTTCCTGTCCTTCCTTCTGTCTTTCCTCAATCACCTTTTTCAATTGGTCTATCTGCTCTCTTCTTTTGTGCAGCCCATAAAGACGCGGAAGCCGTCCGTCTCGATTAAAAGCCTCGATTTCATGGCCACCAGGAATAAGTCTGCTCGTAAAGTGGACGATAGGCTTTGTGGAACGATAACTGCGCATCAGCTGTATGCGCTTCACATTCTTATAACCACCTGCTGCTTCAAGTATGGTTGGAGCCTCTCCCACATTGGCCAATATCGCCTGGTTATAGTCCCCCAACAGAGTGAAGTGCGCATTTGGAAAGAGCTGCTGGATGAATTCAAATTGAAAAGGAGAGTAATCCTGTGCTTCATCGATGAATACATATTGGATTACTGGATTAATTTTTCTTCCTTCTATTTGATCCTGCAAGTATAAATACGGCGTAATATCTTCTGCTGGAAGCGTTTTTGATTGAATTGCAGAAATCGTATCTTCCCCTATCTCTTTCCAGTTATCTGGATAATCCACTGGTAAATCCTGTTCGAATAACCCTCGATATAACTTTTTCATGTGAATAAACTTCAAATTTTTTATTTTATTACGTAATGGCCGAAGACTTCGCTCGACGATCATTTTCGCCAACATCTGCTCTTCCCGTTGATAATCATCAAAGGTTTCTTCATTGAAACGTTGATTCTTTTGCAACTCTTTGAAGGCGTCCAAATAATCTTTTTTATCCATGAAAGTAGCTTCTTCCACCGGCCAATCTTTCGTCAATTCTTCGTTAGCTAAATCGTCGACCTTCGCTAACAGCCAATCCATCACCAGCTCTATTTTATTAGGAATCGACATGTTTGTATTTAACTTATAAAAGTATTCGGAAATCTCTGTTCTACTGACTACCAGCTCACCTCGGAACTTGATATTGCGGAACCTCATGCCCTGTATTGCGAGTTTAGTGACATATTGGTCTATCATCTGCTTGAAGGCCAGGTCAGCCTTATAATGAATACCATCAATCCTGGCATCATAGTTCTTTTCAGTCTGCGATGATAACAGATATTCCAACTGATCAAATGGAGATTCCAGTGTATATTCATCATCCAGCCGTTGTGCGGCGTATTCCTGAAATGTATTTTGCCGCATGTTTTCTTCTCCAAGCTCAGGTAAAACAGAAGCCACATAACTAATGAACATTTGGTTTGGCGAGAACAGCAAAACCTGATCAGCCCGGATTGTCTTGCGGTAACGGTATAGTAAATAGGCAATACGCTGCATGGCAGCAGAAGTTTTCCCGCTTCCGGCCACCCCCTGTACAACAAGCATGTCATTCTTTTCATAACGGATGATTTGGTTTTGTTCCTTTTGTATTGTTGCCACGATGCTTTTCATTTGAGAGGTAGCATTCCCGCCAAGTACCTGCTGGAGAAGTTCATCACCTATCGTCAAACCCGTATCAAACATACCCGTAATTTTACCATTTCTAATTAAGAACTGGCGTTTTAGTTCCATCTCACCTTTCATCTTGCCTTCAGGGGTTTCGTATTGTGCGGGCCCAGGAGAGTAATCATAATACATACTGGCAATAGGAGCGCGCCAATCATAGATGAGGAAGTCATCCTCTTCCTTATCCATTAGAGAGCCAATACCGATATACACCGTTTCTTTCTGACCACCTTGCTCGGTAAAATCAATCCGGCCAAAATAAGGTGAGTCTGCCAGGCGGCTGTATAGTTTGATCGACTTATAGAATTGCCCGTGGCTTCGCTCTCGTTCGGATAAAAGCTCTGCTTGCTGCTTTATACTGGCATAAGTCTCAATCACTTCGTCCGGTTCATCGATATTGACGGTGACATCGTCCCAGAAGTTTTTCCTTAAATCAATGATGTTTTCTTTGAGTTGCCCGGTGTTTTCTTCAAGCGATTGTCTTTTTGCCTGAATAAGCTCGATAATCTCTTTGACACGCGCTTGTTCCTGTTTCCAAATACGGGTGTTTTTCTCCATTGGCCTCACTCCCCATCTTTTCTATCTATTCCTATTGACAATGATTGATTGATGTAGTAAAATTATAATTGGATAAATTTATAATTTTACAAAACCAGAATAGACGTTTCTTATTTTACTATACGTTGAAAGAAGAAACAATATGAAAAGGGCACTTTTGTGCCCTTTTTTATATGAGCCTGTTAATCCCTATTACCTTAGTAGGTATTAGAGCTTAGGATATGTTAAAATCTTTATATATACAGATGTAAAGGAAGTGACGGTATGAAAGTTGTAAATAATATGGCAGAATTGATCGGAGATACACCACTAGTCAAGCTGAATCGTCTTTCCCCGGAAAATGGGGCAGATATTTACTTGAAACTTGAAATGTTCAATCCTAGCGGAAGTGTGAAAGACCGTGCTGCTTATAATATGATTATTGAAGCTGAAAAAGCAGGTCACTTGAAAGAAGGATCCGTCATCATTGAACCGACAAGCGGAAATACTGGAATAGGTCTGGCTATGAATGCTGCGGCAAGAGGCTACCGTGCAATTCTGGTCATGCCGGATACCATGACACAGGAACGAATCAATTTGTTAAAAGCTTACGGTGCGGAAATCGTGCTGACGCCAGGAGCTGATAAAATGCCTGGTGCCATTGAAAAAGCAAAAGAATTAGTAGCTGAAACTCCGGGTGGATTCATGCCGATGCAATTTGAAAATGAAGCCAATCCTGATGCCCATCGTCACACTACAGCTACAGAAATTATCAAAGCGATGGAAGAGTTAGGCAAACCATTATCTGCATTTGTGTCCACAGCTGGTACTGGTGGAACGATTACAGGAACAGGAGAAGAACTAAAAAAACATTTCACCGATATGACCATTCATGTAGCAGAACCAGCAGGCTCCCCTGTATTATCAGGCGGAAAGCCAGGCAAGCATAAACTCGTGGGCACCAGCCCTGGTTTCATTCCAAGCATTTTGAACCAGGAAATCTATGATGAAATTTTTAAGATCGAAGATGACGATGCTTATGATATCACCCGTCGGTTAGCACGAGAAGAAGGAATTCTCGTTGGAACTTCCGCGGGTGCAGCCTGCTATGCAGCTATCCAGGTCGCAAAACAGAAGGACCCCGGTGAAGTGATCGTCGCCATCGCTCCAGATACAGGTGAACGTTACCTATCCGGTGATTTATTTCGTATTTGATAAGCAAGCAGCCCGATTCATTGCATTAATGAACCGGGCTGCTCTTTTCATATTAACGTTACATCTTTTCCTAGACAAAATAGTGTAATACTAGATATCCTCTTCAATGACTAGCCACCAGCACCTTCTACATACGATAAAGATCACGAAAACGCAAATGCCATCCTAAGTGATAGGACAGTACCCTTAACAGGATTATCGCAAAGAACAACAGGTACATTTCAAAAGTATCGTCGGTATCCACCCATCCGAGACCAATCACTACCCCGGCAAAAAGTGCCCATACAGCATAGATTTCCTGGTGCAGGACCATCGGTTTCCGTTGGGCTAAAACATCCCTCGTCATCCCCCCGCCAACTCCTGTCAAAATAGCTGCAAAAATTATTCCGCCGAGTGGGAATCCCGCATCAATGGCAAAGGCAGCTCCCTGTATAGCAAAAGCAGACAAACCGATAGCATCCAGATAGATGTTCCAGCGATCCCAAAACATCACCCAGTTCTTAGGGAAAAAGTAAACGATAGCTATCGTCGATATAGCTATATAAAATAAATATCCCTGCTCCCACACATGGACTACCGGCACGTCTAAAGCGATATTCCTGATGATGCCGCCTGCAAAAGGAGTGGCGATCCCCAACATGAAAGTGCCAAATATATCGTATCGTTCGCTTAAAGCAACAATTGCTCCGCTAAAAGCAAAAGCAGCCACAGCAAAAATATTAAGTAATTCCCAAGCCATTATAAATTTCTCCTTGTAATTAACTATACTTTATATTATCAGGATTGGCTGTGGACCACCAATGATTATTATATTTCTTTTACACCAATACAGTCCTGTAATAGAACTTTCCTATAAAGATTTCTGATGATTCCAGGAAGAAGTGAATTTCCAAACCAGCACTAGGAATATTAAACTATCGTTTAGCAGAATTTATATAAAAATATCCTGATAGCTAAAATCACCTTATACCTATCTTTTTTCCTGCTTTTCTATTAGTGTTGCAATTTGCCACAAGGAAATCTGATAATTATGCAGAATTACTATCTATAGAAGTATGGCTACAGTGAGGAAGCGGTTAAATGAGAACATGGCTGATCAAGCTCAGAAAAGAAAACATGTACACCCAGCAGGAAGTAGCATCAAAGGTTCATATCGACCGAGCTTACTACGCTCAAATCGAAAATGGGACACGCAATCCAAGTATATTCGTCGCTAAACAAATTGCAGATTTCTTTCATATTCATCCGTCTGTTTTTTTTACAGAACATATTAGTGACCCTTTTCAAACCGCCTTGCTGAGCTCTCCAGTAGTACTGGCCCATTGCGGAACAGATTTACGTTATACCTGGGTCTTCAATGCCCCCACTCGTTACAGTGAAAATTCCCTACTGGGGAAACGGGATGATGAACTGGATTCCAGTGAGGGGACAGTCGCCCTAATGGATATGAAACGTAAAGTAATCAAGGAAGGGAAGCCCCTCCGAAGGACCATACGTTTTCCCTTACCGGAAGGCAGTATCATCTACGACATTTTCGCCCAGCCTATATATGATGAAGAAGGAAATATTACGGGCGCTGCCACTTGTGCCACAAAGCTTTCCTGATTTTTGAAAGGAGTACCTTTGCATGGAAAACCTATCCTATGAAATGTTAATTCAAGCTTATCGCGCTGCACTCAAACTCAATGTCGACGATGAGTTTATAGAGCTCTTGAAACAAGAAATGAGGCGCCGGGAAAGGCAGCGGGATAATACTCCGGGTTTCCGTACTACACGATAATCCCAGCCCAGCATGTACTCCCTTCTGCATTACAATAAAAAAGGACGCAGATCGTCTACGCCCTTCTTACAGTATTCCCATATTTGTTCACCGATTCAAACGTTCCTTCACCCAGTTGATCAAACCACCCATCAGGATGAACTCTAACTGGCGAGGTGAAAGTGCATGCTCCACTTTTATTGATTTATCTTTCCCTTTCACTTTTACTTCAAATTGATTGCTTTCTCCAAGCTTCTCCCTTAATTCCTCAAATTGAAGGACATCTCCTTGTTCTAACTCCTTCCAATCTGACTCATCGACAAATGTAACCGGCAAAATCCCGAAGTTCGCCAGATTCTGCCAGTGGATTCTGGCAAAGTCCTTAACAAGTGCGACCTTTAGTCCAAGATATCGGGGAGCTATTGCGGCGTGTTCACGACTGGATCCTTGCCCATAGTTTTGTCCGCCGACAATAGCATGGCCGCCATGATCACGTATTTTCATTGCCCGATCATAATAGGTTTCATCGACAATTTCAAAACAAAACTTACTGATTTCCGGGAGGTTGCTTCGGTATGGCAGCACTCTTGCTCCTCCTGCCAGGATTTCATCGGTTGATATGTCGTCACCCATTTTCAGCAATACAGGAAGTTCTAAATGTTCTGGAAGTCCTTCCATCTTTGGAATGGTAGCTATATTTGGCCCCTTCACCAACTCTACCTGCTTCGCTTCTTCTTCCGGTAAAGGCTCTTGCAATAAATCGACGTCTACTGTTGGATTTTCTGGTTCTTTGACTAGGGGGTAATCCATATCAAGTGTACGCGGATCTGTGATTACTCCTGTAAGCGCAGATGCAGCAGCCGTCTCGGGGCTGACAAGAAATACACGATCCTCTTTGGTACCGGACCTGCCAGGGAAGTTACGCGGTGTAGTCCGTAAACTGTTCCTGCCGGTCGCCGGGGCCTGCCCCATCCCGATACAACCATTACAGCCTGCTTGATGCAAGCGTCCGCCTGCTTGAATGAAGTTAGCAATATGACCTTCTTTGGAGAGATCCAGCAGCATTTGTCTGGAAGTAGGATTTAAATCAAAAGAAACATTTTCTGCTACTTTTTGACCTTCTAGCATTTTGGACGCAATTGCAAAATCACGGTAACCAGGGTTGGCAGATGAACCGATATAAGACTGATAGATCGGTTCACCGGCTACTTCACGCACAGGAACAACATTTCCCGGACTTGTCGGTTTGGCGATCATTGGCTCCAATTCTGAGAGATTGATTTCTTCTTCCAAATCATACGTGGCATCTTCATCCGCTTTAAGTTCTATCCATTCCTCTTCTCTATGTTCCTGTTTCATGAACCGCTTCGTTTCTTCATCCGATGGAAAAATGGTACCTGTCGCCCCAAGTTCTGCTCCCATATTTGCAATAACATGGCGATCCATCGCAGATAGGTTTTTGATCCCTGGCCCATAATATTCAAAGACATGATTGGCTGCCGCTTTCACGCCATGTCTTCGAAGCATTTCCAGGATGACATCCTTGGCACTGACCCAATCCGGTAATTCTCCGGTCACTTTTACGCCCCACACTTTGGGCATTTTCACATAAAAAGGTTCCCCTGCAATCGCCATCGCTACATCAATTCCGCCGGCGCCTATTGCCAGCATACCCATACAGCCATTGGCACATGTGTGGCTGTCGGATCCTAACAGCGTCTTGCCCGGTTTTGCCAGACGCTGCATGTGGACAGGATGGCTGACACCATTCCCCGGTTTACTGTAATAAAGTCCGAACCGCTTAGCAGCACTTTGCAAAAACAAATGGTCATCAGGATTCTTGCTGTCTTCTTGAATCAAGTTATGATCGACATACTGGGCAGAAGCTTCTGTCTTGGCTCTGTCGATTCCCATCGCTTCCAATTCCAGCATAACCATTGTGCCGGTAGCATCCTGGGTGAGGGTCTGGTCGATTTTTAAACCGATTTCTTCACCTGGAGTCATTTCACCTTCTGCGAGGTGATCTTTAATCAGCTTTTGAGCTACATTCAAGCCCATTTTATTCCTCCTTTATCAGACTCTATAAGCATTCCTATTCGATGCAAAATTAGCCTATATTTTCCCTTACCCTAGAGAGAAGATTAGTATGCAACATATTCACTATAAAAAAACACACCCCCACTAGCTGCGGGTGTAACATCGGTAGTTCCATTTATTTTTCTCTTACTACTGGTAAATCTTCTTTAGTCCAAGCGGCATATCCGCCTTCAAGGTTCTTCACATCTTTAAAACCGTGCTTTTGCAATACACTGGTTGCTATTGCAGAACGAGCCCCAGATAAGCAATGAACGACTGGTGTTTTGCCTTCTGGAATTTTGTCTAGGTTATCCGGAAGCGTTCCAACAAAGATATGCTCGGCATCTTCCAAGTGACCTTCATTCCACTCGGATTCTTCACGCACATCGAGAGTTACATAGTCATCATCTTGCTGATATTTTTCGTGAAGTTCTTTTGGTGTGATGTTTTCATAAGTTTCCAGGTTAGGCTGTTTAGAAACTTCATCTGCTTTCACGTATGCTACTGCACGGTCAAGACCGATGGATTGCAGGGTCAGGTTGATGTCGTACGTGTCTTCTTCATCTGCAATTAATACGATGTCTTTATCATAATCCATCATCCAGCCTGCCCAGTTGGCAAAGGACTTGTTAAATGGAATATTAATAGTTTCTTCAAGATGCCCTTTTGCAAAGATCTGTTTCGGACGTGTATCCAGTATAATGGCACCATTCTTCTTATAGTCTTCCAATTTATCAATAGAAATTTGTTCTAAATCTTTATCTTCCAGGAAGTCTGGTCCTTCTTTGTTGATTTTTTTCATCATTGCGAAATATTTAGGTGGTTCTGGCTGACCGCTTAGAAGATTTTTCACAAACTCATCTTCATTTTCCTGTTTGACAGCCCAGTTATTGATTTTTTCATAACCTACGGTTGAAGTTGGTACAGCACCTAGCGATTTGCCGCAGGCACTTCCTGCTCCGTGGCCTGGCCAAAGCTGGGCATGATCCGGCAGCTCTTTAAATTTTTTCAAGGAATCAAACATTTGATGGGCACCTTTTTCCGATGTGCCTTCTTCTCCAGCTGCTTTTTCAAGTAAATCAGGACGTCCCACATCTCCGACAAATACGAAGTCTCCTGTGAAAACACCCATTGGTACTTCAGATCCGCCACCTTCATCTGTCAATACGAAAGAGAGACTCTCTGGGGTATGACCTGGAGTGTGCATAACATCAAAACGAACCTTACCGATATAAAATTTATCTCCATCATTCAACAACTCATGGTCGACATCATCCAGATATTGATATTTCCAGTCTCCACCACCTTCGTTAGATAGATAAAGTTTTGCGTTTGTACGCTTTGATAACTCGCGCGCACCGGAAACGAAGTCAGCATGGATGTGCGTTTCTGTTGTTGCTGTGATGTTGAATCCTTCTGCTTCAGCAGTTTCCAGATACGGTGTAATATCACGAGCCGGATCGACGACTAGAGCTTCGCCCGTGGCCTGACAGCCGATTAAATAGGACATTTGTGCAAGATTTTCATCGAAAAAATATTTGAAATACATGAAATACCTCCGTTTTTCATTGTATATACATTATATACCCTATAAGGTATATAGGTAAACCCTGAAGCTAAATCTAAAAATGACTTCTAATATACCCATATCCGTTTATGTATCATTTAAACCTAAAGGTTTACTGTAAAAAAACCGCCATATGAACTTACCCCACTTGTCTGTTCTAACGACAAAGGTGCAGTTCATAGGCGGCTATCAGTCATTTTCATTATAGTAGGCAATTAAGGTATCCAAGGGTTTTAATTCTTTCAATGGCGACAAAATAAACCGGTTATTTTCTTCGTTGACTTCTATAGCGTCAATCTCATCGTAGGATAAGCCTTGCAGGCTATGTTCCATACCTAACTTTATTTCATTCATCATACCAAGAACACTTCGGTCGTGTGTTTTGGTATAAACGATTTCCTGACCGGCTTCCAGGAAATCATCGATGATGACTTGATCGACCTTAAGTAATCTTAGCAACTCTCTTAACGAGCCCATAATGACTTGATCCATATTTTTGAATTGTTCCTGTTTTAAGCCGAATAACGTCAGGTTCAAACCCGTCTCATCATTCATCAATAATATACATTTTCTCCGCTGGATAGTAAAAAAGTTCATATGCCATTGATAAATTCTCGGCCCATCCACAGCATCCGCAGGTTGGACTTCTTTCTTTAATTCTTTGGCCATTTTAGCTGTAACTCCTATTTGCATCATCGCTGCACTCACCTACTTCTATAAAATCGGTCTCTCGTCTTTTTTTATCATAAGGGATAAACTGATTCAATCCAAGCAAACCGCTGCTGGATTAATGAATCGTATTCAATTATAGGGCCGTAAAGTCGAAGACTTGATTTCGAGATATTGGAGGAGATTAGGGTCGTTGGGGGAAGGATTCGCTTTCCGCGGGGAAGACGCAAGCCTCCTCGAGCTAAAGCTCTGCGGGGTCTTGCCAGTCTATCCTTTCCCGCAGGAGTCTTACCCTTCCCCCACGACCCTTGCCGCATAAGGTTATCGAAATCGCCCTTGAATGTCCTAACCTATTTTTTTGAGAAAAATCCAGTAATAATGTGGGATTAATCGTATTTTCTTCTTCAAAAGCATATCATTCTTGGCAGCCAGTTTCGAGATACTAAACTTTGTATGGTGGTTGGGAAAACGGTGAGACTCCTCGGAAATGCTACGCATTTTCTTCGTGCGGTGTTTATTCAAGAAGCTTATTCAAAGTCCTATGGGAGTAGAGTACATGGTGAGATCCCGCAGGGCTTTAGCCCGAGGAAGCTCACCGTACACCCACGGAAAGCGAGTGATTTCCCGGACCTCCAAACGCTCACCACCATAACGGAAACAGTTTCTCTCGAAACTGAGTCTTCAACAAAATGGAGCTTTAATCAAAACGGAGATTTAACAAAGTTTAAAAAAATAAACACTTCCAAAAGAAGCTGCTTCATTCGCTCCTTATGGAAGTGTTCTTCCATGCGTTTTCTCTTAAAGAAAAAATTTAGGGTTATTTACTGCGCCGGGCAAAATCCACAAACCTGAATTTATCAGGACGGTGCCTGGATTCGGTAAATTGAAAGAGTGTCGTATCTTCCAAATAGACTGAACTGCGGATGACGACCATTTGGTCGTGATTTTCTACATCCAGCAATTCCTTATCTTCTTCTGAAACCGGCTCGACGACGATTTCTTTTTTGGCATAGCTGATGGACAGTCCCAGTTTATTTTCAATATATTCATACAACGAATCTTCACAAATGGTTTTGGTCAACCCTGGGACAATATCTTGTCGAATGTAGTCCTTATCCAGGATGACCTTTTCTCCATCAATTTCTCTTGATCGTACGACTCGCCAGATAGGAACTTTTCCAGGATTATCCAGAAGCTCGTCTAACTTCGTGTCAGGTTCCAACAAATACAGCTCATGCACCTTTGTCCGGATTTGCTGGCCGGATTGATGCGTCAATTCCTTAAAGCTTGTCAGCCCAGAAACAGGAAACTCATATTTATCACTGTCCAAAACTATCGAACCTTTCCCTCTCACCTTTTGGATATATCCGTTTTGCGCTAACAGATGAAGGGCTTTACGGATCGTTTCTCTGGAGGTGTCATAACGCTCGCAAAGCTCATGCTCGGACGGCAGCCGTTCTCCAGCCCGGAAGCTGCGGTCCCGGATGGACATTACGAGCTCATTATAGATATCTAAATATTTCTTTTTCATAGAATCACCATTACCATTTTAACATTAGTGGATGTGATAAACGACGGACTCATATGGACGCAATCCTAAACCATCGTAGATATCCTTGTCTGAATCGTCATAATTGCTGATCAGGATATCCACTCGCTTCCCTTTGAGGTCGAACTTTTCCGGCATTTTAAACCGTGTCGCCAATCCGTAAAAATTATTGACGACAAGAAGGGTTTCATCCTTCCATTTGCGTACGAAAGCAAAAATTTGTTCATTGTCCTGCACAATCCATTCGTAATCCCCATGTGTAATAATATCAAAATCTTTTCGAAGCTGAATCAATTGTTGGTAGTGATAGAACAAGGAGTCTTTCTGTTCCATCGCTTTTTCAGCATTGACCGTTTTATAGTTGTTCGCCACTTCAATCCATGGCGACTGATCAGAAAATCCGGCATTCTCACTGGCGTCCCATTGGACAGGAGTACGTGAGTTATCACGGGACTTTTGTTTCAAAATCTCGATGATTTCGTCCTCTGTCACCCCTTCTTTTTTCAGAATTTCATATATATTAAGGGATTCAACATCACGATACTGGTCAATCGATTCGAAGTAAGGGTTGGTCATTCCAAACTCTTCCCCTTGATAGACGTAAGGCGTCCCTTGCATCATGTGAATCGTCGTTGCCAGCATTTTTCCCGATTTTACTGGATAGTTGACATCATCGCCAAACCGTGAAAGTACGCGAGGCTGGTCATGGTTGCACCAGAACAAAGCGTTCCATCCTTTACCGACGTTCATTTCTTTTTGCCAGGTAGAAAGGATTTTTTTCAATTCATAAAAGTCGAAGTCTGCCACTGTCCACTTTTCACCGTTCGGGTAATCCACTTTTAAATGATGGAAATTGAACGTCATGCTAAGCTCTTTCCGCTCCGGACGTGTATAAAGGATGCAATGGTCGATGGTTGTAGAAGACATTTCACCGACAGTAAGCAGGTCATACTTGCCAAATACTTCCCGATTCATCTCCTGCATGTACTCATGAACACGCGGGCCATCGGTATAATATTTACGGCCATCCCCGGGAGCGACACTGCCATCATCATCCGGAAAAGCCTGATTTTTAGAGATAAGATTAATAACGTCCAAACGGAAGCCATCGACGCCTTTCTCTGCCCAAAAACTCATCATTTCGTAGATATTCTTACGAACTTGTTCATTTTCCCAGTTCAAATCGGCCTGGGTGACATCGAATAGATGCAGGTAGTATTGGTCAGTCTGGTCGTCATACTGCCAGGCAGACCCCCCGAATTTGGATTTCCAATTGTTCGGGGGTCCGCCGTCTTTGCCATCTTTCCAAATGTAATAATCACGATAAGGATTATCCTTCGATTGCTTCGCCTGCTGGAACCATTCATGATCAGTCGACGTATGGTTTACGACAATATCCATGATCAGTTTCATTCCGCGTTCATGAACACCGGCAATCAGTTCGTCGAAGTCTTTCATCGTACCGTATTCCGGATGAATATCGTAATAGTCACTGATATCATAGCCGTTATCCCGCTGCGGAGATTTATAAGGAGGGGTCAGCCACAGGACATCGACCCCCAGGTTTTTCAAGTAATCCAATTTTTCAATGATGCCTTGCAAATCACCTACACCATTGCCTGTCGTATCATTAAAGCTTTTCGGGTAGATTTGGTAAACTACTGCTTTTTTCCACCACGCTTGATTCATTTAAAAACACCACCAACCTATATTGTACTCAACCATTAACAATCCCCTCTACGTTTCGCCCAAATGTAAGTGATCGCTGCAGGCAGGATGATAACGATAGCCATTCCAATGAAGAAAGGAAGCCATTTTCCGGCACTTATTGACAAGAAGCCAGGGATCCCGCCGACACCAATGGAAGTAGCTGTTACACCGGCTACTGTAATATACATACCCGCGATACCAGAAGAGATCAGGGCAGCGACAAACGGATATTTAAAACGGAGGTTGACCCCGAACAATGCCGGCTCGGTGATGCCGAGATAGGCAGAAATACCGGATGTGGAAGCCAGACCTTTCAGCTTTTCATCTTTTGTTGCAAGCATCATCGCAAATGCCGCCGAACCTTGAGCGATATTCGACAAGGCAAGCATCGGCCACAAGAAAGTTGTCCCTGTACTTCCGACAAGCTGGATATCTACTGCCAGGAATGTATGGTGCATACCTGTTACAACTAACAGACCATACAAACCACCGTAAATCAAACCGCCTAATGCAGCAAATTGATCGAAGATCGATACTAATCCGTCAGTAAGCAGGTTACCGACAAAGAACATGGCAGGACCTATGAATAGGAAAGTCAAAAAACCAGTTACCAACAACGTTATAGGAGCTACCAGTAACAATTGTAAAGAATCCGGTACACGTTCACGGAGCCAAACTTCTGATTTGGCTAATACCCAGGAAGCTAATAAGACCGGCAGCACTTGACCTTGATAACCTATTTTTTCAATCTCCAGTCCGAATAAATTCCATGTCGGAATATTGCCTTCTTTTAAAGCATTACCATAATCCCAAGCGTTCATCAGGTCAGGATGGACTAAAATAAGACCGAGGACAATACCAAATAATGGACTGCCTCCAAACTTTTTCACTGCCGACCAGCCGATCAGACCTGGCAGGAATACGAAAGCTGTATTGGCAATCAGGTTGATCATTTCAGCAATGCCGGACCATTGAGGATAGACATCGATTAATGATTTACCTTTATAAAAAATATCCGGGCCGGCAAGAATATTGTTCAGACCCATCAACAGACCAGCTGTAACGATCGCTGGCAGGATCGGGATGAATATGTCTGCAAGTACCTTAATGGCTTTTTGAAGCGGATTCATTTTTTCCGAAGATGCCGCCTTGACATCTTCCTTCGTCTGTTCACCGATACCTGTGATAGAAATCAATTCCTGATAAACTTTATCGACAGTGCCCTGTCCAATTACAATTTGAAATTGTCCGTTTGTTGAAAAAGAACCTTTAACTGACTCGATGTTGTTCAGTTTTTCTTGATCGACTTTGCTTTCATCATTCAAGGCTAAACGCAAGCGCGTGACACAATGGGTAGCGGCATTGATGTTTTCTTCTCCGCCAATGGCTTCTAAAATCTGTTTCGCCTGATTATTCAAATCCATGATGGTTTCCTCCCGTATAGGTTAGTTGGCCTTTGGCTTGATCTGCATGATTTCCGTAGAACCAGCTTCCACATTACCCTGATTATAGAAATCAAGGGAATATTCATCGCTGTTTGTGATAATCACCGGGGTAACTGTGCTTGATGCTTTTTCCTCTATCTTTGCAAGATCAAAAGTCACCAGAGTCTGTCCTGTCTTCACTTTATCCCCTTGCTTTACAGAAGCTTCGAATCCTTCCCCGTTCATGCCAACTGTTTCCAGGCCGATATGAACCAATACTTCGACACCGGCTTTGTTCTTCAGCCCGATTGCATGTTTCGTCGGGAATAATTGGACGATTTCTCCATCAAATGGTGCTACCGCTTTTCCTTCGGATGGTTGGATAGCAAGACCCTCACCCATCATTTTTTGTGAAAAGGTCGGGTCCGGCACCTCAGTCAGATCAACTACTTTTCCTGTGACAGGCGCTGTCAGAATTGTCTCTTTATTGTCTTTGCCAAAAAGTTTTTTAAACATAGTAAGTCTCCCTCCTAATCAGTTTCTACCAATCGTCATGACATGTATATACAAGTTATGAACCAATTATAATTTGTATATACATGTTTTGCAAGCGTTAACAATCATTTTTTATTGACTCTTTTAAATCGTAGTGTTTTTACAGTTAAGCTCCCGTTTGCTGAAGACTCCGTTTCGCGATGGTGGGGTCCGTGAGCCTGTGAGGAATGGGATGGTCTGGGGGCAAAGGCTTCTTGCAAAATTATAATAGGGCGGTTTACGCAAGTATGATTTCGAGAATTTCCCATAGCCAAGGGGCGAGAGGGGGGGACGGGGAGACTCCTCGAAAATGTATCCACATTTTCTTCGTGCGTGGGTTAAGTCAGGATGAATATTCAATGTCCTACGGAAAAAGAGTTCCAGGTGAGACATCACAGAGCGTCAGCTCAAGGAGGCTCAGCGGACACGTGGAATGCGACTCGTTCCCCTAGGCTCCTTTCTCCCGACCAATATCTCGAAAACAAGTCTTCGACTTTTCGGTCCTATAGGTGAATAAGCCTGTTAGAAAAAAATCGCCATTAACGCTTTACAGAGTCTTTTGTTAATAAAAAGCAAACAAAAAGCTGCTCTTGAAAAGTGAAGTATCCACCAAACAAGAGCAGCTTCTATTTTACTTATCATATACTATAATCTTCATTTTTCTTATCTGTAATAAACATATGCCCCGGAGCATGGGTGAGCATCAATTCTGGCTTCATATGCATGGCGACTGCCTGAGGGGTAACCCCACAGGCCCAGAAAACCGGAATTTCTCCGTTTTCGATCGTTACAGGATCACCAAAATCCGGACGGGATAGATCAGCAATCCCAATTGCTTCCGGGTCCCCGACATGGATTGGGGCTCCATGTACGGAAGGAAAACGACTCGTGACCTGGACAGCTTTAGGTATGTCGGCTGCTTTCACCGGACGCATACTTACAACCATAGGGCCTGAAAACCGGCCTGCAGGCACACATTGGATATTGGTCCTGTACATGGGAACATTCTTTTTTTCTTCCATATGTCGAAGCGGAATACCATGCTCTAACAATGCTTGTTCAAAGGTGAAGCTGCACCCGAGTAGAAATCCAACCATTTTTTCATCCCATCGCTCTGTTATATCATCCAGCTCCTCTGTCAGCTGGCCATTACGATAAACCCGGTAACCAGGGAGATCGATCCGAAGATCTGAATCTGGTGCAACCAAACGCGGCACAGGAGAACCAGGCTCTGTCACATCTAAAAACGGGACAGGGCTTCGGGTTGCGTTGACAAAACAACAAAAACTCAAACGCCATTGTTTCCGGCAGGACAACCAGGTTCCCCTGAATATACCCAGGAGCCAGACCGGAAGTCGACCCTGTCCAATATTGGGTACGAATTTTTTCCCGTGCTTCCTTTGGACTCCATTTTTCCGGTCTTTCCATTTGCGACTCCCCCTATATGTTATTCAAATAATTGCGGAATACCTTCAATTAGCGTGATGAAGCCCATATAGGTCATGACAATGACGATCAAGGCTCCGAATATAGTCATCCAAACGGGGTGCTTATAATCACCGACGATGCTCTTTTTATGGGCAGCTATAATCATGACCCCCAACGCAAGCGGCAAAATTAATCCATTCAGGGAACCAACTAAAATTAAGATGCTGACCGGACGCCCAACAGAGACAAATACTAAGGTAGAAATAGCTATGAATCCGACAATATACCATTTATGGTGCTTCTCAATTGATTTACTGAATGATCGGATGAAGGACACCGACGTATAAGCTGCTCCTACAACAGAAGTAACAGCTGCCGCCCAGATAACCACACCAAATATTTTATAACCTATGGTACCCGCTGCCGACTGGAATACAGTGGCGGCTGGATTCCCTGGATCCAATTGTATGCCTTGAGCGACCACTCCCAGCGCAGCCAAAAACAAAAAGACGCGCATGATAGAAGCGAAGCCGATCGCTGAGACCGCACTACGATTGACATATTCTAACGACTCCTTACCCTTGACTCCTGCTTCCAGCAGCCGGTGTCCACCGGCAAAAGTGATATAGCCACCGACAGTCCCACCGACAAGTGTTACAATTGCAAGAAAGTCTATCGTATCAGGGGCAATCGTCTTTACAACCGCTTCTCCCAGCGGAGGAGTTGCAGTGAACATGACATAGACCGTCAACCCGATCATAAGAAAACCCAGCATCTGTGCGAAGCGGTCCATCACCTTACCTGCTTCTCGTACGAGGAATACCCCGATAGCAACCAGGCCGCTGAAGAGTGCCCCCATTTCTGGTGAAATCCCGAACAGGACGTTGGTACCTAATCCTGCACCGGCGATATTACCAATATTAAAGGCGAGACCGCCTGCCACAATCAGGGCGGACAAAGCAAAACCAAGTCCCGGGAGGAGCTTGTTCGCTATGTCCTGGGCAGGTTTTTCTGAGATAGCGATAATCCGCCAAATGTTCAACTGGGCTCCGATATCAATGATTATCGAGACCAGGATAACAAAGCCAAAGCTAGCTGCTAATTGCTCTGTAAAATGTGTTGTTTGTGTCAGAAATCCAGGTCCAATGGCAGAAGTCGCCATCAAAAACGCTGCTCCCAAAAGCAGTCGTCTTCTTGATTTTTTGTCCATAAGTTCCACTCCTTGCTGTTATTTCAGTAGATCTTTGATTTTAGCCGTTTCAATGCCGGATTCTTTCAATGCTTGATTGATATATTTCGCAAAATCCAGAGCGTTTGCTCCGTCACCGTGGATGCAAATGGTATCTGCCTGCACATCGATATCTTTCCCTTGTACTGTGTGAACCTTCTTTTCTTTTACCATCCGAATCACCTGGGAGACCGCTTCCTCGTAGTCAGTAAGTAAGGCGTTTATTTCTTTCCTCGAAGTCAGGGAACCATCTTCTTGATAGGTCCGGTCGGAAAAGACTTCACTGGCTGTACGAAGACCTGCTTTCTTACCCGCCTTCACCAATTCACTGCCTGCCAATCCAAATAAGATGAGATCGGAGTCTACTTTAAAAACGGCTTCGGCAATCGCTTCCGATAAGTCCTGACGCTTAGCTGCCATATTATATAATGCACCATGTGGTTTGACATGCTGCATCTTTCCACCTTCGGATTGAACAAATCCGTTCAATGCTCCGATTTGATAGATGACAAGTTCATATGCTTCCTCTGGAGAGATGTCGATGTTCCGCCTGCCAAATCCCATCAGGTCAGGTAAACCGGGATGCGCCCCGATGCCTACCCCTTTTTCCACGGCCATCGCTACCGTCTTTCTCATTGTTGTGAAGTCTCCCGCATGGAACCCGCATGCCACGTTAGCTGAAGTGATATAGTCAAGAATCTCTTCATCACGCCCTTTTTGATAGGTTCCAAAGCTCTCTCCCATATCACAATTTAAATCTACAACCGCCATATCAAACCCTCCTAATTGAATTTCAGTCGTATTCCTTGAGCCAGCTGCTGGATACTACGCTCTCTTTCTAAATAAAGTTGTTGTGCTTCGTCATGGGATACTTCCTGAAAACGGACTTTCTCTCCAGGTTTCATTTGCGCCATCAGTGGTATGTCGACCGAGGCAATTTGTCCGATTTTCGGATACCCACCCGTTGTCTGCCTGTCAGCAAGCAGGATGATTGGTTGTCCATTCGGCGGTACTTGAACCGTACCTAAAGCTACCGCTTCTGAAATCATATCCTCCTCTTTTTCTAAATATAATCCCGGGCCATCCAGGCGATAGCCCATACGGTCAGACTTACCGCCGACTTTAAACACCTCATGAAAAAAGGCTTCCCTGCTTTCCCTTTTAAATAAATGGTATTGTCTCCCCTTCATGACTCGTACCGACTGCTCTTCCTGAAATGCCGGGATGAATTCAGAAGCTACATACCAATCCATACTGATAAAATTTCGACCTTCGGATTCCTTTCTTAATGAAGCCAATATCTTCTTAGCCACACCGGAAGCTTCCTCCACTGGTAGTTCATCATTCTCCTGCACAGCTCTTCCATGAAATCCACCGAGACCGGCACGGAGATATGTCGACTTGCTCCCCATGATTTCCGGAACATCAAAGCCGCCTGCCACAGCTAAGTAAACCCGAGATCCCTCTTTGGCTTGTCCAAACCGGAGTATACTGCCTTTTTTCACAAAAACAGGGCGCCACAGCTTGACCGGATCATCATCAATCGATGCCGAAAGGTCCCCTCCGCAAAGGGAGACCAACGTATCATTTTCAAATCTTAAACTGGGACCTGCCAATGTCACTTCCATGGTAGGCACGTCCTCCTGGTTGCCTACCAGCAAATTAGCAATCCGATGAGCTACAGGATCCATAACACCGCTGGCAATGACCCCTTGCTTTTGAAAACCGGTCCTGCCGAGGTCCTGCAGACTGGTCAGAAGGCCTGGCTTTAAAACCTTTATCATACTTCACCCTCCTTGTAAGCGTCATATTCCTGTCGGGTAATCGCTTTAAAGACGACTTTATCTCCGGCTTGTAATAAAGAGGGATTTACTTGGTCTGGCTGAAACAAAGGCAATGGGGTACGCCCGATTAATTGCCAGCCGCCAGGAGTCTCAATCGGATAGACACCAGTCTGGCTGCCTGCGATACCGACAGAACCTGCTGGAATTTGAAGTCTGGGTTCTTCTTTCCTTGGAGTCGCTATCTTTTTCGTCATGCCTCCGATATAAGGAAAGCCTGGTGCAAAGCCGATCATATAAACAAGATAATCTCCCTGCGTATGATGCTCAATAACTTGCTTTTCTGTCAGACCATTATGTTCAGCGACGAAGGAGAGGTCTGGACCTAAGTCTCCTCCATAACAGACAGGAATTTCTACGACTCGTGCTTGTGCAGACTGCCTTTCTTTCAGCGTGGCAAGGTTTCTATCAAGCTCTTCAACTACCAGCTCATATGGCAGCCGGGATTCTGTTTTTCCCAAGTAATCCAGCACTTTCATAGGATCATAAAATACAGCTATTGTTGAAAAAGCAGGAATATATTCAGTCATCCATTCCCACGGATTTTCTTCAAAATAAATGGCTGTGCTTTTCACTCGCTCGTGCGTATTTTCATCTATCGTTTTTCCAAACTCAATAATGACCGCCTGATCACCCAGCGGGTATACTTTATAATCCAAACGATGGCCTCCTTTGCAGCCCATACTTTTTTGGTTCGTATATTTTTCATAAAATTCTATATTCATAAATGGTAAACGAACTAGAATTTCAATTCAATCTAATTTTCTGATATTTTTTAATGGATATATTCCCCATCTCCAATACAAATAACGATGATAGAGCATTTTTCTTTCAAGGTTGCCAGGTTTATGATATACATTTAGGATGACGACATAATATTTAGGGTATCGAAGTATTTATTTTGAAAGAAGTGATTCATTATCGTTGACCAAGAAAAACTGGCACAACGAAATCTGTTCATTATGTGGTTTGCCAATTTCTTCATTGCAGGAAGCATAACCATGGTTTTGCCCTTTTTATCTTTATATATAGAAAGCTTCGGTAACTTCTCTGAAGCATATGTGCAAAAATGGTCAGGGTGGGTGTTTGGTGTCACCTTTGTGACTGCTTTTTTGTTTGCGCCTATCTGGGGACGAGTTGGGGACAAGTATGGCAGAAAGAAGATCTTAATCATTTCTGCCTTTGGGCTCGGACTCTCTGTTTTCTTGATGGGACTGGCCGACTCGGTCTTGCAGTTGTTTTTCCTCCGGTTATTCATGGGGGTTTTCACTGGATTTATTCCGATGTCACAAGCACTGATCGCAACACAGACACCGAAAAACATTGCTGGCAGGGTGCTTGGAACCCTGCAGACCGGGAGTATCACGGGAAGTTTGATGGGCCCGATGCTAGGTGGATTATTAGCTGATTCTTTCGGTTATTCTGCAACTTTCCAGGGAACATCGATCACTGTCTTTCTATCAGGTTTGATTGTCATCTTTGGAATCAAAGAAGTGAAAATGGAAGATGAAAATAGTGCTAATAAAACCAGTTATTCCAGTAGGGAAGTCATCCGCCATATTATCAGGCATCCAGTACTGGTAATGGTCATGCTGGTCTCTTTGTTCGTGCAAATTGCCCATTTCAGCATCCAGCCTATTTTGTCCTTATATGTTGCTGAGTTGCATGGTGCTGCCAATCTTGCTTTCTTTTCAGGAATCGCATTCTCCGCAGCAGGGTTAGGTAATTTGTTGATGGCCAGACGCTGGGGCCGCATTGCTGACCGGGTCGGTTATGTCAAAATTCTTGTGTTCCTTTTATTCATGGCAGGAATCGTTTATTTACCAGGCGCGTTCGTTACAAGTATATGGCAGTTAGTTATTATCCGTTTTCTGCTGGGGGCTTCAATCGGAGGAATTATTCCGGTACGGTCTGCCTACATTCGCCAGGAAGCTCCACTCGCTATGCAAGGGGAAGTGCTCGGCTATAATACCAGTATACGTTTCTTGGGAAATATGATTGGACCTGCACTCGGTGGAATGCTTTCCGGGTATTTCGGTTTTTCATCCGTATTCTTTGTTACCAGTACATTACTCGTAGCCTCTGGCATTGCCATGTATTTGACCATGCAGCGAAACCCGCATGCTGCTGAACACCATGCGCATTCCGTCTAAATATGGAGAAGCCTCCCGTTTTTTCACGAAAAAAAACGGGAGGCTTATTTTTATTTTCATGAAAACGGTTTATAATATAGGAAAAAGGTCTTTCAAATCCTACCTATTTTCCTATTTAAAGGGGCGCTTCTTATGAAAAGAATCTTCTTCCTCCTCATATTATTTCTCATTACAGCTGCCTGCAGCCAATCGGAGCGTACTATTTTATCTGTTAAAGACCTTACTTTAAAGAATACTGACGTCCAGGCAAAACAAGACTTCCCTGCCAACCCCAAAATAACCCTCTCCGCTATCGGTGATATTCTGATCCATACTCCCGTTTATCGTGATGCACAAACTTCCGGGGGTTATGATTTCACCCCCATGTTCAAGAATGTTGCACCCTACCTGAAAAACACCACGATATCGATTGCTAATCAGGAAACAATGATAGGGGGAACCGACTTCGGCCTGTCGGGATATCCTGCTTTCAACAGCCCGCGGGAAGTCGGTACTGCCTTGAAGACGAGCGGGATCGATGTCGTTTCGATTGCCAACAACCACACCCTTGACCGTGGTGAAAAAGCGATTGAACAGGCAATCTCCCATTGGAATGCTATCGATATGACCTATACAGGCGCCTTCAAAAGTCAACCAGATCAAAACGACCTCCGTGTAATACGAACATCAGTAGGAATCGATGTCGCATTTTTAAGCTATACGTATGGTACGAACGGAATACCGGTGCCTGAAAATAAAGATTATCTTGTCAATTTGATTGATGAACAAGCCATCAGGTCTGAAGTTAAGCAAGCGAATCAAGTGGCAGATGCCGTTGTTGTCAGTATGCATTTCGGCGAAGAGTATCAGCGTATACCTAATGATTATCAAAAAAAATTAGCCCAGCTTATATCCGATGCCGGTGCCCATGTTATTCTGGGTCATCACCCTCATGTACTTCAGCCAATTGAAATGCTTCAAGGAAAGAACGGAAATGAAACACTTGTCATTTACTCCTTAGGAAATTTCCTCTCTGCTCAGGAAGAAACCTACAGGCGGATCGGAGGCATCCTGCAAGTGGAGCTTGAAAAAGACAGAAAAGATGGATCGGTCTCTATTAATCAACCTGCGTTCATACCAACGATCGTTGACTATACCCCTTTTGCCAATCACCACGCAGGCACAGACTTTAAGGTAGTGCCGATGCATAGCTCTCTTCAGGAAGAAGTCATCCCTGAACAAAAAAAGGTATTCGAGGATATTAAACATCACATGTCCCAGTGGCTTCCTGAATTACGTTTTCCTTCTTTATAAAAATATGATATTTCTCACACCATCAACAACCGAGCTGTATAAAGCTCGGCTTTTTTTATCCATTTATTGAAGGTGGGTTTAAAATTACTTTAATATTGTGAAAATAATATTGGAATCCGTTCCCATAAACTTAATATCGCTATTCTTCATGCATGTTTTATCCTTAAAAAATGTAAGGAGATGTGAAAATACCTAGAAAAACTCCAACATTTTTACAAAAACTGAAGTACTTAGGTAAAACACAGCCAGAGACAGAACACAGTGAAATGTCCCCAAAGTCGCGGAGCAATTTCTTGTATTGCCTTGATATAGTGAATGGCTCCTTTCCAGGTAGTTCTTCACCCCCTTCCCCCTGATATGAACGTATGTTTCGCATCCTTAAACGATCTCCTATACACTTATGTAGAAAAAGAGCGGCTAAAGGAGGTCTATCAATGACCAAAGAACAAACAAACAGATCCACCAACTTTAATACGATCCTGATATTAAGTGCCGCTGTATGGCTTGTTGTAATGAACACAACGATGTTTAATATCGCATTACCTACTATATTAGAAGATTTTTCTTTAGCTCCTTCAGAGGGGGCATGGATTGTCTCTGGATATTCAATCGTATTAGCTATTTTTACGATTACTTATACCCGCCTTTCGGATTACCTGCCGCTTCGAATGCTCTTGATTATTGGTATGATCATTTTTGGAAGTTCATCATTGCTGGGTTTTTTTGCAGATAGTTTTACTTGGTTGTTGATCGCCAGGTTATGTCAGGCATCTGGAGCTGCCGCCATTCCTGGGCTTTCCTTTGTATTTGCCAGCCGTTACATCCCTGTATCATATAGAGGAAGAGCCATGGCAATTATCGCTTCAGCTTCTGCTTTAGGATTTGGATTAGGACCTGTAGCAGGTGGAATTATCACGCAGTTCCTGAGCTGGAATTACCTATTTATCATTACTTTATTTGTTGTAGCTGTCATCCCGATTTTAAAAAAGAAAATGCCTGAGGAAACCGTAGAAAAGGGAGCTTTCGACATTTTAGGAGGATTATTGACTGGCGGGACAATTACCTCCTTTCTGCTTTTTATTACGACCTATCACTGGTACTACCCGGTTATCGGCTTGTTACTGGCAGTCTTATTATGGATGCGGATTACAAGGGCCCAACTACCGTTCATCCAACCCGAACTGCTCCAAAATAAGCTTTATCGGCGTCTTTTATATATAACGTATATCGGCTTTGCTACTAACTTTGCCATTTTATTTTTGATGCCGCTGATGCTCCAGCAAATCTATAACCTGGGGCCATTATTAATCGGTATGGTAATTTTCCCCGGGGCTATACTCTCTGCAGGCGCTGCTATCATCGTAGGAAAGTTGATAGATAAGTTTGGAAATATCATCGTGCTTGTCAGTGCTCAAGGATTATTGCTTTTATCCAGTATGATTTTATACTTTTTATTTGCTGTCAACTTTTACATGATTATGTTTGCCTACCTGTTTACCAGTTTTGGCTTTTCCAGCTTATCTTCCAGTTCTACCAATGAAGTATCGCGGATATTACCGGATGAACAAATCGGTGCAGGGATTGGCCTGAAACAGCTTACCCACTTCATTGGAAGTGCTTCAGGAGCAGTGCTGGCAGGAATTTTATTGGAAGTTACACAAGCCACTGGGGCAGCTTCTTTCCTTCTTCCACTTCTGGTTCTGATTATTGGGATGAGTTATTCCTATACAATCGCCTACGTTTATATCAAGAAGAAACCAAAAGAAAGACCCTAACTTCCAAATAAAGGGTCTATTGAAAACCATCTCTTGTTGAAATTTTTTCAAAAAGTAGATATGATATAGTGTGGCAAAAAAATGTTATCACACTTGCAATGTGAAACAGGAGGAATAAGAAATGAGTAATAAAGACTACCGTGTGTTGTTATATTATAAATATGTCGATTTACCAGAATATGAGGAGTATGCGGAAGAGCATTTGGCATACTGCAAAGAATTAGGTCTGAAAGGGCGGATCATCGTTGCCCCTGAAGGGATTAACGGAACCGTATCCGGAACAGTTGAGCAGACCGATGAATATATGAAGCAAATGCATGCAGATGAACGATTCAAAGAGATGATTTTTAAAATAGATGAAGTAGAAGGTCATACTTTCAAAAAAATGCACGTACGTGCGAAATCAGAAGTCGTCAATTGGAGCATCGAAAATGATGACATCGATCCGAAGTCATTCACCGGCAAGCGCTTGAAGCCGAAAGAATTTTATGAAATGCTCCAGGATGAAGATACCATCGTGATCGATGGTCGTAATGAATATGAATATCGTATCGGCCACTTCCGCAATGCCATTCAGCCGGAAGTCGAGACTTCCCGCGAGTTTCCAGAGTGGATTGCTGAAAATGCCGATCAATGGAAAGACAAAAAAGTACTCACTTACTGCACTGGTGGCATTCGCTGTGAGAAGCTGACAGGCATTCTGATGAAAAACGGTGTGGAAGATGTCTATCAGCTGGATGGCGGTATTACCACTTACAGTAAAGATCCTGATGTAAAAGGCCGCTACTTCGACGGGAAAATGTATGTGTTTGACGAGCGGATTTCAGTTCCTGTCAACCATACGGAAGAAGACACCGTTATCTCAGAATGTGAACACTGTGGTAAAAAAGAAGACCGCATGATCAACTGCAGCAATCCGATTTGTAACCGTCAATATGTGTGCTGCGAAGAATGTGAAATCGAGCAGCATGCCGCATGCACTACGGAATGCCGCGAGCATCCGGAAAATCGCTGGGACGTAGACAGACAAAAACAAATCGATAAATATGATCGAATCCAAACGCAAAACTAATTTAGTTTCTGCGTGGGCACTTCAAATAACGTTGGTCTCTAACAGGCCAACGTTTTTTAATTTATAAGTGAAGTGATCGTTTCGATTCCCCTTTCTTATAAGCTTCGTTAAATATCAGTTTTGTCCTTTAACATTGCAGAGTTGCTATATACATTTAAGTAAAGTCCTTTACGTAATATAAGGAAATTTAGGAGGTATTTATTTGATGCTGGATATCATTCACCTGGATGCTACAGCTCAGAAGCAATTGATAGAACAGAAGGAAATCAGTGCTTATGAATTGACCGAGCATTACATAAAAAGAATTGAAAAGTTCAACCCTAAATTGAATGCTGTGGTACATACCATGTTTGACCAAGCCCTTGAGCAAGCAAAACAATATAAACCGGATGCCACCTTGTTCGGAGGCGTCCCTTTTCTTATCAAAGACTTGAATAATATTAAAGGTCTCCCGACTACTTCAGGTTCGAAACTGATGGACGGTTTCACCGCGATGGAAGACGATATTTTTGTGAAGCGCTACCGAGAGGCTGGGTTAATTTTTCTTGGTAAAACGAATACCCCGGAGTTCGGTTTTTTACCCACAACGGAACCAGACCACCTGGGGCCAACCAAAAATCCATGGGCGTTGGACAGGTCCTCCGGCGGTTCCAGTGGAGGTGCAGCAGCAGCAGTGGCTTCAGGAATGGCTCCTTTCGCACACGGCAGTGATGGCGGCGGATCAATACGGATTCCTGCTTCTGCATGCGGGTTGTTTGGTTATAAACCTTCCAGGGGGCAAGTGCCTTTTGGTCTGTATATGAATAACTTTGGAGTTAACCATGCACTGACCAAATCAGTCAGGGACAGCGCAGGACTGCTGGATATTATCAAGGGGGCTGGGCCAGGAGAAAGCTACCCTTCCTTTGCCGAGAATACTCCCCTTCTTTCGAATATTGATAAGGATCCTGGCAGGCTTAAGATAGCAGTAGATCCTGATTGGAGGGGGCGCGTTTCTATCTCTGAAGAATCCAGGAATGCAGTCAACCATGCCGTTCGTCTGCTTGAATCTCTTGGTCATGAAGTTAAATATCAGCCTTTGCCATTTGAATTTGAAGCCTTCGCCAACCACTTTATAACAAGCTGGATTGCTGGCGGCTCCCTTTTGATTAAACATATGGCAAAGTGGAATGAGACGAAACCTTCAAAAGATAAGTTAGAACCTATTTCCTATCATGTGTTCAACCTGGGGTCTCACCTCTCCGCTTCTGAGTATGAGGAAGCAAGAGTGATGCTGATGAGAGAATCACAAAAAATCCATACTTTCCACGACCAGTATGACGTGCTGTTGACTCCTGTTTTGAATGGATTGCCTTCTCTTCTTGATTCCTTCTCTAATGGTGAAGATGCGACAAAAGATATGATGTACAATTTTACGGATATTTGCAGTTTTACACCAATTGCAAATGTAACCGGTCAGCCTTCGATGAGTGTGCCTTTATATTGGACAGCACATGGACTACCGGTTGGTGTTCAGTTCACCGGCAGACTTGGCAAGGATGATTTGATGTTCCGCCTGGCTGCGCAGCTTGAGCGTGCACAATCCTGGGCGTCCTATTATTAACCATTGCATCTGTAAAAAGTTTTTACGTTTGTTTATTAAAATCCTTTAGGTGGTATCGTTCACTAGCGAAAAAGTTAAAGGAGGCAGTATTCATGAAACCGACAGATCGTCAAACAGAAGGACAACCAAAACAGGTTCAGGACAGACAGCCAGGGTTTCGGGAGCCGATGGAGCCTAAACCGATTGTCGAAGATGATGATTATAAAGGCAGCGGAAAGCTGAAAGATAAAGTAGCATTGATTACAGGCGGAGACAGCGGAATAGGTCGTGCTGTGGCCATCGGATACGCCAAAGAAGGCGCCCATCTGGCAATCGTCTATTTAGATGAACACGAAGACGCGGAAAGCCTGAAAGAACGGGTAGAACAAGAAGGAGTCAAGTGTCTCTTGATTGCTGGTGATGCTGGAGAAGAACAATTCGCCAAGGATGCTGTACAGCAGACGGTCGATGAATTCGGCAAATTGAATATTTTAGTTAATAATGTTGCCGAACAGCATCCACAAGCAAGCCTGGAAGAGATTTCGACAGAACAAATGGAGCGTACGTTCAAGACCAACTTTTATTCCTACTGGCATTTTACAAGGGCAGCTGTTCCTCATTTGAAGGAAGGAGATGCCATCATCAATACCACTTCGATCAATGCCTATCGTGGAAACAAAGAGTTGATCGACTACACTGCTACAAAAGGTGCTGTGGTCGGTTTCACACGCTCGATGGCACAAGTGTTGGTAGATAAAGGTATTCGTGTCAATATGGTGGCACCAGGGCCGATTTGGACCCCTCTTATCCCGTCCAGTTTTGATAAGGATAAAGTCGAAGTATTCGGAACCAACACTCCGATGGATCGTCCTGGTCAGCCTGTCGAACATGTCGGCAGCTATGTACTCTTAGCTTCTGATGATTCTTCTTATATGACTGGGCAATGTATCCACATTAACGGAGGCCATTGGATGAGCAGTTAAAAGACCAAAAGCGCATGTGCCTTGCTCACCCCCGACAAGCTTAAGACAAGCCTCGCCGTGACGTTTTGTGTCACAGAGAGGATTGACTTAAAACCTCGAGGGGGTAGGCACTGGCCGATGAAAATGCCACGTCCTGTGGCGTCATCGGCACTAGCACGTCCTATGCGTCGGAGCTGGATGCAGCCCGCTACAAAGGGTTATCTCCGCCCAATAAATAATTACTTAGACATTTAAATAATGCCCCAGGAGTACAGCATGTTCTCCTGGGGCATTATTTTTGTTTACGATGAAATTTGGCTGGTTTGTTTTTGAGCTGCTTTGATAAGACAGCGTCCTTTTCCGTGCGGGATACACATTGGTGTACCAAACAAAGGATCCTCCCTGACATCACACGTCATTTCAAAGACATCCTGAACCATTTTACATGTTACAATATCTTCCGGCTTTCCTTGCGCATAGACTTTTTTATCCTTCAAAGCGACGATATGGTCGGCATACCTGCTCGCAAGGTTGATATCATGCAACACCATCACAATTGTTCGGCCATGATCCTGATTTAAATCAAATAAAAGGTCCAGAATTTCAATCTGGTGAGTCATATCCAAATACGTTGTAGGCTCATCCAGTAACAACGTGTCCGTGTTCTGGGCAAGTGTCATGGCAATCCATGCCCGCTGTCTTTGCCCGCCTGATAACGAGTCCACCGAACGGTCTTTCAGTTCAAGCATGTTGGTCGCTTCTAAAGCAGTCTGTACAGCTTCCTCATCCTGCTTTGACCATTGGCGTGCCCAGCTTTGGTATGGGTAGCGTCCCTGCTTCACCAATTGCAGCACAGTCAGTCCTTCCGGAGTAACAGGGCTTTGCGGCAAGATAGCCATCTTCTTTGCCACTTCTTTGGTGCGCATCTTTGAGATATCTTTATTATCTAGCACAATATGGCCGGACTGCGGTTTCAGAAGTCTGGCTAATGAACGCAGCAATGTAGACTTTCCGCAGCCATTTCCACCAATCAATACCGTTACTTCCCCTTTAGGTATCGAAATATCAAGGGAATCGATAATAAGATCTTCTCCGTATCCTAGCGACAAATCATTGGCAATCAGCGTTTTCATAGTAATCTCTCCTTTTATGACTGCTTGCTTTTATAAAGCAAAAAGATGAAGTAAGGCGCACCGATCGCAGCCGTGAAAACTCCGGCAGGAACTTCAAGTGGTGAAAATAATGTGCGTCCCACCAGGTCAGCACCAAGTACGACAATCGCACCGACTAATGCTGATACTGGTATCAAGGAACCGTAGGAAGAACCCACCAAACGCCTGGCAATATGGGGAGCCATCAATCCAACAAAACCGATCCCGCCAGCAAAGGCAACGGCAGCACCAGTCAATGCCGTGCACAATGCTAAAAAAATCAGCCGGTCCCTTTGAAGATGAGCCCCAATACCTGCAGCAGCTTCTTCCCCTAATTCTTGAGCATTGATTCTTCTTGAAATAATCAATGAAAATATAAACAGAACCAGAACGACAGGAATCAATATTTTAACTTCCGCCCAATTGGAACCATATACACTTCCAGTCAGCCATATATTTGCTTGGGAAGCACGGAAGATAGGTCCCAGAATCATGAACATCGTGATCAATGCCTGGGTCAATAAGGAAATGCCTATTCCTATTAAAACCAGTGTCATGGGCGCAATTCCATTTTTATAAGCAAGAATGTATACCATAAACCCAACAATGATGGCTCCAATGAAAGAAGCCAAAGGCAACCACTGAAGACTTACGGTCAATGCATTGTCCTCATTACTGAACATGGCCAGGAATGCGACAACTGCTACCCCTGCACCACCTGTGATTCCAATAATATCTGGTGATGCGAGTGGGTTTCTGATCATTCCTTGTAGAATTGCCCCACTGACTGATAACGCAATACCCACAAAAAGTGCGGTTAAAATCCTTGGCATCCTGAATGAGTTGACTACCATTTGATTTATTTCATTTCCCTGCCCGATCAAAACTTTGATTACATCCAGAGGATGAACAAAGATTTCACCCAGGGCTGCTGAAAATAAAAACAACGTAACTAAAGCGAGAAGAAGCAGTGCGGATACGACCATCGACCTGGGATCGAAAAGAAACGAGATCCAATCATTTTTTGTACGAAATACGCGATATCTGCTCATGTGCTTTTCAATCCTTTACGGGCAATGTAGATGAAAAATGGTGTTCCGATAATTGCCGTCATGACACCAACCGGAACCTCTTCCGGCATAATGACATACCTTGCAGTGATATCGGCAACCAATAATAAGATAGCTCCTAATATGCCTGCATAAGGGATTACCCAGCGATGATCCTGCCCAACGATTGACCTTGCAAAATGGGGCACTACGATCCCGATGAAACCTATCGGACCAGCAACCGCTACTGCTCCTCCTGCTAAGAGTACAACCAGGATGCCAGAGACTGCTTTTATCCATCCGGTTCTCTGGCCCAGACCCTGAGCTACATCCTCCCCCATGATCAAAATATTGATATGACGGGAAATGAGCAGGGACCCAATCCATGCAGCTGCAAGATATGGAAATACGGAAGAAAGGTATTCCAGGCTTCTTCCCTGCACAGATCCTGCCAGCCAAAACAATACTTCATCCAGAGCCTTTTCATTCAAAACGAGCAGCCCCTGGGTAAAAGAAGAGAACAATGCCGCAATGGCAGCACCGGCCAATGTGAGCCTTACTGGTGTTAAGCCCTGCCGGCCAACAGAGCCGATTGCGTACACCGTGACAGCAGCCACTGTTGCTCCTAAAAAAGATACCCATGCCATTCCTTGCAGAGAAATAGACTGGAAATAGGAGACTGCAAGTACAACGAACAAGGAAGCTCCTGCATTAATTCCGAAAATCCCAGGAGATGCGAGCGGGTTTCGGGTAAGTGCCTGCATCAGTACACCAGCTATAGCTAAAGAAGCTCCTACCACACTGGCAATCAGTGCCCTCGGTAGCCGGACATCTTTTATAATGATATGTTTATTAGTTTGTTCAAAATGAAAAAAAGCTTGGTATGCTTCTTTTAGTGTTACATCTGTATAACCTAAAACGATACTCCCGCAGAGAAATAAGATAAGCAGCAGAAGTCCGGCAAGAATACCTGACCATTTCGCACCGGCTGTCCTCAACACCATAATTTTTAATCCTCTCATTATACGGAAACTAGTAAATTCCTTACATAATCAAGTCTATTTGACCCATGCCTTACTGTCAATGATTTTGAGAATCATTTTCATTTATGTCACAAAATATTTCAAATTTCCATTGACTAAAGATAATAGATTAGGTAAGCTACTAATTGTGAATGATAATCATAATCAATTAGGGAGTGGAAGGTATGTTTAGGAAATACTTACCTGCATTTATGTTAATGTTGGTTTTATCTCTTGTTTTAGCAGCTTGCGGAGGGTCTTCTAACGAAGATGCGAAAGAAAATCAAAGCAATAATAACGAGGGAAGCGAAAGCACGGGGAATTTTGAACCATATACCATAGAACATGCGATGGGCGAAACTACAATTGAAAAGAAACCGGAGCGTGTTGTTATACTTACGAACGAAGGTACGGAAGCTTTGCTGGCACTTGGAGTCAAGCCAGTCGGTGCCGTTAAATCCTGGACAGGCGATCCTTGGTATGACCACATCAGTGACCAAATGGAAGGCGTTGAGGTTGTCGGTGATGAATCAAACGTCAACATAGAAAAAATCCTGGAATTGAAGCCTGACCTGATCATTGGTAACAAAATGCGCCAGGAAGATATTTACGACAAGCTTAGCAAAATTGCCCCTACCGTTTTTGCTGAAACATTACGCGGAGAATGGCAGACGAACTTCATGACCTATTCGAAAGCGTTGAATAAGGAAGACAAAGGGAAGCAATTGATTGCCGAATATGACCAAAGGCTGGAAGATTTCGCAAATAAGGCTGGAGATAAACTGAACCAGAAAGTATCTGTCGTCCGTTTCATGCCTGACCATGTCCGTATTTATCACAAGGATTCCTTCTCAGGGGTTATCCTGGATCAAATTGGCTTTAAACGACCTGAATCCCAGCAGGCAAATGATTTTATGGAAAAAGCAACAAAAGAACGTATCCCAGCCATGGATGGAGACGTCCTCTTCCATTTCACGTATGAAACTGGAGATGGAGCAGCAAATAAAGTAAAAGAAGAATGGCTGAATGACCCACTATTCCAGAATCTTGAGGTCGTTAAGCAAGGGAATGTCCACGAAGTAAGTGATGCAATCTGGAATACAGCAGGAGGATATATTGCTGCAAATAAGATGGTAGACGACTTGGAAAAAGTATTCCTGGAAGAAGAAAAATAATATCTGATAAAAGGGCTGTCCTGGTGGGCAGCCTTCCTTTATGTAATAACAAAAACCGCCCTAGCGTATAGAGCGGTTTTACTAGACAATCCTTGTTAGTTCTAGACGCCAGTATGAGTTTACTGGACAACTTCGAAAAGATACTAGACATTATTCGTGATTTTGTTAGACAAAAGGTGATTTTACTAGACACTTCTTGAAATTAACTAGACAAATCACTCGAATACTAGACAACCTTCACAGTCAGCCATCGAGCTTGACTGCAGACTGCAAGGACTGGACCCAGCTTAAGCTGGCTGTAATCGACTGTTCGGCACTTAGAATCTGTTCCTGCACGCGGTTCTTCGCCGGTCCGCCGGCAACATTCCGGGCTTCCACGACAGATGCAGGTGTGAGAGCTTCATAGATATCTTCTTCAATAGCGTCTGAGAATTGATGGAATTCTTCCAATGATAAGTCGAGAAGATAACAGCCTTTATTGATACAGTGAAGCACTACCTGCCCGACTACGGCATGGGCTTCACGAAAGGGTACATTCTTCCCTACCAGGTAATCAGCAAGATCGGTCGCGTTGGAATAATCTTCAGCAACGGCTTTATACATTGCCTCTTTGTTGACCTGCATCGTTTCGATCATCGGGGCAAACAATGCCAATGCCCCTTTCAAGGTTTCAGCAGTGTCGAACATACCTTCTTTATCTTCCTGCATATCTTTGTTATAAGCGAGTGGCAGCGACTTCAGTGTTGTCAGCATACCAATCAGATTGCCATATACCCTGCCCGTTTTTCCGCGGACAAGCTCTGGCACATCAGGATTTTTCTTCTGAGGCATCATACTGCTTCCCGTACAAAAAGCATCATCAAGTTCAATGAAATCGAATTCCGTGCTCGACCATTGGACAAGCTCCTCGGATAACCGGGACAGGTGCATGGAAATCATCGATGTGTTCGACAAAAATTCAATAACAAAATCACGGTCACTGACGGCGTCCAGGCTGTTTTCACATAGACCGTCGAATTGCAGCTTATCAGCTACTTGCTGACGGTCAATCGGGAAGGTCGTGCCTGCAAGGGCTCCAGCACCAAGGGGCATCTGGTTGATCCGCTTGAAGCTGTCCTGCAAGCGCTCGACATCACGCTGGAACATGAAGACATAGGCCATCATATGGTGGGCGAACGAAACGGGCTGTGCCCGCTGTAGATGCGTATAGCCCGGAAGGATTGTATCGACATTGGTTTTCGCCTGGGTAAGCAAGGCTTGCTGCAATTGGACAAGCTGCTCGACCATATCGACAACAACCTCACGCAGGTAGAGACGCATATCAAGGGCCACCTGATCGTTACGACTTCTTCCGGTATGAAGCTTGCCGCTAAGCGGACCGATTTCCTTGCTCAAAAGCTGCTCGACGTTCATATGGATGTCTTCATGCCCGACATCCAGCTCCACCTTGCCGCACTCGATTTTATAATCGACTTTATTCAGGCCTTCAATGATGATAGCCGCTTCCTGGTGGGTGAGAATCCCACAGGAAGCGAGCATATCTACATGAGCCATACTTCCGATGATATCGTAACGGGCAAGCTTGCGATCAAAATTGATCGATGCTGTATATTCTTCTACGAGTTGATTGGTCGCTTTCGTGAAACGACCTCCCCATAATTTAGTCACGACTTAACCGCCTCTTTCAGATCTAATTTGACTTTATCTAAAGAGCTTCCTGTAATTTTTTCCCCCTGTGTCACGGATGCATGGACTTTTGTCGGCAATCCCCATAGTTTGATGAAACCAAGTGCCGCTTCATGATCGAAAGCGTCATCCGGATTGTAAGTGGCCAGATTGAAGTCATATAGAGAGAAGTCGGATTTACGTCCGATCACCTGCGCCTGGCCTTTGTACAACTTCACCTTCACTACGCCGGAGACGTGGGTCTGGGTCTCTTCGATGAATGCTTTTAAGCCGTCCATCAATGGAGAATACCATAAGCCCTCATAAACCATTTGAGCGAATTTTTGTTCCACGATCGGCTTGAACTGGGCAACTTCGCGAGGGAGTGTCAATGATTCTAATGCCTGATGGGACGTGATCAATGTCGTTGCGGCAGGAGTTTCATAGATTTCTCTTGATTTGATGCCGACAAGACGATTCTCTACATGGTCGATACGTCCGACCCCATGCTTACCAGCAATCTGGTTCAAGTTCAGAATCAAATCTTCCAATGGCTGCTGTTCGCCGTTGATAGCGACAGGCATACCCTTTACAAAAGTGATCTCCAATTCTTCCGGTTCATCCGGTGCATTTTCCGGGGCAGTCGTTAAATCATAAGCTTCTGCCGGAGGCTGTGCCCAAGGATCTTCCAGTACGCCGCATTCGTTACTTCTTCCCCACATGTTCTGGTCGATGCTGTACGGGTTGTCGACATCAACAGGTACCGGAATACCATGTTCTTTCGCGTATGCGATCTCTTCATCCCTGGACATTGCCCATTCTCTGACTGGGGCGACGATTTCCAATTCAGGATTCAATGCAGTGATGGCTACATCGAATCTGACCTGGTCATTCCCTTTTCCTGTGCAGCCGTGAGCGACGGCGACTGCCCCCTCTTTTTCAGCAATTTCAACAAGAACTTTCGCTATCAATGGACGCGACAACGCAGATACCAGTGGGTACTGTCCTTCATACATGACATTCGCTTTCAATGCTGGAAGCAGGTAATCTTCTGCAAATAAAGCCTTTGCGTCTACCGTATAAGATTTCAATGCTCCCACATTCAACGCTTTTTCTTTTACAAAATCAAGGTCTTTCCCTTCCCCTATGTCCAATCCGACAGCGATAACCTCATAATTATATTTATCCTGCAGCCATTTCACCGCTACCGAAGTATCTAATCCACCTGAATATGCTAATACTACTTTTGGTTTTTCCATGAGTGTCAGCTCCCCTTTGCTGTTGTTTTCCTCGTTCTTTTAAGATATGAATTATTATGCATTATTAAGTATATTAATTCAACAGTTAAACGTGATTTTTTTCAAAAACTTTTTTTATGGCATAAAAAAAGCGCGCAATAACAGGGTTCTGCGCGCTAAATTAAATCTACTTATTTTTATCCCGATAGGCAGCATGATTGGTAGATCCGATCCCCCGCTCGAAAGAAAGGGCATAACGGATCGCTTCGGTTACAAATTCTTTCGCCAGGCCGACCGCATCCTCTATCGAGTTCCCTTTAGCCAGTTCAGCCGTAATTGCTGCAGCATACGTACACCCTGCTCCGCTTGTATGGATAGTATCGACTCGTTCCGAACGATATTCCGTAAATTTTTCTCCATCATATAAAACATCCACTGCCGGGTAATCAGCGAGAGCCCCGCCTTTGACCAGTACATAGCCCGGTCCTAGTTGATGCAGCTCTTTTACAGCCTGGTACATATCTTCAATGGTTTCGATACTATCCCATCCTAAAATCTTAGCGGCTTCCATGGTATTAGGCGTGATAAGCTCAGCAATTGGAAAAAGATGACCTTTTATCGTGTTAATGGCATCATCCTTCAGTAATTGCGATCCCATTTTCCCAATCATGACCGGATCCACTACAATGTTACTCACGCCGACTTCCTTTAATATAGCAGTGACATGCTCAATAATTTCTTTAGTAAATAGCATACCGGTTTTCAGCGCATCAACCCCTACATGCTCGAATGCCGCGTATATCTGCGCCTCAATCGCCTCAAGCGGTTGAGTGAATATCCCCTGTTCTGTTCTGGAATTATTAGCAACGATTGCTGTTACGGCACTCATGCCATACACTTCCCGTTCCTGGAAGGTTTTCAAATCTGCCTGGAGCCCTGCACTCCCTTGTGCGGCTGACCCAGCGATCGTCAGTGTCCGAGCGATAGTCATAGTGAAAATCCTTTCTTCTCATTTTTTCATTATCATACTACGCCTTCTGTTAGAAACCAATGGAGAGGTTCCGGTAATGGATAGCAGCGCCAATCTCTGTTAAAATCAACATTATATTAAAGAAAAAAGGGGGACATAGATGATATGAAAATTGTGTCGATTGAACCGACGCCGAGTCCCAATTCGATGAAAATAAATTTAGATGAAGAGCTCCCGGCAGGCGACACCTACAATTTCAAGCAAGGTGATGATCTACAGGAAGCACCAGATCATATAAAAGACCTTCTCACTATCGAAGGCGTTAAAAGTCTTTACCATGTCATGGATTTTATCGCGCTGGATAGAAATCCACGCGCTTCGTGGGAAGATGCGCTGCCCCGGGTAAGGGAAGCACTGGGTACCAAGGAAGAAAATGAGGTTCAGGAAAATACCCGGCAGCAAGCTGCTCCAACAGAAGAAGCATTCGGCGAAGTAAAAGTCTTCGTGCAGATGTTCCGAGGCATACCGATGCAAGTGAAGCTTGATGATGGTAATGAAGAGAAACGTGTCGGACTCCCGGAAATATTCAAAAATGCAGCGATGAAAGCTTCTCCAGCTTCCCCTAACATGGTCATGGAACGAAAATGGGTTGAACAGAACCCTCGTTACGGCGATATGGAGGAAATCGGACAGGAAGTCGCAGAGGAACTGGCTGCCAGCTATGATCAAGCACGTTTGGATGCCCTGGTGGAACGGGCTTTTGAAGAAGGAGCCGAAGAAAAGGTCGAAACACCAAGCCGTGACAAGCAAGCGGATATTCTGGAAAGCCTTGATGCAACTGACTGGAAAGTACGATATGCGGCTCTCGACCGGATGAATCCGTCCTATGAAGACCTTCCAGTATTGGAAAAAGCACTTCGAGATGAAAAAGGTTCTATCCGTCGCCTGGCGACTGCCTACCTTGGTATGATTGAAGAGCCAGAAGTCCTTCCTTACCTGTACCAGGCGTTGCAGGACAAGTCAGTCACGGTACGGCGAACCGCTGGTGACTGCTTATCCGATTTAGGCTTCAAAGAAGCGATGCCTGAAATGATCGCTTCCCTATCTGACCCAAATAAACTTGTGCGCTGGCGGGCGGCGATGTTTTTGTATGAAATCGGAGACGAAACGGCAATTCCAGCTTTGGAAGAAGCCATTAATGACTCGGAATTCGAAGTACGCATGCAGGTGAAAATGGCGCTGCAGCGAATCCAGGGCGGCGAAGAAGCAAAAGGCTCCGTCTGGCACCAAATGACAGAAGCCCGAAAAAACAATTAATTTTATATAATAAGAAGATAAAGTTATTACGCTTTTACGGCATTAACAGCAAAACAAATAATTACATTTATCATTTAAGGAGGATTTAACATGAATGCTTATGAAGAATATATGAAACAAATGGCAAAGCCGATGCGTGATGAACTGACAAACGCAGGTTTCAAGGAACTGACGACTCCTGAGGAAGTAGATGAATTTGTAGCTCATACAAAAGGAACAGCACTGGTTATTGTCAATTCCGTTTGCGGGTGCGCAGCAGGTCTTGCCCGTCCGGCAGCACGAGAGTCGTTAGCCTTTGAAAAAACACCAGAACACCTTGCCACTGTTTTCGCAGGTCAGGACCGTGAAGCAACAGCACGCATGCGTGAACATTTCGAAGGACTGGAACCATCCTCTCCATCCATGGCACTAATGAAAGATGGAAAAGTCGTCCACTTCATTCCGCGGGAAGACATCGAAGACTTCGAAGTAGAAGAAATCGTCGACAACTTGACAAACGCTTACGACAAGCATTGCTGAATTGTTGCGCAACCCCCATTTATTTTGCGAATAATATCATCGGATGACCGCACCCAGGCAATTGACAATCCCCCTCTCTCGATATACCATTATAGGTATATTGCGAGGAGGGGTTTTTCTTGAGCGAAGAGAACAAAAAGCATTGTTACCAGGGCTCCTGACAAATTTCCAAGACCGATGATGGTCAAAAGGGGAATAGCGGCGGCAAGCCAAAATTTCCACCGATATGACCAGGTACCATCGGGATGCTCCTGGTAGGAGTATATATTGTTATCATGCAGCTGATACGCTGAAGAGGGGCCGCCGTGCCCCTCTAATTACATATTCGGAGTGATTCCATGTTCGAAATAAAACCCCATCCAGAATTATCCTGGTCTATTTCCCGCCACAAAACTCTGCTCGAATGTCCCAGAAAATATGGCTACGACTATTATGCTTCCCATAACGGCTGGCTCCGGGATGCTGATTCCCTGGCACGTCACACGTACCGGCTGAAAAAATTGACCAACCTCGAAATGCTGTTCGGAAGTATTGTTCACGATACCATCTACCAAGTCATTCAATATTATTTGGAAACGAGGCAGGTCCCTTCTGAACAGAAGTTGATCGAACGCATCCGCCAGCAGCTAAATGAAGGTTTCATAGATTCAACACGCCGGGAGCATCTATGGCATGATAAGCCGAAACATTATACGATGCTTCATGAAATCTATTATAGCCAGCATGATAGGCTTCCTGAAGATAAAATAGCTAAAATTCAAAAACGGCTTGGTACAGCGATGAACAACTTTTTGACCAGCCAAACATTCCAGGATATACAATCTCCGGAGAATATCCGTTTTGTCGAATCGGAAGACTTTCGTTATATGATGGTCGGGGATGTCAAAATATATATTGTCATGGACCTTGTCTATCGTGACCTAATAGAAGATAAGTGGGTCATCGTCGATTGGAAAACCGGTAAAGCATCTGCAGAAGACCGGAATCAGCTGGCGCTATACGCCCTCTATTTAAAGCAGCGCTATAACATAGATTCCCTGGATAAAATCGTTATACGCAATGAGTACCTGCTGGAAGGCTACCATAAAGAACATGCATTGAATTCAGCTGACTTGGTCAATGTTCAAAATCTTTTTGGAATGAGTATCCAGGAAATGTCCAAGTACCTGGTTGATGTCGAAAAAAATGAACCCGTTGATATCAACCAATTTCCGATGTATCAGGAAGAGCGAAAATGTGCCAGGTGTAACTACCAGGAATTCTGTTTCAGAACATAGAATCATAGATCAGGACTTCTGTATCATAAAAATAGTTAAAAATATTCTGACTTTTATTCCTTCTCTCTTTTATAATTAGTATTAAACTATCTCGAGGAGGAATTTTTTTGAATAAAAAACTATTATTACCAGTATTGGTTTTATCGACTACGGTGTTCGCTGGAACGATAGCCCCCCTCCCTTCGGAAGCTGTACATAGTGAAGCCTCTACAGAAGCGATTGCAGAAAAACAGGGCCTCAACAATGGAAACAAGCCTTTATTCGTCATCGAAAAGCAAGCGGTAAAGCAAAAGGCCAGCAATGCTGCTAATGCTCTTGAGCATTTAGAAAAAAATACCAGTAAATATAAAATCAAAAACCCAAAAGCGAGCTTACTAGAAAAGAAGACAGAGAAAGACGAATTGGGCATGACACATGTTCGTTTTCAACAAAGTAAAAACGGGATTCCAGTAGAAGGAAGCGAAGTGATTGTCCATTACAATCAGAACAATGCCATTACTTCAGTAAATGGAGAGTTCAATACTTCTGTTGAAAATGCAGAGGTGACTACCGAACCTGCTATATCTCAGGAACAAGCATTAGCTGCAGCTAAACAAGCTGTAAACGCTCCCGAGAAACTTGACTATGCACCATCCAGCGAGCTAGTCATTTTTCCTTTCGGTGATAAGAGCTACCTTGCTCATAAAGTAAATGTCAATTTCCTTAGTGAAGAGCCGGGTAACTGGTATGTATACGTAGATGCAGAAACCGGAAAGGTCATTGACCAATATAATGCATTGATGCATGCCGATGGCTACCTGCCGGCGGAAGGATCCGGAACCGGTGTCTTAGGAGATCATCGTAAGTTGCATGTTTCTCACAAAAATGAAAGGACTGGGGATGGAACGAAGTTTTACCTTCAGGACAACTCCCATGACGGTTTAGACGGTATCTATACTTATGATCTCGCCCATCAATGGGGAGGGCTTCCAGGTGAAGTACATTCGAAGGTAGGATCGGCATGGAAAGCGGAGTACGATGAGCCTGCGGTAGATGCCCATTACAATTCAGAAAAAGTATATGAGTATTATCTGGAAGAACATGATCGCAATTCGATTGACGGGGAAGGCATGGCAATCAAATCCAGTGTCCATTTCGGTAAAGATTATAACAATGCATTCTGGAACGGACACCAAATGACTTATGGGGATGGAGACGGCGAATTTTTCGTCCCATTATCTGCTGGTCTTGATGTTGCCGCTCACGAAATGACTCATGGGGTCATCAGTCATTCCGGAGGATTGAAATATCAATTCCAATCCGGAGCCTTGAACGAAGCTTTCGCAGATATTTTTGGGGCCCTGGTTGATGAAGAGGATTGGGAAGTCGGGGAAGATATCATGGCAGAAGCTGCTAAGGAATCGGGCAGAACCTCACTCCGGAGCCTGAGTGATCCTAGTAAGTATCCAGTTGGGTCCAGGTATGCTCCATACGGGGATGGCAGTGGTATGTACCCTTCCCACATGGATGAGTATTATGATCTTCCGAGAGACCTTGATAATGGCGGAGTACACATCAACTCTTCGATTATCAACCATGCCGCTTATTACACAGGTGAACAGATCGGCAAAGAAAAACTGGGACAAATCTATTATCGTGCTCTCACTGTTTATTTCACTCCTGATACGAACTTCAGCCAGGCAAGACAAGCATTGATCCAATCCGCAATAGATTTATACGGTGAAGCCAGTATAGAAGCGATTGCTACAGAAGATGGTCTTACTCAAGTCGGAATTACAGAATAGAACTGCTTTTCACTCTAAAGCCCACTTATCATGGAACTAGGCCATGATAAGTGGGCTTTTATGTTGTGATAGTTAACCTGTTCTGTCAGAGTAGTTTTCTTTCGCTTACTTCCCTGCATACGAAACGAATATATCAAACACTTTACGCATCCGTTCATGGTCTGCTTCAAACAATTCCGGGTGAAATTGTATACCTGTTACAAAGTTATCTTTATCCTTTTTTTCTATTACCTCTACGATTCCATCCTTAGCCTCAGCGGTTGCCCGAAAGCCATCGGCCACATCTTTTACCGCTTGGTGATGGAAAGAGTTGACCTGAAATTCTTCTCCAAATATATCATAGAATCGGCTTTCTTGATCAAACGTAATGGTATGCGAAACCATATTGCCATTGGAATATTGATTATGCTCGATGGTTTCCCCATCTTTATGAGAGATATCCTGATATAGCGTTCCACCAAAAGCTACGTTTAATATATGGATTCCCCGACAGAATCCCAGCACCGGTTTTTCCTGTCTTACCGTTTCTTTTACTAATAATAATTCAGCATTATCTCTTTCAGGGTAAGGCGGGTGCTCCATCAATACCGGCTCTTCCCCATACTTAAGGGGATTGACATCATTCCCCCCAGTCAGTAATAGCCCATCAATGCTTTCAACCTGCCTTTTTATGGCATCTTCCGAATCAAGTACAGGAAGAATAAAAGGCAATCCCCCCGAGGCATATACTGCTTCAATATAATCCTCATTCGCAAAGTAACGGCGGTATCCTGGAAATGGCCCACCTTCATCACGGCTTATTCCTGCACCTACACCTATAATTTTTTCCATATCTTACACTCCTCTAATTCATTAAAAATTATTTCACGTCATATTAAAGGTTCCATTATTCGCCATTCCATTGGTCTTTACCATATTACCGCTTCTTTTTTAAGACAAACCATTTTTATATTAAGAAATGGTTGCAGATATGTTGCGATTGAGCCTGTTAATGCACTCTTTGTCTATTCTCTTGCTTTGTATTTGTTCAATCAATACTAATAATTGACAATATTCTGATAAAATGATACTCTCGTTTTATCCTAAACTAGCAGGTTTAGCGCATGTCTATGTAAGCGTTTGCAATTAAACACAAGGTGAAATGGAGGAATCAATTAAGATGGTTTATGCATTTCCTAACACAGAAGGATCGATAGTAGAATTCAAAAAAAAGTATGATAACTACATAGGGGGTAAATGGACAGCACCAGTTAAAGGACAATATTTTGAGAATGTCACACCAGTAACTGGACAAGCTTTCTGCGAGGTCGCCAGATCGACAGAAGAAGACGTAGAGTTAGCGCTGGATGCTGCCCACGCAGCGAAGGATTCCTGGGGAAAGACCTCAGTAACAGAGCGTTCACTGATCCTCAACCGGATCGCTGACCGCATGGAGGAAAATCTCGAAAAGCTTGCGGTAGCTGAAACATGGGAAAACGGTAAAGCCGTACGCGAGACATTGAATGCTGATATCCCACTTGCTGTAGACCACTTCCGTTACTTCGCTTCCGTCATTCGTTCCCAGGAAGGATCGATTGGTGAAATCGACGGAGACACGGTGGCTTACCATTTCCATGAGCCGTTAGGTGTCGTAGGACAAATCATTCCATGGAACTTCCCGTTATTGATGGCTACTTGGAAGCTGGCACCTGCTTTAGCCGCTGGAAACGCTGTTGTACTTAAGCCGGCAGAGCAAACGCCGGTGTCCATCCTGTATTTCTTTGAAATGATTGAAGACCTGCTTCCACCAGGGGTTGTAAATATTGTAAACGGGTTCGGTTTGGAGGCCGGTAAACCGCTTGCCTCGAACCCACGTATCAACAAAGTCGCCTTTACCGGTGAAACGACGACAGGCCGTATGATTATGCAATATGCCTCCCAGAACATCATTCCTGTTACGCTTGAGCTTGGCGGTAAATCACCGAATATTTTCTTCGAGGATATCATGCGTGAAGATGATGATTTCTTTGATAAAGCAATTGAAGGGTTGGTCATGTTCGCTCTTAACCAGGGTGAGGTTTGTACCTGCCCTTCCCGCGCATTGATTCAGGAGTCCATTTATGATGAATTCATGGAGCGTGCAATTGAGCGGGTCAAACAAATTAAAATCGGCAACCCGCTTGACCCGGAAGTGGCTATGGGTGCCCAGGCTTCTTCTGAACAGATGGAAAAAATCCAATCCTATCTGCAGATTGGTAAGGAAGAAGGAGCGGAATGCCTCGTTGGCGGTGAGCGCAATAAACTGGAAGGCGATTTAGCAGAAGGGTACTATATCCAGCCGACCGTATTCAAAGGAAACAACAAGATGCGTATTTTCCAGGAAGAAATCTTCGGTCCGGTGCTTTCTGTAACAACGTTCAAAGACCAGGACGAAGCAATGGAAATTGCGAACGACACCTTGTATGGACTTGGTGCTGGTGTCTGGTCAAGAGATATGAATACTGCCTACCGTTTCGGCCGTGGTATTGAAGCTGGCCGGGTATGGACCAACTGCTACCATGCCTATCCTGCTCATGCAGCTTTCGGGGGTTATAAGATGTCAGGTGTCGGTCGTGAAAACCATAAGATGATGCTCAGTCATTATCAGCAAACGAAAAACCTGCTGGTCAGCTACAGCCCAAAGAAACTTGGCTTTTTCTAAAATCAAGCGATTTTGAAAAGGAGCGTGAATACGATGGTTGAGCGCGTAGTGGCAACAGATTCCGCTCTCCAGCTGATCGAAAAACTGAAGGAAAAACACGGTCCGCTAATGTTCCATCAATCGGGTGGCTGCTGTGATGGCAGTTCTCCGATGTGTTATCCAGATGGTGATCTGATTATCGGAGCTCAGGATGTACTGCTTGGTAAAATTGGCGACACGCCATTTTACATCAACAAGCAACAATATGAATACTGGAAACACACACAGTTAATTATTGATGTGGTTGATGGCCGTGGAGGTATGTTTTCACTGGAAGGTGTGGAAGGTAAAAGGTTTCTGAGCCGCTCCCGCGCTTTTACAGATGAGGAATACCAGGAACTTAAATCAGAAGGAGCGCTCTAGCATAAAGAACAGGCAAGCTGATAGCAGCTTGCCTGTTTTCTTTTAGCCTTTAATTAGCAACGGTTTGAGAGGTTAAATCCCAGACAAAGTCGCCCTCTTTTAACCAGGTAGCCAGGCGTTCGATATCATTAGCAAACACTCGGTCTTCCTCAATCGATGGAATGAACGTCCTTACATCCTCATACAATTCTCTGGTTGCAGCAGCCATGTGTTCCACTCCCCGGTGTTCGACCGCCTGCATAGCGCAAATCAGTTCAACCGCAAGGACACGGCGTAAATTAGCGATGATCTGATACGCATGACGCGCAGCGATTGTTCCCATACTTACATGATCTTCCTGATTAGCAGAAGAAGGAATCGAATCGACGCTTGCCGGATGGGCAAGTGTTTTGTTTTCCGAAACGAGCGATGCAGCTGCATATTGCATGATCATCGCTCCGGATTGCAGGCCAGGATTCGGACTTAAAAATGGCGGCAGGTCATTCAACTGTGGATTCACAAGCCGCTCAATCCTGCGTTCAGAGATATTCGCCAGTTCCGCCACAGCTACTTTCATGAAATCCATTGCCAGTGCAATCGGCTGCCCATGAAAATTACCTCCTGAAACGACCACTTCTCCATCTTCAAAAATCAATGGATTATCTGTCGCCGCATTCGCTTCGGTCTCCAACTTGTCATGCACATAGTCGAGACTCTGCCAGGAAGCCCCATGGACTTGTGGGATACACCGTATCGAATAAGCATCCTGCACCCTTTTCTCCCCTTGCCTTGTGGTCAAATTACTATCACCCAGCAGCCTTCTCATTCTCGCAGCAACGTCCACCTGCTCACGATAACCTCGCGCTTCATGAATGGCCGGGTGGAAGGCATCAATGATGCCATGCAGCCCCTCCATCGTCATGGCTGCAATCCATTCACTTTGCATAGCCAGTCGTTCCGCTTCAATGATATTGATCGCTCCCATCGCGGTCATCGCCTGCGTACCATTGATGAGGGCAAGCCCTTCCTTCGCTTTAAGCTTTATTGGCGCCAATCCGATTGTATACAGTGCCTCTGCAGCAGGCATTTTTTTTCCTTGAAAATAGACGCGCCCTTCACCAATCAATACAAGCGCCAAGTGAGACAGCGGTGCTAAATCCCCTGAAGCACCAAGTGATCCCTGACTCGGGATGACAGGATGAACTTTTTCGTTCACGAGCTGGCACAGCCGCTTCACCACTACTTCTCTCACACCTGAAAACCCTTTTAGCAGTGTATTCAACCGCAGCAATACCATGGCACGTGATACGACTTCCGGAAATGGCTCTCCCACGCCACAGGCATGCGATCGTATCAAGTGCAGCTGCAGCTCATTGACGTCCCCTTCCCCAATCGATACATCACTGAATTTTCCAAAACCAGTGTTGATCCCATAAACCGTGCGGTGTTCCTCGACAATTTTTTCGACAGCCTTCCGCCCTTTACGGACAGCTTTCATACTATCTTCTGAAATGCTGACTTCTTCTCCATCTATGCAGACACGCTTGATATCACTTATAGTTAATGATTTTCCATTTAACTCCACCATCATCCTCACTCCTCTTTTGAAAATGAAAAAGGAGACGACAATGGCATATGAAAGCCAATGTCGCCTCCTATCAACTGATCACTTTAGGCAACGTTCTTATATATGATTGATTCCTAAACCCATTGTTTCGTGCTCGAGCCCTTTCACAGGTGCTCCGATCGTACCGTAAAAAGCAACGGCAATCCATTCCCCTTCTCCATTACGGTCATAAGGTTTACCCCTGACCACAGCGAACTTCAAACCAACTGTACGCATCATATCACCGATGGCTATCTGCCCTCTGGTTACCCCCTCTAATGCTTCCAGGATAGCATGGTAAAGTGAATGCGTTTCCCGGTATACTTCCTCGGATATGATTTGCTGACGTTTTGCAGCCGTTTCTACAGCCGAAATCACTTTTTGCATGTTCATCGACCCGGCACGGCCGAGGCAAAACTCCACATCCTCCAATTGTTTTTCAAAAGGGGCAAGCTCCTCCTCATCAAGCGTTGCAAGCAGCACAGCTAACTTACCGATTTTCACCCGTTGACTCATAGGTACACCAAATTTCTTTTGTAAACTTTTCTAGTCACTAATAGCTACTTTAATTGTAATCGTTTTCTAAAATGTCTGTCAATCACTATTTGGAAATTTTAGTAAGGTAGCGTGTTAAACGATTGGTGAGATTATTCACATCTGCATAAATTTCCATCAGGTAATCAAACTAATGAGAAATACGTGGAGGTGGCATTATGCAAACACATCGAGCAAAAGAAATAACAGAAGCACCTAATATGATCGACGTCACATATAATGGCGTGCCGATTTACATTCAGCATGTTGATGAAAAAAATGAAACTGCAAGAATTTATCCATTAGATAATCCAGAGGAAGAAATGGAAGTAGGTCTACGAGGGTTGCAGGAACAGTAAACACAGCGACCACTAAAGGTGTTAAGCTGATGGGATAAAAAAAGCGGGTGCTCCTGAAGGGCACCCGCTTTTTCTACTGACTTGTTATAAAGGAAAGGCGATTGATATGGTTGTACCTGCTCCCATTTTACTTTCAACTTGCAATTTCCCGTTGTGACTTTCCACGATGTTATTTGTAATCATCATTCCAAGACCGGTTCCATCCGATTTCGTAGTGAAAAATGGGGTGGTGATTTTCCTTAGCTCTTCTTCTGTCATCCCGCACCCTTCATCCGCAAAGCTTATTTTCATTCCGTCCTTACATTGATCCATTATGATACGAAGACGTCCGCCTTCATGCATCGCTTCAATGGCATTTTTTATAATATTTATAAATGCTTGTTTCAATTTATTTTCAATCCCATGCACCAAAGGTAAGGAGGTGTTCTCCTCAAATTGAATCGTAACCTTATTATTTACTGCATGGGCATGCATCAAACTGATCGTCTGTTTGAGGGCGACATGGAGATCAATAGGCTTCATATCTTCTTCAGAAGGCTTGGCCAACGTAAGAAATTCATTGACCATCAGGTGGATGCGATCTATCTCTGAGAACATAAGGCTTTCATATTGCGTATGCTCACGCTTATGCTTACTGATGTCGAGTAATTGAATGAACCCTTTCAATATCGTCAATGGGTTTTTGATTTCATGGGCAATACCCGCTGCGAGTTCACCGACAAGATTCATCTTTTCATATTGCTGCAGCAAATAGTTGCTTTTCATTTCAAACTCTTTTTGTGCTGAATTATTCCGGAAAACGGCTTGCATCGCTTTTCTTCCATGGTATTCAATGATTGATCCAGTACTCGAAACATCTATCGTTTCCCCGGAAGGTAAGACAAGTCGAATATCAAAAATCCCGTTCACTTCCCCATTTTCTAAAGCTTCGACTAATTTTTCCCGATACCATAACCAGTCTTCTTTTAAAATAAAATCGGACAATGGCTTACCGATGACGTCTTCCGCCTTGACCCCTAATGTCTCTGTAGCTACCTGATTGATATATAAGATCTGCTCTTCGTCATGAATTGCCATCGCATCAGGAGCACCTTCTACCAATTTACGGAATTCTCTTTCACGTACCATCAGCTCTTCTTCTTCCAGCTTCCGTTCGGTGACATCCTGTAGCTGGATGATCAGATGAGATTCCTGCGATTCATCCTGGTAGATAGAAATACTGAGCCGTCCCCATATCATTCCACCATTATTTTTATAACAACGCTTTACTATTTCAAAAGCTTCTATATCTTCCTCCACCAGCCGCTGGAATTGAGTAGCAACCAGTTTAAAATCCTCAGGCGGTGTCAAATCCATAACATTCTTTTGCAAGATTTCTTCTTCCGTAAAGCCCAATATCTTACAGAACGATCGATTTACCATCATAAAGTTTCCATCCATATTTACAATTGCCATACCTATGAATGCCTGGTTAAAAGCATTCATGAATGCCCCTTGTGTTTCTATATTATCCAACATGAGAAGAAACCCCTTATAAAATGTATTATCCTCATTATAAACGATTCGTTATGAAATTCCTGTAAGAATAGTAAAAAACTCACACGGATTTTTTAATAAAAAGCCGGCCTGGATTAATTTTTCCAAGCCAGCTTTCCTGTATTATCTATATCGATTTGGTCTCCGATCATCAAAAATAGGAATTCGTTTTCTTATTTCTTCTACTTCACTCAAATCCACTTCACCAGTCACAATTTCTTCTTCGTCTCCTCCTTCGGCTATGATCTCTCCCCAAGGATCAATGATCATCGAATGACCGGCAAACTTATTTTTCGGATCGGCACCGATCCTATTGCAGGCAACCACATAGCATTGATTCTCAATTGCTCTTGCCTGGAGCAGGACACGCCAATGATTGACACGGGGAGCTGGCCACTCCGCTACCACGAACAACGCTTTCGCACCCTGTTGGACAGGCTTACTCATCCATTCGGGGAAGCGGAGATCATAACAGATGAACCCGGCGACTGATTCTCCATCCAACTCAAAGCTACTTTCATCTTTCCCAGCTTCCAAATAGAGATGTTCATCCATCAACTGGAATAAATGCAGTTTGCTGTATTGATGGATAAGCTGACCGTTGCGATCCACGATCAGCAATGTATTCCTGACCCCGTCCCCTTCTTCATTGGCGACAGATCCTCCAATTAAATGAACCTGATGTTTAACCGCTTGTTTTTGTAAAAATTCAATTGATTGTCTGGCTTCTTTATCAGCAATTTCATCCACACGAGTCAAATCGTACCCAGTGGTCCACATTTCAGGCAACACCAGCACATTAGCCTCGGATGCCGCATTTGCTATCCATTTTTCTGCTTCCTTATAATTTTTCTCCGGATCTCCATAAGCAATATCCATCTGAAGACAGGCTACCTTCCATTTCATCACTATCATCCCCCATTCATTCCTTTACAAATGTTAATTTTCGTTATACCATTTTAAACATTAAATTGAAAGAAGTTTAAGAAAATTCATGTTAAAGGGTGGCTCATCTATTATGAAAACTTTCCCTCATTCTGATATGTTAAAGCAATTGCCGGAACAATTTTTTGCTGTGTTAGCTGACCGTATGGAAAAAGCGGTGGCAGAAGGGCACGATGTCATCAACCTTGGACAGGGAAGCCCTGATAAACCTACTCCTCCTCATGTAATCAAACGGCTGCAGGAGGCTTCAGAAGAAATAGAAAACCATAAATACCCGCCATTCCGAGGAAAGAAGAACTTGTTGAATGCTGTTGCTGAATTCTACCAGCGCGAATACGGGGTCGACATCGATCCCGATACCGAAGTGGCTTTATTGTTCGGAGCAAAAGCAGGCCTTGTTGAGCTTCCGCTTTCCTTGATGAACCCTGGTGAAACCATGCTTGTCCCGGACCCCGGTTATCCAGATTACTGGTCCGGTCCGGCTATGGCCAATGTCCCGATGCATAAGATGCCATTATTAGAAAAAAATAACTTCCTGCCGGTTTATGACGATATTCCAGAGGATGTGAAAAAAGCATCGAAGATGTTGTTGCTCAATTACCCAAACAACCCAACTGGCGCAATGGCTTCTGAGGAATTTTTTGATGAAACCATTGAATTTGCTGAAAAAAATGATCTATGTGTCGTTCACGATTTTGCTTATGGAGCGATCGGTTTTGATGGTAACAGACCTGTCAGTTACTTGGAACGTCCCGGCGCCAAAGATATTGGAATCGAAATTTATACGATGTCGAAAACCTATAACATGGCAGGCTGGCGGATCGCTTTTGCCGTAGGTAACCCATCCGTTATAGAAGCGATCAATATTATACAAGATCACTTTTATTGCAGTATATTTGGAGCTGTTCAGGATGCTGCTGCCGAGGCATTGACCGCCTCACAGGATGGTGTCGACGAGCTCGTCGAGCTTTATGAAGACAGACGGAAAGCGCTGGTCGAAGGAGCGCGGGAAATCGGCTGGAATGTAGCAGCTCCGGAAGGATCATTTTTTGCATGGCTGAAAGTACCAGAAGGATATACATCTGCGTCATTTGCCGATATGCTGCTTGAAGAAGCAAAAATATTGGTCGCCCCAGGCATCGGCTTCGGAGAGCACGGAGAAGGATATATTCGGGTAGGACTGGTCCTGGAAAAAGAACGTATCCAGGAAGCCTTGGACCGTATAAAAAAATTGAATATCTTTTAGATTTCATTAGAAAAACTAGTCTTATCGCCAAGTCCTTATGGCGAAAGCCTAAGTGTTTCTTATACTTTAATGCTTTAACAAAGTTAAACTTTCTTAAACTATAAAAAAAGCAGCCACTGTGCTGCTTTTTTTATTTCCAGCTTCCCATACCCCCGTCTCCCGGATCATTGTTTGCTATTACTCTATTATCGATCTGGATTCGGCTGTCATCGTCAAGGTTGTCCACCACGTTAATAGTGCCTATCAACGAGAACAATAAAACAAGCAGCAACAACTTTTTCATCATCTTCCCTCTTTTCACTTCAAATATTTTAAATAATAGAAAGGCAAGCGGGCAAAAAAGTGATCTCCATACTCATTTTTGAAGCGTTGGTAGGCTCTATGAAGCAACAATCGATCATTACGTGCCACTCCTAAATAGGTTTCCTGGAAAGGTGTCAAAGATGGGAGAGACGATAAGAATGCTTCAGCTTCCTTCATTCTTCCCTCGGCAATTGCCAGATGGGATGCTTCCACTGGATCTATTGTTTCGACTCCCTCTGTTTTACGATGGAAAGCAGCAATAAACGGTAATGATCTTTCTTTCAATTCATAAAGGGAGGATGTCAAAACATTGTCTTCTGCAATCCGTATGGAGGTATTCAAATAATCCATTGCTGAACTATAGTCCTCGAATACTTCTATCAAAGCAAGATGATGATACATACCCGATTGTTTTTCTGAAGACAACGTTGAATTGATAACCTTGTAGGCATATTTTTTAGCTATCATCCCCATGTTTGATTTCCAATGATGTTGAAACATCAACTCATCAAAACGAAGCTGAAAATAATACTTAACCAGTGGTTTATCGATGAGATGCATCGCCATATAGATATCATCGATATAATTATCCAGGCTTCCAAACTGCTTGCTATCATAATGATGGTAAACAAGCATAAATAATCGTAATGCCTCTGCAGCAGCTTGATCCTGTTTCCAATTCCTCAATCTTCGTACTTCCTGTCTGGACATAGGCCTTCCAAATTTCCTTCTCGATAGCAGTTGATAGAAAAAATCATAAGGTGCTGTTATTTTTCCCGTATCCAGCAGCAACTGAACTTCTTCAAAAAAACCATTCATATATAAAAATTCTAATGCGATGACCTGTTCTTCCGGTGAAAAATTGGTATTCAGGCAATAACTTTTGGTCAGGTCTGCTGCCTGCTTCCGGGAGTGCTTTTTAAGCAAATGGTGATAGGTATTGTAAATATTGGAAGGGCTAGCCATCTTCAAACGGTCAATACGGCTGGGTTCAATTACTTGATAGTCTTCCACTTTCACACCTTCTACTCTGAATGATTTTTGTTGAAAGAAAAAATCAGACAATAGCCTCTATATCTACCTATCCTTTTTCACATCAACGAAGCAGGATTTTTTATCCCTACTCCATAAAGTTTCAATAGTTTACAGAATTATTTGATATATCTATTATATAATGATTCTTTGATAAGTTCCATTTTATAAAACTAAAGCTCTATTAAATCAGTATTGATTTTACAGATAAGCTCCCTTTTGCTGAAGACTCAGTTTCGAGACTTTAGGTTGCAATGATGGTGGCTGGGAAAACGGATCGCTTTCCGTGGGCATGTGGTGAGCTTCCTCAGGCTTCGCCTTGCGGGATCTCACCGATCATGTTCATCCCACAGGAATCTCACCGTTTTTCCAGCCACCATATGGTTGTAAGAATCTCGAAACTTCTGTTACGAATGGCATACTTTTGAAGCAATAAGAACGGATCAATCTGGCATTGTAATAGTATTCTCCTAACAATTTAGGGTAAGTAAATTTAAGAGCGATTTCGATAATCTTATGTGGTAAGGGGCGTGGGGGAAGGGTGAGACTCCTGCGGGAAAGGATAGACTGGCAAGACCCCGCAGAGCTTTAGCTCGAGGAGGCTTGCCGGCTTCCCCGAGGAAAGCGAATCCTTCCCCAACGCCCCTAGACATTACCAAACATCTCGAAATCAAGTCTTCGACTTTTCGGCCCTTTAGTTGAATAAGGCATTTGTGAAATATCAAAACAATGTTTACCAGAGTTAAAACTAAAAAAGAGGGTAGAAGCCTACCCTCGTCAACTAGATAAATAATTTAGGAGAAGATGTGTTCACCTCTCGATCTATGCTCTTGTCATCTATTCGTAAAGAATTACAATTCTGGTCAAATTCAAAAGGGATTGCCTGTTCATATGGTGGAGGAATCAGCGAAGCATGCCTGTTCTCTCGATAAGGAGAGTCGATTGTCCTTCCTTGGCTGTCTCGTTCCTTTCTCAGTTGTTCGACTACAATTCTGCCAATTTGACGCCCCAGCATTAATCCCTGATCATTATCCACTGGGAAATGCACACCTGCATAAAGGCGAGACTTAGCATCTTCTTCAGCCAGCTGACGGAGTCGTTTTTCTTCAGCAGGAAAGAAATAAGAAAGAATCACTTCAGCGGCTCCTGATACTGTTGCATGACCGGAAGGGTACGTGGGATGTTCCGGAGTACAAATAACTGTCGCAAGTTGGTCATCAAGCTGATTAGGACGGGCGACAAGCCACTTATATTTAAAATACCAGGTAATTACCAGAGCATCATTTAGCCCTGCAAACAAAGCTCCTAAAATCCTTCCGGCTCGCGGCGCTTCTACGTTATAAGTGTCAATCAGTCGGTCGGCAATAGGAGTCCATTGTTTAGAAGGCGGGCCAGAACCCCAATATTTAGCAATAATTTTTTCTTCTTCAGTAAGGTTAGCCAGGGTACGTTTCACCATTCTCAACTGACGGTACCATCGGATTCGTTCCGGTTGTTCGATCGCAAATTGAACCGGTCTCCCATCTAATGTCTCAAAGCCACCTTCCCCTTTTCGTAAAAAATAAGTGTTCCAGGAACCAGCATAGGGCTCAACCCCCTTCTCTGGAGGATACTCTTCCCCCGCATAAGGAAGTTCCGTCCATAATGGGTAGGAACTATTTTTCGTCATCTATTTCACCTCGATTCTTCCGTTCTTATAATCAGGTTATGTAACATACTGGAATGGATATAGGCATTCTTCCTAACAAATGTGAATTAACGCTTTTTTTTTAGATGAATAACATAATTAAAGTAAAAGGAGGGGATGGAAAGTGGATAAATTTATAATCCAGACCGCGACACGGTTTATTGAAGACTACTTTCCCGATGCGCTGGTTGTATTTATTGGAGGCAGTACAGTCGAAGGGAATATTACATCAGAATCAGACATTGACCTTGTTATCATTGACAATAAGGAGCCCTCTTCGTCATTAGAATGCCACTTATATGAAGGATGGAAAATCGAAGCCTTCCTCTATCATCCCAGCTCCGTCAGTATTAATTTTGAAGCGGCAAAATACAAAGGACTTCCGACCCTGGTAAAGATGTGCGCAGCTGGTAAACAAATTACCGGTGATAAAAAGGAAGGGAGAAAAATCAAAGACGAAGCTCAGCGAATTTACAAAGAAGGCCCTTCTGCCTGGACCCAGCAGCAAATTGATCATGCCCGCTACACAATCACCGATTTGTTATCCGACTTTAGAAGTGCCACCAATTTTGAGGAAGAGGTCTTTATCGTACATGAACTAATCAGTTGCTTATCCGAACTCATTCTCAGAGGTAATAAACAATGGATTGGATGGGGAAAATGGTATGCCAGGGCGCTCAGAAGCTTTGATCCCGAATTAGCCAGGCGAATAACAGCAGCGCTTGAAATATTTATCATTAAAAAGGAAAAAGAGGGTCTCTGCGAGCTTGTACACGAGCAACTTGAAGCCTTCGGCGGTGAAAAGTTTTCCGATTATCGAGAAGAACATTTATGAAATGATAAACGGTGTATAAGAAATAACCTTTCTCTTGAAAAAAACTGCCACGCCCTGGATAGTTTTTGGGGGTGACAGTTTTCCAATCCTGCATCAGAACTTTACGAGGTAGTCCTCCAGAGCCTGCTGCAAATTCCCTTTAATTTCAGCCTTATTTCCAAAGTCAATTTCTCCATCGACCATATTTCTTACAATGGCTGCGCTCATTCCCGTAATGACAGACTTACATCCCATCATAGAGATGCCATCTAACATTTTCATCAAATAATGGCTGATTTCCTTCTCCATTTCAGCCACACCAGATAGGTCGATGATCAATGTTTGAATATGTAATCTCCCTACTTCCATGAGCACCTTTTCTTCAATCACTTGATAACGTTCTTCATTGATTTCTCCAATTAAAGGAAGAATACAGACATTGGATTGGATTGGAATAATCGGTACAGAAAGATTCTTTACCAATTTTTTCTGAGATTCAAGCAGTTTATCTTTAAAATCGGAAAAGCTAAGAAAGAACCAGTTGAGGAATTTGTCAATCTGATCGTTGATTTGTTCCTCCAATTGATAGAACTCCTCCCGATTTGGAGTTTTTTCACTCAACCGTTCGTATTCATAGAGGAAGTTCCATATCGTCCTACGGATCGCCTGTACCCATTCCAGTTTGAACGAGAGTGTCAGCGAGTGCTTTGCCCATATGACTCCTTCCTGTTTTGCAAAAGCTATTACTTCTTCGTCTTCCTGCAGGACGACGTGCAAGGTCAATTTATGGGCATTTTCCAATAAATCGATATTACCTTTCATCATAATACCTTGAATTTCATCTCTTACATTGACAGCTTCATTTAATAGGTTCTCTTCGAACTCGTCATGATTGGCTGCAATGAAATCTTTGATTTCCTGCCCTTCTTTATATATCAATCCCATGCGATTCCCTCCTTTTTTGTTAATAGCTTAGCTTGCTACCATTTGGAAATATGTGTAAAAGATATATTTAAAATATTAATATAAACTATTTTATCAAATTAAAGCTTTGTTTTTAAATGATTGGCGTGAACAGTGGATACACTAAGTGAAAAAGAGGTGTATCTATGTGGACAAATGTGCTGTTGGGCCTGCTTATTCCCTGGGTAATACTCATTTATCTCTATAAGAAAAGTCCTCTCCTAGGCATACTTATGTATCCTTTAGGTGTCACGATAGCATTTGTTGCCAATGATTGGGGTTTCCTTTTGTTTTGGGAAGTGGAGCCGATTCACAAAAACCCTTCCTTACCTGCCATACCGATTAGTGTGGGTTACTTCCCTTTAATCACCAATTTATTTGCCTATGTAAAGGAAAAGAAACCCATAGACACATGGAAGCTTATTTTATTGTTTTCTATCCTCACCACTTTTATCGAACTCCTGGTTCTTTGGTCGGGTAAGATTCATTATTATAATGGATGGAATATTTTATGGACATACTTCACTTATTTAGCGGGATTTGTAGTAGTCAATGTCTATATTAAAATGTTAAAAAAGCATCACGTTCCTATTTGACCTGCTTAATATCACAGCTTTTCCCGCTTATTTTCCGGCTGCTTCAACCAGTAACGGATTCCTTTGTAAGCATAGGGTTCATCAGCAAAACGAGGAATCACATGAAGATGGGCGTGCGGGATTGATTGCCCCCCGGCTTCCCCTGTATTCCATCCGACACTGAATCCATCCGGCGAGTAACTCTCCTCTAAAATCTCTTTGGCTTGCAGCAGCAAAGATCTTGTATCCTTCCATTCTTCCTCAGTCAATTCAAAAACATTTTGATGATGTGCTTTTGGGATGATTAGCCCGCTCCCTTCCAAGACGGTTTGTTCAGACTTTTTTTGAATATAATAGCATGTGCGATTTTCCAGGATAATCTGTTGATCCCCATCTTCTACGATGTTGCAAAATAAACAATCACTCATTTCAGTCATCCTCCCATTTGCTGAAATCTGGTTAAAAAACCATGATTCCTTATCTTTTTACAATTTTTGAATATTTGTAAGTCCTTTTGGTTCATTTACTTTCTCGCTTTTATGTATTAACGTATAATTCAAAGGGTGACCTCCCTTTTGTATATTTCACTTTCCCATGCCCTCTGAACGACAGAGGGCCCTTTTTTTTGACAAAATTTTTTTTAGGCGCTGTTAAATATTACGATGGATAAAGGATCTTTTTCCGCTAGGATGTAAAGTCCGTGGGAACAACATCGTTTATATAGTAACGAAAAGTCAGTACCTTAACTTCATTAAAACCTTCTTTATTTCCTCGTCTCTCATGACTGTGTCTTTATATTTTTGGGTAATCTCCGTCAGTGCCACATCATGATAGAAAAACTCCGTAAAGAATTTGACCAGCGGCCCAGATTGGGTTCGTATTGCCTGCCACCTGAAATCTTCTACGCCTGCAAACAACATTTCTTCTTCATCGACTATTACGATTCTGCTCCGTTCAAGTGCTTCATGGTGGGTATCAGGAATCAACGTAGAAACCCCGGGGATGGTCGTTTTTATTTCTCCGATCACATGGATATTGACTACTAAGCCTGCTCGATACTTTTCCTCTAATAAATCCAGGTTTGAAGAAATATCATCCGCCCACCCGGAGATAAACACAGAATGTTCCGCTCGTTGCAATAGTTCTTGTAACACTGCCTGGATCGATTGATCTTCTTTCAATGTCCAGACACGGTCATCTTTGGGTGCCTGCTTGCTTTTCGCTTCCTTTAACTGCTCGATATTCGCTTCAAAATCAGCTTTCAGCTTCTGAATCGTTGTTTCGATAGGAAGGGGAGTATAGAGCCGCTTTTTTCCCGTAGTCGCTTCTAAAATCATCCCTTTTTCACTTAAACGATGGAGAACTTCATATACTTTCGCACGCGGCACTCCCGATTGCTTTACGATCGTTGTAGCATCGAGGGGCTGATCGACAGTGATCAAGGATTGATAAACTTGACTTTCATATTGCGTGAAACCAAACTGTTGCAGCATATTTCAGAACTCCTTGCTTACATTTTATTGCTTTCATCATAGCACAGAAAAATAAGGATGTAATTTACACTTGTCTTTCTCCTTTTAGATAGTTACTATTATAGTGGTAACAAAAATGAAAGGACGTCATTTATTATGGATAAACGTGTATATTTACTGACGATCGTCTCGTTTATTGTCGGAATGGTCGAACTGATCATTGGGGGCATTTTAGATTTAGTAGCAGACAGTTTACAAGTCAGCCTTGGACAGGCAGGGCTGCTTATCACTATATTTTCGCTTGTCTTTGCGATTGCGGCGCCCATTTTACTAACGGCTACAGCAAAAGTCGAAAGAAAGCGGCTTACATTGATTTCCCTGGCCATCTTTCTTTTTGGAAACCTGATTGCAGTCCTCAGTCCTTCCTATCTGGTACTGTTGCTTGCAAGAATCGTCTCTGCCGTCAGTGGCTCATTATTGGTCGTACTTTGCGTCACCATGGCATCCAATATTGTCGAAGAAAAATATCGTGCCCGCGCGATCGGTGTCGTCTTCATGGGTATTAGCGCTTCCCTTGTGTTGGGTGTGCCGATCGGATTGATGCTTGGTAATGCCTTTGGATGGAGGGCCCCGTTCGTATTGATCACGATATTAACGGTCATTTCCATGATGGGAGTTTACTTCTTCATGGGCAAAATTGAACCGAAGCCAGCTATCCCAATTAAACAACAATTGGCTACCTTAAAAAACAGAAAAATTCTATTTGCACAATTTACTTCATTCTTATTTTTGACGGGGCACTTAGCTTTATATGGCTATTTGACTCCATTTTTAAAAATGACAATGGGGCTGAATGGGACCTGGGTAAGTATCATCTATCTGATTTTTGGTGTGGCAGCTGTCATCGGTGGTGGAGTCGGCGGTATGCTATCCGACCGCTTCGGTACCAAACCTACGATCATCGGAATTATTGTGGTCTTCGGAATATCGATTTTCGCAATCCCATATACCACCTTCTCCCTGCCGCTTTTCTTAAGCGTCATGGTGATATGGAGTATGCTTAGCTGGGCGATTACACCAGCCATGCAAAGTTATTTGATACAATCTTCACCAGAAACGTCCGATATCCAGCAAAGCTTGAACAATTCAGCTCTTCACTTTGGAATCGCGTTTGGATCTTTTATCGGAGGTATCGTCATCGAGCAGGCTTCTGTAGAGTATAATGCAACTACCGGGGGATTTTTCATCATCATTGCCCTGGCGGCAGCAGTATTCTCGATGGCCAAACAACCGAAACCTGCTCTTTCCCACTAATAAAAATGCCAGACATCCAATCAAAGGTGTCTGGCATTTTTATTAACTTTGTTTATCATACTAATAACCGATAAATGCAGGCTCTCATGTGAGATATGAAATAAAAACATCTCGCCCAGCGTCCGCATATGCAGAAAAGGCTCTTCCAAAGCGGAATCCAGCATATTTTTACTTAGCTCGATCAATTTATCCGGCTGCTGCTCCAAATGCATGATCAGCTCTTGCTTTGCTGGAGGATTTTCTTTCCAGTCTTCAGGCCGGCTATCTCTTGGAAACAAAAGGTGATAACGCAATGGCAGCATTCGTTCCTGCTTGAGATGGGTACAAACCGTATGATCCCATCCAACGAGAATATGACCAGCATTCCACCTGATATTATTGGCATGGTGGCTAGGTATCTCATCCCACTGTTCTTCCGGCAGTTCCCTTAAAAGCTCCAGCAGCCACCCCCTCCACATTCTCCACTGTGCAAAAACCTGTCTTTCGTTCATCCAAATTCCTCCATCCGTTTTCATCTATATCCTAGTTCGCTTTCAGCAGCCTCCTTTCCTGCTTTGCTCATGAATAAGCAACACATTGAATATGATGTAAAAAACGCCGTGAAACGAGGTGAACTTATGGATTTGTCCGTAAATGACTTCAATGCCTGTGAACTGCCATTTTGCGCTCAGACGAATGACACGGCTCCTTCCTTCCAGGCGGAAGCCTATGATAATACCACCAAAAAAATCATCCCGATCAACTTGGAAAACTACCAGGGAAAATGGGTGGTGTTGTTTTTCTATGCCAGCGACTTCACGTTTGTCTGACCGACAGAATTGGCAGCGGTCGCTGCTATTCATCCGTATCTCAAACAATTGAATACGGCAGTGTTAGCCATCAGCACCGATAGTGTATACGCTCATAAAGTATTTACAGAAACGTCGCCATCTGCCTCCCAGGTCACATTCCCTCTTGTAAGTGACCGGACACATTCGATCAGTAAAGCCTATCGGGCCTTCAATCCAAAAACGGGAGCCGCTTTTCGCGTCACCACCATCATCGACCCGGAAGGCATAATAGCTGCCAAGCTGGTCAATCCGCCGGAAGTCGGACGTATCGTACCAGAGATTTTGCGTTTGATACAAGGAATACAATATGGAAGAAGAACAGGCGAAGGCGTCCCTGCGAATTGGGTGCCAGGACAGCCAGGAATCAAGCGTGACCTGAGCATGATCGGCAAAATTTAAGGGTTGGTGTAAGGCCTGGATGATCCCTATCATCTGGGCTTTTTATATGCGAAAGTATGATTTGATATAATTCAAGGTAGTTGCTTAGAAACAGGAGGGAACTGTGACCCTCCCGTTATGTAGAAGCACAACAAATTTTAACGGATGCTTTAGGAGAGTCAAAAAGGGGGACTACTAGTGGTCGAGAAATTCAATGAACTGAATCATGAGTTTTTTATGGACGAAGCATTACAGGAAGCAGAAAAGGCGGGCAAGCGGAACGATAAACCGATTGGTGCCGTAATTGTCCATAACAGTGAAATCATCACAAGAGGTTCAAATCAAATTAAAACTTCCAAAGATAATATCGCTCATGCAGAAATTGAGGCCCTGCATAACAACGCGGACTATTTGCAGGAACATGCCAGGGAATGTGTCCTCTATACTACCGTCGAGCCATGTATCATGTGTATCTCTGCCCTTATCATGGCAAACATCAGGAATGTTGTGTTCGCTGTAGAAGACAAATATATGGGTACGGAAAAAATGATAAAAAATCTCCCTTACATTGATGAACGGCTGCACAACTACCTGGGGGGTATCCGGGCTGAAGAATCAGCTAACTTGATTAAAACTTACTCCTCTTTTGATGCAGAGGTAATTTTAGAAGGCTATAGGCCTTGTTAGAAAAACTCGGCTTATAGCCAAATTCTTATGGCGAAAGCCTTAGTTTTTCTTATACTTTTTTCTTTTAACAAAATAATATCTTCATAAAGTAAAAATAAAAAGCCAGGATTCCATAAAATAGGAGTCCTGGCTTTTTGATTTAATATAAAATGTTTCTTTCGTTGACATTGACGTCTTTTGCTTCTGTAACAGATACCTTTTCTCCTTCATTTAAATTCGTAAATACGATTGGAGAAATGGTGGACGGTACATTCGCTTTCAAATAATCGAGATCCGCATGCAACAGTTTATCGCCCATTTTGACACGTTGACCTTCTGTTACAAATACTTCAAAACCTTCGCCTTGAAGCTTTACCGTGTCCAGTCCGACGTGCACCAAAATTTCATGGCCGCTGTCAGCCTTGATGCCGATCGCGTGCTTTGTCGGGAATACATTGATGATTTCCCCATCTACTGGAGATACGAATAACCCATCAGCAGGATCGATGGCAAAGCCTTCGCCCATCATTTTTTGAGCGAATACTTCATCAGGAACCTCACTCAAATTCATTAATTTTCCTTTTGCTGGAGAAACAATATCCGCTTTATCCAATGCAGGCAATCCTGCGCTTCCATCAGTCTTTGTGTCCTCCTGAACCGCTTCTCCACCAGGAGCCTGCATATCATTGCTATCCATTCGTTTACGCATTGCTTCTGCCAGAAAATCAACGGTTGTACCGACGATAACGTGCATGTTGGTTTTATTTAGCTTCATCACACCATTGGCGCCTTGACGTTTAAGAGCTTTTTCATCTACCGCTTCCATGTCATTCATTTGGAGACGAAGGCGGGTGGCGCAATAGTCCAATGTCTTGATATTTTCTGGTCCGCCAAGCGCAGTAAGGTAATGATACGCTTTCGTATCATAATCTCTGCCTTTGCCGCTGGAAGGCTGACCGACTTGCTGGTTCTCCTCTGCAAGTACTTCGTCTTCATCCTCACGTCCTGGTGTTTTCAGGTCCAGTTTTACAATCAAGGCGTAGAAAATGACAAAGTAGATAACCGCAAACACTAAACCTTGGATAAACAGCATGATCGGTTTATCGGCGATACCGAAGTTCAATAAATAATCAATGAACCCGGCAGAAAATCCGAATCCATGCCTGATATCGAGCCAAAGCGATACCATCATTGAGAGTGCCGTCAATAAGGCGTGTACCACATATAGTAATGGAGACAGGAACATGAAAGAAAATTCAATAGGTTCTGTTACCCCTGTCAGGAAAGATGTGACTGCAATACTGAATAGCATTCCTCCAACAGCAGCTCTGCGATGCTTTTTCGCTGCTGCATACATAGCAAGACAGGCAGCTGGAAGACCAAACATCATAATCGGGAAGAACCCGGCTAAGAAGCTTCCAGCACTAGGATCACCGGCCAAGAAACGGCTGATTTCCCCGCGAACTACTTCGTCAGCTCCAGGTGGCATATACGATCCAAAATCAAACCATACGACAGTATTGATAACGTGGTGCAAACCGATTGGTATCAATAGTCGGTTGAAAAAACCGTAGGCACCTACGCCGAGCGCGCCTGCACCAAGCATCCATTCTCCTAATCCATTGATAGCTGCCTGAATCGGCGGCCAAATGAAACCGAAAACACCGGATAACACTACCATCACAACAGCAGTGATAATCGGAACAAACCTTTTTCCACCAAAGAATGAAAGCCAATCAGGAAGTTGGGTCTGGTAAAAACGATTATATAATAACCCTGCAATGATACCTGCAATAATACCCCCGAAGACTCCCATACTCAAGTCATCACCGAAAGACTCTACCCCTCCGGTTAAGACGAGGTAACCTACAGCCCCCGATAAGGCTGCCCCTCCGCTTCCATCTTTGGCAAAACCCATAGCAACACCAATGGCAAAGATCAGTGCCAGGTTAGCCAGGATTCCGTTACCTGCCTGTGCAACAAACGGAATGTCCAACATGTCTTCTGCACCCAGCCGCACAAGCAATGCAGCTGCTGGCAGCATGGCAATCGGAAACATCAATGACTTACCAATACGTTGCAAAAATGCTAACATATCTTTTTTCCTCCCTTTTTATGTACTTGAAATTGAAACCGCTTAATTAGATTATAACACCCGCTTATATAGACGTATAGACCAGATGGGTAAGTTTAGCAGTGTTTAATTATTATTTATAATTAGCTTCTCCCTGAAAAAAATTCCTTAAGAGATAAAGTTTTTTCGTACCGCGTCCCCAGCTCATGTGTCATATTTGCTGAAAATAAAAACAACCTTACTATAAGGCAGATTTCACCCATCGACTCATTCATTACAACTGGTATGAGATTTTACTTCGATAGATATTGTTCATTTACTACTGTTTCTGAATAAGGGACATTCTCACCTTTGATGTTTCCGTCGTTCACTTCTACAAAAGTGAGGGAGGGATGACTTCCTGCGTATGGTAACAACCGGTCTTTATTTGACCCAATAATGCCTACTGCTCCAGCATCGATAGCAGCACGGATATATCGGTGGCCATCTGTATTTTCAAATACAAACGAAAAGATATTTCTCTAGAGTCATAGGCGACCCCTTTCACCATCTGCACACCAGGTCCTAATAACAGATTCGGCTTCAATATCTCTCTGAAATCCAGTTTTTTCACCATGACGTTCAACCTCTATTTAATATTGATCTGTACTTTTTATCCTCTCCCTTACATATATAAATATAAAATTAAACATATATTATACATATATTAAACAAAGCAAAAAAAAGACACGATCAATGTCGTATCTTTTCAGTGTTTCACCTGATCATCTGTACAGGAATCCAGCCTCTTACTCCGTTTATCATCCAAATCGAATTTGCTTCATTAAGGTCTTTCTTATGGATTACCTGCTCTGCGATAACGTGCTGTTCTAAGAGTTCTTGACGAAATGTCCCAGCAAGAAGCCCGCATTTGATCGGGGGTGTGTAATACTTTCCTTGCTTCTCTATCACAAGATTACCGATCGTGAATTCTGTCAGTTCTTCATCTTCATTCCAAAGGAGCACGGAAAAAGCATCTTCCGGAGCTGTCCGGCTAAGTTCATCATAAACTTCGCGGTGTGTCGTCTTGTGATATAAAAAAGGGTTCTTCTTATCAACTGGAGTTTTTGCCAGAGAACAGATCACAGTGTCCAGGGGACGGATAGCAGCCGTTTCCACCATGACTTCACCAGATTTGCTCACTAGCAATCGAACTTTGAAATCTCCCGCGGTTTTGTCAGCAGCGCTATGCTGCAAAGCATGCGATACTTTTTCAACATCCATGGCAAAACCGAAATAAAGGGCTGAGGATAGCAGACGGTCAATATGTCGCTGGAATAAAGGATAGTGACCATCTTGCAGTTTGAGTGATTCTAATAAATGAAACGACGGCCTTTTTTCCTTCAGCAGACCGGCTTTCGCCATCAATTCTTCGTACTCTCCTTCTACTGTAGAGTCCCATGTGATTCCACCACCTGCTCCGTAAGTGGCTGTCTCTGCTTCCTTATCAATCAAAACTGTCCTGATCGGTACATTGAATATCGCTTCCTTGTCAGGAGTAATGAAACCGATAGCTCCACAGTAGATATGCCGGGGGGATTTTTCGAGTTTGGAGATATAATTCATCGTACTTATTTTAGGAGCGCCTGTTATCGAACCGCAAGGAAATAAGGCTTGGAACCAATCATATATCTTAGCAGCAGGGTCTAATTCCGCTTCAACCGTAGATGTCATCTGATGTACAGTTGGATAAGATTCTACTTCAAACAACTTTGGCACTTTTACCGTTCCTGGCCTCGCGATCCGGCCGATATCGTTACGCAGCAAATCGACAATCATGAGATTCTCTGCCCTGTCTTTTTCAGAAGTATAGAGCTTCTGTTTAAGCTGCTCGTCTTCTCTTATACTTCTTCCTCGTGTTGCTGTACCTTTCATCGGCTTGGTCTTGATGCTGCCCTTGCTGACCTGGAAAAAGAGTTCTGGTGATGCAGATAAAACACGGTAATTCCCTATATTCAAATAGGAAGCATAAGCAGACTGCTGATTTTCTTTCAACTGTTGATAAAAAGCGTAATCATTTCCTTGAAATTGTGCAGTCAGTCTCGCTGTATAATTGACTTGATAGGTATTTCCTTCTTCAATCGCTTGTTTGATAGAGGAAATCCCCTGGTGATATTCTTCCTCGTCTGTATCCAGTTTCCAATCGGAAATTCGATAGTCAGGTTGAGACTCAGTCCAGGAATTTGCATCGACAGGATTCTCAAAAATTCCAAACCAGACGAGGGGAAAGTCACCATTTGTCTGATGGACGTGAAATGCAGAATCGAACCCAGGGGCAGCTTCATAAGAAACAAACCCCGCTACATAATACCCTTCCTGGGTTGCCGCTTCTAACTCATGAAAAGCTGCTGGTACTTCTTCTATGCAGAAAACCTCAATAACTTTGATTGGATCCGTAAAACAGATCGGCTGCTCATAAGCTGTTTCAGAAAAGTCGAACTGTAAGAACGTTTCCATGGTTACACCTCTTCCCGTAACGATCTCATTCCCCAACGCTGTGCGTTACGGTATACATTTTCAAGCATGTGAAAGCCCGCATCAGAAAGAATAGATTCAGGATGGAATTGCAACCCTTCGACTGGATATTCCTTATGCCTAACCCCCATAATAACGCCATCCTCTGTTTTGGCAGTTATATCCAGACTTTCTGGCATACTGCTCCGCTCCGCAATCAAAGAGTGATAGCGTGTCACCAAGGTGGGAGAGGGGATACCCTCGAAGGCCCCCAACTGATCATGGGTAATACAGCTTACTTTTCCATGCATCGGCTTTTCCCCTTTAATGACTTCCCCGCCAAAAAATTTAACGATAGCCTGATGTCCCAAACAAACCCCTAAAACCGGAATTCTGGTATGAAACTCATCCAACACTTCTCTGCTTGTCTGAGCCTCATCAGGATTTCCAGGACCAGGGGAAAGTACAATCAAGTCTGGCTGAAGCTGGTCAATTTCCTGAGGAGAAATTTCATGATTCTGGCAGACGCGCACTTGATGGTCCAACTGACGAAAATATTGCACCAGATTATATGTAAATGAATCGTAGTTATCAATGACTACAATCAACTTGTCCACCACTTTCTATAGAAATACACACTTCTCTTATTATAACCCCGGCTGAATATAAGTCTCAAACCTAAAAAAACTCAAGAGCAATTAATTACTCTTGAGAGGGAATAGGTTATTTGATTTTGACCCAATAGGCAGGCTTACCACTTTCTGGTGCCGCCGGGAATTCTTCATCCTGTGCTACTCGTATCACTTTATTCTCTTGCTCCTGGGAAAAACCTTCTACAAGACTGTCAAATCTGTATTGCCCCGTTTCACCCGCCTTATCACCAGTTTGATAACGTTCTTCTTCAGCCAATTCGCTCACCTCCATGGTCATATGCTGCTGATTATTTGTATCTTTTCCCATTCCAACGAGTTGTAAACTCTTTTGAATAGGGAACGCGGGAGTGCAGTGGTGGACCATTCGTTTTAGTAAGCCTTCCTGAAATCTCGACAATAATATACTCACTCCCGGCCAACCCTACCCCGCTATTTATTACGAATTAGTATTTGTGGTTTTCAAACGGATATTTACGATGCAGGACGATCCTTGCCATATATTTGTGAAAGAAATATTCACCGACTGCCATCGCTGCAGCCACTATTGCCCCAGCAATTATAAGGGGAGCCGAGTTGTTTACTAATACAATCCCAAGCAGCCAAACGACAAGGAAAACAATAGCGAAGTCAACGATTGTAGCAATCTTATTCCCGGCTTTAGGAAATACCTTCAGGTCCCCTAACGGGTAGGACAACACCCCAATCGCAACCGTCAAAATAATGACCTCACTCCAGGACATTTGAAAGCCAATCCCTAATATAAGAAATACCGCAGCAAAGGTCATTAAGCTTTTAATTCCTATTGCCTTTAAATGCTCCATAACCGACCTCCTCGCTCTTTGCTTTATGTAATTTTTTCCTTTATACACCTGTTACAAACATAATCTGCCAAAAGGTAAAAAATATGTAAACTCTTAAAAAAGATTGTAGTATCATTGTAAATTCGTATCAAGTTTCGAAAGGATAGATTAGTGAAATCATGTAAACAAAGACCTCATAAAAAACGAAAGGATGGTTTGATGGCTAACAAAAGTGAAAAGACACGAAGTGATGACTCTCCAGAGCAAAAGATGAAGCAGAAGGATAATAAGAGGGACATTGATCCCCAGCGCGAGCAGGTGGATACAGAGGTAAATAAAGATAGCGAAAAAAATCCAGATGATTTCGAACAATAATATCCTTTTACCTATTCACAGCTGCCTTCCATGATCGGAAGGCAGCTCTTGATATTTCATTAGGGCTTTTGATCGAGAGAGATAGGCGAAAAGATTCCCTCACATGGTTGTGTTTTTTGAAATAACAAAAAATTCAGCTTAATAGTGTCAGTGTTCTGCTATAATTTCACTAATTTACATTATGGAGGGATTCTTTTGAAAAAACTCATTGGCCTGTTGGCCATGTTTGGAATGTTACTTGCTTTCGCTGTTCATCCGAATGTCTATGCCAAATCTGACACAGTTCCCGGAGGACCATCTACGGAAGGGAAAACGAGCATCAACAGTATCATTACATACGAAGAAATGATTAAAAAGCTCGAAATCATTGAAGCGACCAGTAAAGGAAAAATAGAAGTATTCACACTGGATGACTACGGTACATCTGAAAGTGGCAACAGTATTTATGTTGCTAAAGCCGGTGATGGCGAGAAGAAAATCTGGGTGCAAGCTCAAATCCACGGAGATGAAAAGCTTACGACGGAAGCAGCTTTACAACTGTTAAAAACGTTCGCAAGCAACGGCACTTCTGATATCAAAACAATTCTCAATGAAGCCACTATTTATGTCATACCGATGTATAACCCGGACGGGTCAATCCTGAATAAACGACAAACCTACCTCGTAGACCAAGACAGATACCTGGATTTGAACCGGGATTGGGCAGAAGATAAATTCGAAGCGAAAGAATCCAGAGTCGTATACGAATACTGGACAGATTTAAAACCTGACTTTGCAGTGGACCTGCACCACCAGGGATTCAAGACAGTATATGGAACAAATGAATCTACTTCCTTCTCACTGGGGATTTCGCTTGCTCCTGACGGTCCGACCCTTCCTGGCATCAAGGACGGATTGTATAATACCATCACAAAACAGATGCAGGCATATGTATACGATTCAATGATTGATTATGGTTATACACATATCGATCAATACCAGGTCGGTGGTGGGGATGAAAAGTATTTCATTGACATCAGAGGCGGCGTCGTATCCGCCATGATGCTGGGGACAAACTATAATAACCTTAATGACGACGGACATAGCAACCCGGCCATATTCTTTGAAACTAAAGGAAACACAAGAGAAGGAAATCTTGGTCAGAAATCTAATGGCTATTTAACAAAGCAGAACTACCAGGCATTGAAATCTTTACTCTACGGCATTGCTACTGATGAAATCTATGGTGTGGATCCAGACCGCTGGGACGATATCCCCGCTTACCCGAGCGCAGGCTATTTAACAGATTATGAAACTAGTGGTTATTAAAATGGAAGCTGCCGGTTAACATTCCGGCAGCTTTTTCATTTGTTCCAAACTTTTCGTGTCTGCATACCTTACTAAAAACAGAAGGTGTGTACGATATGGAAGAACAACCAGATATCAGGCTCCCGGAAGATGCCGGCCCCCATGCTTCCTCTAACATCGAATGGTGGTATGCGTTCACTTTTTTAAACAGCAGCCGCGGCAGCAGATATGCTTTGATGACTTCTTTTTTTCAAGTCGGAGAATCAGCATGCAGCAAAGGTCATTACCTCATTTATACCTTAATCGATCTGGATAATAAAAAGCAGAAAAATCAATCACGAATCGATAACAAATTGAAACGGAATATGATGTTCCTTTATCTCCCTTTTTATTTGCTCCTCCACCCTTTCGATACAACTATGTGGCGTCTTTATAAAAGCTTGATTGCCGGCAGGATTCCCCGTCCCCATGGACTGCTTCGCAAGGCTGTTATCAAACAAAACCCGCTGCGACTTATGTATGGAAAAAATAGCATGACTTTTGAAAAAGAAAAGGAAGACTTTCACCTGCTTTTATCTGAAGACGGCATAACTGCAGACCTTCACTTCCAACCAAGAAAACCTCATGCACTTATCGGGACTGATGGAAAGCCGGATGACTTGTACTATTATTCATTCACACAAAATAAAGTATCAGGTAAATTGCACACACATAAAGGGATAGAATCAGTGAGTGGTGAAGGATGGTTTGATCATCAATGGGGAAAAGATTACAGCCTGGTGAAAGGAACCGGATGGAACTGGTTCGGGCTGCAGTTGGATGATGGACGTGAACTGCTCTTGAATGAAATGCGGAGCAATGATGGAGAGACGTCTTCCCAAATGGCTAATGTAATCGAAAAAGACGGTACAGTCAGGTTTACAAGAAATATCTCCTTCCACCCCCTCAAGTACTGGAAAAGCGTGAAAACAAACGCCCGTTACCCAATCGCCTGGCAAATCACTATCCCAGAGTTCAATATTGAGATCCAAACTGTTCCATTCTTTTCTAATCAGGAAATGTTGGTCCTTGGTCCATTACAAGGGATATGGGAAGGTGCTGTATCCCTCACAGGTAAAGAGCGTCTTTCCAATGGAGCTGTTAATCATTTAACCGGAGAAGGGTTTATGGAACTCGTTGGATATGCATTTTCTTCTTGATTCTGGATAGCTGCAGAAATGCAGCTTTTTTATTGTTCCATGACATTTGTCCCCCACTAGGGACTAAGCTTTAATTTTTCGATCAGCTTCTACATCCCTCTTGATTATATGACAAATTTTTCAGGATAAAAGTAACAGATCTGTTGGGTTTATTCGATTTTATGGTATATAAGAAATTTACTTACAATTCGAAAAATAGGATAATGACCTTGTCTTATAATCTATCAAAATAAGGGAGGATTTTTATGTACCGTAAAACATTAACCGCTATTCTAGCAGCCGGACTTGCATTAAGCTCAGGGATACCGGCAGAAGCAGGAAACCACGCTTCAAATGAACAATCGGATCATGCCCTCGATAACAAGGTCATCAAGAAAATCGATTCAGAAAACATGTATCAGCACATCGAAGTATTATCACAACAGCCGCGTGAAGCCGGCACAGATGGTGAATGGCAAGGTGTCCAATACATCAAAGAGCAGTTTGAAAGTTTTGGGTATAAGACAGAAATTCAGCCATTTGAATTTAATAAAGGTTTTAAACGCGGAACCCCATCTATCATCCTGAATGGGAACGATTTTGCAGGGGATGTCCATACGTTCACAGGTTCGATCAATGCTGAAGTCGAAGCGCCACTTGTCTATGTCGGACTCGCTTCTGAAGGTGAAGTTGGTGACGAAGTAGCAGGAAAAATCGCTTTGATTGAGCGTGGTGAAATTTCCTTTTATGACAAGATTCAAAATGTCCTGGACAAAGGTGCCGCAGGTGTCATTATGTTCAACCGGGAAGGAACCACGGGCAACCAATTCGGCGGGATTTATGAAGGACAAGACATCCCGGCAGTTGCTGTTACTCGTGAAGCTGGGCTGGAATTAGTCGATCGTCTAGCAACAGAAGAAGTAATAGCAACCGTTTCCGTAGAGGGTGCCAGCTATATTAAAGGGACAAGTCATAATGTCATTGCTAAAAAGAAACCACACCCTAATAAAGACAATGGACAAATTGTCATGGTAGGTGCCCACCATGACTCCGTAAGTGTTGGTCCTGGAGCTAACGACGATGCTTCCGGTGTGGCTGCAGTTTTAGAGTTAGCCAGAGTCATGGCAAATACCCCTACGGATACCGAGCTTCGATTTGCTACGTATGGTGCCGAAGAAAAAGGGTTGGTCGGTTCCTATGACTATGCTTATTCTCTAAGTGATGAAGAAGTACAAAATATCGTTGGCCATTTCCAGCTCGACATGGTAGGAAGCCGTGATGCTGGAGAATTGATCATGTTCACTCCAAACGGAGAAAAGAACCTGGTGACCGACTATGGTGCTGCAGCTGGTGCCCGCGTCTCTGAAACTGTTCCATACGGACAGCTTGGCCGCAGTGACCACGTCCCATTCTATGAGCGGGGTATTCCGGCGGCTTTGTTCATCCACGCTCCCCTTGAACCTTGGTACCACGGGCCAGAGGATACGATCGATAAAATCAGCAAAGAGAAACTGCAGGATGTTGGAGAAATCGTAGGTGCAGCAGTTTACCAGATTGCGAGACCCGATACCCCAGCGTTAGAGCATGCGAATGTAGCACCAGGAACAGTAGAATATGACTTTGACGACAGACCGCTTTGATCTTCAAAACAAATCGATTAACTGGTAGAAAGCAGCTTCCCCTCCCCTCTTTGTGAGGGGATTTTTTATATGTTTTCAGAAAATTTTAAATAAAAGGGTGACATTTATCGATAATTTGTTATACTGTTTTTTAACGGAACATTTAAGGAATATTTCCTTAAATAAAAAGGAGTGACAACAACTATGAAATCCACTATCGATACTTATATAGATGAAGTAAAAGATGAAATTATTGATATTCGACGGCACTTGCACCTGCACCCGGAATTAAGCGGAGAAGAATTTAAAACGTCCGAACTGGTACTAAAGAAACTGGAAGCCTATGGAATCGAGTACCAAACCGGCTTTGCAGGAACAGGTGTGCTTGGCATCATAAAAGGCAGCAATCCAGGTAAGACGGTTGCCTTACGTGCGGATATGGATGCTTTACCTATCCAGGAAATGAATGACCATCCTTACATTTCAAAAGAAGATGGAAAAATGCACGCTTGTGGACATGATGCCCATACTTCTATGCTTCTCGGTTCAGGTTATGCGTTAAATCAAATGCGAGAGCAAATAAACGGTATCGTATTATTAGTATTTCAGCCTGCCGAAGAAAACGCCCCTACTGGCGGCTCTAAACCTATGATGGAGGATGGCGTATTTTCGGAATACCAGCCCGATGTCATTTACGGACAGCATGTCTGGCCCAGCCTGCCTGTCGGCAAAATAGGTATAAGAGATAAAGAGATGATGGGTGCATCAGACCGCTTCAAAGTAACGGTAACCGGACGTGGCGGCCATGCAAGTATGCCGCAGGATGGCAATGACGCGATCATGATCGCCAATCAAATGATCACCAGCCTACAGACCATTATTTCCCGTAACGTGAATCCGCTTGATTCAGCAGTTCTTACAATCGGAAAAATCGAAGGCGGTTACCGCTACAATGTCATAGCTGATAAGGTGACGTTCGAAGGGACGATTCGCACCTATCTTCCAGAAGTGAAAGAAAAGGTCAAGAGCCGATTCCATACCGTTTTACGGCAGACGGCGGAAGCTTTTGATGGATCAGTCGATATCGAATATTTAGACGGATACCCGGCAACAATCAATACGCCGGAATGGGCGCAATTAGCGCGCAACTCTGCTAAATACCTGCTCGGCGAGGATGCTGCACCTGAAGTTGCTCCATCCATGGCTGGAGAAGATTTCGCCCGCTTTTTAGAAAATTATCCAGGCGCCTTCATTTGGCTTGGAACGCAGATTGAAAACAAAGAAGAACAAAAGCCTCTTCATGACCCGAAGTTCAAACTGGATGAACGAGCATTACCGATTGGAAGCTCTTTTTTAGTAAAGCTGGCAATAGATACTTTAGATGAACTGGCAAGGAGGTGATGACATGAATGATAATTTCACTGAAGAAATTACTCCCCTGCTGATTGAATGGCGCCGTACCCTCCACCAGAATCCTGAACTTGGTTTCATGGAGTATTACACCACTTACCGCATTGGTAAGGAATTAGAAAAACTCGGCTTCATTATTCATGTGGGAGTCGATGCCCTTGAAAGTGCGTCTCGCATGGGCGTTCCTGATGAGCCGTTATTAACGGAACAGGAAAACAAAGCGCTTCATTGGGGAGTTGAAGAAAGTTGGATGGAGAAAATGCGCGGGGGCAATACAGGGGTCGTTGCCATATGGGATGCCGAAAAGAATGGTGAGCATATCGGCTTTCGGTTTGATATCGACGCCCTGCCAATAAAGGAAACAGATGCTAAGGACCATTTCCCTTCTAATCATGGCTTCCGTTCTCAAGAAGACGGCGTTATGCATGCATGTGGTCATGATGGTCATACCGCCATCGGTCTTGGATTAGCCCATTTCATCGCTCAGTATAATGATTCGTTGACAGGGCGCTACACACTTATTTTTCAACCGGCGGAAGAAGGCGGACGTGGGGCGAAAGCGATCACGGATAAAGGCTGGCTCGACGAGGTTGATCAATTTTATACGGGTCATATCGGCATCAACCCCTACCCTGTCGGTACGATAGCAGCTACGACGAGAGGTTTCCTTGCTTCTACAAAACTGAATGCACACTTCAAAGGTGTCGCTTCTCATGCCGGAATGAAACCGGAGGAAGGAAAAAACGCACTCCTTGCAGCCGCAACAGCAGCCACTCAGCTCTATGCTATCCCTCGGCACAGCGGTGGTCCCACTCGAATCAATGTCGGAAAAATGAGTGCCGGCAGCGGGCGTAATATTATCCCGGAAGCTTCCTATTTAGAAATCGAAACACGGGGAGAAACGAAAGAGATAAACCGATATGTGTTAGAAGAAGCAAAACGAACCCTTCACGCCGCAGCTATGATGCACGATGTAGAGGTTATGATAGACTTTGTGGGAGAAACAGAAGAAATCGAATGTGATGATTCTTTGATTACTACTATCACCGAAGCCTGCCAATCCAGCAACTATGTTACAGAGGTTCTCCCATTTGCAAAGGTTTCCGGTTCTGAGGATGCCAGCTTCATGACCAACACAGTGCAAAATAATGGCGGAAAGGCGACATACATGCTCTTTGGTACAGAGCTCCCTTATGGTCATCATCATCCGGCCTTCGATTATCAAGAAACAGTTATTTCCGTAGCTGTTGATGCATATATTCACATTCTAAAAGGAGGGATGTCACATGAGTGAAGACTCCCATTGGTTGGAAGAAAAGCTACTGCAGTTGAACCAGGCAGATACTATGGATCAACCACGAGGATTCACCCGTCTTAGCTATAGTCCGGAGGAATCTCGTTCCCATGAAGCTTTTCAACAAATAGCAAACGAGCTCGACTTACAAGTGACTAGCGATAAAGCAGGCAACCAATGGGCTGTGTGGAAGGTGGACAGTTTGGCTCCTACCGTTGCTGTCGGCTCACACCTCGATACGGTCAATGCTGGTGGAGGTTATGATGGGGTCGCCGGTGTTCTTTGTGGTCTGGGAGCAATTAAGCAGATGAAGCATCAGTCGTTTACGCCAAAGAAAAATATTGCGGTCATTTGTTTCGCTTCTGAGGAATCGGCCCGTTTCGGTGTGTCTACTATTGGAAGCAAAGCAGTTACTGGATTGCTGGATAAGCAGGAGCTTGAGAACGTCACCGATGGAGATGGTGTGACGATCAAACAAGCAATCGAGGAGTTTGGACTAGATTGGGAAACGATCGAACAAGCAGAAAAGGCCCCGGATGAATTAGAGAGTTTCCTGGAATTGCACATTGAACAAGGAGTACAAATTGAACATAACGGAGCAGAGATTGGAATCGTCAGAGGTGTAGCCTGCCCGATTCGTCTTAAAGTTACCGCCATCGGCATGTCCAATCATACAGGTACAACTCCTATGGACAACCGGAAAGATGCCTTCGCTGCTATCGCTCCCCTTGTTAATTTTGTCGAGCAGGAAGCCAACAAGATAAACACCAGACAGGAAGTTCCCCTCGTAGCTACGGTAAGTACGGTTCAGTTAAAGCCCAATGCCATGAATGTTATACCTGGTGAAGTCGAACTTGGCATAGATATCCGCAGCGTCGATGACAGCTCTAAATATGAACTGGCAGATCTGATAAAGTCCTATTGCAGCCAGGTCGAAACAAAGCGACAAATAACGATCAAAGTAGAAACATTAGTAAATAATGATTCTATCTTTCTAGCGCCACAGATTCAGGAAAAACTTCAGAAAGTCAGTAAAAGGCTTGGATATAAGGCATTGCTGATGGATAGTGGTGCAGGACATGACGTCATGAACATGGCGGTCCGCTGGCCTTCTGGTCTGATATTCATTCCTTGTAAAGAAGGAATCAGCCATCACCCTAAAGAATATGCAAGTATAGCCGATCTGCAAAAAGGAAGTAACATAATGGCAGCATATTTACAAGAAGAAACAGGTGATGACGATGAAGACAAGAATTGGAGTAATCAGTCCTGCTGACTCGATGCAACGGATTGAATATGTAGCACAAGAATTCGAAAATATAGAATTCGTCCCTCATGTGTATGAAGAATTATCAGAAATTACTAACATTTTAACCAATCACAGGTATGAAGTGGATCAATGGTTCTTTTCCGGCGTCCTGAATTATACGTACGCCACAGAAAATCATTTGATTACGGAGGAAGAAGCGAGTTTCCCTCCCCTGCATGGTTCCAGTTTTTTCGGTATCCTCCTGGAAGCTCAATTAGCCAAGCAGACAGTTTTCCAACAGGTAGGAATCGATACGATTTCCGATGAAGAAATCGAGAAAATACTTTCGTATTACAATCTAGAAAAATTGACTTATTATAACCATCCATTTGAGGGTTACGACAAAATTCAAAACCTTGTCGCTTTCCATAAAAACTTATATGAGCAAGGGAAAACCGAGGTAGTAATCACATCAATCAAGGATGTATTTTATCAGTTGAAGAAGATGAAAATTCCAGTATTTCGTGTAACTCCTTCTTATTTATCGATACGCATGGTCATTCAATTTTTAGAGGAACGGGCACATTCTAAACGGTATCGCAACTCACAAACGGCGATCATCGGCTGTCGTGTTCAATTTAATTTGGATAAACTCGATGACCTCTACTATTCCTTCAAGACTAAATATCAGGAATTAGACTTAAAACGATCACTGTTGCAAGTCACTGAAAAAATAAATGGCTCCCTCATGCAATTAGGGGATGGGTTATTCTTTATCTTTACGACAAGAGGAGAAGTCAGCGAGGACGCTTATGAAGACTTACTGGACCTGATTGAAGAAATTAAATTACAAAATAATATTGAAGCCAGTATTTCTATTGGTTTTGGGGAGACCGTATCACAAGCAGAGCAGAATGTCCGGTTAGGATTCAGGAACATGACCAAACAGGAACAAGCAACCATCCTATTAGTAGATGAGGACCAGTCGATTACATTAAAAAATAAGCAAACTGAGGATTTATCCTACCAAACTGTCGAAACCGGTGCTGACTGGAGGAAAAAAATAAAGGATGCGTCAATCAGCCCAGGAGTCGTTTCAAAAATCATCGCTTATGCAAAACAATACCACCGGGACCAATTTACTTCCCAGGATGTTTCGCGTTGGTTACAAAGCACGGAACGGAATGGCCGTCGAATTTTGACAGAGATGGAGAAAACGAATGTAGTAGAACAATGCGGGGAAGCACAATCCGGTGAAAGGGGGCGCCCCCGTAAAGTATATCGATTCACTCAATTGTAATTTTATAAATTTTGTCTGTTCATCATAAAATTTGTTTATTTTCGGAAGATTAACGGTATTTTTCCAAATTTATGAAGGAAGGTGAAACATATGGCTACTCAGTCAAATGCTTCAGGAGGAAAAGGACTTAACCGCTTTTTGAATGTCATCGAACGTGCAGGTAACCGTCTGCCGGACCCATTCATGCTATTCGTGTACCTTGCTGTGTTTGTTATCTTATTGTCCTGGTTCATTTCTTTATTTGATGTTTCGTTTCAACAACCTGGCAGCGAAGAAGTAATTACCATCAAAAGCCTTGTCTCCGCAGAAGGACTTCAATACATTCTCACTTCAATGCTGGAAAACTTTGTCGGGTTCAAACCATTAGGACTCGTCTTGGCAATGATGCTCGGAATTGGTTTGGCCGATAAAATCGGCCTGTTGGAAACAGCTATTAAGAGCACCATTCTGAAAGCACCACCTGCTTTAGTAACTTATGCAGTAATCTTTGTCGGTATCTTAGGTAACCTTGCCTCCGACGCGGCTTTCGTTATCGTTCCTCCACTAGCCGCAATGGTATTTTACACGGTGGGGCGTCATCCACTCGCCGGTCTGGCTGCAGGTTTTGCTGGGGTCGGTGCCGGGTTTACGGCTAACATCGTCATCGCTGGCACAGATGCATTGTTATCTGGTATCTCCACCGAAGTGATGAAAAACTTAGATTCTAATATTGTGGTTACACCAGTCGATAACTGGTATTTCATGATGGTTTCTGTAGTCGTTCTATCTATCACTGGTGCTCTTATTACCGAAAAAATAGTCGAACCCCGGTTAGGTAAGTACGAAGGAAAAGGCGGAGAAGCCTTGAAAGATGCTACCGATCTGGAAAAGCGCGGGCTTAGGAATGCGGCTATAGCAGCTGTCGCCTATGTAGCCTTAATCCTTTTGGTCATATTCATTCCGAATTCACCACTTCGAAATGAAGAGGGCGGCATCATTCCTTCCCCATTTTTAGATGGGATTATTCCGATTATCTTGTTCTGGTTTGTAGCGGTAGGCGTCACGTATGGTAAAACGGTTGGAAAACTCGAAAGTTCAAGAGATATCTCTAAATTTATGAGCGAAGCAATGAAAGATATGTCCGGTTTCATCGTTTTGATTTTTGCGGCAGCTCAATTCATCGCCTACTTTGACTGGACGAACTTAGGCACCTGGATTGCCGTCAGTGGAGCGAGCTTCCTGGAGTCCATTGGGCTTACCGGAATCGCGGTCATTATCGGTTTTGTACTGTTGACCGCTGTCATGAACTTATTCATCTTCAGTGGCTCGGCACAATGGGCATTAGAAGCTCCGATTTTCGTTAAGATGTTCTATTTCCTAGACTATCACCCAGCATTTATTCAGGCTGCCTATCGTATTGCCGACTCATCGACCAATATCATTACTCCAATGAACCCTTATATCATAATCGTGTTAGCATTTATGAAAGAGTATGATAAAAAAGCCGGGCTCGGTACATTGATTGCCCTTATGCTTCCGTATAGCATCATTTTCTTATCCGTCTGGATTGTGTTGTTGCTAATCTTTGCCTTCCTTGGTATACCATTCGGACCAGGAATCGGTATGTACCTTTAAATCAAGTGGGATATTGGCCTATTATCATTACCAGAATTTACTAATCTAGGTATAGTACAGAATAAACCATTTAGTGATCCGGATAATCCTCTTTTAAAATTTATCTATAAAAAGCAGCCTTTATTGTGGGCTGCTTTTTCTTTATATAGAAAGACATCAAGTAACAAATTTGTCATTTAACAAATAAACCAAACTTTGATAAGGTAAAGAAAAGTATGCGCTTACCCAAAAGGAGGGTTACTTTGACACAGCTTTTTACCGCATTTATAGCAGCGATTTTGATAATTGCAGCCTTTTTTATAAACAGGTATTTTGCCGGAAAAGGCGAGATAACCAACAGCATGGTTTACCCTTCGATTGTGGTTGGGGGTAGCCTCGGTCTGATGATCGGAATTATTGGCGAAGGGTCACTGTCGGCCATCATTCTCACCATGGCGATCTTATCCTTGATCGTATTCATTCAGATGTTTGTCATTCACCGTATTTCCAAACTGATTGGACCGATGAAAGAAAAACAAAATAACTAACCAGAAGCCAGCTCATTTTATAAGAGCTGGCTTTTTGCTTCTCTTCGGTGAATCAAGGGTTAAAAGCAAGTTATCCTTCTTCCTTGTGTCTTTCCAATATAGTAATATGACAAAAATCCACCGCTGAGCATATTACAAAATAAGTGCTTGGATGCATGGTGTAATATATTACTTTACGCAAAAAAATAACACGCCGGCTAAGCGTGCCAAGAGGGTTATCACTTGTCGAACTTTAGGACAGCGATTACAAACATGCCAAAGCTTAACATCAACGTCAGTACTTCAAAAGTGTTCATCTTTTATCGCCTCCTTATGTAAAGCCTTCCCAAACATATGTTTGTCCTATTCAATTTTTCTTAAAAAAAGAAAATTCCCCCTAAAAAACCTCCCTCACTATGAGGGAGGCGATTTAATCATTGAATTTTACCGACATAGCTGAGTTCTTTTACTTCTTTTGCATCATTTACGCCATCTAGAATCTTTCGAACATCAACCAATGCGTCTGTTAAAGGTACCGTTTCACCTTTTTGCCCGGTGAATGCTTCTGCGACGTAAAATGGCTGCGTTAAATAGGCTTCCAGCAACTCTCCCCGTTTATAGAGAGGGGCTTCTGTTTCTGGTAAGCTGTCTATCCCTTTTACATTGACGATTGCACGCAGTTCACGGTACCTGCGGAGTAGTTTTTGAGCGCGCTGCTGTATGGTGAGGTGTGTTTGATCCAGATGCGCGCCTTCTAATATAGAGGAGGTTGAATAGATCGGGTTGACGGCAGGAAACAGATGCCTAGCAGCTAAATCAGCATCAAATTGTAACAGGGTTTCTAAAGGGCCATAAGGTAAATCTTCATCTACCACTTCACCTTTTAAATCAACTAAGAAAGTGGTAACTGAGTCAACCCCTATATTTTGAAGACGTTCCTGTAAATTTTGAATATCACCTTTCAGGACGTGGGAACGGTCAGCAGCGAAAACGATCTCGGTCTTATTCGAAAGCTTTGCTATATACTCATAAGCTTCTTCAATCGAGTGAAACGTATGATCGATATACGCTGAAATGTCATCTACTTCCGGATGTTTACCCTCAGGCTCCAATAAAATCGTTTGATACCCTTGTTGTTTCAAGCGGTGAAAAACCTCAGCTAAAATTACAAGCTGCCCCATTCCAGGCCTTGCTACCAGCCCTATCGTCCCACTCTTCGTCAACGGAGCAAACAAATCTAAAGCCTTGATACCCGTTTCTATCATTTCTACCTTCTCCCCTCTGATAATCAGTTCATCGAGACTACACTCAGCCAATGACGCCAAAGCGACAAGTGTCCTTACTTCTGCTCTTCCGACAGGAATTTTTCCTGTACTAAGATTGGACACTGTAGCCGGTCGTAATCCTACCGATTTGGCTGCCCTTGTTAAATTAGGGACACGCCGTCTCAGTAAAGCCACGTTTAAACGTAAATCTTCCATAAAACACACCTCCTGTTACTTTTAATGGTAATTTATATTACTCAATAAAGCAACATAAAATTACGTTAAAGAGTAATTATTTTTTCTCATAAAAAAGAACGGTCTCTATCGACCGTTCTCTCTTATACTTTTACATTTTCTGGTTTGGTTAATATAATACCGATTAATGCGCCAATACTGATAATCCCGCCTATGATCATTACCAGACTTCCTGTCTCCCCATTAATCACAAAGGTGCCGAATAAGGATATCGCAATACTAATAAGAGAAATCGTATAGAACGCAGCAACAATCTTTGATTCTTTTACATAACCAGTAAAGCCTAAAGTTCCTATTAATGTGAGTATCACTGCCACAAAAATCATGGAGCTACATCCTTTCCTCACGTAAATGATGTGTCTTGTTGTTATGTTTTCCCCGGAACGTTATATCTCATGCTTTACTTTTATTTATCTAAAAGGTAATGAGATTATCGAACATTCATTTCAGACGGCTGAGGTCCTTTTCGTTCGTTGCGGTCTAAGGAATCGATTTTTTTCATATCTTCCTTGTCCAATTCAAAATCAAATACGTCAAAATTCTCCTCAATACGAGATGGGGTCACCGATTTCGGAATGACGATTGTATCCTTTTGCAAATGCCACCGGATAATTACTTGAGCGGCACTCTTTCCGTGCTTATCAGCCACTTCTTTAACTTTTTCATTGCCAAGCACTTCCCCACCCTGCATCAAAGGACTCCAAGCCTCTACGTAAATGTCATGCTGTTTACAGAAGTCTTTCACTTCATTTTGCGCCAAATATGGATGGCATTCGACCTGATTCAATACTGGTGTCACTTCACATTCATCCAAAAGACGCTGCAGGTGATCGATGTCAAAATTACATACACCAATCGCTTTTACACGTCCATCCTGATATAACTTTTCCAAGGCCTTATACGTGTCTACGTAGTCATCGAATTCTGGTGTCGGCCAATGAATCAAATATAAGTCTACATACTCCAATCCAAGCTTTTCTAAGCTTTCATCAAAGGCTTTTAAGGTGTTTTCATAGCCTTGATCGGTGTTCCATACTTTTGTTGTAATAAAAAGCTCCTCACGCGGTAAACCGCTTTCCTGGATGGCTTTTCCCACCCCGCGTTCATTCCCATAGATGGCAGCTGTATCGATCGAGCGATATCCAGTTTCCAATGCTTTTTTCACTGCTGGTACAACCTCTTCATCTTCCACTTGCCATACTCCAAAGCCAAGCTGTGGCATGGTGATGCCGTTATGTAAAGTTAATTTCTGCACAGAAAACACTCCTTTATTTGTAATAACTGTAGTTTATCATAAGAAAATAGGGTAAGGCCTATATAAGCATTTAAAACAAATCAGACCGGAGGGGTCCCATGCTGGATAAAGCTAAGCTATTTGCAGAAAAAGCTCATGAAGGTCAGCAAAGAAAAGGCTCAGGTGAGCCTTACATCATCCACCCGATTCAAGTAGCAGAAACTCTGCATCAGGCAGGCTGCTCTATAGAGGTGGTTTGCGCGGGCTACCTTCATGATGTCGTGGAGGATACCGCCTATGATATTTCAGATATTGAAAACGAGTTTGGCAAAGAGATTGCACATCTGGTAGCTTCCCATACGGAAGATAAGTCGAAAACCTGGACGGAACGTAAACAGCACACCATCGATACGGTAAAAAAAGGCTCAAAAGATGTTAAGTATCTGATTTTAGCCGATAAACTGGACAATCTTTTATCAACAGAAAAAGAGTTGGAAAAGCACGGGAATAAGGTTTGGAACAATTTTAACGCCGGATACGAAAAGCAAGAATGGTACTACGAATCAGTTGCTAATTATATGTATGAGGGATTTCTGAAAGCTGAAACCCCAGACTTCTTCCAGAAATACGAAAAAGCTGTTGCCAGAGTATTTGGATAATATTACAAAAATGTTAATTCAGTGGCATCTATGTTTGATCTCCGCCTTAAGCTGGATATTGTTTACTGTGAAGCAATTAAAACCCATTCAAGGGAGGAGATAATATGGCTACTTTACAAGAAGTTATGAACGATAATGTCGAAAACTGCAAACCTCAAGATGATCTTCAAACGCTTGCGAAGGCAATGAAAACAGAAGATGTTGGATTTCTTCCTATTGCTAATGAAGATGGATATTTAGGCGTTGTTACTGATCGTGACCTCGTTGTACGCGGTCTTGCGAAAGGTTCTGCTGATCAGGTTAAAGCAGAAGATATCATGACTGAAAATGTTGTTACAGGCACTCCAGACATGCAGGTTGAGGAAGCAACGAGATTGATGCAAGACCATCAAATTAAGCGCCTGCTAGTAGTTAAAGATCAAGAAGTAAAAGGTGTTGTATCATTAGGTGATTTAGGCGTTAACGAAATGGAAAAAGTGGCTGGAGACACAGTAAGTGAGATTAAAAAAGGTTCTGGCAACAACTAATTTTTAAAACAAAGGATAGCACTGCGTTTTTAGCGGGGTCTGTCCTTTGTTTATTTTTCTCCAATAATCTTTTTATGCATCCAGATTGCAGCCTGAAGCCCTTCACCCATTGCTACGGCCACTTGTTCTGAATGGGCAACTACATCCCCGGCCGCCCACACCCCCGGTATATTGGTCATTTTCGTCCTGCCATCGACAAGGATATGTTTATTATGATGCAGTTCGACTCCAATTCCTTTTGCCAATTCAGATTTGACTTTATTTCCTCCAAAAGCGAAAAACGCATACTTCGCTTCGATTCGGCTTCCATCTTGTAAAACAACTCCATGGAATTTATCGTCATCTGATAAAACGCGATCCACTGATTGGTGAATATACTTAATATTCTTTTCAGCAAGTTGGGCCTGTAAATCGGAATCAACTTCCCTCTGTTCATGATTGATGTAAGTAAGTTCCTTCGTCCAATAAGAAAGAGTTAATGCCATATTCGCCCCTGGGTTTCCTGTCCCAAGCACTAATGTCCGCTCCCCTTTCACTTGATACCCATCACAATCCGGACATATAAACACACATAACCCAAGACAGGGGTAAAGATCTGTAAACTTATGAGGAATACGATCGACCACACCGGTAGCCAACAAAATACACGAGGTAATTAAGTTATTATGTTCATTGGTAGAAACAAGGAAGTCCCTCCCTTCCTTCCTCACATCTGACACAGTATCCTGAAGAAAATTAACACCTAATCGTTCTGCTTGTTGTTTACCAATTGTACGAAGCTCTTTGCCGCTGACCCCCTCAGGCCACCCTAACAAATTATGATAACAACGGCATAAATTCGATCTTCCTCGGTCCGAATCAATCACCAATGTCTCATGCTCATACCTTCCCAACTGAATCGCCGCCTGAAGGCCTGCGATGCCTCCTCCTACAATGACCGCTTCATATTTTTTCACTGGTACCACTCCTAATTATTCACCTATCCTCTTATTGTCACTTTCCTTGTGCATCCCATACATTAATTTCACTCATTTAAATATATTCCCCGGGAAATATCAGCATTCATTAACTCTACATATAATAAAAAAGCCTCTCTTCACGAGAGACTTGTTAATGGATCTGAAACAGGTATTCCTAATTCATCAAATGTGAATAACAGGTATTCTACATCTACCTCCCCAGAGGTGCTTTTTCGATTGATTTTACTTAATTGCTTTATCAGATCTTCTTTGGTTTCCTTTACAAAAGTACTGACAATAACATAACTTATACTTATTTTCTTATTTTTATGGATGATTTTTTGATATTCAACTGTTTCGTGCAGGATTTGTTGAATGGAAAAGGTGAGTGGTTCGATAGGAAATGGATCATGAGGAATAATTTTAGTAGCACATATGACACTTTTATCTTTTAGCTCTAACAACCCGTCAAACTCTAACCGCTTCTCCTTCGTTGTAATCCGAATATGGCGCTGGACCGGGGTATTGTAACGTCTTTCGATTTCTTTAAAAGCAAAATCTTCTGCAATGAGAGCTAATTGTAAAGGCTGCATAGTTTCTGTAGTATTAAATTTTTCAGGAGTAGCAGTGACTAATTCCGTATCATCCGAAGGCTGTTTTTCACCTTGTTCAAACTCGATGATCTCCTGCAGCTTATGATCGAATATCTCCTGGTTCGACACAAATTCTTTTTTATAGTCGAAGTACTCTTTATTTCCCCGTATGATAGCAGCAAGATTCTGCAAATATTCCGTCCTGGTGACAGCAGTTGCAATAATGAAGATTCCAGCAAGATAACTCCATGTGTTATTGGCAAACAAACATAAGCCAAGCAATAACAGAATTCCAGCAATTTTTAAAGCATGAGCTTTTAACCTAGATTTGAATGAAAGAAACGCACTGATAAGACCAAGCAAAATAGATACTGCCGCTAAACCTTCTCTGAAATTTTCAGGTAAAAGTATGTCGATCCCCTCCACCTCCCCGCTCGTTTATTACATTATATGCCCCAGAACATGGAAAAACAACGCTGCCATATCCATAAAAAATCAGGACTGAATGCTTATTTTTTTTAGTTTTATAACCCTAAGGTTCCGAATAAAAAAATGACTTCCAGGAAAAGCACTACCTTTTCTGAAAGTCATTTATTCTTAATTATTCATTTTTGAAAGAAAACCTCCGAGCAGATCTTCATCCGAATCTTCTTCTTCGTCCTCGCGATCGTCATGGTGCCCCTTCAGTTCATCTCTCATTTGGTCAAAGTTGAGGTCATCCAAAGCCTTATCCATCTCTGCCCAGTCTTTCTCGTCTTTCGCTTCTTTTTCTACCGGTGCAGGCTCACTTTTTTCTTCTACCGCAGTAGTCGCTGCCATTTCTTCCTGTAAGTATAAAGCTTCATCTATATTGACGGTATTACTATTCATAGAAGCCAGAAGCGAAGTGGCTCTGACCGGGTCAGCAAGCAAGTGATGAATAATGCTCCCAAGCAGTGCTTCCGAATGCTCATGTTTGATCCAATTACGTTGTTCTTTCGTCAATTGTCTTGGAAGTGGAATCGTGATAGTCTCCCTATCTTTAGAAAGAGATTCATTGACCCCTTCTAAAACGAACTGTGCAATTTTACTCGAAAAATTCCTGCGTTCTGTTTCTTTCAATTTACTCAGTTGTTTCAGTAGATGGTCAGGTGTGTCAGAAGGGACACGAAATGTTATCGATTGGCCCCTCTGAATACCTTTCCCTGCATTACTCATACAATCACCCTATTTTGATGAAGAAGCTTTTTGTTTTTCACCTTTTTTATCTTCCACTTTACGGCTGTCACTCTTACGGATAAAGTCAGAGATCAGCTTATAGTAAGCATTGGACATCATCCAGATACTTTCTTTTTCATCCTCGAAGAATTCAATATTGAAACCATCCAGGTTGTTATTCAATGTCTTCAAATAATCTTTCAAGACAGAGGCACCGCCACCAACAAAGTAGCAGATTTCTGACTGGGAGTTCTTTTGCCATACGTTACGAAGGAAGCGGTATTCCTTTTTAGCAAGTTCCAGCAAAATCCGATCCGTAATGTCATGTACGCTTGTTCTGCTTCCTTTAACCATGATATGGTTGCGATCATTTTTTCTGGTAATGATATCCACTACATCTCTTCGGCTGTCCAATTCTACTCCGTGCTTACTTCTGATTTCTTCACGGATTTGTTCAAGAGATTCCGATACCCCAAGATTGAACCCTTGCGCTTTATCATCATCTACATTACGGTTGCGGATCACAGCGATATCTGTAGAAAGTCCGCCTATATCCTGAATCAGAATCTGCTTATCGATCAAGTCTTTATTGATGATATTCAAATGGTTATCCATTACCAGGTTGATGTACGCTGCGAAACCTTCTGGATAAACTTTTACTTCATCAAATTTAATATTCACTTTTTTGCCTTGATATTTTGGCGTTACAAGAAACTCTACCTGGTGAACCGAACCGAGCAGTTGGGAACGATAACCAACATCTTTTCCTTCTTTTACTTCTCTTAACGGCAGGCCAGTACCCAATGTGTAATTTGCATCGATTACGCCATTATTCTTCTTGAAGCCTTTATCCGGTGTTTTTTCATTTACAGCATCCAGTGCAAGTGCTGCGAATAACATGACTAATGTCTGATCTTCTTCTGCTTTACTGCTTCCTGGATCCAGTTCTGTTGAATTGGTGCTTTTCGTTGCCAGGTTACCTACGCGGTAGATTGCATTATTTTCATGCAGGGCAGGGGAGTGGACACGAATGTGGATATTATCGATAGGATCTTTATCATCTAAATCCTCAATACCGATTACCGGACGATCTTCCACCTCACGCGCTATCACATTCGGTATGTATAGATCGGAATCCAATTTTCCAAATAGTGCTTTTACAGCATCATTACCAACATCGACCGCTGCAATTCTTGAATTTGTCATTTTTCAACTTTCCTTTCTATTTTAGGATTACTCATTAAGCCTGTTCCATAAACTACCTATATATCCAATTACTATTTCAAAGTTATAGCAGATTGATAGTATCGTCAATAAGAAAATAGTTGCATACAATCAAGCAAACAAGCAAACATTCCCGTTTACATGCAAGACAATTTGCACACATGCCTTTGTATCAATATGCGTACTTATTTGTGTACTTGCATACATTATTGTGTACATTTTGTATTCTTTTTGTATACATGTTTACTTTTATGATTACTTGTATGCATTTTTGCACACACAAGAAAATATCCGTTGTTATTCTATTATTTTACAAATGTGAATAGTATCGAATAATGAGAGATTATGGCATATCCGAAGAGAATAGAGTTAAATTGTATGGAATTGAATAGAAAGTAAGAGGGTAAAAGAGAGAAAATGATGGATTGATATGAAAAAAAGGAGGGAGAAAGAAAAGGATTATATTATAAACAAAGAAAAAAGCCATTATCCATAATAAGATAACGGCTAAAATGAGGGAGAAAATATCCAGAAGTTAACAGATATGATTATTGATCCGCTGGATAGACAATTCCAGCTTGTTTCCTGGCTTCCTCGACTATTTTAATAGTAGTAAGAGAGTGATAGTGCGAATTAATAGCAGACTCCCTCTTTCCTTCTGTAATAAGTTTAATGAACTCAGCTACCTCATAGTACATAGAGGGAAAAGCAGAAGATTGAGTGATATTTTCCTCACTACCATCCTTATACCTAATCTCTACGTGCTCAGGGTCGGAAATGTTATCAATTAATATACTGCCATTCTCCCCCTGTATTTCAGATGGAGAAAAAGAAGTAGAGATCTTGGAGTGTATCACCACCGCTTCCATATCAGCATAACTGAAGATGATACTTCCTTCTCCATCCACTCCTGTCTCCAGCTTCACTGCATGAGCTTGTATGCTTTGAGGAGATTCAAATAAAAGCAGCATCGGATAAATGCAATACACTCCTAAATCCATCAACGATCCATTGGAATACTTAGGATTGAAGGCATTAAGAACCTCCCCCTTCTTATAAGCATCGAAACGAGAGGAATACTTACAGAAGCTTCCAACATAACGCCTTACCTTCCCTATTTTATGGATGTTTTTTTGTATACTTAGAAAATTTGGCAGGAAAGTGGTCTTCATGGCCTCCATCAGCAGCACTTCATTTTTCTTAGCTGCTTCAACCATTGATTCTACTTCTTTAGCATTTGATGCCATCGGTTTTTCGCACAACACATGTTTCCCCTTCTCCATTACTGTGATTGCCTGATGAGCATGAAAAGAATTGGGACTGGCTATGTAAACAGCATCGACATTATTACTTTTTGCCATTTCTTCAACGCTTCCGTATACTTCTTCAGCACCGTATTTTTCAGCAAATTCTTCAGCTCTTTCTTTCGTACGGGAATACACTGCTGTTAAATGGAAGTCCTCATAATCTTTTACATCTTCTAATAATCGTTCCGTAATAAAATTCGTACCGATAATGCCAAAACGAACCATAATCTTTAATTCCTTTCCTAAAACATTTGGTATACCTTCGTATAGCACTGTAGCGCATTTAAAGGGCATGTATGAGGGTTTTACAATAGAGAGAGGTATAGTCTAGTAAACTTACTCAAATAGCCCTTCTACTACTTAAATTAAAACATAAAGTGCAAAATTAAAACACCAACCTTAAAAAATGCTAAGGTTGGTGTTCGTAGAGTCTACTTGAAAATAAGTACTTTTCCTACAGTGCCATCAGCACTTTGACCAGTAACACGGAACTTCAAGCCGTATTCAGGGACATTTCTTCCTGCGTCTACTAGACCTGGGTTGCTGAAATCCGCGCTATCATCGAATAATGGTGTACGCTTTGTGAAATTATCTTTTAAAGTAACTCCCCACAAGTCCGTATAGTCTAAGAACATCTTTTCGGACTTCTCAAGCGAAAATGCAGCGTCATGTAATTGATAACGTGTAGAACCTACTGCCTTGTCGCTCCAATAGTTGGTATGCTGGTCTGCGTCCACTACACCGAGGAAGCCGTCCCCTGGGTGAACGCCTGTCCAATTGTTATCGTAGCTACCATCGAAATACCATACAACCAGACCTATGCCCCTGCTTTCACCCTGCATGTAAATTATCATTTTGTTGTGCTCTTACTAGATCAGCATAGAATCCTTCTTTTTCAAGCAGTTCCTGATGGCTGCCTTGCTCGATAATTTCCCCATCCTTCAGTACCAGTATCAAATCGGCTGAACGGATGGTATTAAGCCTATGCGCGATGACAAAACTTGTTCGTCCTTCCATCAGATTCGCCAATGCTTCATTGATTTTGATTTCTGTCACGGTATCGATGCTGCTTGTGGCTTCATCTAGTATCAATAGAGACGGATCGGCCAGTATTGCCCTGGCTATTGAGAGCAGCTGGCGCTGGCCATGACTGATTCCATTTCCATCCGCATCAAGGACTGTATCGTAGCCTTCCTGAAGGCGGCTGATAAAGCTATGGGCATTAGCTGCTTTGGCGGCATCTTCTACTTCTTCATCACTGGCACCCAGCCTGTCATAGCGAAGATTCTCTCTAATCGTAGTATGAAATAAAGTAGCATCCTGTAACACAACCCCCATCTGTTTCCGGAGGCTGTCCCGGGTGATACGCTTGAGATTCTGTCCATCTACCAGTATTTCGCCTTCATCCGTTTCATAAAATCGCGATAGGAGAGAAATGATGGTTGTTTTCCCGGCTCCCGTCGGCCCAACAAGGGCTACTGTCTCTCCCGGTGAAGCTGTGAAATTAATATTTTTCAGGGTTGGCTGCTCATCCTCATAGGAAAAGCAGACAGAACGGAAGTCTATTTTTCCGTTGAGGCTATGGATAGGTTCTGCTTGTTCCTCATCTTTTGTCTCTTCGGTTTCATCTATAATTTGAAAAACGCGATCAGCCCCTGCAACTGCCGAGAGAATCATATTGAATTGGTTGGCAAGGTCATTCAATGGCCTGGTGAATTGCCTGGAATAGGTGGTGAACGTGACTATTACCCCGATGGAAACGGCACCATTTACAGCAAGTAGCCCTCCCCCGCCGACGATGATAGCGAAACTGATATTATTCAGCATATTCATCAGCTTCGGGATAAAACCAGAGTACGTCTGTGCCCAGTAACTGGCATGCCTAAGCGCTTCGTTTTTCTTCTGGAAATTTTCGATGACACTATGTTCCTGGGAAAACATCTTGATGATCGTCTGCCCAGAGAACATTTCTTCCACGTAGCCATTCATATCTCCAAGTTCTCTCTGTTGATCCTTAAAAAACCGCCCCGTCCGTTTCGTGATCCATTTCATTCCGAAGTACATCACGGGAACAATGGTGAGCGTAAGTACTGTTAATAATGGGCTCAGCCAAAGCATCATTCCGATTGTTCCAAGAATAGTGATCAGGCTGGTAGTGAATTGGATGATGGCTGTATTCAATGTTCTGCTGACGTTTTCCATATCATTCGTCAGCCGGCTCATCAGCTCTCCGAATTGCCGTTCTTGGAAAAATAAAATCGGCAGTCGTTGGAGATGAGAAAACAAGTGGTTACGCATCGTAAATACCGTGTTTTGCGATATACCGATCATCCAGTAGTTTTGCAGCCACAACGTTATAGAGTGAAATATATAAATTGCTCCTAATAGAACCAACATTTGCAACAGTGTACTTGTCTCCGGATCTTCAATCACTCTATCAACAGCTACCCCGAGCAGGTAAGGGCCTAATAAAGACAATAACGAACTGATCAGGACAACAGACAGCACCAGCCAAAACAACCGCTTCTCGCTTCGCATGTAACTCCAGACCCTCTTTATGGTCGCCTGGATGTTTTCTACTTTTGGAGGCCGGCTTCCGATACCATGATGACGGGCTCTTGGAATCTGTGGATTTTCTGTCTGTTTATACCCCTTGTTATCCGCCATTTATATCGCCTCCGTTTCTTGCTGGGACTGGTAGACTTGCTGGTAATAGGTATCATTCTTCAGTAAGGCAGCATGGTCGCCTGCTGCGAGGATGTGGCCTTGATGCATCAATAGTATTTTGTCAGCGGCCTTTAGAGAGCTTATCTTTTGAGCGACAATTACGACCGTGCACGCCTTCTTCCGCAAGGTTGCTAACAGTCTGGCTTCTGTATGGGCATCGAGCGCACTGGTGCTGTCATCTAGCAAGAGTATCTTAGGGTCCCGTACAAGCGCTCTCGCGATTGACAAACGTTGTTTTTGTCCGCCGGAAAAGGTAACACCTTTCTGCCCCAGTTTCGTCTCATAGCTGTTCGGAAGTGTTGTAATAAAGTCATGGATCTGAGCATCTTTAGCGGCTGTTATCACTTCTTCCATGGTGGCATCATCTTTTCCCCACTGAATGTTTTCCTTTACGCTTCCTGAGAATAAATGGATCTCCTGGGGAACAAGACTGATTTGCTTACGGAGTGCTTTGACATCATATTCATCTATCGATATTCCATCGATGAGCACTTTTCCACTAGTTGCCTCCTGCAGTCTCGGAATGAGATGAAGGAGCGTTGATTTACCTGAGCCGGTTTCACCTAAGATTCCCACTGTCTCTCCGGCTTTTGCATGAAAATTGATCTTTTCAATAGCAGGCAGCTTAATGGATGGATAGGTATAGGTAACTGCTTCGAATCCGATAGCACCCTCGATTTCTTTCACTATCCCTCCAGTTTGTTCATGGGTCTGATCTCCTTCAGCCTCAATGATCTCGTTTATCCGGTTGGCAGAAGCTTTTCCGCGTGAAAATACCATGATCAAAAAGGTGAACACAGAAAAGGTGAACATCATTCGGGTGGCGTAATTGATGATAGCCACGACTTCCCCCGCTTGCGCCGTCCCAAGATTCAACTGGATAGCACCGAACCATAATATTACAAGTATCACCAGGTTCATTCCAAGCATGACCATTGGCATAGCTAACTCCATCAACCATAAGGCTTTTTTGTTATCGTTCAACAAGGATGTATTAGCATTCTTGAACCTGCGTTCTTCATAATCGCCCCGGTTGAAACCTTTGATCAACCGGATACCGGCAAGGTTTTCCCGGATAATGGTGTTGAGGTTATCAAGCTTCTCCTGAACGCGGCGAAAAAACGTCACACCCTTTGTCAGTATCCAAAATAAGAACAACAACATCATAGGTAGGGATAATAATAAAATCATCGCCAATTCTTTATGTACGGTAAATGCCATCACGAGCCCGCCAATAATGAATAACGGGGCTCGAAGAGCTATCCGCATGAACATAAAAATCAAGTTCTGGATTTGTGTCACATCATTCGTCATCCTCGTGATCAATGTAGGAGTTGAAAACCGCTGAAAGTTTTTACTAGTGAATTCCTGGACTTTTCGGAACATGTCATTGCGCATGTCGTATCCTGCGCCCTGGCTGACATTCGCTGCAAAATAGGAATTGATGATGCCGGCCGCAAATGCAACCAACGAGATTCCTACCAGGACACCGCCCCAAATCGCAACCGTAATAAAATCTTCCTGCAAAATTCCATCATCGATGATTCTGGCCATTAACAATGGCTGGATCAATTCGACGACCAGCTCGACAACCATCAGAAACAAACCAATGTACATCGATATTTTATAGTGGTAAGCGTAAGCAAACATTCTTCGCATGTCTGGTTCCTCCGATAGTTCTGAAAGTTCTTATAATTATACAGCAAAAATGATCTACAGCGAACCGTTAAGCAGGTCTAATACCCCTGTATTTTGGAAAAGATAGTACCAAGTATTTATAGGAGTGAAAATTATGCTAGAGATAGTAAAAGAGTCTTTGCTTGTACTTGGGCGTATTTCCACTATCGTCCCGTTGATGCTCATAACCGCTATTTTTATGGGGAAAAGAGCAATCGGAGAACTGCCGATTTTTGACCTGTTGATCATCCTCACGCTAGGTTCTGTCGTGGGGGCGGATATCGCTGACCCATCAGTAAATCATATTCCTACTGCAGTTGCCATTATCGCCCTTGGTTTATCACAGAAGCTTGTCGCAAAACTGAAGATATCCAGCCGTTCATTCGGAAGATGGATTACGTTCAAACCGACGGTGGTTATTCAAAATGGCAAATTCATTAATGAAAATATGGAAAAAATCCATTATTCGATAGATAATGTCCTCCAGATGCTGCGTGAGAAGGATGTCTTTGATATTAAGGAAGTCCAGACAGCAATCGTGGAAGCGAATGGCGAGTTGAGTATACTGAAACATGCCCGGCATCAGACTGTGACGAGACAGGATATGAACATCATCCCCTACTCTTCTGATATCGCTTTGCCGATTATCATTGAGGGCGACATCTCCCGTGAAGTTTTAAGCTACTTTGGAGTAAAAGCTGTCTGGGTACGCCGTCAACTGGTTAAAAATGGAGTCAAAGATATCAATGATGTATTTTATGCTTCTCTCAATCGGGAATTAGAGCTGCACTATACCCTGAAAAGTGAAGTGGAACATACGATACCACCTGTTCAGCATTGACAGTAGTACGGTCATTTTCTCGCTTTAGAAACAAACCGGTTTCCAGTCACCCAAAATCTCCAGGGATAATCACGCGCCTCTCCGCTGTTATCGATGCCAACCCGAGGGCCAGTAGATATAAAATCAGGCTTTGCTCCTTCTGCGATATATAAGGGCGGTCGATCGAATTTCAAACCATAGTCCGATTTAGTAATACCTAACGCTTTCGTGAGCTTCCCAGGTCCATTAGTCAACTCGATCTCTTTTTTATTTTCTCCCCGGCGCTGGTACATCAAGTTAATCCCTTCCAGCGGCTCTACAGCACGAATCAATATCGCTTCCGGTTTCAGTACATCGCCGCTCACTACGTTAACAAGGCAATGGGTATGCATCACATACGTATAGACATGACCAGGCGCTCCAAACATGACCTCCGTCCGTTTCGTCCTCCGATTTCCATAACTATGGGCTGCACGGTCACCTGGACCTATGTAGGCTTCTGTTTCCACAATCCTGCCTGATGCCGTTCCTTCCTCCGTTTCTTTCACCAATGTTTTCCCTAATAACGCTTCAGCGAGCTCTAGTGTAGGCTGGTAAAAAAAATCTTGTTCCAGCGGTTGATAATTCATTCAGACACCTCCTGTATCGGTATCATTCCCTTTTTTCAGCTTGCCAAAAATATTCCTTTTATAGAATACCCTAGTTTTGTTCATACTTTATATATACTTAATTTTACAATAGGTGGTTTTGATGGAAATGAAAAAAGTGACGATCAGCATTAATGGTCAGGAAGTCGAAGCGACTGAAGGTCAGTCGATCTTTGAAGCCGCACGTGACAATGATATCTATATGCCGGGAATTTGCGCCTCACAGCCTGATTTAGGCGTGGGAGTTATCCAGACGTGTGACACTTGTTTTGTCGATGTAAATGGAAAGCTTCAGCGCTCTTGCTCCACTAAAATTGAACAAGGCATGCAAGTTTCCAATAAATCCGACAAGGTCAAGGAAGCCCAGCTCGAGGGAATGTCACGAATATTAGAGAACCACGAGCTGTACTGCACCGTTTGTGATAATAACAATGGTGACTGCGTCGTGCATAACACTGCCGAGCATCTGCAAGTGAACCATCAGAAATATCCGTTCACACCCAAGCCTTACACGGCAGATAACACCCATCCATTCTACCGGTATGAACCAGACCAGTGTATTCTTTGTGGATTATGCGTAGAAGCATGTCAGGACCTGCAAGTCAGTGAGGTGCTATCGATTGACTGGGAACGGAAAGAACCCCGTGTCATCTGGGATAATGATGTTCCGATCGATCAGTCCTCCTGTGTTTCCTGCGGTCACTGTGTCAGCGTATGTCCTTGCAACGCCTTAATGGAAAAATCGATGCTTGGTGAAGCAGGATATATGACAAAAATACCAAAGAACATACTTGAACCAATGATTGATGTGACAAAAGAAGTTGAACCAGGTTATAGCGGCATTTTTGCCATATCCAATGTCGAAGCTGCGATGCGGGAAAGCCGGATCAATAAAACGAAGACGGTTTGTACGTACTGTGGAGTCGGATGCAGTTTTGAAGTATGGACAAAGGGCCGGGATATTTTGAAAGTCCAGCCTCATCCTGAAGCACCTGCCAACGGAATTTCCACATGCGTCAAAGGTAAATTCGGCTGGGATTTCATTAATAGCCAGGAACGGTTGAAAACACCATTGATTCGAAAAGGGGATAAATTTGTAGAAGCATCCTGGGACGAAGCCCTTTCCCTTATAGCAGAAAAACTGCAGGGCATCAAACAGCAGAACGGTTCCGATGCGCTTGGTTTCATCGCTTCCTCGAAGTGTACCAACGAAGAGAACTATTTGATGCAGAAGCTTGCCAGACAAATTTTCCATACGAACAATATTGATAACTGCTCGCGTTACTGCCAGACTCCTGCCTCTGCCGGGTTGATGCGGACAGTCGGGATTGGCGGCGACTCCGGGACGATTGAAGATATCGCTGCCGCGGAATTGATTATCGTCGTAGGGGCGAACCCGGAAGAATCACACCCGGTTCTTGCTACCCGGATCAAACGGGCGCACAAGCTGCATGACCAGCAGCTGGTAGTCGCAGACTTACGTAAAAACGGATTGGCAGAACGTGCGGATTTACACTTGCATCCTAAGCCAGGCACAGACCTTGTCTGGATTTCAGCCGTAGCCAAATACATGATTGACCAGGGATGGGAAGCAAAAGACTTTTTAAAAGAAAGAGTCAATCATGTTGAAGAATACATGCAATCACTTGATAAATTCACGTTGGAATATGCAGAAAGTGTGACAGGCCTTACCCAGGAGAGCATGAAAAAGGTAGCTGAAATGATTCATGAATCCAAGGCTACTTGTATCCTCTGGGCAATGGGGGTCACCCAGCATATGGGGGGTACCGATACAAGCACTTCGATTGCCAACTTACTGCTGGTGACGGGAAACTTCGGCAAGCGCGGTACTGGAGCTTATCCGCTTCGCGGGCATAATAACGTGCAGGGTGCCAGTGATTTTGGTACAATGCCGAACTTCTTCCCGGGATATGAAGCTGTCGATGATGACGTAATCCGTGGACGCTATGAAAAAGCGTGGGACACTCAGCTGCCGAAAGTACCTGGGCTGAACAACCATGAGATTGTCGCGGCCATTCATAAAGGATCCGTCAAAGGTGTCTATCTGTTCGGCGAGGAAATGGGGCTGGTGGATTCAAACATCAATTATGTACATGAAGCTTTTGAAAAACTTGATTTCTTCGTAGTGCAGGATGTGTTCTTTTCTAAAACAGCCCAGTTTGCCGATGTCGTTCTTCCGGCTGCCCCGAGTCTTGAAAAAGAAGGTACATTTACCAATACGGAGCGACGCATCCAAAAGCTGAATAAAGTGATGGACCCCTTAGGCGACAGCAAACCGGATTGGGAAATTTTCCAGGACCTCGCTAATCGGCTTGGTGCAGATTGGCATTATGAAAACCCAGGTGAGATTATGGCTGAAGCAGCAGCGCTAGCCCCTGCATTCGCAGGCGTTGATTATAAACGACTGGAAGGATGGGACAGCCTCGTATGGCCAGTCGATAAGGATGGACAGGATCATCCATTACTATATGAAAAAGAATTCGCCTTCCCGGATGGAAAAGCAAAGCTCTTCCCGGTAGACTGGACCCCACCTTATGAAGCTGGCGAAGGGTATGATCTCCATTTGAATAATGGCAGGATTCTGGAACATTTCCACGAAGGAAATATGACTTACCAATCGGACGGGATATCTCAAAAAGTACCAAACCCATGGCTGGAAGTATCCCCGGAGCTTGCCAAAGAAAGAAACATAGAAACGGGAGCATTGGTGCGTCTTACTTCCCCTTATGGAAAAGTGAAACTGCGTGTTTGGGTGACTGATCAGGTTAAAGGTAACGAGCTCTACCTGCCAATGAATACACGGAAGGAAATCGAAGCCGTCAACAAACTGACGAGCAGCTACCATGATAAAGATACGCATACCCCGAACTACAAAGAAATGCAGGTGAAGATGGAGCTGTTAGAAGCAAAAGGAGAATCTCCTATTGTTGTTGGAAATTTCCGTTTAGGCAACCCGCAGCCACAAATCGGTGTCAGAGTGGCAAAAAAATGGGAGCGAAAAGATTTCACTCCAATACCTGAATTGATAAAAGAGGAGGGGTTGATCGATGGCCAAAGCGATACAGCAAATTGATACCCAGCAATCGACTGCTGAAGAACAGCAACATAAAGAAATAGCAGCATTAATGAATCAGATTGCTGATAATAAACAGGCAATTGCCAGTATGCTTGAAATTGTCGAGCAATTAGAAGCGACGGGAGCGCTCGATATTATGAAAGGATTTCTGAGCGCGCGTGAAAAAATCGGCACCATCGCAGTAGAGCAAATCAACCAGCCAAATATCCACCACACAATCAAAAACACGTTTTATACTTTAGGTTTTGTCGGTCATCTAGAGCCTGAAAAATTGAACACAATGCTCGCAAGTGTTCAGCAAGGGATTGAATCAGCCTCCACTCACGCAGAAAAATCGGAAAAAACCAACCTATGGGGATTGATGAAATCTCTGCGTGACCCTCATGTAGTTACCGCCCTTTCCACCGTGGTCAGCTTTTTGAATGGAATGGGTAAAGGGTTAGAAGAAAAGGGTGATCAACATTGATTACACGTACATTTTCAATAACTGATTTCCATAAGGGAGATGAGGCACGTATCGAAGAAATATTATATGACGTGTGGGGCGTTCGGAACGTGGAGGTTAATTCCAACCTGGGACTGGCAACGGTCTCATTCGATGAAAAAGCCGCTTCCTGGCAGGACTTTACCCAGGCAGTCGCCGACTCCGGATTTGAAGTAAATGGATAAAGGTAACGGAAAACAGCAGAGATGGATGTCTCTGCTGTTTTTATATATCGGGAGAAGTTAAACAGAGTTTTCCTTCCCTGATGTTCTGCTGCGTGGATGTTTTGTCCTCACTCGCGTGTGTCCCGCCCTACCGGAAGACTGTTCTGTCCTAACTACGCAACCTTCTGCCCTAACGGTCATAAGTTCCGACCTAACGAAGCAATGTTCTGACTTAACGCGTGTAGCTATCGTAAAAGAGGCACTAATCGATGTAGGATTAGTGCCTCTTAATTATTTCCCGGGATATAATCCATTTATCTGCCACTGACGGAATCTCGATGAAAGCGGCCGTTAGCCTGATATAGCAGTTTTTTTGGTACTGCTTCTTCAATCATTGGAAAAATTGTCCGTTCTTCTAACCTGACATGGTCGTCCAGCAGTTCTCCTAATTCGCGAAACTGTTCCGCTGTTAAGCGCGGCTGCTCACGGATCTGTTCGACCATGCCTCTAATTTGTGCATGCTGGATCAGCATCTTCCTGATCGGCTCTTGATCGACATTTCCATACTGAGCGTACAGGGGAAGCAGCACTTCTTCTTCATCACGAAAATGCCCCCGGCCGTCCTGGTTCCAAAAATCAATCACACTCCTGCGATACTCCTGCAAACTTTTTTCCGTCTTCTCCGTGCCCGCTTTTTTCAACTCTACCGCAGTAACAAGCGCATGATGATGGTGATGGGATAAAGGGTATAACGCTTCGTGCCTTTTCATATCCTTTCGACCTCCAATCGAAATGAAGACTATATTGTTATTATATACCATGTGATGGATTACAGAAGTGACCTCCCCCACAATGCTTTTGTATGTAATACCCTGATAGAGTGAACTCCTCCGCCAGATCATACACTACCCCCTGGCAATAGACTTTTCCACCTAATCTATTTGTCCTAATTTCATACGACAAAAGCATTGTTTTCAGATTTTTCAATAAACCATTGACAATTTTCCCTTATACTTCAAGCTATATGACAATAAAGGAGGAAGATGGTGTGAAAAAGACAGGACTCATGCTTATGCTTTGCGCAAGTCTGATCGTTCCCACGACTGCTGACGCTGCGCCTGTCAATGACACCGACGATACATACAACACGAACATTGATATTGAGAATGGGATGACCCAGCCAATTTATTCACTGGATGATGCTATCGAGGAAGAGGTCTATATTGAAACCACGGTCGACAGCGACAATGATGGTGAACTTGATCGTGTCCATGCCAAGATTATTCGTCCAGCTGAAACAGAAGAGGGGCTGGATGTGCCGGTACTTTATACGATGAGCCCTTATTACGCAGGCCTTAAGTTCCCATTGGAATTTTATGATGTCAATAAAGAACTGAACGTCGTCAACCATCCTGGCAAACCGCTTCTTACCGGGGAAAGTAACCCAGCAGGGCTGCCTGGTTACTTAGATGATTACTTCGTTCCACGCGGCTATGCTTTCATTGCTGCAGAAAGTATTGGAACCGGTCAGTCGAACGGTTGCCCTACCACTGGTGATTACCAGGAGGTGGAAGGGACAAAAGCAGTCGTTGATTGGCTGAATGGGCGCGCGGAAGCCTATAATGAAAATGGGGAACTGGTAACTGCCGATTGGTCGACTGGGAAAGTCGGGATGGCAGGGGTTTCCTATAATGGTACCTTACCGAATGCTGTTGCTACTACTGGTGTTGACGGGTTGGAGACGATTGTACCGATTGGAGCAATTAGTGATTGGTACGATTATTACCGATCTAATGGTGCTGTTATAGCTCCAGGAGGTTATCAAGGCGAAGATACGGATGTACTTGCAAAAGCTGTGATGACTCGGGAAAATCCAGAAGTGTGCGCCGAACAGATGAAGGAATTAACAGAAGGACAGGAACGGGAAACCGGCGACTACAATGACTACTGGTACGCCCGCAATTATGTAAAGGACGCCAAGAATATCGAAGCCAGCGTATTGCTTGTCCATGGATTGAATGATTGGAATGTAAAAACAGAACAATTCCAACAGTGGTGGGAAGCTTTAGAAAAGAATAATGTGCCAAGAAAAATGTGGCTTCACCAAAGAGGGCATACCGATCCTTATTATGTCCGGCAGGAAGAGTGGATGACTACTTTGAACAAATGGTTCGATTATTGGTTATATGATGTGGAAAATGGCATCATGAACGAGCCGATGGTAGATATCCAGCGGGAAGATCAATCCTGGGAAACAATGGATGCCTGGCCTGCCGAAGACGCTGAAGACACGAAACTCCACTTCAGTGTGGAAGAAGGGCTTGGCTCCCTCAGCTTCTCGCCGGTATCGAATAATAACAAAACAGAAGCTACGATCATCGATGATCCGACTCGTAGCGCAGAAACATTGGTAAAGGATTTGAATGGGAATAAGGATAACCTCGCAGCCTACTTAACGGAACCTTTAGATAAGCAAATTCGGCTTAGTGGTGTACCGGAGGTTTTTCTCCGTGCTGAATTTGACCGGCCAACCGCTAACCTTACCGCTCTGTTAGTGGATCATAGCAATGAAGGGGCGGAAATCATCACACGTGGCTGGATGGATCCGCAAAATATCAACTCCGATTGGAAAGCGAAGTCTCTCTCACCAGGGAAGGAATATACTTTCCAGTGGGATATGCAGCCGGATGACTATGTTTTTGAAGCTGGCCACCAACTTGGCGTCGTGATCATTTCTACTGATTACGATTACACGCTTCGCCCTGAAGGCGGAACAAAAATAACAATCGATCCTGCAAGCAGCTACATCCAGCTGCCATTAGTGAAGTAAATCAAACGCCAGTATGCATCAGCATACTGGCTTTTTGTATGGAAATAGCGTCTAGCCAATATATCGGAAAATTAGCTAATAACTATTATTTCCTCATAATGACGCTGCTGCATTCTCCTCGATATTTTAAAATTTAGGTTTTGTCACTTCCCTCAAAGGAAAGAATAAAATAAATTAGACTTCCTTTATCATTCCTATTCACCAAAAACGTTACACCGTAATAGATAAATTTGGGGGTGGCCATTATGAACAACTTAGAAGACTTAGAGCAGAAAATAGAAGAAATGCGTATATATATGTATTCCCTTTATCATCATGATCCCTTGGATGATGAGTTGATTGAAGCCTCTCAGACGCTCGATCGGCTGTTAAATGAACTTTCGGCGTCAAACAGAACGTTCAACTGCGAATGAACCTTCCGTCTTGGAAAAAAAAGATATGAGAAAAACTGCCTCAAGGAATCGAATAAAGATCCCGAGAGACAGTTTTTTTTACGAGAGTCGTTTACGTTTGGAAGAGGCAGGAATATGGAGTTCTTCCCTATATTTAGCCACCGTCCTCCGTGACACTGTTATTCCTTCTTTTGTTTTAAAATGGTCGGAAATCTTCTGATCGGATATCGGCTTACGCTTATCCTCCGTTTCGATCAAACTTTTTAATAAAGCTTTCACTCTAGCGGAAGATGTATCGTTACCGGATTCACTACTGAGTTTGGAAGTGAAAAAGATACTTAATTCAAAGCACCCTTGAGGTGTTTGAATCACTTTATTCGCTTTGGCCCTGCTTACGGTGGACTCATGGACTCCGATTGCTTCGGCCACTTCTTTCAGGGTCAGGGGCCGGATAGCCGTGAATCCTTCTTCGAAAAATCCTGCTTGCTTTTCCACAAGCACTTTGGCAATTTTCATCATTGTGGCCTGTCGCTGTTCAATGCTATTAATCAACCATAAAGCCTTTTGGTAATTATCCTTTACATATTTTGCCGTCTGGTCATTTTTATTAATCAAGGTGCGGTAATTCGTATTTACGTGGATGGAAGGTAAATAACTGTCATGGAGAACAATCTTATACTCCCCTTGATGCTTCTTTACGGTTATATCGGGATGCATATATTCTGCGGGTGACTTCGCGATACCCGCAAAAGGCTTAGGTCTTAACTGTTGAATCAATTCTACCGCTTGATGTACTTCTGAAAGAGGTGCATTCAATTTTTCAGCCAGCAAACGCCATTTTTTTTCCGCGAGCAGTTCCAGGTGGTTTGTGACGATTTGTTCAGCCAATACGTTATCTTCATGCAACTGTCGTAATTGAAAGGTAAGATAGTCTGATAGATTTCCAGTTCCAACACCAATAGGGTCAAGGTATTGCAGTGTATCAATAACCCCTGCCACTTGATCGGCCGGCAGCCCAAATTCATCAGCAATCTCGGACGCTGGAATAGGAAGGTAGCCATTGTCATCTAAATTCCATATCAGGTATTGCATCAGCAGCCTTTCTACGTCAGGCAAATCTAATAGGCTTGCCTGCTCCCATATATCCTCTCTTATATCTTTTTCCCTGGTAGCAAAATCAAGCGGACTGGCACCTGAGTGATAGGACCTCTGCTGATAGACAGGTTCGTGGTCGACCTCTGGTGTTCTTTCCTTTAATTCAATCAGCGGATTTTCCAGTGCTTGTTCTTGGATATACGCTGTCAGTTCCATCGAAGAGAATTGCAGCAATGATATCGCCTGTCGTAATTCCGTTGTCATAGCCAGGTTCGTCGTTTGCCGTTGAGACAGACTTAGCTCCATCATATTTCTCCTCCCTGCTAAAAACCTATGAACACGCTTACATTTCGCTGTAGACTGGTTTCCTTTGGAATATATTCTATTTTACTATGCATCGTTATCAATTAGAAGTTGTTCGAGATGAACTTATACTTATTATCATATTGGCGTATCCATCATGAAATTTCAAGCTCGTATCACAAAAACTTCCCCAGGAGATCCATTTTCTGGTTCTCCTGGGGAAGACGGTTAAAGCTGTTTTACTGATTGTGGGATGTTTTCTGCCCGCGTGATAGCGCTGATGACCGCCACACCATCGGCACCCGCTGAAACGATAGAAGGCGCATTTTCGCGGTTAATACCTCCTATTCCAACTATAGGTATAGAGGGAAAGTTATCCCTTAGCTCCTTGACCCACGCAGTCCCAACGGGTTTTTTTGCATCGGCTTTGGTAGTAGTAGGAAAAAGCGGGCCGGCTCCAAAGTAGTCAATATGTTCTGTTGGACTTTTCTCCACTTCCCTCCAGTTTGATACGGACAATCCTATCACTCTGTCAGGAAAAACTTCTCGCAAATCGCTGGGCGATATGTCATCCTGGCCCACATGAACACCATCCGCATCCAGTGATTCAACCAGATCGGTATCATCGTTAACGATAAACAGCACTTCATGTTCCTTACAAATCCTTCTAAGCTTCAGTCCTAATTCCAGTTTTTCTTTTCCTTGTAAAGCTCCTTCACCTTTCTCTCGATATTGAAAAGCGGTGATCCCACCCTCAATGGCCTCCAGTAAAATTTCTACCGGATCACGGGTGCAATTCGTACTTCCCATAATCAGATATTTTCGCAGTCTACTTGCCAAATTCATTCTTGAAATCCCCTTTGAAGCTGTGAGGAAGTCAACGATAAAGCATCAATGAACCTGGGTACAAACGTACCCGAACCACTCACTGCAGGGTCCGCAGCCGCATATTCAGCTGCTAAACCATAAAACTCAACGGCGGCAAATGCTTGCATTTCCGCGATCCCTTCTGTAGTAAAACATGCAGTCAAAATAGAACCGAGCAAACAGCCTGCCCCTGTGACTTTTGCAAGTAAAGGATGACCAGTTTCATTTTTTTCCAGGCGATTTCCATTACAAATGACATCTGTTGCTCCAGTGACAACCGCCAGGGTGTTGTATTGACGGGCTACTCGCTCGGCCACTTCTTCGGCATCTCCTTCACCGCGCGATTCGACACCTTTCATTTCCCAGGAAATATCGACAAGGTTTGCAAGTTCAGCTGCATTTCCTTTGATTGCTGCAGGTTTGACTGTTTGTAATATTTCCTCGACGGCACGCCTGCGAAATGGCGTTGCCGCAACCCCGACCGGATCGAGCACAACCGGGATACCCTTTTCATTGGCTGCTTTACCAGCACGAATCATTGCTGGAATCTCTGCAGCGGTCAGTGTTCCGATATTGATCAACACACCATCGGCATTAAAAGCCATCGAAGCTGCTTCTTCATCAGCCTTAGCCATGACGGGAGCACCTCCAAAAGCTAACAGCCCATTCGCTGTGAAATTCATGACGACTTGATTGGTCAAATGATGGACAAGCGGTGTGTGATTACGCACTTCTTCAATGACATTCATCACGAGCTCCCTCCTCACGTATCGCCCAGTGATTCGTCGGTCCGTTCCCTTTTCCGATAGAAAAGCCATGACGGATCCCAGCAGTGATATAGACCTTCGCACGCCTCACCGCTTCCTCTAATGGGACCCCTTGACTTAAATATGCAGTAATGGCTGCTGAATAGGTACAGCCAGTACCATGCGTGTTTTTAGTGGTAATGCGATCAGAGGTGAACCGATACATCTTCTTTCCATCGTACAATACATCCAGCGCCTCCCCCATTCGATGACCGCCTTTGACAAGTGCCGCTCCCGCACCGAAACCATGTACGATGTGTTCTGCGGAAGCTTCCATATCGGCTGCCGATTCGATGTTTTTTTCCGTAATCATTTCCGCTTCCGGTATATTTGGTGTCACCAGGTTTGTAAGAGGAATCAAATGCTCTCGTAAATAAAAACGAGCTTCAGATTCCATTAACACGTCTCCGCTTGTTGCTACCATTACAGGATCCATGACATAAGGAGCCTGGAAATAAGGTATCGCTTCTGCGACCACTTTCATCATACGGATATCTGCAATCATGCCAGTTTTGAGCGCATGGAGCGGCATATCTGCTTGTATCGCTTCAAGCTGTTGTTTTATCATCACTGGAGGCAAATGATGCACCCCTTGCACACCAGTAGTATTTTGAGCGGTGACAGAAGTGATGACAGACATGCCATAGCTTTTCAGTTCTTGAAAAGTTTTCAAATCAGCCTGTATCCCCGCTCCTCCACTTGAATCGCTGCCCGCTATGGTCAGTGCACATGGGATTGGTCTGCTCATTGCTGTGCCACTACTTTCTGTACCGGCCATTCTTCACACGTATAGGCCATTTCCCAAAAAGCCAACTCAAGTTGACAACTCTTCCGGAATGCTTCTTTCATACGGGTGCGTTGTTGTTCGGATACTACTTCTGCCAGTTCATCCAGACGGTTACGCAGCTTTCCTGTCAGCCCTCTCACCTCAGCATCTGCGTAGAATTTGATCCATGGGTTAAACGGATGGCTATCGTTCGGCTCGTATTGTTCCGTCAGCACCTGACCGATTTCCAAATAGGTCCACGGACAAGGAAGCAAGGCACAGAGGATTTCGCCTAAGTCTCCGGTATGGGCATGGTACATCATGTGCTTAATATAGTGGTCCGCTGTTGGTGGCAGCGGGTATCCTTGCATGTCTTCATATACCACCCCGGCCTGATCGCAAAAGTTATGATGCGGGTGTGTTTCACTGTTCAATACAAAGCCTATTTGATCATGGAAGAGTGAGATATCATCTCTATTGCCTGATTTGGAGACAGCGATGCCATAAATATGCATGAACGCATTCAGATACTCAAAATCAGCCTTGATATAATGCACCAGAGCCTCTTTTGGTACATCACCTTTTCCTATTCCGTCCACAAATGGATGGCGGAATATCTTTTTAAAAATATCATCGTTTTCTTTTCTTAACTCTTTTGAAAAAGTCATGATAAGCCTCCTTAAATAGTTAGGAAGCTACTAGGGGAATAAAAGTAGATAAATAGAGGGTGATGAAGTTGGTCCTCTACTACTTCCCTGCGCTGGCATTATCCAGATCAGGTTCCAAGGGACAAAGGAAGTCATTCCTTATCTCAGCTGAACGCGCCCCTAGTAGTTTTCCGTTAAAAAGTTAAACGCTATGAAACTCTTCTTGTATTAGGCAATAATTGTTCTTGTCTGATTTTGACGACGACCAGCCAGCCGATCACAGCACCAGTAATACTGCTGGCCAGAAATGATGGAATAAAAAACACCGCTCCGACCGCACTGCCCATTAGCACATTGGCAAAAGGGACGGCAAATAAAGCACCAATTACTCCAGTCCCAACAACCTCGCCGACGGCAGCCCAGGCTTTTCTTCCCAGCTTCTTATACAGATAGCCAGCTAAAAATGCCCCGACCATGCCTCCCGGAAAGGCCAGCAAAGTGCCGATTCCAAGCAGATTACGCAGGACACCGATCATAAACGCAATGACCACCGCCGGCAGTGGTCCAAGCGTTACAGCCGCCATCACATTGACTGCATGCTGAACAGGATATGCTTTAGCTATCCCTGCAGGAAACCAGAGCAACTGTGCTCCCATGGTGCCAATTGCAACAAATACAGCCATTGTCGTAAGCAGACGTGTACGATTCATTTCTCCCCTCCTTTCTCCAAGAGCGCACAAAAAAGCCAGATCCTTGCGGGACCTGGCTTGGTAGGTTAAAAGAAAATAGACGTATCTTCCGACTACTTCCCTCCGCTGGTATTAACCAGATCAGGTCCATAAGAGTCGGAAAGCTTACACGCTTTCCTCTCAGCCCACCATTCAGGCACCCCTAGTAGTTGTTTCAGGTATTTAATTGGATGTTTCCATTTCATCATAACAAAGTATAGGAAGCTCTTCCACTTCTCTATGATAATTTTTTAGAAAATTATTAAAGAATTCAGCAGTGAAATCTCTAAGCTTTTCAGGAAAGCTGACAAAGTATATAATTTAATAAGATTGTCAAAAAATATCAAGAAAATCTTTTCTATTTAATCTCTCTTTTATGATAACATGTTGATATTATCAAGCGTTACGATTGCTAACTTATAATACATATAGGAGTGTAACCATGGCTGAAAATAGTAAAGGATCCATGAAATTCATTGTCATTTTAACTGTAGTTGTCATTGGACTTGTAGCTGCGTTTGTCGTATTAGATAGTAAAAATAATAGCGGTAGTGAGAGCAATACGGCTTCTTCCGGTGATTCGCCTTCCCTTGAAGGCCAACCGACCATCGGTGAATCCGATGCACCGGTAGAAATCGTCGAATTCGGCGATTACCTTTGCCCTGCATGTAAAGTATGGAGCGACCAGGTATTTCCATTATTGAAACAAGATTATATTGATTCAGGCGATGCTAATTTGACTTATATCAACGTACTTTTTCATGGGGAAGATTCTGTACTGGCATCTTCAGCAGGAGAAGCTGTTTATAAACAGGCTCCGGAAAAATTTTGGGACTTCAATAAGCAATTATATGCGACCCAGCCAGAAGAACACCAGGAAGGCTGGCTGACTGAAGAAAAAATTGTAGAAGCAGCTGAAAAAAGCGTCCCATCAATAGATATCGAACAAATGAAGCAGGATATGGAATCGGAAGAAATCCAGCAGGAAGTCCAAAAAGATGACACACTCGTCAAAGAACATGGTGTTCAAGTTACACCGACAGTAATGATTAATGGAGAAATGGTGGAAGACCCTTTCAATTATGAGGAAATTTCAAACAAAATCGAACAAGCGATTGAGGATAGCAATGAGTAAACAGAAAAGCAACAGCCAGCCTGTTGCTCTCTACCTTGCATGGCTGACTGCTGTCATCGCTACATTGGGGAGTCTTTATTTCAGTGAAATAAAAGAGTTTATCCCATGTGAATTATGCTGGGTACAGAGGATTTTCATGTACCCGCTTAGCATTATCCTGGGAATTGCAACTTTCCTGAATGACCGCAGTATCGTCAAATATGCGCTGCCACTCTCTATTATAGGCGGGCTTGTATCCATTTTTCATTATATGGAACAAAAAATTCCCGGCTTTGCGAGCATTAAACCATGCGTCGGAGGCGTGCCATGCAGTGCGGAATATATCAACTGGCTCGGCTTTATCACGATTCCTTTCCTGGCACTGACAGCATTTACGCTAATAACCATTTTTTTATTTATTACAAGGAAGAAATAAACTAATCAATAAGCTTAGAGCTGGATTCACACGCTCTGAGCTTATTTTTATGATGGAAAGGGAAAACTTATTTGTATGTGAGACATTGGTTAGGACATATGTCCTTTCGAAAATTTTCATCTTCCTTTTAAATAAATGCAGAATAGGAGGATGAAAGATGAAAGGTGCTTTATTTTCGCTGCTTGGAGGATTGTGCATCACGATGCAGGGTATCTTTAACGCAAGAATGAGCGATGCGATTGGAGGGTGGCATACCACTTCTATGGTCCATATTGTAGCCTTCACCATCGCCATCGGCATTTATTTAAAAGTAAGGGATGGAAAAGGAAAAAGCTTTAGAAAAGTTCCATTTCTTTATTTAATTGGAGGATCGTTCGGTGTCATTGTCGTTTTCTCAGAATTGACAGCGATTCATAAGATTGGCCCGGCGGCAGCCATTGCTATCCTTCTTGTATCGCAAATAGGGATGGCTTTTATCATAGAGTCACGCGGATGGTTTGGAGAGAAGAAAATCCCTGTGACGTTGCGACAAGGTCTTGGACTTATGATGATGCTTGCCGGAGTGGTCCTTTTCCAATTGTAAAAGAAGGTGTTTATACGGTGAAAGAAATAGATGGATATGACTTAAACTACTACCTTGAGTGTTATGAACTGGGTAGGGTCTTCTCAGAGGATTTCAGGCCCCAAATAAAGGTCTGCCAGTTCAAAAAAGGAAATGTTCTATTCTCAGCTGGCGAAGAGCTTGAGGAACTCTACATTCTGGTAGAAGGAAAGATAAAAATTTTTACGCTTACGCCTGAAGGAAAGTCATTAATCAACCGGTTTAAGCGTCCACTGGAGCTTATCGGTGATGTGGAATATGTTAAAAGGAATGCGGTCTTTAATTCCGTAGAAGCTGTAACAGATGGCGTGATGCTTGCAGCGTCATTTGCCGATTTGGAGAAGCTAGAAAAAGATCACCCGCCATTTATGCGTTTTCTATTAGAAACGTTAGCCCGGAAATTTTATACCGAATCACATACAACAAGTCTCAACATGCTTTATCCAGTAGAAGTTCGTCTGGCCAGCTATTTACTATCAATTTCCTCGGTCAGTGAAGGTACAGCTTTTCATCAGGAAATGCATACATCGAATTTAACGGAGCTCGCAGAGTGGCTGGGGACCAGTTACCGCCATTTAAATCGTGTATTGAAAAAAATGGCTTTAGACGACATCATTGAACGAGCCAATGGCACGATTACAATTAAAGATCTTGAAAAATTAAGCATTCTTGCTAAAGGAAACATTTATGAATAAGGAGGAACGCCGATGACTGGAGCGTTATTAGCGATTATCGCAGGCATTTTAATCAGCCTTCAAAATGTATTCAATGCCAGAGTAAGTGAAAAAACAGGCCCGTGGGCAACAACCTCTCTTGTCCTTGGTCTCGGTCTTATCTGCTCATTGCCGGTATTTTATTCCATCGAGAAAAGAAGCATTTTAGAATTTGGAAATGTCAATCCACTGTTTTTGTTTGGCGGGGTGTTTGGAGTAGGAATCGTTTTCTTCTTAATGAGAGGCGTAACGCTGATTGGTCCCGCGTATGCAATCTCGATTGCGCTCATCTCACAAATTGTCATTGCTTTTATTGTTAATACAGGCGGATGGTTTGGCTTTGAAGCGGCTCCACTTTCCTGGCAGAAACTGCTAGGGATTGCCTTGTTAATTGGAGGCGTGCTTGTGTATAAATTGGAAAAGCAGACGGATGAGAACGAGCGTGTTGTGAAGGAACAGAAACCAGACCGGGTGATTTCTTTTTCAGGAGACCAATCAACCTGCAAATCAGACCAGAATCTTCAACATGAACGGTACTAGAGTCGTTTACAGCCCTGCTTATTAAGGTACCCAATATAAAAAAAGGCTGCCCTTAAGTTTTTTATAAACTAAGGGCAGCCTCTATCTTCTATTAATCTTTTTATTGCACAGGTACTTCGATACCCAATAATGGCGGGTACTGCTGGGAGCCAAAGATGTCTCCTTCACCAGGATCTCCGCTTGGAGCAAAGCGGCGAATCGTGAACTTGATCGCATTTGCCGGGTCATACTCGACAAAATCGGTAATTCGATCCTCTTCAATATTGTATAAAGCAGCCAGTTTTTCCCGGTTGATCGATTTACTGTTTTTCACCATCTCATACGTATCTTTTTCCTTGAAAATGATATCAAACGTAATTTTGTCAGTACCGGCGTTTTTACTTCGAATCGTTTTCGCCAGATCATTCAGTGTACTTGTTTTCATCTCCGTTCCTCCTCTTAAGCCTTTACTGGTTCACCAATCATTTTTGTTCTTACATCAAATAATTCTAGTGGGTCATCGACTGGAACGGTGTGATTCATCGTCCAGGAGTAAGATGCGGTCGCAGGCAGGACATCATCGACAACGAATGCTGCTGTCCCGGCCGTACCTTTTACTTCTGGAAGGCGTGCGTAAAAAATCTGACGAGTGCCGAACAAGGTCAGGGCTTCGGCATCCTCGGCGGTTTCCGCGATACCTTCAACTACGATGCATAGCTCATGGGATTTGATTTCTTTTACCGGTTCAAGGTCGCCCATGACACCATTTTTACCAAACACGCGGAAGCTGATTTTATAATCCTGGTCTTTAAATTCCTCAGCCACTTGCTGTTCTGCCATCTCTACGACCTTATCGATATTTTGGATGGTATAAGGATCGCGCACACCAGCGATTCCAATATATTTCTCCCCATTTTTCCCGGAACCTTCTAATTTCACTTTCACTTTTCCTTCAACAGGTACGAATTCCATCCCTGTGATTCGTGTCGTCTTCTCATCATATTGCTCATATTTACAATTGGTCATATCCAGCATACCGCCGGCAACATACTCATAATAAGGATTAGCGCGCTCATACATGGCATGACCTGCCACTGATGCAATCGTACAGCGCTGGTTCGGGTGCATGGCCGTAACCTTTACATCTTCATGTGTAATCGTCCCTACGACACTCTCTTTGGCGCCATAAGGTTCCGCACAGAAGGAAGCGCATTCAAGAACTTTCCCAAGATAGTACGATTGGGCTTCAGGGAAACCTTCACGGATAGCTGGTGCAGCGAAAATCGCACAGTCACTGGAACGTCCGCCAATAACCACGTCCGTTCCCATGTCTAATGCTTTAATATATGGATGGACGCCTGCAACGCCAACAATACGATTCGTTTTATCGACTTCTTCTTTCGTTAGCGGAGGACGTTCATCAAGTCCTTCAATGATAATATCCTGATCAATTTTATTTTTCACATCTTCCTTATCGACTTCCGAATAAAAATAACCGATTTTGAATGGAGGAAGATTATGTTCTTCTGCAATCTCTTTAATTAATTCTACATACATATCGACCCGGCTGTTTGAACCGGAGTCCCCTGCTGAACCGACAAGCATCGGAACATTTTGTTCCCTTGCAGCCAGGAGCATCAATTCCAGGTCATGCTTCTGCCATTTACGCATGCTCACGGACCGATCAGCCCCAAGAGCAGTAGCTCCGATGTCATCACTGCCAGAATCACAGCAATAATAGTCAGGTTTTGTAGCAGCAGCTATTTTAAAACTTTCTTCTTTTGTCGGTGCAAACCCCAGATGACCGTTTGGGCACACAATACGAAGTTGCTCTTTCATGTAAAAAGTTCCCCTTTCGGAAAATAAAAGTATATGACATGTTATAACCAGTTGCACCGAGTATAAGGCAACTTAATTTATTTGTCAATTCTGAATTTTAAAATTTGTGATAGCGTTATCTAAGATTCTTTCGTAAACTGGACTGGCAAGACCCCGCAGAGCTTTAGCTCGAGGAGGCTTGCCGTCTTCCCCGTGGAAAGCGAACCCTTCCCCAACAACCCTAATCTCCTCCGATATCTTAAAATCAAGTCTTCGACTTTTCGGCCCTATTGTTGTATACACCTCTTATTAGAAATCAATAACAACATTTAACACGTCTTTATAAAAGACCTACAAAAAATGAACCTATTATTCATAGGTTCATTGAATGGATCTGGTTATGAAAAATTTATATTTATCCCCTTTATAGTAGGAAGTACGATACTCAATCGCCCTTTCTCCCATATAAATGATAGACGTTACTTTGAATATTGGTGTCACTTCATCCAGCTTTAACACTTTCGCAATCCGCTCATCTGCTAATACGGATTCGAATGTCTGCTTACTATGGGTCGGGGCAATGTCAGGTATATTTTTATATAAATCCAATGTTGTAAAAGGCCGTCCTGCTTCCTTTTCTTTCCTGGCTGCTTCCGTCACTTGTTCCCCTACATCCACAGGGAAAAAGCTATCGTAAAAAACAATCGGCAGTTCATCGCCATAACCAACGAGTTGCAGGTTATACAGCCGATCCATCATTTCTACATTCAGTAAAGTAGATAATTGAAGGTCGGTAACAGCCATCTCCGCCTTCACAATATCCGTGGAAGCGACCAGACCTTGCTGAGATAAAGTGGATTGGAAACTATCAACTTTACTCAATTCCTGCTTTATAGTAGGTGTGGCGACAAAGGTACCCTTACCGTGGGTACGATATAATAACCCTTCGTTCACAGCAAGATCGATCGCTTGCCTTACCGTGATTCTGCTTACTGCATATTCTTTTCCCAATTCCCGTTCTGAAGGTATCTGCTGTTCCGGCTCCCATTCCCCTGCTTTTATTTTCTCTTCTATCACGTTTTTTAATTGTGTGTATAGCGGGGTAGAGCGATCACGTTTTAAATTCAACATTTCTTCACCAACAATCTCTTATAGTTGTATGCACTGATTATAACAATATTTGGAGGTAGATAAAAACCATATACCTGCTAAAATATAGTAATACAAAAGTTTTTAAAAAATTATTTGATAATTCTCAAGAATCTGATATAATCGAAATTACATTACATGTTATAACCAGTTGAAATAGTGTTAATGTTGGTTTTGTTTTTTAATATTATTTGAAAGCGCTTTTATGGAGGTGTGCGAAATGGGAATCCCTTTACCTATGTTCTACTTAATAGGCTTAATCGTTTTTGTTGCTGTCCTGTTTATTGGCTTTAAACGACCGATGTATGAGGTAATGACACTTTCTTTCTTTTTTATCGTCCTGATTTCTGGACAATTGGATATCATGTGGTCCTCCCTGCTTTATCCATCAACAAGCAGTCTGTTCTATGCCATTTTCGCTTTTATGGTCGTTGCGGTGTTATTTGACGCTACGAAAGTCGTACAAAGAATCATCAACCTGATGTTATCACTCGTCGGAAAGTTTCGAGGCGGTGCTGGTTATGTATCTCTGTTAGGAAGTACATTTATGGCTTCCCTTTCAGGTACTGGGCCAGGAAACGTCGCAGCTACCGGTGTTTTCACGATACCGACCATGAAAAAAGCAGGCTATCCTGCCCCATTAGCTGCTACTACTGAAATGTCCTCCAGTATGTTAGGTAACATTGTTCCTCCGTCCGGAATCGTCCTTCTTACGTTTGGTATTTTGAATGAAGTTAACCCTGGGAGTATTACACTAAGTCAATGGATTATAGCTGCCTACGGAATCGGTTTATGGTTTTTCGTCCAGCGCTGGCTTACACTATGGGGGCTCTGCAAATATTATAAAGTACAGCCTATTGCTAAAGAAGAACTTCCTTCCTTTAAAAAGAGCTTTCGTATTGGCTGGCCGGCATTGATTTTACCTGCCTTGATTTTTGTTCCGTTATTCGCGGATGCCCAGTTCAAAGATTTCATCACTGCCCGGATCGGTGCTGACGGTTCTGAAGCATTTTCATCATCGGTATTGATGTTCACCCCTGCTATTGCAGGTGCTTATGCAATTGGGATTGGAAAAAAAGCATTCTTCAACACTACTCGCTCTCACCTTGACCGGTTAGTGGAAGTTTTCAAAGAATCTTTGCCCCAAGTAGTTCCGATTGGTGTCACTATTTATATGGCCTATGCCACTTCACAGGTGTTCATTGGAATGCAGATGGAAGAAGTCGTCCGTAATTGGTTCGTCTCCATGGGAATGACTGCACCCGTCATGATTGTCCTGCTTCCATTTTTCTTCATGATTCTTGGAATGGTGCTTCCAGGTTCAGCGCAAATCGCCATTCTGGGCGGGGCTATGATTGGGGCATTTGGTGCCTTGGGCGGCGATCCAGTACTGTTTGCGCTTATGCTGCCTGCTATGACCGGTGCTTTGGAAGGGATGACTCCTCCACTTGCACTTGGGCTGTTCGTAGCCATGGGAATTGCTGGTTCGGGGTTCAAAGAGACCTCGAAGCTGGCGATTATATGGATATTACTCCATGTGCTTTTAAGTATCATCTTGTTAACAGGCTTTCTACCGATTTTTGGACTATAACTCGGAGGTGTTTCGCATGAAAAATTCAATTTCCAATATTTTTGCTAACCTTTATGGATGGATTGCTTTTCTGACAATGGCTCTTGGTTTGCTTACTGCCTTAATGTTCGGCGCTTCCTTTGTAATTGGAGGCGGCAGCGGTGAAGCGATTGCTGTGTTGGCTGGTAAGATGATGAGTTGGGGTATTCGATTTGCAGCGATTGCCATGGTAGTCGGCATTGTTCATACGTATGCGTCAAAAGAACACAGCCTGACTCTCAAATCCGAATCTAAACAAGCAGCCGAAAAAGCAATCAATAATGCCAAGGTAGAAAAAGCAATCTAAGGAAAAGAGGTGATCACGTTTGAAACCATGGATCGGTGTCACTGTCCATATCGATGAAGGAAAAGAAGAAGATTTATACCCCAGGCATCCATTGTTGTATGTAGAACGTGATTACATTCAAGCGTTAGAAGCCCATGGGATGCACCCGGTCCTACTTCCAGTATTGGATAGCACAGAGGAAGTGCCAGCTTATCTAGCGAAGTTGGATGGCCTGCTTATGACTGGCGGGGGCTACCTTAATCTCAACAAACCCTTGTCTGCTTCTACAAGACTGAGTGAAACTGGCAGTACGCGTTTTACGTATGAGCAGGTACTGTTGAAAAATGCGGTAGAAATAGGACTGCCTGTACTGGGGGTATGCCGTGGAATGCAGATGATTAACGAAGTATATGGCGGCACATTGCAAAACCTAAAAACCAGCCACCATCATCAGGAAGTGATGGGAATGGAAGGATCGGTCCCTACGCACCGTTTAACTCTTGAAGAATCCAGTAAGCTTTCAAAAATGATTGGTAATGATCCACTTCAAGTGAATTCCAGACATCGCCAGGTTATTTCTGAGATAGGAAAAGGCCTCAAGCCTGCTGCCTGGTCTGAAGATGACCTTTTCATAGAAGCGATCGAAAGTGACGACGCTAAGTGGTTAATGGGGCTGCAATTTCATCCCGAACAGCTCTATGCGGACGAGCCCAGATGGTCGCTGTTGTTTGATTCCTTTAAAGATGCAGCATTACAATATAGTCATTCAAAAACTTATTTCTAATATTGGATGGTGGCTTGGCTTCCGTTTGAGAACCCTCTATCCAATCCCCTAAAATCCCGGCGATATCGCCTGGGCTTTTCTTTTATTCCGACCTAACTCGAAAATGTTCTTCCCTAACTCAATCATGTTCTGACCTAACGCTTCTGGCAACACTTCAATCATTTCATTTGGTGAGTAATTCTTACAATTGTTAAACTAAGTCACATAGATAAGCTTGGTGATTTTTCCAAAGAGACTTATTCAACTATTGGGCCGAAAAGTCGAAGACTTGATTTCGAGATATTGGAGGAGATTAGGGTCGTTGGGGAAGGATTCGCTTTCCGCGGGGAAGACGGCAAGCCTCCTCGAGCTAAAGCTCTGCGGGGTCTTGCCAGTCTATCCTTTCCCGCAGGAGTCTCACCCTTCCCCCACGCCCCTTGCCACATAAGATAATCGAAATCGCCTTTAATGTACAATTTAATTTCGGAAAAAATCCTGTCATATTGCTGAATTTATTGTATTTTCTGCTTCAAAAGCACATCATTCTTGGCAGCCAGTTTCGAGATACTAAACTCTGTATGGTGGTTGGGAAAACGGTGAGACTCCTCGGAAATGCTACGCATTTCCTTCGTGCGGTGTGTATTCAAGATGTTTATTCAAAGTCCTGTGGGATGAATATGATTGATTGGTGAGATTCCGCAAGGAGTAGCCTGAGGAAGCTCACCACATGCCCACGGAAAGCGATCCGTTTTCCCAGCCACCATCATTGCAACCTAAAGTCCCGAAACTGAGTCTTCAGCAAAAGGGAGCTTAACTGTAGCATCAACACTGAGATTTAACAGAGCCAATTTTTAAAAGAAAGAAGATGAATAAAATGAGTGTAGAACATAAGCAAATGTATGAGATACCATTTTCGGTGCTGGACCTCGCACCGATTGTAGAAGGCGGGACACCGGCAGATGCCTTTAAAAATATGATCGAACTTGCCCGTCACACAGAAGAATTAGGGTACAACCGATATTGGATGGCCGAGCATCATAATATGCCATTTATCGCAAGCTCAGCTACTTCTGTGTTAATCGGTCATGTCGCTGAAAACACCTCAAAGATCCGGGTCGGGTCTGGCGGTATCATGCTTCCGAACCATGCGCCATTGATGATCGCAGAGCAGTTTGGTACATTAGAGTCCCTTTATCCTGGGCGGATTGACCTTGGTCTTGGGCGTGCTCCTGGCACGGATCAGATGACTGCACAGGCGTTAAGACGCGGCCGTAGAAGTGATGGGCAGGATTTCCCGCAACTATTACAAGAATTAAGAGCTTATTTTGATCCTTCCTTAGCAACGAGCCCAATGCCTATCCGTGCGGTTCCCGGCCAAGGGTTGGATATCCCGATTTGGTTACTAGGTTCCAGCGGTTTCAGTGCGCAGCTTTCCGGCCAGCTTGGTCTGCCGTTTTCCTTTGCCAGTCACTTTTCACCAAATAATACCATGGCTGCACTCGATCTTTATCGCCGCCACTTCCAGCCGTCTGAAACGCTTGAGAAACCACATGCCATGTTAGGCTTGAATGTGATTGCGGCTGAGACAGATGAGGAAGCGGAATATCTGGCAACCTCGCTTTATCAGCAGTTTTTGAATTTGATACGCAATGATGAAGCACCATTGCAGCCGCCTGTAGAAAATATGGACGAGCTATGGTCTCCGCATGAGCATGCGGCACTCCAGCAACAGCTTGGGGCTTCCATTATCGGAAGTAAGGAAACCGTCAAGCGCAAGCTGGAAGAATTCATCGAGGAAACAAAAGCCGATGAAATCATGGTCACTTCCCAAATCTATGATCACCAAAGGCGACTTCGTTCGTTTGAAATTGTGGCGGATATTGTAAATGGAAAGTAAATAGTAAAGGAGCCAGGCTGTTATGACCTGGCTCCTTTTTATTCGTTTGAAGAACCCTGATGACTTTCCAGCATAGAGATTCGTTCCATCATGGTAGGGTGCCCATACCGTAAATACTTCACCAAAGCAGGTGGATGGACATCACTGAGAGCTGTGACAGTCAATTGCTGGAAGGAACCGACTGCGGCTTCTGTGTCTCCGGTCATTTCAATGGCATATTCATCCGCTGATTTTTCCGCTCCACGGGAAATAGTGAGTTCAATCGGGCTTACGATGAACGAAAGTAAGCTGAAAATTAACAACAGTGCCGGCAGAGATGCTATATCTGTTACACGCTTGACACCCCAGGCGTCTCCCCATTTTCTAATCGCTGCATGGAAGAGTCGATACCCTAAGTACATACCGACAAAGGTGACGGCGATTGAGCCAGCAAGCATCCAGAATAAATGGTTCTTCACGTAATGACCGATCTCATGAGCCATAATGAACAACACTTCATTTTCATTCAGTTTATTTAAGGTTGTATCCCATAAAACGATGCGAAGATTCGATCCGATCCCATTAACATAAGCATTCATCGCATTTGTTTTTTCTGACATATCTACTTCATAGACACGATCAGCAGGAATGTCTGCCTGCTCAGCCAGATCCAGTATTTTTTCTTCCAGTTGCGGATTGCTGAGTCTGGAAAAATCATTATAAAGCGGGTCGATGACGACAGGCTGGATATACATCATGAATATTAAAAATGGAACGAGCAGCATCCAGGCATACAGCCACCATCGTTTTTCAAAACGGCGGATCAATACATAAAGAACAGTGATGAGAACAGCCATTATCAAGGTGCTGATCCAAAAGCTGATCATTTGATCACGCATCCAGCCAGAAAAGCTTTGTGTCCCTATCCCATAGTTGATCGACAAGGAACGCCTTATAAAATCGAACGGGAAGGTCACTATCCAGGTCAAAGCAGATAAAAGCAAGACGTAGATCGGGATGTTGATCCATGAAAACCGGGAAACACGCTCGCCGAACTTTTTAAACACTTTTGAAATACCAAGTACCATCACGCCAAGATAAATGACCCACTCCAGCGGTAAACCCAGGAAGAACATCATGGATTGATAACGGGAATATTCCTGGCTTAGCTGCAGCTCACGATCTGTCATAAACGTTGCGGGGTCTGCCGCAGTTCCCTGGTAGGAAGCAGGGACTCCAGTATCAGCCCACCAGAATAAGTAAAGCCCCATGATAAGGGCATAGACGATATAGATGCCAGCAGTCCAAACTGCAAACCGCTTTTTCACGCGCCCACCTCCACTACTTGTACTACTCCTAGCTTATGTCCAAAAAAGTAAATTATATCGTTATCTAGCATTTTATCATGGATGGCCCGTCATCTCTTACATCATTGATTAGTAACACCCGATTTCGGGGCTTTCGTGTGTATAAGGGAGCTTGACCGGAGAAAGGACTAAAAAATCGCCCAGGGGGGACCCTGGACGATTTTATGTGTGAGGTTGACTAGCTTGATCCTCTTTCATTGGAAACGTTAAGGCAATACTGTGGAGCCCATGAGGTAGCGGTCGCATTCGCGGGCTGCTTCCCGTCCCTCATTAATGGCCCATACAATCAGGCTTTGGCCGCGGCGCATGTCTCCGGCAGCGAATACTCCTTCGACATTCGTGCGGTAGTCCCCATATTCTGCTTTAATCGTAGATCGTTCTGTAGTTTCTACTCCAAGCTGACTGATCAGGTCTTGTTCTGGCCCTTGGAACCCGATAGCCAGTAACACAAGGTCCGCCGGCCATACTTTTTCGGTGCCTGGAATTTCTTCACGGATTCGCTTGCCATTCTCGTCTATCTTTAGTTTGACGTTGATGGTATGGACTTCTTTGACATGTCCGTTTTCATCACCGACGAACTTTTTGGTCATGACTGCATAAGCGCGCGGGTCATCCCCCAGGACAGATGCAGCTTCTTTATGACCATACTCTACGCGGTGAACAACCGGCCACTGTGGCCATGGGTTATCTTCTGTATCACGCGCAGATAGCTTTTTATCATAAATATCGAACTGGGTAAGACTCTTACAATTATGTCGAACGGAAGTAGCAAGACAGTCTGTACCTGTATCGCCACCACCGATGACAATAACATCCTTATCTTTTACGGAAATGTAGTTGCCATCTTCATGGTTGGAGTCTAACAGGCTCTTGGTGTTGGCGTGCAGGAAGTCCATCGCGTAATGGATTCCCTTCAGCTCTCTTCCATCGGCCGGAATGTTGCGGTGAACGGTTGAACCGCCACAGAGGATGACAGAGTCAAAATCTGCACGCAGTTTGTCTTCCGGGTAATCTTTACCGACCTCGGTGTTTGTGACAAATTCTATTCCTTCCGCTTTCAAAATGTTTACACGGCGCTCGACAATTTCATAAGAAAGTTTCATTTCCGGGATGCCATAGGTGAGCAAGCCTCCGACTCGGTCACTGCGCTCAAATACAGTCACCCAATGGCCGGCTTTGTTCAATTGGGCGGCAGCTGCAAGACCAGCTGGCCCGGAGCCGACCACCGCCACCTTTTTACCGGTACGCTCAGATGGTGGTTCAGGTTTTACCCAACCTTCTTCGAAACCTTTTTCAATGATGGCTCGCTCCACACTACGGATGGCCACGGGTGGTTCATTGATGCCAAGGACACAAGCACCCTCACAAGGAGCTGGGCAGGCGATGCCGGTAAACTCTGGGAAGTTGTTACGCTCATGTTCTTTTTTCAAGGCTTCCTGCCATTGGCCGCGGTAAACCAGGTCATTCCATTCTGGAATCAAGTGATTGACCGGACACCCTGTCGTCTGTCCCTCGATTTCTGTACCTGTGTGACAGGTAGGGACGCCGCAATCCATGCAGCGCGCCCCTTGTATTTGGACCTCTTCGTCTTTCATCGGAGCTGTATAGTCCGACCAGTCTTTCGTACGTTCAGAAGGGTCACGTTCACGTTGTGATTGACGTTCATATTCCATAAATCCTGTTGCTTTTCCCATCGTATCCCCCTCCTCTTATTATTTTACAAGTTCTTTGCTTCGCTTACTTTCTTCAAATGCCGTCATTTCAGCATCAAACTTACTCATGCCTGTGTCTATCAAGCTGGCAATCCGCTCTTCCATCTCAAGGTAAGCGGTAGGGATGACACGTACGAATTTGGATACATATTTTTCCCAATCATTCAATATGCGATGTCCTTTAGGACTGTTGGTGTATTCCACGTGCTTCGCAATCATCTTGTACAACTCTGTGATTTCCCGTTGGTCGGTCAATCGCTGCAGCTGTACAAGCTCTTTATTGCATTTGCTATCGAAAAGTCCTTCTTCCTCTTCCAGGATATAAGCGACACCCCCGGACATACCAGCAGCAAAGTTTCTGCCTGTACCCCCTAATACGACGACTTTACCGCCAGTCATATATTCACAGCCATGGTCGCCAATACCTTCGACGACGACATTGGCTCCGCTGTTACGTACGCAGAAACGTTCACCGGCAAGCCCGTTGATATAAGCTTCCCCAGCTGTCGCTCCATAGAAAGAAACGTTACCGACGATGGTGTTTTCATCTGGTGCGAATGTGGACTCTGAGGATGGGTAGACGATGATCTTACCACCGGATAACCCTTTTCCGATATAGTCATTGGTATCGCCGATCATGGTCATCGTCACGCCTTTTGGAACAAAGGCACCAAAGCTTTGACCGGCGGATCCTTTGAAATTCAAGCGAATCGTATCCTCAGGCAAGCCTTCTGCGCCATAGCGGCGAGTAATTTCACTTCCGAGCATCGTACCGGTTACCCGGTTGATGTTTCGGATTGAGTGGTTGATCTCGACCGGTTCTTTATTCTCGATTGCCTTTTTGCAAAGTGGAATCAATTCCTGCATGTCTAATTTCTCCGGCAGCTCATGATCCTGTTTAATAGTTTGATAGGTTCCTCCGCCTACCGGTACAGCCGGCTGATAGAGAAGCGACGTAAAATCTACGCTTTTCGCTTTCCAGTGATCGATATCCTCTTTTGGCTCTAATACATCGGAACGGCCGACCATTTCATTAATGGTGCGGAAACCAAGCTCCGCCATCAACTCACGCGCTTCTTGTGCGATGAAACGCATGAAGTTTGCCACGTGATCGGCGTTTCCAGTGAACTTTTTACGTAGTTCCGGATTTTGGGTCGCGACACCGACCGGGCAAGTATCCAGATGGCATACTCGCATCATGATACAGCCTAATACGACGAGCGGTGCAGTGGAAAATCCGTACTCTTCCGCCCCTAACAAGGTAGCGTAAATGATATCGCGTCCGGTCATCATTTTTCCATCTGCTTCCACCGCAATCCGGTCACGCAGGTTATTCAACACGAGCGTCTGATGGGTTTCAGCAAGACCGATTTCCCAAGGCATACCAGCGTGCTTGATACTTGTTCGAGGCGCAGCACCGGTACCGCCGTCATAACCACTGATTAAGACATGATCGGCTCTTCCTTTTGCAACACCTGCAGCAATCGTTCCTACTCCATCAGCGGAAACGAGTTTAACGCTGATACGGGCTCTCGGGTTGGCATTTTTCAAGTTATGAATCAATTCAGCCAAATCCTCAATGGAATAAATATCATGGTGCGGTGGTGGCGAAATCAATTCAACCCCTGTGGTAGATCCACGTACTTCCGCAATCCAAGGATATACTTTTTTCCCAGGAAGGTGTCCGCCTTCCCCAGGCTTGGCGCCTTGAGCAACTTTGATTTGCAATTCATCGGCATTGACAAGGTAATGGCTGTTGACACCGAAGCGGCCAGAGGCAATCTGCTTGATGGCACTGCGGCGAAAATCTCCATTTTCATCTGGCGTGAAACGGTCAGGATCTTCCCCGCCTTCCCCAGAGTTACTCTTTCCACCGATTTTGTTCATGGCGATGGCTAGTGCTTCGTGTGCCTCTTTACTGATGGCACCAAAGGACATCGCCCCTGTTTTGAATCGCTTAGTAATATCATCGACGGACTCGACTTCTTCAATAGGAATCGAACGTCGTTTTTTGAAGGTCAGTAATCCACGAAGTGATTGCAGATTGTTACGCTCATCCGTCAACAACTGCGAATATTCCTTGAATAATTCGTAGTTGTTGCTTCGGCATGCATGCTGCAGCAGGTGGATCGTGTGTGGGTTATACTGGTGATCCTCGCCGTTTTCACGGTATTGGAACTCGTCCCCTGCTTCCAGGTTTTTGGAAACATTACGATTTTCCCCATAAGCACGTTCATGGCGCATCAATACTTCTTTTTCAATGATATCCAGACCGATACCGCCAAGACGGGTAGCTGTACGCGTGAAATACTTCTCTACGACTTCACTGCTGATTCCTACGGCTTCAAAAATTTGCGCACCACGGTAACTTTGAATCGTGGAAATTCCCATTTTAGAAAGTACTTTTACAACGCCATCCGTGACGGATTGGACATACTTGTCAATCGCTTCCTCAAACGTCACTCCAGTCAAGTCGCCTCGTTCAATCAAGTCATTCAGCGAGTCAAAAGCAAGGTAAGCGTTGATTCCCTCTGCTCCATAACCAAGTAAGGTAGCAAAATGATGAACTTCTCTCGGCTCGGCTGACTCTACCAGGAGGCTGACTTTGGTACGCGTTCCCTGACGGATTAAATGATGATGTAAGCCAGACACAGCAAGCAGTGCTGGTATTGCTGCCTGGTTACGATTAACACCGCGGTCGGATAAAATGATCAGAGTAGTTCCGTTTTCGACTTCACGGTCAGCTTTTTCAAACAAAGCTTCCAGAGCCGCATCCATTGCTCCTTCGCCCTTCGCATCAAATAATATCGGCAGCGTAGCGGCTTTGAATCCATCCACATGCTGTTGACGAAGCATCTCCAGGTGACGATTAGTCAAAGCAAATGTATCAAGACGGATATGCTTACAGCTGTCCGGATTCGGATCAACCAGATTTCCTTCTGCGCCAATTGTCGTTCCTACTGCTGTAACGATTTCCTCACGGATAGCGTCAATAGCAGGGTTCGTGACTTGAGCAAAAAGCTGTTTGAAATAGTTATATAGCAGCTGCGGCTTTTTCGATAACACAGCTAAAGGGGAATCATACCCCATGGAACCTACTGGATCTTTACCGCCGGAAACCATCGGCTTCAAAATTTTATTTAATTCTTCTGTTGTATAACCGAAAGCAAGCTGGTGATCGAGAAGCTGATCTTCCTTCGTCAAAGGAGCTTCTTCCAGAGGTTCTGGCAGGTCGTCTAAATCGTGCATATGATCAGCAATCCATTTATCATAAGGCTGCTCTTTAGCAATTTCAGTTTTAATTTCTTCATCAGGAATGATTTTTCCTTTTTCTAAATCGACAAGCAGCATCTTACTAGGGTGGAGGCGATCTTTATATTCGATTTCATCAGCAAAGATATCCAACGCCCCTACTTCAGAACCGAGGACAATCATGCCGTTTTTCGTGACATAGTACCTTGCTGGACGCAGGCCGTTACGGTCGAGGCACGCGCCTATCTGTGTTCCGTTTGTAAATACCAGCGCCGCTGGTCCATCCCAAGGTTCCATCAACGTGCTGTGATACTCATAGAAATCACGTTTATTTTTTTCAATATCTTTGTTATTCGCCCATGGCTCAGGAATCATCATCATTGCTGTATGGGCAAGTGAACGGCCCGATAGATGCAAGAATTCAAATGCATTATCAAACATGGAAGAGTCACTGCCATTGTCATCAATGACCGGCAATACTTTTTCTAAGTCTTCTTCACTGAAGTATTCAGATTGGCATAGCGATTGACGTGCCCGCATCCAATTGACGTTTCCTCTTATTGTATTGAATTCACCGTTGTGGATGGTGTAGCGATTCGGATGGGATCTCTTCCAACTTGGGAAAGTGTTGGTACTGAAGCGGGAGTGTACTAATGCCAATGCGGATATAAAATCAGGGTGGTTCAAGTCAATATAGAAAGAATCTAACTGTTCAGGGATGAGCATCCCTTTGTAAACAATCGTGCTGGTCGACAAACTGCTGATATAAAAATCATCGCAGCCATCCATTTCTGCAATTTTCAGTGCTGCACGTTTACGAATGATGTACAAACGTCGTTCGAATGCCATTCGATCTTTGAAATCTTCTGAAGGTGCGATAAAAACTTGTCTTATGAATGGCTTCGTCTTTTTAGCACTGTCACCGACAAACGAATCGTTGACCGGAACTGTCCGCCAGCCCAGCAGCTCCTGGCCTTCCTCACGAATGATATCTTCTAAAATCTCAATGCATTGATGACGTTTATAGCCATCTTGCGGGAGAAATATCATTCCAACCCCATATTCGCCTTCTCCTGGAAGTTCGATATTTTCTTTCTCACATTGTTTTAAAAAGAAACGATGGGGTATCTGTGTAAGTATGCCGGCCCCGTCTCCTGAATTGACGTCGGCCGACTGGCCGCCGCGGTGTTCAAGGTTACACAGAATAGTAACTGCGTTCTGAACGATATCATGGGATTTTCTTCCGTTGATATTGGCAATCATACCGATTCCACAAGCTTCATGCTCGTTGGCAGGATTATAGAGACCTTGCGGAATTGGATATCCATGTTTTTCCATGATCATTCCTCCTCTATTTATAAAAAATTGTACTATTGTAGGGAAAGTGAAAAAATTCAGTCTTTTCGAGTATGAAAAATAGTATACCATGAAATTGTCAGTCGATTACAGTCCTATACAATAACTGCAACTTTAGACCTATGTAATGTTACGAAAAAGACAACGCTTTCATGCGTTCCTTATTTGTTTAAAATCCTTATATGACAGGATTTCATCGAAATTTTGAACTTTTTTTGAACTTTTTACTTGAGTAAGCCTTGTAAGGTGCTAAATTTTGTTATGTATAAAAATGATATTTACATTTTATTTATGCAATTATGCTGGTGGATGAAAATAACCAGACCTTAGCAAAATTGGAGATAAACCGTAAAAAGAAGCTTACTTTCCTACCCAACTTTTGCAAAACCAGAGAATGAGCCATAGACAAGTTTTCCATGGCTCTTTCTCTTGTCACCTTTCTTTTAAAGCTTTATTCCAATACGATTCATACGCTTTTAAATCGCTTTTACTGAATAAAACAAATCGGATATGTTTGACATGTTTCAGCCCTGTTATTTCATTCAAAACTGTGTTTAAAACTATAGGAATTGCTTCTTTAAGCGGATAACCAAAAGCCCCGGTTGATATAGAGGGAAATGCAATACTTTCTACCTCTTTTTCCTCCGCTTGCTTCAATGCCTCAACGTAACATCTTTGCAGCAGCTCACCTTCTGGCTTATCCCTGCCATAAACAGGATCGAGACAATGAATAACATAGTCATTCGGCAGTTTGAAAGCAGGGGTGATAACAGCTTTTCCAGGGCTGATGGGAGCGAACCGCTTTCCGGCTTCGGCAAGATCAGGACCCGCCATTTTATACAGGGCACCGGCAACTCCTCCTCCTGTACGAAGTTCTGCATTCGCCGCATTTACAACCGCATCCATGTCGGTTTGATTTGCAATATCGCCTTGTATCGTGTCCACTACTACACCCTCAAGCGTTCGTTTCAATATAAGCCACCTCTTTATAGAAGTTTTTATATATCCATACCTCTTCCCGCTAACATTTTAACCTCATGAAAAAGCAGTATCTCCCTCCATAATGGAAGATACTGCTTGATAAGAATCTATATAATAAGCAGCTTACTGTTGTCCGAACTCCAGTACTGGCTGCTGTTGGATAGGTTCCGGTTGTGGGGTAATACGTTTGCGTTTCCTGAAACGCGTAGCAAGCGAATCAAACGCTGCTAAAACAGAGAAAAAACCAAAAACAGTTAGAGACAAAATCGATAGAGAGGTTACCATACCCGCTATCCCCTTTCACATTTCTTTATATATTATTATTTACACCTATATAATATCAAATATTCTTATAAAGTAAATACATATTATGAAATTCTTAAAAATACTGTCGTATTCTTGGCTATATTGTGAATAGCTTGGAATTTTTCAAAAAATTGCATTCCCTTTTCAGGGGGAATGCAACCGTTAATTTATGGCATTTTCACCATTGATATAACCCGCCCCATAGACGTTCGGATCCTTATTACGCCAAATATTAGCACTCTGTTTCAATCGCTGTTTTATCTCATATGGTGTGGCTTCCGGGTTATGCTGCTTCATCAATGCCACAACACCTGCGCAAAGGGGAGTCGCCATGGAAGTACCAGAAAGTACAAAATAATCGTTGTCGACACGGGCGTTTTTTTGGGCTTTATCCAAATAGGACCCAGGAGCCCTCAGTGAAATGATATTGACACCGGGTGCAAGGATATCCGGCTTGGTAACATCATAGATGGTTGGTCCTCTGCTTGAGAATGATGCCACATCATCATCTTCCCTTGTGTCGACGGAATCCTTATCGTCTAATGCGCCGACAGTAATTACCTGATCACTCAAACCAGGGCTTGCGATTGTTTTTGCTTCCGGTCCTTCATTCCCTGCCGCTACGCAAATGATAATCCCTTCTTTCCATGCTGCTTCCACGATTTTAACCATCGGATCTTCATTCTCGGATGAAAAAGCCTGAGCCGTACTCCCCAGCGACATACTGATGATATCAATCCGGCTCTCCGGATGTTCTTCATTATATCGAATACACCATTCTACCCCTTGCATGACCGTCTCCAGGGAACCTGATCCGACCTTGTCGAGTACTTTGACACCAACAAGGTTTGCTTCTGGAGCAGGACCCTGGTATTTACCCTGTGAGGCTGAGCCATCACCGGCTGCATCGCCGGCACAATGCGTTCCATGGCCATTATCATCATAAGGGGCGGTACGTTCATTAATAAAATCTACAAAGTCTACGATTCTTCCCTCTAAATCCTGGTGTGGATGGATGCCTGTATCGATAATCGCTATCGTGACCCCGTTCCCTGTCAATCGCTTATTATTGCGTACGATATTCTTTGCATGGGCTGCTTCGACAGCTACATCAAGAAGGGCATGAACTTCTTTGTCCACATATACTTTTTTAATATGATTACAGTTTGCCAGGATGTCCTCCAGCCCGGCAGGCGTCACTTGAGCACTACAGCAGGATATACGTGAAAAATCATGCTTGAATTTGCACGCATGGTGACGTTCCAGTACTTCATGAAGCTTGATACAATCTGCTTCATAGTAGTCGTCTTCAAACTCGACAATCAAGGAAAGCTTTTTTCTTTTCTTCACATATCCTTCATAAACACGATGTAGAAAGCATGGCGTCCATTTGAATGGGCGATAGCCATTTAATATTTCATCTCGTAGCGGCTTTTCTAACTTATCGGCGTAAGCTCTTACCATTTGAACCATTGAATAACCAAACATTCTTTTTCCCTTCCTTTCTTCGGTGTTCCTATAATCTATGAATGAAGAAAAAGAAAGGAAAGGTGTTTGTCCATTATTCTAGTAAATTGGCTATTCAATCACCTGTAATAGGGACTAAGTGCAAGCATTCTAACGGTAGATTGGCGTGGTAGCTGGTTGACATCCCTCTCTTCAACACGCGTTTCTTATTTCGGCAACGTGGGGATGTCTACAAGCTTAAAGGCAAATGAAATTTAGCATTAAAATCCCCCTGAGATGAGGTATCTCAGGGGGTTGCTTTTAGAATGGATTGGTCGCCCACTGTGCGGATGTTTTGATGAAGATTCGCGGATGGAGTTTCAATTGGGCGATCATATATTCAGCAATGTCTTCGGGCTGCATGAATTTTTGCTTTTCCTCTTCTGTACTATCTCCTTTACCAGTAAGCTCCGTAGCAACCATACTTGGTGTCATGGCAAACACACGGATATTGTGTGGACGAACCTCCTGCATCAAGGCTTCACTCATTCCCAGCAACCCGAATTTGGAAGCACTGTAGGCAGTGGATCCTGCCGTGCCCTTCAACCCGGACATGGATGAGATATTGATGATATCCCCGCCTTGTTTTTCGATCAACTGTGGCAGAACATTTCGAGTGACATGGTAAACACCCATGAGATTGACATCAATGGTTTGTTTCCAATCTTCCGGATCCATTTCCAAGAAAGAACCTTTCTTCATAATGCCCGCATTATTGATCAAAATATCAAAGGTTCCCAGCTTATCTGTCAGATTTACCACCGCTTTTTCTACCTGTTCTGGTGAAGAGACATCTACTGCCGCATAGGCTGCCTGTACGCCAAGCGTTTCTACTTCGGCTGCCACTTCTTTTAATGACGCCTCTGTTCGCGCGATCAAACCGACATTTACTCCCTCTTTTGCCAGGGCGAGTGCTGTTTCCCTCCCTATACCTCTTCCTGCACCCGTTACCAGGGCGACTTTTCCTGTCAGTGACTGTGCCAAATTCATTCTCCTTTCTATTTCATGCTGTTTCAAGGGTATCAAAAAAAAGCATATCTGTTTATTTTGATGCCTTGCTTCCTATTAAAGTTAAGGGTGAAATAGTTAAAAGGAGGAATGATAAATTGAGTAAAAGTAACGATTTCATCCAATACTTTTTATCACATCGTACAGTCACTAATGAATTGATAGAAAAAATCGGAACCGAACATGTAAACTATCAGCCTACTCCAACTTCCATGCCTGCACGTAAACTGGTAAACCACATGCTGAAAAGCTTTTACCAGTTCACTGCTGCTGCAGCAAAGCAAGAGCCGAAACAATTGTTTGATCAGGAAGAAGATGCTTCGCTAACGGAACTGGCAGAGACTTATACCAGTGAGACGAAAAAGCTGATCGAAGCTATGTCTGATGAGGACTTCTCCGAAACAGTGGATTTGACGGAAATGTTAGGAGTTAAACTCCCCGCAGAGAAAGTATTGAATCTGGCGATGGATCACGAAATACATCATAAAGGCAACTTGTTCGTATATGTGCGGGAAATGGGACATACGGAGCTCCCGATGTTTGTAAAACAAGGGGGATAAATGAGAACTGATCCAGGGTATTAAAGGTTCACCTTGTTTATGAAGGATATCAGCCTATCCTGTCGAATATAATTTAAGTAATCTTAATGTCAGGAGGAATATCCTTGCTGGAATTTAAATCAATGAACAAATTATCCTTTCAGGATTATATTAATTTTCTTATTCCTAATTATGCCGAAGAAATCGGTCGCAATTTTAACAAACCGTCTGAGAAAATATTAGAAGATGCTTATGAGCAATTTGCCCAGCTGCTACCGGATGGACTAGACACAGCTGATCACTACCTCTTAGACATCCATGACACTACGAAAAAGCGGCACGTCGGCAAGCTATGGTACCATCTTAAACAAGACGAGCAATCCGCTTATATTTACCATTTATGGATCGAGGAGCCTTTTCGCAGGAAGGGATTGGGATACCAGACCTTAAAGCACCTCGAAAATGAATTAAAAGCCCAGGGCATCACTACTATTGGACTGAATGTATTCGGTGATAACAAAAACGCCTATCACCTTTACAAAAAAATGGGCTACCATACAGGCGCTATTGTAATGGAAAAGGTTTTATAACCCATTCAGAAAAGCAGGCAGGAAATCTGCCTGCTTTTCTGTGATTTGAACCTGTTATCTTGATTTTTCAAGGGTTTTATTGGCCTGCGATAAAACAAAGTCAACAAGTACCTCTTTATAAGACTGAACACTTTCAATATATACTAATTCATTGTCCCCATGCCAGTCAGCGCCTGCCGGTCCAAATTCAACAGCTGATGCTCCATACTTGGTGAAAAACTGGCCGTCATTAGATCCGTGCTGTCCGTATAGGTTGGCACGTTCCACACTGGTTTGGTTAACCAATGACTGAGCCAGCTGAACTACATACGGATTATCTTCCTTTGTTTTAACAGGGTCATTGATGATATGGGTACTTATCTGACCATTTGTTATCTCTTCAATCTGCTTATAAACTTCATCCGGTGACTGATCAGGTAAATATCGAATGTCTAAAGACATTTCACACTTATCCGGGACTTTATTGTATACGCTCCCGCCTTTTATTTTAGCCAGGTTGATGGATGGTTTGCCAAACATAGGAGGACCAGTTTCCTGTGCAAAAGGCAATTTTAGAATTTGTTCAAATAAACTATAAGCTTCCACTATTGCATTTTTTCCTTCCCATGGACGGCTGCCGTGCGCAGGTTTTCCTTCTATAACCATGTCAAGCTGCAATACTCCTTTGGATTGAATAGCGATATTCAAGTGGGTCGGTTCTCCGCAAATTACGAATTCGCCAATATATCCTTGCTCGGTTAAAAATTTGGTTCCATTTTTCCCGCCTGTTTCTTCATCAGGTACAATTTGCAGCTGAACCTTATTGGATAACTCTTCATCTTTCAGTTGTGCCATGGCCATCATCATAGCAGCAGCCCCTGCCTTCATATCTGCTGTACCACGGCCGTACATCTTACCATCTTCTATATAAGGTTGAAATTGTTCTTCCTCTGCCTCTATGACATCAATATGCCCATTGAGAATAACTGTTCTTTCTCCCTGGCCAAGTTCGCATATCAACATGTGATAACCATTGTTCTCCAGCTTTTCCACTGGTAACCCCTGATCCTTTAGCCAGCCTTCACAAAAATCTACAGCCTTATTTACACCTGCTTTTGTAGAGCTATCAATTTTTATCAGCTCTTCAAGCAAAGGAGTTACATCTCCCATTGTTTCCCTCCTCCTATAATTTTCAAGCCTTTATTATCCCTTATCCTCCTATAAAACAGGATAAACATTAGTATAAACAGACAAGTCTCGCGGACTTGTCTGTTTTGTTGCGATCTCTGCTTTTTCTATTGACGGATTCCTGCCTCGGTGAAAGTATTTTGAACATTTCGTTCGTCAATCCGTACAACTCTGTCATGACGGGCTAATTCTATTTCCTGGTCATCTTGCAGCCACTCTTTCTTCACTTTGCGTCCGTCTGTCAAGGCAAGGATGGCAGAAGGAATATCTGCTCCTGCAATATGGGTAAAAGCATATCCTCCTCCGAAACGTGGATTGATATCAATAACATAATATTCTTTGCCATCATAATAAACATCTGCATTCATATAGCCGGCATGCCTTAGGTTTTCTCCCATTTTTCGGGCTATGTCATCAAGCTCTTTTTGATGTACAGTCACACATCTATCAACGTCTCCTCCTCGCATAGCAAGCTGCTTACGGACGAATGAAGCAAGGAAGTTACCTTCCAGGTCGTTAAACATATCTAAGCTAAATTTTTCTCCTTCAATAACTTCCTCAATTAGGACATTATCTTCCGGGTCTTTAGATGTTGCATCAGCTAATGGTGTTTCTTTGACTGTTTTTACTGCATGCTGATAAGCAAATTCCATTTCCTCTACGTCATTGACAATTTCGACTCCCATAGAGGCAGATCCATTGCGCGGCTTCACAATCAAAGGAAATGACACTTCCTTGTTGTTTAACGCTTCTACAGCATCGTTTAGTTTCAGGTAAGATCGAGGAGCAACTACACCAAAGGAGCCAAGCATTTCCCTGTACTTTCCTTTGTCCCTAACTTTCTGAACTACCTGAGGATCAGGGGTGAATACGGATACACCTAGTTCCATCAGCTCTTTTTTATAATTTGCTATTTTAGGAACCTCCCAATCATTCAGAGGAACAATCGCTTTTATATCATTCTCTTTGCAGATATGAAGGATTGCTTCTATATAGCGTTCATCTGTTTGATGAGGTATAACATAATTTTTATCACCGGCCTGTAAGGAAGGAGCATTATGATCAGGATCTGCTACAACCACTTGCCCTAATATCCCGGCATTTTTCATCGCTTCTTGGAAAAAACCGACAAAATCTATTCTTCTTGCACCTGATGTCAATAAAACATTCATTCTTATTCACCTCACTGGTTTCTTTTAGATAGTAAATTTCGTATTTCCGTTATACCCGCAAGGAGAAAGGTTAATCTTCCTTTTTTCCATAAAAAAGCAACAGACCCTTCATCAAAAAGCTGAGATGAAGAGCCTGTCGTATTTCTTACGTGTTATTTCAAGAATATTACATTTAAATTAAACTATTATCATAGCCATTTTTAAATTAACCTTGATAATCTTTTGGTTTGATTTCTTCTCCGTTCTTGCCACTATATCGAAGTCCCCAACCGGTCAAGGCGGCAACCAACATGACGATCAATAATCCCCATCCTTGAAAGACATACGGAAATACTTCCGTAGGGCTTACAACCGGAAGAAAATCATATTCTTCCGCCGCCCCTTTGATCGTTGCCCAGGCAAGCAGGACGCCTCCACTCCACGGGAATATATATCCGAGAGATGAAGACACGGTATCTAAGAAGTTCGCTCTACGGTATGAATGTATGTTCATTTCTTTCCCAATTTTTCTGACAAAAGGTGCGGCAGCGATTTCTGCAGCAGTATTGATGGTAATAAACACATTCAAGAAAGCTACAATGGCAAAAATCGAAAGCTCTGCTCGACGCACTACGTTATTAATGATATTCAAAAAGAAGTTTTTGATCGTTTCCATCGTGCCGGCAACTTCCATTAAATGAGCGGCAGCGAGAATAAATAAGATTAAGATGGCCATATTGAAATAGCCGCCGATTCCGCTCATCAAAGCTCCTTCAATGACTGCTTCTCCTGACTCATTTCGATATACATGAAGAACTTTTGTCAAACTGGTTCCTGTCAGGAAAATAAATACGACCGATGCGACGATTCCCCACGTCAAGGAGGTCAGAAGATGGTGCCCTGACAAGGCAAGGTATAATACGAGGATGAATGGAATCAACATCCATAACCCGTTCGGTCCAACCTGGCTTTGTAAATTGTTTAATGCAGTTTCATTTCCACCGGAGCCGCCGCCGCCAAAAATAATGAATAAAATCAATGTTGGAATAGCAGCGGTTACAGAATATTTGAATCGTGATCGTACAACACCAGGTACGTCCGCTTCCTGTGTCGTAGCAGAAACAATCGTCGTATCGGAAACCGGTGCCAGATTATCTCCGAATACAGCACCACTTAGAATCGCAGCTAATAAAATAACCGGATCTGCACCAAGGATAATCCCTGCCGGGTACATCAGAATCCCAAATGTGGCTACCGTTCCATAGCCTGTCCCGACCGCGGTAGCGAACAATGCTGCCAGCAGGAAGGTCAATCCGACGAACATGCCGCCTTCAACACCGGTCTGAAAACCGAACCAGATCAAACCATCCACTAATCCACCTGCAGATAACATTTTCGCGAACATTCCCGCCCAGAACCAGGCGATTACGGCAATCACGCCAATCGGCTGCGCCATACCCGTAAATAAGCTTTGAGCATAATTCGACCATTTTGATTTAGTGAAAAACAATCCAAGGGCAATACCAATCACCATACCAAGCACAAGCGCTTCTTCTGTGACAAGCTTGGCCACACTTAATGAGATTGCCCAAATGATGAAAAATACTAAAGGAATCGTGGCAGTAAATACACCGCCCCTGAATTCCAGCTTCTTGATTGATTTTTCACCAATCGCTTCATCAATGACTTCATCTTGATGTTTTTTACTCATATGACTCCCTCCAAATAACTATTTCACTGCATAAGTGTATCATATCTAAGATTTTTGTAAACGTTTTCAACGGGTTACCTTTCTCCTTAGCTAAAAATCATCCACTTATAACTTCGAACATTACGTGAATTTTCTGGCAAGCGGAGTCGATTTTTTTGGGATGTGATTGTATAAACAAGATAGAAGTGATATGTTATAAGCGTTCACTTATATAAACAAAATATTATATAACTAAAATGTAATGTAAAGGAGAATGATCATGCAAATTACAGATGAAGCAAAAGTTTTTTTAACGGACATGCTAAAGGAGCATAACGCCCAAGGGATCAAGGTATATGTGACCGGCGGAGGATGCTGCGGACCAGCAATCGGGCTAGCTTTAGATGCTCCGGAAAAAGGTGACATCGTTAAGGAAATTAATGGTATTCAAACGGCCTTTGAAAAAGAAGCGCATGAAACAGCTTCTGGTATCACATTGGACTTGAATACTACGGAGGAAGGCAAAGGTCTGATCATCAAGGGAATGGATCAGTGCTGCTAAGGAGGCGATTGGGATGCTGAAAAAAACAACAGCAAAATCATTGCATCCATACAACCAGCTGTTCAAAATGCTAAATGACCCGAACCGTTTACGGATATTGCTTTACTTAAAAAATGAAGAGCTGTGCGTGTGTAATTTGATGTCTTTATTGGATATGAGCCAGCCTGCAGTCAGCCAGCAATTGAAAAAGCTTCGCGAGGCTTCTCTGATCAATATGCGAAGACAGAACCAATGGAAATTCTATCGATTGAATGATAATTTTCCATATCTGGATTTGCTTATGAAAATCTTGAACGAGCTGCCTGATATCTCACATGAAATTGACGCCCTCACCGCTGATGGTACACGGGTAGTCTGTACAGTTATGGAAAGATAAGAATAACACGATGGAGGTTATAAAGATGAAAACAAAAGTAGAAATTTTCGATCCCGCCATGTGCTGCCCGACAGGAGTATGCGGTCCAAGTGTCGATCCGGAACTGACACGGATTTCCCGTACCGTCATGAAACTGGTCAACGAAGGGTATGACGTCACCCGTTATAATCTTGCCCAGGAACCGGAACAGTTCACCAACACGGAAGTGACAAAGCTGATGGAGGAAAAGGGAACGGAAGCCCTTCCCGCAACCGTTGTCGATGGAAAATTAGTCAAAGCCGGCAATTATCCATCCTTTGGTGAATTTGCAGCATGGTTCGATTTCAATGAATCCGACCTCCAGGTGACCACTCCTAAAAAGAAAATTGACTTCACCACAAAATAATTGGCGGGGAGGCATTTCCATGAAAAAATTACAACCGGAATATATTTCCGATACACGGCATTTATTCTTCACAGGAAAAGGCGGCGTCGGTAAAACATCAACCGCCTGCGCAACTGCGGTCGCCCTTGCCGATGCCGGCAAACAAACATTGATTGTCAGTACCGATCCTGCTTCCAACTTGCAGGATGTGTTTCAAACAGATATCAAGAGCAAGCCAACGCCCATCCCGGAGATTTTTAATCTGTCTGCCGCGAATCTCGACCCCGAAGAAGCAGCTCGCCAGTATCGTGAAAAAATGGTCGGTCCCTATCGTGGAAGATTACCAGAGGCAGCCATCCGAAATATGGAAGAGCAATTATCCGGGGCTTGTACAGTAGAGATTGCTGCATTTGATGAATTCACTAATTTGCTTGCGGATAAGGAAGCGACGAAGGAATTCGACCATATCATCTTTGATACTGCCCCAACCGGGCATACACTTAGACTGCTCCAATTGCCGACAGCCTGGAAATCTTTTTTGGAAGAAAGCACGCATGGAGCCTCTTGTCTTGGCCCTCTTTCTGAACTGGCAGAAAAAAAGTTTCTGTATGAGCAAACAGTAGAGGCTTTATCCGATCCCTCTGCAACAAGGCTCGTGCTTGTTGCAAGACCCGATCAGTCTTCACTGAAAGAAGCAAAGCGGGCCGGCAATGAACTTGCCGACATCGGAATTAAAAACCAGACACTTGTTGTCAATGGTGTTTTCGAACGGCAGTCGGTTGACCGTTTAGCTGAAAAACTGGAAGAGGTCCAGCAAACTTCCCTGGCAGCTATCCCAGACGAATGGCCTCAGATTCCTGTCTATCATTTGCCGTTGGTACCTTTTAACTTGACCGGAATCGAAGCTTTACGCAACTTCTTTTTATCGAATGTCACGTTCGAACATGTATTGACAGAACAGAAGGCTTCCCATGACCTTCCTTCTGTCAAAGCGATTATCGATGACCTCGAACCAAAAGGCCAGGGTGTATTCATGACAATGGGAAAAGGCGGGGTCGGGAAGACGACGATGGCCGCCGCGGTAGCGCTAGGCCTGGCGGAACGGGGGCTCCACGTCCATCTAACGACAACGGATCCTGCTGCCCATTTGACCGATGTTCTGAATAATGAAGAAGGGAAAGGCTCCCTACAAGTGAGCAGAATCGATCCGCATGCGGAAGTGGAAGCGTACAAGAAAAAAGTGCTGGCCAATGTCAGCGAAGACTTGTCAGAAGATGAACTGGACTATATCAAGGAAGATCTTGAATCTCCATGCACGGAAGAAATTGCTGTCTTTCAGGCATTTGCTGAGGTGGTAGACAAAGCGAATGATGCGTTTGTCATTATCGATACCGCCCCGACCGGGCATACGCTGTTACTTCTCGATGCTGCCCATTCCTACCAACGGGAAGTAGAACGGACAGCTGGTGAAATTCCAGCATCAGTTAAAAACCTGCTGCCAAGGCTGCGTGATCCCGCGCAGACATCCGTCGCTCTCGTGACACTCCCGGAAGCGACACCGGTGTTTGAAGCCCAGCGCTTGCAGAAGGATTTGCGACGCGCCTCCATTGAACCATCCTGGTGGCTGATCAATCAGAGCTTCCAGGCTGCTGAAACAAAAGACCCGACCTTGAACGGACGTGCGGTTGCAGAACAGCAATGGATTGAAAAAGTAAAAAACGAACTTTCCAACAGAACAGCCATCGTTCCATGGCAGCCCGATAAAGTGATCGGTACTGCAAAGCTGCAACAACTGATAGCTGACTAACTAACAGGAAAATTCTTAATGTACAATTGGAAGAAAATCGTAAAAACGATAGAAATCAAAAAAGCCCAGAGACATTGCTCTGAGCTTTTTTATTTTGCTTCTTCGAACTTTTGTATCTCGTTCAAAACCATTCCTGACTCTGGAACGGAAGGCATCCGTACCATACTGTAGCTCAAAACCTGATCCGGCACCTGATACGTGATTTCTTTGGTAAGAAAATCGAGACTTGCCTTCATGACTCTAAGTGTTGCCCATTCTCCGGGACAGCGATGGTTTTTATAATATTCACCGCCACCCTGTGGTATCAGATCGAACAGACCGCCGTTCCAATCGCCGAAGCGCTCCGGGTAGAATTTATCTGGTTCTTTCCAGAGCCGCGGGTCATGATTGGTACCATAGATGTCCAGCAATACGAGCCGGCCTTTTTCAAATTTAATATCATTCCAAATGAACCCCCGGCGTACACGGGCCCCTAAAAATGGTCCAAACGGGTAATAGCGGCGGACTTCCTGGGAAAACATCTCAAAAAAATCATCATCTGCTTCCTGCAGCTGGTTTCGATATTGCGGATGTTCGTGCAGTGCTAAAACGCTGAATGCGATGAAGTTTGTAATCGCCACAAGCGGCCGCAATACGTTGATCAATTCAATAGACGCCATCTCGGAATCAAGGTGTTCTCCGTTCAAATCACGGTGGAAAGCCATAGCAAACAGCGCTGTATTCTTGTCTGCTTTCAACTCGCCATCACGCACCTGGTGGATCACTTTTTTAATCCACGCTTCGCCCCTTTTTCTGGCTTTTCTCCCTTGCCAATGTCTCGGTCCAACCGCTCCAAATGCGTCAACCATATCCCAGAAGTCGTCTGCCCGCTCTTTTACTTCCGATTCTTCTAACGGAACGCCGGCCCAACGGCAAGCAGCTCGACACAACACTTCTTTTGCTTCTTGAAAAAGCACCACTTTTTCCGCTTTTTGCCATGCTGGGAATTTTCTACGCCATTCTTCTGTTGTTATTTCAGAAAGCCGCTGCAATCGCTCTTCCGTCATCAGCTTCATAAATAACTGCTTCCGGTGTTCATGGGCCTTTCCATCCATTCCCTGGATGGCATTCTCACCAAAGAGCGTTTTTTGAATCCGCTTTGGAGCAGCCCCTTTTCGTGTAAATTTTTCTTTATCATAAAAAAGCTCCGCTGCCTCTTCCCCACTCATGCAGATCACTTTTTCACCTAACAAACGTGTTTCAAATATATCGGCGCCATAACTTTGGCACCTGTTAGGAATGAATTGATATCCTTCTTTCAATAAAGCAAGGCTGTTATCAAGCGTTTGTTCACGTGGGATTGGAGTAACTGCATTCATCGGATGATATCGCTCCTTTTCCTATAGAGAGTTTGTAGTTATGTTCCCCAGAAACAACTTATCAAACCAGCCTCTTTCCCCAAGTTTGTACGTTTATCCATTTTTATCGTCTCTTGATCAGCGATTATCTTTGTATCTACAATAATCATGAATAGAACTGTACCAATGGCAAGGTGAAGTACCGCCCAGGAAATCGCTATACCAGTTACCAGGGTAAAAACGCCGCTTCCCAGCTGTAGTATTACTATGGTTACGGCTAGCAGCAACCGGGCCTGTACACTTTTTCCCCAAGCCAGTCTGAATGACAAAAATGCCACATACAGGATGTAAACCGCAGTAATTACCGCTAACAGCCGATGAAAGGACTGCAATAATTGCGCTCCGTCCATAGGCAGCCATTCAGCTCCACACCCCCACCAGCCGCAGGACAATCCAAACGACTTATGTTTGATATACGCTCCGAAACCAATAGTAATCAGGGATAGTATGACAAGTATATTCAGATGTCTCTGTTTTATTATTTGTTGGTTGTCGAGCGGAATTTTTCTGGATTTAAATGCTGGTATTTTATGAAAAAGGAACAACAGACTGGCCAGGAACAACATAGCTACGATCAGATGTAAGGTTACAATTACTGCAGGTAAATCTAATACCACGACAAAGGCTCCAGCAATGACTTGAACGGCAAGAAGTCCAATCATCCATGCTCCTGTACGTTGAAGAGACTTTCCACTTTTACTTTTTTTAATGGTAAAGTATAGAATGATTGAAATGATTACAAGCAATAATCCAACAAACCGGTGTGCGAATTCAATTAATGTGTCCCCCTCCAGTATGGGAACCACCTTTCCATTACATAACGGCCATTCCGGCCCACACCCCATTCCTGATTCAGAGGAAGCAACATACCCTCCAAAAACAATCAGAAAATAAGTCAGAGATACAGCTGCAAAAGCTAATCCTTTAATGTTAATATCTTTCACCCTCCTTCTAAAGTCTTAGAAGAGTCTACCAAAAAATGTACGAATTATATGTGCGTTGCATCACAGTTGTTGGAATTTTCTTATAATAATCTTCTTTACAGCTCATAAGTTAGAAAAATAAGGAGATGATCAACCATGAATATGGAACAGCTATGTCATCAGTTCGGAAGGATACTGGGTGGAGAAGGAAAGTTCGAGCATGGTGTCTGTTCGGTGGAACTGGAACGGGATTTGGACGTACAGATACAGGGACGGCCAAGCAAGGCAGAGCTCCATGCCGAGATGATGTTCGAATCGTTAGATCAAAACGGCTTGGCATTGAATATGGGGGAGACGGTTATTTTAGAAGAGGAGGTCTATCCATTCATGTCAGTGTTGCAGAAAAATGGTATCCTGGTCAGTGCTTTGCATAACCACTGGCTGTTCGCTGAACCGACAATTCTTTATCTTCATTTTCAATCGGTAGAACCGCCGTTGTCGTTCGCCCATAAGGTAGCAGAAGCGTTTCGGGTATTTCAAAAATAGCTCTGAATATTTAAGGAGGCCATGGAATAAGGCTCACAATTATTCCAAGGATGTCTATCTACTCATTGAATAAAATCGTTCTTTGTACTAAAATCAAGTCGGAATGAATATTCATTCCGTGATAAAGGGAGGTTTATTTATGCCTGTAGCAACATCTAAACGAGACAATATCTTAAACAGCGCCCTGAAATTGTTTGCAGAGCGGGGATTTGACGCTACTACGGTCCCAATGATTGCAAATGATGCCTTGGTAGGGGCTGGAACAATTTATCGTTATTTTGAGAATAAAGAGGTTCTTGTTAACACGCTGTTTCAATATTATATACATACGTTCATAGAAACTCTTAACAAAGACTTTCCATGTGATCGCTCAATCAAAGAGCAGTTCCATCACCTATTTCAGGGAATGGTCCGCTTTAGCAATCAACATGAACATGCACTATATTTTATAAAAACTCACAGTGCTGCCCATTTTCTCACGGACACCAGCCAGGAGTATTTCGAACAGCTGCTTGCCATTCTCCAAACTTTTTTTGACCGTGGAAAAGAAGAGAGTGTCATACGAAACCTCCCCTCTACAGCATTAATTGCCATCATATTCGGTGCATTCCAGGAGCTTCATCAACTGATCCGCAAAGGAGAGCTCGAACAAACAAACGATTTATTGAAAGGTGTTGAAGAAAGCTGTTGGGACGCCGTCCGCTTACATGGATAAGAGGCATTCCTTATCCATGTCCCTTACCGGAATGAATATTCATTCCGCATTAAAATTTGAGGTGATTATCGATGAAGACGACTCATAAACTGCCACAACCAAAATCTTATGGTCCGCTTGGAAACTTACCCTTAATTAATAAAGAAAGACCAATCCAATCTTTTATGAAACTTGCTGAAGAACTAGGTCCTATTTATCAATTTCAGTTCCCTGGACGGCTTAGTACGTTCGTTTCCAGTGCCAAGCTTGCTGCTGAAATTTGTGATGAAGACCGTTTTGACAAAAAGGTAGGCCCTCCCCTTCAAAAAGTGCGTCCCTTCGGGGGAGACGGCCTATTCACTAGTGAGACGTCGGAACCAAACTGGAAAAAAGCCCACAATATTTTGCTGCCAAGCTTCAGCCAGCAAGCAATGAAGGGATACCACGATAAGATGGTCGACCTTGCGACCCAGCTTGTGCAAAAATGGGCCCGTCTCAATCCGAACGAGGAAATAGAAGTACCAGAGGATATTACCCGTCTTACCCTGGATACCATAGGGCTTTGTGGCTTCAATTATCGTTTCAATAGTTTCTATCGTGAAAAGCCTCATCCATTTGTCGATAAAATGGTGCACGCACTCGATGAGGCGATGAATCAAACCCAGCGGCTGGGTATCCAGGAGAAATTCATGGTACGCTCCCACCGTCAATTCAAAGAAGATATCGATTATATGTTCAACCTTGTCGATCAACTGATTGCAGAACGGAAGCAATCTGGTGACCAAGGGGAAGACGATTTACTGGCCCACATGTTAACAGGAAAAGATCCAGAGACAGGAGAGGCGTTAGATGATGAAAATATTCGTTTCCAAATCATCACTTTTCTGATTGCCGGACATGAAACGACTAGTGGACTCTTGTCATTTGCCTTATATTATTTAATGAAAAATCCAGATAAATTACGAAAAGCCTATGAAGAAGTAGATGAGGTGTTAGGAGACGAGACTCCTACTTATAAGCAAGTGAAGCAGTTGAAATATGTACGGATGATATTGAATGAATCATTACGTTTATGGCCAACGGCTCCTGCCTTCTCTGTTTTTGCTAAAGAAGATACGACACTTGCCGGGAAATATGATGTGGAAAAAGGAGATACGCTCACCCTGTTATTACCGCAGCTCCACCGGGACACTACAGCTTGGGGAAATGATGTGGAGGAATTCAAGCCAGAACGTTTCCAGGACCCCAAAAGCATACCGCACCATGCCTACAAGCCTTTCGGAAATGGACAGCGTGCTTGCATCGGACAGCAATTCGCCCTACATGAAGCTATACTGGTGCTAGGTATGATTCTTCAGCATTTCGAACTCGAGGACCATAGCGATTATCAACTGGATGTTAAAGAAACGTTAACGTTGAAACCAGAAGGGTTGAAAATGCGGGTTAAAACACGGAAAAATGTCAGCTTAATACCCTCACATTCTCCTTCCAACAAGAAGAGAGAAGCCGAAACGGAAGCTTACACGATGGGAGTTGTTAATGCCCACCAAACTCCCCTGCTTGTTTTATATGGATCCAACCTTGGTACTGCCGAAGGGGTCGCTCAGGATCTTGCCACCACTGCCCGCCAACAAGGGTTTAATACAGTGGTTGCTCCATTGGATGAATATACGGATAAGCTGCCGACAGAAGGTGCTATGATTATCGTTACTGCTTCCTATAATGGGAAGGCCCCGGATAACGCAGCTGCTTTTGTTAAATGGATACAAACAACAGCACCAGGACAAATAAAAGGGGTCAGGTATGCTGTCTTTGGCTGCGGCGACCGCAACTGGGCGGACACTTACCAACGAATTCCAACCCTGATTGATCAAGAGCTGCAAGCTAAAGGAGCTACACGTATAGTTGCTCGTGGTGACGGAGATGCCAGTGACGATTTTGATGGGGATTTGGAAAAATGGGAAGAGAAACTATGGCCTAACCTAGCTTCTAATTTCAACCTGGAACTGAAAAATGACGAAAATCAAGCAAGCGGTATTGCTATGGATTTCGTGAGTGGTATCACGCATACCCCATTGGCACGTAATTATTATGCCTTTACAGCAGTAGTAGCAGAAAATCGCGAATTACAAAAATCCGGGAATCGAAGTACTCGGCATATCGAACTGACCCTGCCAAAAGGAGTTACCTATAAGGAGGGCGACCACTTGGGCGTGTTGCCACAAAATAGTGATGCACTCGTTCAAAGGGTATTGAATCACTTTAAACTCGAAGGAGAGGAATATATCGTTCTCAGCAAAGATCCAGGCAAAGCTTCTCATTTGCCAACCGATCAGCCAGTGCGTCTGAAGGACCTGTTGGCTTCTTATGTCGAACTGCAAGAACCGGCTACCCGGGCGCAAATTAGAGAGTTGGCAGCTTACAACTCTTGTCCTCCTCATAAAGCAGACTTGGAACAATTGCTTGAAGAGGAAACCTATAAACAAGAGATATTGCAAAAGCGCGTGTCAATGTTCGAGTTACTAGAACACTATATCTCTAGTGAACTCCCATTCGAACGATTCTTAGCACTGCTTCCAGGGTTGAAACCTCGTTATTATTCGATTTCCAGTTCCCCAATAGTGAATCAAAGAAAAGTGAGTATCACTGTCGGGGTTGTGCGAGGTCCTGCCTGGAGTGGAAATGGTGAATATAAAGGGGTTGCTTCCAATTATCTCGCTTTACAACAGGAAACAAATAAATTGGCTTGCTTCATCCGTGCCCCTCAATCTAATTTCCAGCTGCCAGAGAACCCTGAAACGCCAATGGTTCTTGTTGGCCCAGGTACTGGCGTGGCGCCATTCCGAGGGTTTATACAAGCAAGAAAATCGCAGAAAGCACAAGGGCACTCTCTGGGAGAAACGCATTTATATTTTGGATGCCGTCATCCCGAGGAGGACTTTTTATACGAAGAGGAACTGAAAAAAGCAGAACACGAGGGAATTGTGCAGCTCCATACCGCTTTTTCAAGACAGGACCCAACATGTAAAACCTATGTGCAGCACCTGGTGAGACAGGATGCAGCCACCCTTCTTCCCCTTCTTGAAAATGGTGCACATCTCTACATTTGCGGTGATGGCAATAAAATGGCACCTGAAGTTACCGAAACATTAATCAAGTGTTATCAAGATGCCCATCGAACAAGCTATGAGGATGCAGCTTCCTGGCTGCAGCTTTTAGAGGAAGATGGGGGGTTTGCGAAAGATATTTGGGCCGGGGCATAAGAATACTCAAGACAAAGGGGCTGTATCTGGAAAGGGAGTCGCTTCTCAGCCTACTTTTCGGTATCAATAATAATAACAAGGGGCTGCCTTGATAAGTCTATTGAAGACTTATGGGCCTGCCCCTCTTTTTAAAAGCCTAGTTCTTTTTTACCGCCAACTACTGGAAATGTCACGGTGCTTTGCCCAAGTGAAACCTCTAACTCTACAGGTTCACTAACAGATTTCGTATAACGACGGTCACTGCTGGCAATCACTACACCGATCCGGTGACCTGGTTTAAAGACATAGTCTTCCGGATGTAAGTCGAACCGGAAATGATAGTTTTTGTCCGGCTTCAGCAATTCTTCATAGGATAAATTCTTCCAGTTTTTCGCATCCATCCAGCCACGGGTAACAATTTCATATGGGGATTCGTGGGTTACGATTTCTGTTTGTTTATAGCAGGCGTCATCACTTTCTGTGCTTTCACCCCAGCAATTTTCTTCGTCTAAGGTGCGAATTCCTTCACCACGATTGGTGTGATGGATACGTTCATCACTGCCATAGTCAACAATCAAGGCAGTCAGTCCGGCATCTTCCATATCGACATTTGACCGAATTTCTACGGATGGTGTTCCGCTAAATCGGACTTCCTCTTCCAATTCAGGAGATAAAAACATCAGACGGTTCTCGCTCTCTGTGAATGCATTCTTTATCATGTCGCTTTCTGACTGATTTGGATCGTTGCTAAAGAACTGATCAAAGTTTCCTGGCACAGGGCCCGTTGTCAAGGTGCCAGGGGCCGCCTCGTTTGCAGGGGCAAGCCTGATTTTGGTTTCCCTGGCATCAGCAGCAGGCCATGTTTCATACGTCTCCCATTCCCCTGTTCCGCGTTCGATATCAGCCATCGGTTCTTCCATGATTCCATTGTCTACATCCAGAAGCCAGTGATCGAACCAGCGGTGCAGCGTATTCACCCATTCCTCTCTTCTAAAATCGAATGGATCCACATGGCCTGTCTGGGTAAGCCATATTTTTCTTGGCACATTGTTTATTGACAGCTCTTCCCACCATTGCATAAAATGCTTCGGCTTGACATTGAAGTCATTCAATCCATGGATTAAAAATACGCTAGCTTCCACATTGTCAGCGTTTGGGATATAATTGCGCGCACCCCAAAATTCATTGTAATCACCTGTTTCATCATCTGCATCCTGAGCCATTTCTTCACGGACAGCCGTACATGCTTCGCGACGTTCCGAATTGACAACAGCATTAGCCAGACCAGACGGTCCGTTTCTCCAATAAATTAACCCGCCATAACGATAGTAATCGTACCAGCTTGAAATAGCACCGATGGGGACAATTGTTTCGAGTCCTTCTACACCGGTAGAGGCAACTCCATTGGCAAGGGTACCATCATAAGATTTTCCGATCATGCCTACTTTCCCTGTCGTCCAGTCAGCAGTGACCTCTTTCCCGTCTTCTGTATAGGCTGTAGCGTTCCCATTTAGCCATTCTACAACAACTTTGATGCTCCCCGTCTCTTCCGGTCCTCCTGTAGTTGGGCATCCATCGGAATTATTAGTCCCTACCATATCAGGCAGCACGACGGCATACCCTCTTGGGACAAAGTAATTATCATAGAATAACGGAAACTGGTCATTCACACCGTCCCCGTCGGTATCCTTTATTTCAGACTCATTCCCTCGGCCAATTCTCTCATAGTAAGGACTCGCATCCATAATAACCGGAACCTCTAATCCGTCCTCTGTTTCACTTGGACGGATGATATCTACAGCTACCCGGTCCGGCTCTCCATTTCTGTCCGTATCTAAATCGGATTGTACATAGACGGTTTCACGAATGGCATCTTCATAAGAGAAAACAGGCTCTGTCATGTCATCCTGCAGCTGATGGACAGGACCCTGCTCTTCCGCGCTTACCGGTACTGTGACTGCAAACAAAGCAAATACGAATAGATTGATAGACATCAGAAACCCGTTGGCACTTTTCCGTATCATTTATTTCCTCCCTTTAAAAATAGAGAGGGTGTCCCGGATACGTACACCCTCTCGAAAATTGATAGATTACCAGCCTTTTGGCTCTATTTCATAAACTCCACGACCGAATGTGCCAGCAAAAAGCACACCTGAAGGTTCATGGTATTGAAGATCCATGACCGGCACCAATGGCATGCCTTCCCCAAGGCTGTACCACTTCTTGCCTCCATTAGGGGAAACAAACACGCCTACATCACTGGCAGCGTATAAGACATTCCGCTTTTTCGGGTGGATGATGATATCGTTCAACGGAACCTCCGGAAGATTGCTGCTGACATCTTCCCAGGTTTCTCCACCGTCTTTACTTTGCAATACATGAGCAGCATTATCCCCGGAACGGAAGCCTGAGAAGGTAGCATAAACGACTTTCTCATCCTTTGGGTCAACTGCGACTCTAGTGACCCATCGATCCGGAAGCATTTCATGTTCAATCTCTTTCCAATCCTCTCCGAGGTTATTGGTTGTCCATAAACGGCCATCATCCGTACCAGCATACAAGGTATTACTATTTGATTTTGCAGGTGCTACGGTAGTGATTGTTCCAAACGGATAAGCATCCTTACTCTTGGCATCGGACAGACTAGGACTAATCGCTTCCCAGGTTTCTCCGCCATCAGTGGAGCGATTGAGTATATTACCCGCATAATACATAATCGAAGGGTCATTTGGATCGAATACTAGCGGAGTCAGCCAGTTTCTTCTGTCAGATTCTGTTTCATCTGTAAAGTTGATCATGGTATCTCCGCCATCAATGGAACGAGCACAATTACCATACTGGTAACAGGCAAATACGTTATCTTGATCTTCATAGTTGATGAGATTTGCCAGGCCATCCCCATAATAATAATTATTCCAGCCTTCTTCTCCCCAGGAACGGATAGAACCATTATCTTGCGTGCCTCCAGCCAGGCGGCTTGGATCTTCCCGGCTCACGGTCAGGGTATAGAACTGGGTGTACGGCTCATAGGTTGCTTTTATCCACTCTCTAGACACATCACCGTTATCCTCTGATCGATAGACCCCGCCGTCATTCCCTAAGTAGACACGGCCAGGAACCTTAGGATCCCAAGCCATTCCATGCTGGTCAGCATGAACTTTCCGTCCATTGGTGGCTGACCACGTTTGTCCGCCATCCTTTGATTCCATCAGTTGTACGCCCGATACGAAGATATGATCCCCATCTTCCGGGTCGACATAATTCCTGCCGAACCACCAGCCGAAAGAAGACTGAGAGTTTGCAAGGTTTTTCGGATGGTCCTGCTTTTCCCATGTTGCACCGTGGTCTTCAGAAATATAAAATCCTTCAAAGTATCCGCTTGTCTGGATGACAGTAGCGTACACTTTTTCAGGATTTGTAGAAGATACAGCCAGTCCGATTCGTCCTAAATCGCTATCAGGAAGACCTTCTGTCACTCGCTCCCAGGATGCTCCTCCATCCTCTGAGCGGTAAATACCAGAGCCTTCTCCACCATATTGACGCTTATTTGGATAACGGATCCTATCCCACATAGCTGCGTACACTCGATTCGGGTTTTCGGAATCAATAGCAATATCAACCGCACCTGTTGTTTCATTTTCACCTGCCAGAACCTTTTCCCATGTGTCGCCTCCGTCCTCAGAAAGGTAAAGGCCGCGCTGTTCTCCTTCATGGAACAACGGTCCTGTCGCCGCTGCAAAAACTCGCTCAGGGTTTTCCGGGTCAATAACAATCCGGCCAATGGCATTCGATTCTTCCAGTCCGATCTGCTCCCAGCTTTCGCCACCATTATCCGAGCGGTAGACACCGGTTCCGCCAAATACGATGCTTCCACCACCTGGGTTCGCCTCCCCGGTTCCAACATATAGCGTGCCATCAGGAGTGATCGCAACTGCACCAATGGATTGCACCAAATTATCGTCCCAGACAGATTCGAAGGTATCACCAGCATCTGTACTCTTCCAGACGCCCCCGGAAGCAGCACCGATATAGATGGTGTCCTGTTCTTTAGGATCAACAACTACATCGACTACCCGTCCCCCGATATCACTTGGGGCATTGAAATTCCATTGCTGGTTTAGGGCCCCAGGAGCTTCTTCGGAAGTCATCTTTCGAAGGTCTGATGCCTGGTTGACTGCTTTACGAAAAGCATCTCTTGGGATTTCTTCCTCTTCGTATCCTTTTTGAGTCATAAACCAATCATCCCGTTTTCCAGGGCCTTTCTCGACAAATCCTTCTTCGTCTACTTGACTCTCTTCCGCTTTTGCGGGCACTTCTTTTTCAATAGTTGAAGATGTCGAAGTATACTGCTGAGAAAGGATGACGCCAGCAACTACGCCTAGAAAAGCAAGTGCTATAACCCAATACCAATTCTTTTTCTTCAAGTTTATCTCCCTCCCAGACTTTAGTTAAAATTCTTATGTAGGTTCATGGTGGGAAACACGGAAATCAATTGTTGAAGCACTAATAATGAATAGGTATTTACTAGTAATCTATCCCCCTTTCTTTTATTAGAGTAATGGTAATACCAAAATCTAGGAAAGGCAATATTATCAGAATATTTTGATATCATAGGACTGATTCGCTGAAAAATGAAGGGTTTTGTGCCTAGATTCTATTTGAATATTTCGTATCACGAAATATTCAACGTGGTAAAATAGATTCAATTTTGGGAATTAACAAACCAGGACTTAAACCCCATACGAATAGGCGGAAGGGAAATTTATTAAAAATTACAAACCCTTAACATTTTCCCAATACAAGATTAATAGTTTCACCGTAATATGATGGCTGTAATATCAATAACATAACGTATTGGGAGGAATCAGGTTTGTTTAACAAAAAGTTTTCTAAGAAACTACTACCAGTCGCAATCATGTCTACCTTTATTTTTGGCAGTACGGCAGGCTCATTCGGCAATGAAGCCGCTGCTAAGCCAGACACTAGTAAAAGTGAAATCAAAAACGTCATTTTCCTGATCGGGGATGGAATGGGTACCTCTTATACTTCAGCCTATCGATACTTAAAGGACGATCCTTCTACCCCTTACACGGAAAACTCGGCATTCGATGAGCATTTGATCGGCATGCAGGAAACGTATTCCTGGGATGAAGAGGAAAGCATCACCGACTCTGCCGCAGCTGCAACTTCCATGGCTGCCGGAATCAAGACATACAACAACGCCATCGCTGTCGATATGGAAAAAAATGAAGTGAAAACAGCTTTGGAACTGGCAAAGGAAAAAGGGAAATCAACCGGGCTGGTTGCTACCTCCCAGGTAAACCACGCAACACCAGCTTCTTTCGGGTCACATGATGAGTCCCGCCATAATTACAATGATATTGCAGATGATTATTTTGATGAAAAAGTGAATGGAGAACATAAAATCGATGTCATCCTAGGCGGGGGTACTTCTTATTTTGACCGCGAAGACCGCGACCTTACCGAAGAATTCCAGCAGGATGGCTATAGTTACGTGGATACACGTGAAGAATTGCTGAATGATGATAACGAGCAAATCCTTGGCTTATTTGCACCAAAAGGGATGGATAAAATGATTGACCGTACGGAAGAAAGTCCATCTCTAAAAGAAATGACCTCTACTGCACTGGATCGTTTGAGCAAAAATCAGGATGGATTTTTCTTGATGGTCGAAGGCAGCCAGATTGACTGGGCGGGCCATGACAATGATGTCGTTGCTGCGATGAGTGATATGCAGGACTTTGAAGAAGCTTATCAGGAAGCAATCGAATTTGCTAAAAAGGACAAGCACACCCTTGTCATCACTACTGCTGACCACTCTACTGGCGGTATGGCTATGGGCCGTGACGGAGAGTACAAGTGGGATCCAGAACCAATCAAAGCAGCAAAACGCACCCCGGACTTTATGGCTGCTGAAATTGCCGATGGTGCTGATGTAGAAGAAACGCTGTCCAGCTATATTGAACTAGAATTGAAACAGGAAGAAATCCAATCGGTCAAAGACGCGGCAGATGAAGGCAACACTACGGAAATAGACAACGCCATCGAGCATATTTTTGACGTTCGCTCCGGCACTGGCTGGACGACTGGCGGACATACCGGTGAAGACGTCATCGTTTATGGCTATGGCCCACAATCCGACCAGTTCGCAGGTCTGCATGATAACCATGAAATAGGGCAAAAAGTAATGGCAGTATTGGAAGGAAAACGTGCGATATTGAAAAAATAACAGGAGTGCGCCGCTGTCTTCAGGCAGCGGCCATTTTTCTAATACGGGTTGGATAAGGAGGCGATGTTCATGAAACATCTGATAATGTTGGTGTTCAGCTTGATTTTGTTAGCAGGATGTTCGACATATGGTAATAACACTGAAAGCCATGCTGAGACAAAAGACAGCACGGCACCATTTGAAATTCCGGAAAAAAAGAAGTATAGCAACAACCCACAGGCAAGCGATGACCGAGAGCTGAAACAAGCGGGGGATCACATCGAGGATGAAAACGGCCAGCTCGCACTCGAGACCATCAAAGAAGGGCACACAGTTGAAGAAATCGGGCCTGTGCAGCTTGTAATCGAAGATATTAAAGTGTTGAACTACTCCCCTTCCCCGGACTTGATCGACTATTTTCATGCGTTTAGCGATAATGAAGCGAATTTCAACTATATCAAGTTTACGGTTGCCGTCAAGAATACCAGCGATCAGCCGATCAACTTCGCTCCGGTAGATTTACTGGAAACGAACGCAGGCGAGAAAAAAGATTTTGACGATGATTTCTATCTAGAGAAGCTTTACGGAAAATATGAATCTGGAGAAGTGAAATTCGGTAATATGGGGTTTGTACTCAATGATACCAAGGTAGATGAGCTGAAATCTATTACAATAACAACCAGTGATGTGATGGATGAGAGCCAGGGCACAATCGCTGAAGCGAAAGAGTTTGAGATTGGTTTAGAATAAAACAAGCCTCCGATTGAATAAGAAGCAGCTTCCATTCTCATCCATAAAAAAATAATGCAAGTGGGGCTAAATCTTGGGATTTAGCCCTTGCATTGTTGTTGCCTGCACAAATATGAATGGTACAGGACTTTCATACTTTTGTTTGTATTGTTAGCACTTAGGGAATCCGCAAGCTGCTCCCACAATAATTAATAAAATAAACAACACCACTATCAATACAAAGCTATCGTCTCTGCGTACAGGAGCCATATATCCATAACCAGGCGTTGGAGGAACATTAGCTGCCATTGTTGGAGCTGCGTTCACATTAGCCCCCATATACGGTGCTGCATTTACATTTGCATACATGAATACACTTCCTTTCAAATTTGTTCACTACATTATATTCACCTAGTTTTATACAGAGCCCGTCAATATCCAAAATGGGCTGGACTCCTAAGCCCAAGCCACGATGATTTAAATATTAAGTACTTTATATAGATAAAACCAATATTTTTCATAGGAAATCGAACTTTTATTATGGTGCACTACTATCTGCTTCTTTCTATAATCTGTAAATACTCTATCTATTTTTTTGTTAGTAGTTAAATTATAAAAAGTAAGCCTTGTGACCAAATTTGTTAAATAAGCCGTTACATTACTTCCTTTCTTTCTTTTCTCATTTAAACTATGTATCATCTCTTTATCGTTTTTTATTCCAAATCCATGTCCAAATAGCTTCCCCTCTGTCATAGCGACAGCATTCACCCCTCTAAACCAGGGGGTTGCAGGGTTATAATCAGGGTTTTTAAAATATACTACATCACCAGGTATAAAATGATCCGAATAAAAAGTTTGTAGTCCTAGATCAGGATCAGTATGCCAACTGTATAAATAGAGATTTTGAAACATGAAATTAAATGCTTTTTTACCTATACTTTTCAATAGCGCATGGTAAAAGATGATTACACATGCTGTCGCACATTCAAATGCATAAAGTGAACTGTTTCTATAAATGTCTAGAATAGCATCCGAGGGAAGTATATTATGCTTTAACATAAATCCACCTTGAGTTGTTAAATACCAATATTCAGTATTACAACGCGCATATTTAAAGGTTGTAAATCCAGCTTCACTTTGATTCATTTCTTTTGCACTTTCTATCATGTTATTTCGGACTTTAATTTCAAACAAAAGTTCGTTAAGGGAAGGAAAAGAATAAAGGACATGAGAGTTATTCATTTGTTGGATGATGATTCTTTCCACATTCCCAACGTTCAACGAGTCCATTGATTGAAAAGGCATCCCCGATATTTGTAGCAATGGAATTCTCCATTCTATATCAAATTTGTTATTGTTAGCTATCTTATTCAAGTTTTGATTTAAAGATGTTCTTTTTAAGAGATCATTGAAAGGGGAAAGGTAATAAAAGACGAGATAGCAAGTATTAACAAACTGAAGACAGTTTTTTTGAGTTTCATCTGTGTTTTGGGTAAGCCATGAGCATGCACAGACTCAACTCGTCTGCCTTTCAAAGATAGTTTGATCGCGTGCTGCGCCGAAGCCTGCCAGAACCATCATAATTAAAATACATATAAAAATTATTATCGGAACATTAACCGTTGCGGATACATCAATGACGATTCCAATCATAGTAGGACCGATGGCAGCCAGTGCATACCCAAATGACTGCGCCATACCGGATAACGCTGCACTCTCACGGGCATTGGCGGCACGTAGACCAAGCAGCGTGAGCGCGAGACTGATACTGGACGCCTGCCCCATCCCCATCAGCATCACACTGCCAGTCAGCCAGGCTGTACTGGTGCTGACTAACATGCCAGTTAAACCTGTAAGATATAGAGTACCAATCATAATGATTAACCCCCGCTGATTGCGGAAACGGTCTGCCAGTACAGGGGTCAGGAATGTCATCGGGAGCCCGGATAGCTGCATCGTGGATACCATCAATCCTGCCGCTGCGATACCAAGGCCTTTTCCGGTCATGATTTCCGGAAGCCAGGTAATCAGGCTGTAAAATAAAAACGATTGCAGCCCCATGAAAATGGTAACCTGCCAGGCTATTTTCGACTTCCAAATCGGAGGTCCTCCAAGTCCGGCTGTTTGCTTGTCATCCTTTTTCACAGGACGGGAAAGCTGGGGAATCCATAAAAAAGCGGCAATCAATGCAAGCAGTACCCAGGCGAACAGAGCATTTTCCCATCCAAGTCCCAGCCCTTTCGCAAGCGGGATGCTGAGCCCGGAACCAACAGCTGAAAAAACGGACATGGATGTCGTATAAACAGCCGTCATCAAACCGATTCTTCCAGGATAACGATCCTTGATGATCCCCGGAAGCAGTACATTGGAAATGGCGATTCCTATACCAACGAGAGCTGTTCCGGTGTATAATGTGGGAGCTGTGGCAATATAGCGGATGGCGATTCCGATCATCAACGTTACTAATCCCATGAAGACCATCCGCTCATAGCCGAACCGATTACCAAGTTTAGGTGCTAAAAAAGAAAACACCGCAAAAGAAATCAATGGCAGCGTGGTAATAAACCCAGCCGCACCGTAGGAAATGCCCAAGTCTGTCCGGATCGAACTGATGAGCGGGCCGACTCCGGTGATAGCTGGACGTAAGTTGAACGCTACAAACATGATGCCAATGATTAGAAGTATTTTCTTCGTTTGTGGTGGTTGCTTTTTCATATCTATTTTCCTCTCATGTCATAAATCATTAATTACCATCCTATCATTTTCAAAATTATTGTAAATCGTGAACACCTTTCAAATAAGTTGCTCGCACGCTTAAGGGCACGTAAAATAGAAAGAATATAATACATCGTTAAAGGTTGATGAAGGATTGAAACAATTATCTCTCAAGTATTACTGGTTAGGAAGACTACTCGCTTCTGACCCAGGACGTAAGCGGTTAAACCAGGCAGGCAAAGCGACATTGAGCCTGATCTCCTCGGTTTTTACCGTGATTTTCCTCTTTAACTGGATTGATCAGGAGGCGTTGACCCCAGCAATCGTAGCTGGAATGGCTGGAATGTTGGGCATCATGGCTGTCATGGACGATACGAAACAGGAAAAGCAAGTAACTACAGGGCTGCTGGCGATCTCTGCCGTGGGAGGCGTAACTCTGGGCGCATTATTCGCTGAAAGTGTTTTTCTCGTTTCCTCACTCATGATTGTTATTATCACTTCCGCCTTTTATTTCACCAGATACGGAAGCCGTTACTTTTCTCTTGGTATGATCGGCTTCATGACCGTTTATATTTCATCCTTTTTAAAGTTATCTGCTGCCCAATTTCCTTGGTTCTATCTGGCAATTGCTATCGGAATCAGCTACGCCTTCCTTTATAACTTTTTCATCTTCAAAGATTCTGTACACATGCTGAGACGAAGTATCCAATCGTTTCACACGCAGGCAAATTTGACTTTTCAGCTGTTGGTCGAGATGATCCAGGATCCGGAAATAAAGGAATCCCGGGCGAAAAAATTGCATTACAATGTACGTAAGCTGCGTGAATATGCCAGCAACGTCGCGACTGACTTGAATACGCATGACGTTGCGGAAATTTGGCCAGGTCTAACGACGTCACAAATACGGCTTTATGTTTTTGACACGGCTATGTTTGTCGAAACCCTGGCTGAGTCGCTTTCGGAATTGAAGCGGAACGACGCTTTTGAAACAGCAGAAGTGAGGCAATTGCTCGTGGAGGTGATTGCTGCGCTTCGTAACGCAGATGTTCTGGCCCCGGAATATAAAAAAGAGAATTTGCACTCCGCCCAGCGAGCCACCGTAAAGTTCCGGGATAGGATCAATCTGCTTTTTGACGAACAAGGCCCCCGTCCCAAAGGCAGGCTCTATTTATTGCGGCGCATCGACTCGATTGCTGATCATGTCACCAACGGCGCGATAGAAATCCAGCTTTCCCTGCAAAAAGGGGATAGTGAATCCCTATCAACCGAGGAGCACGATGATGAAGAGGTGGCCGAAGACGAGAAAGAAGAAGGGCTGAAACCTTCGACGAAGAAAGCGCTGCAGGCTTTGATGGGCGGTACGGTCGCCGTTATTGTCGGCCATATCATTTCACCAATCCAGCCCTACTGGGTGATTCTGACAACATTCATCGTTCTGCTCGGTACAGAAACGGTCGGCCGCACGTATCTGAAGGGATTCCAGCGTTCTGTCGGCACGGTCATCGGCGCTATTATCGGTTTTGGGCTTGCCCGGCTTGTTTCCAGCTACGCCACCATTGAAGTGGCACTTATCTTCGTCGTCGTTTTTTCCGCCTTTTATATTTTGACGGTTTCCTATACTGCGATGAGCATTTTCATCACCTTGCTTATTGCCTTCATGTACGACCTGTTGTTAGGCGGAATCAGTCTTGAGTTATTAGGCGCCCGTGTCATTGATACGATTGCCGGCGGAGCGATTGCGTTTCTCGTATCAGCGGTTCTTTTACCGACAAAGACACATGACAAGGTGAACGAGACGTTCGCTGACTACCTGGAAGAGTTGAAAGGATATGTGATCCAGTATGTAAGCAGTTTTCATAAACCGGTTAATGTGAAGGAATTGGCAGAGCAGGCATTTGCGATGGAAGAAAAGGTCCAGGCCATCAAAGATGAATCCCAGCCGATTCTGCACCGGCCAGGTGCGATGAAGCATTCAGAATTATCGAAATGGATTACCATATTTACAGCCACCAACTACTATGCCAAACACCTGGTAGCTTCCTCTTATCAAAAGAATTTCTTCTATCCAGATGAATTGAAAGATGTTTTTCCAAAGGTTGAGAAAAAATTAGAACACAACATTGATGCCCTGATTAGGAAAATAAGAGGCGAAGAACATATCGGTCAGTTATATGATTTACAGGATGAACGAGAGCAAATCGAGCGCCTGGCCCCTAGCACCGATCAGGGACAAGGCGATCTTGTCCATCACCTATACTATGTGTGGCGAGTTAACCAATCGCTGCTGGTGCTGGCTGTAAAATTAGGATTACGATGAAAAAGGACTCCTGCCGTGGGAGTCCTTTTTGCTTATTCAAGTAATCCATCATTGATTTCCCCGCAGGCAATCCGCACGCCTGCATCACCGGATGGTTGGGATTCATTGTCGTCTGGCTTCGCATGAATCACCAATGCTGTTCCTTCTTCTTTTAATAGCGAATTATCTTCCCCTTTTTTCAAGGTTACGTTTTCTGCCAGGATTTCCTCTTGGACGGACTCGTCGTCACCTACATTAATGTTCGGCAAGTCGCCCGCATGTGGTCCATCTTCACTATTGGTGCCGTGACTTACACCTTCCGGGTTGAAGTGACCACCAGCAGATTTAAACTCAGGCGGCTCACAGGTTCCTTTCTCATGAATATGGAACCCATGTTCATCCGGTGGAAGTTCAGATGCATCCAGGCTGATCTGCACACCGTCCTCCTGCTGGGTCAATTTAGCGGTGCCAATATTCTCATCATCCGGATTTTTCAAATCAACCGTAACTTCCTGGGTTACTTCGCTTTTCTCCTCATTACTCTTGCTGTCTTCGTTTTCCTTATTCTCTTCACTGCTCTGATCTTGGTTATTCTCTTCTGTGTTTTCCTTATTTTTCATGTCTTCACCGCTTTCATTGTTGCCGCCACATGCAGCTAATACCGCAATCATCATCATGGTAATCGCGAGAAACAACCAACGCTTCATCGGCACATCGCTCCTTCTTGTAAAAATTTCATGCTATGTAACTTTTTACGAAATATCGAGCTGGTAAACGTAATTGACACAAAATTGGACTTTCAACCTAATGGGGATGTGTAAGAAGTCAGGGGGTTACCTTAGTGGAGGGAGGGTTCTGTCTTAAAGCGGAGGTGTTCTTACTTAACGCAGCTATGTTCCGCCCTGTCTCAAAAATGTTCTGCCCTATCTCAATAAACTTCCGCCCTAACGCGAAGACCTTCTTACTTAACGATATTTAAGATATACTTCCGATCGCTAGTTTTACCAGCATATCGCGTACAGCATTCTGATAATAGCGTGCGTGCAACTTTTTCCGATGATAAACAGGCAAACGAACGGAATTCCTGATTCGAAATTTCATTTCCAACAAGTAATTGGTAATCCCGTAATGTATCGAGATGAGCATTTTCTGATTTATGCTCACATTGAGGGCAATACCAGTGGGCGCGCTTTCGTTCCATCCCAAATACTTCACATTTTGTACAACGCACCCCCATAACCAAGTCAGCAGCTGTTAAATCAAACCGCTGCAAAATAGATGCAGTAAATGGTGTGTTTTCTCTTTGAAGCGTTACCGCAGCATGCTTTATTTGATCAGGCGTCCAAATGGGAGGACCACTCCTCGCATGCAATTTTTCTACCTCAGAATACAGCAGCTTTGGCCGAATGATCCTGCGTTTTAACTGCTGCATATCCCGTCCTTGCGTTTTAATGGTAGTATTAGGATTCGCTATGATGATGAAAGAATGAATAGGGGTTTCGGGGAGTTGGAATGCTTGCATCCAGCGGGTTAACTGAAGGGTCTGGTGCTTCACTTGTAAAAAAGGATCAGGGAAAATATCCTGCTTCTTCTGATAGGTTCGCAATAACTGATGATGCTCGAGGTCAAAAATCAATTTGCCTCTCAAATTTTTGATTTCCAGAATAAGGATGAAGGAGGGAGCCAGAATCAGGGCATCGATTTGAAAATGACGGATGCCATCAAAAAGGCGGAGATCCTGTAAAATGTGGTAACGATCGTGGGAGAGGTACTGGAGATAGACATCAGCAGTCGTTTCACCGAAATGGCCGGCAGAATGCCTGAGTAAGTGTGATTCCACCTCACTCCATTTCTTATGAGTTGGATGCAGACGAGGTAACAATGCTTCCAATTGTAAGTGCTCCATCGTTTTCGCTCTTATTTTCAATAATCTATCACTCCTTTATTAAGGCGTACCCTCTTATATTCGCTATCAGAGTGAAAAATCCTCTATACATCCAGCCGTATTCTGACCTAACGCTGTTATGTTCCGCCCTGTCTCAATAAACTTCCTACTTAACTGAGTCATCTTCTGACTTAATGCACGAAAGTTCTTCCATAACCCAAAAAGGAGGAGATACAACACCCAACAAAAAGAAGCCGGGGAAACCCCCGGCTTATAATTTAATCATTATTCTTCTACTGTAGCATTTACAGAAACTTGTACTGTTTCTTCGTCTTCTTCCGTTGTTTCTTCTTCCTCAACTGCTTCTTCGTTTTCTTCGTCGACTTCAACCTCTTCTTCCGCAGCTTCCTCGTCTGTCTCAACAGATTCTTCTGCTTCCTCGTCAACTGCTACTGCTAGTACAGCAGAACTATCAGAAGCGTGCTCTTTTGCTGTTGCGCTTGCGTTTGCAGATGCTTGAGCGTTTACTTTGTTTTCTTCAGATTTATTTACTCCTTCTTGTGCTTCGTCTGTTGCTTCTTCATCTTCCTCTGTTGTTTCTTCGCTACCTTCATCTACCTCAACTTCTTCTGTAGACTCTTCTTCCGTAGTTGTTTCTTCGTCAACTTCTACATTTTCTTTTGTACCTTCTTCAGTTGTCTCTTCTTCTACAGCTTCTTCCTTTTCATCAGCTTCTGTCTCTTCTTCCGTAGCTTCGTCTTCTGTTGCTTCACCTGATTCAGTTGTTTCTTCAACTTCTCCGGCTAGAACAGCAGAGTTTTCAGAAGCGTTTGCTTTCGCTGTAGCGCTGGCATTCGCTGCTGCTTGGGAGTTAGCTTTGTTTTCTTGTGACTTGTTTACTTCCTCTTGTGCTTCCTCAGTTGCTTCTTCGCTTTCTTCGCCTGCCTCAACTTCTTCTGTTGAAGCTTCTTCAGTTGCTGTTTCTTTTTCTACTTCTACTTCTACTGTTTCTTCTGTTGCTTCGCCAGATTCAGTTGTCTCTCCAACTTCTCCAGCTAGAACCGCAGAGTTCTCTGATGCATTTTCTTTTGCTGTTGCACTTGCATTAGCTGATGCTTGAGCTTTCGCTTTGTTTTGTTGAGATTTGCTTACTTCTTCTTTTTCTTCAGCTTGAACAGTAACTTCAGCAGCTACGTCAGATTTAGCAGAAGCGTTTGCTTTTGCTTTGTCATTCACTTTCGCTTCTGTCTTTTTCTCAGCTGCTACTTCTTGTTTTTCTGCAACTTTTACTGTTTTTTCTGCATTGGAAGATGCTGCGTCTGTTGATTGCACACCAACAAATGCGCCGATTGTTAAAGTTCCTGCAAATACTAGAGATTTGAACCATGTGTTTTTCATTATTAAATCGCTCCTTAATTTTTATTAGTACTGTAGTTTCGATACTTATATAAAATTAAGAAGCGGCTTTCGGTGGTTCTGCTGGCGGTGCATTCACCCATTGATCTGTGAGAAACTCAGATCTTTTGCCGATTGTTTGAGAATTTGAGGCTACGAACTGGAAAGAACCTGGCAGGTTTCCTTTTATCAAAGAAAAAGTGGTCTGGCCGCCAAAGTCGCCTCCGCTCGAAGATACTGGTGACGGGAACGAAGCTGGTTTAGTCATATGTATCTGAGCGATCGGGTCCTTACTCGGCTCTGGAAGTGGTGCCGGCTCTTCTTGTTCTTGTTTTTTCGGTTGCTGATTAATAGCTGTACTATTTTTTTGAGTGTTCGCCTCTCCTGAATCGGCTGCTGAAGTATCAACTCTTTCGCTCGTTGACTCGGCTTCAGCTCCTACTGGCTGCAAATCCTCTTTTTTATCAGCTTGGTCATCAGCAGAGCTATTATTATGTTTATCTGTTTTAGCAGGCTGCTCTTCACCTTTGCCCGAGCTTTTCTCTACCGAACGTTTTGACCTCCCCTTTTCATCCTGCGGTTTATCTTCAACTTGTTTCTTGTCTGCTGCCTTCTTAGAATCTGCCTTCCTCTTGAGCTCATTTGTCAGTTCGGAAGCTTTATCACTTGCCTGAGGTGGCAGGGTTGAAGTTTTATCCTTTACAGGTTCTGCAGGTTCGCTTTCTTTATTTAGCTGAATATTTTTACCTGTCGTCTCTTGAGAGATTTGCTTGCCATGATTAGAAGCTTCTTCAGCAGTCTCAGAGGCTTGGCTTCCCTTCTCCGCTGCTTGTTCTTTGACAGCTTGAGATGTTTCTTCGCCTTTCTCCGAAGTCTCTTCAGCGACAGGGTTCGATGATTCTATTTCTACATCAGCATGTGGCGATGCCTGTTCAGGAGTATTTCCGATATTCGCAAACGTATCGGCTGGAAGGAAAAATACCGCCAGTACCATTAGACATACGTATAACAATGGTCTTGTGCGCACACGTTCACCTCCTTCCCTCTATTTACAAAAGTTCCTGAATTTCGCAATTTTTTTGTCCGTATTCTGAAAATTGTGTGAGGAATTGTTGAAATTTGCCACTAGAGAACTCAGCTTGTCGACAAATATGTATTCAAAATATACAAAAGGACCGGAAAACCGGTCCTTCCCTTAACTTTCTTCTTTTTCTGTCTGATTGATTATAGACGTTCCGGCCAGATCCCCCGTTACGTTCAAGGCTGTTGCTCCCATACCTACGAGTGCATCGATCGATGTGAGTAATGCGACGACTTCCATCGGCAGGCCGACCTGTGTGAATACAGTAGCAATCATGACAATCCCTGCACCTGGGACCCCTGCCGTTCCAATCGAGGCAAGCGTACCGACAATGACGATGGCCAGCATTTCTCCGAGACCAAGTTCTGTTCCCGTATAGTTAGCAGCAAATACAGCAGAAACGGCAATTCGGATCGCAGCGCCATCCATATTGATGGTTGCTCCAAGCGGCAAGCTGAAGCCATATAAGCTTTTCGAAATACCGAGGTTTTTAGCGGCATTCAACGTAAGCGGCAAGGTTCCGGAGCTGCTTTGGGTGACGAAAGCGGTAATCATCGGAGTCCGGGCTTGAGCAAAGAAATTGCCGGGACTTACTTTGAACAGCAGCATCAGTAAAATATAAATGACAATCTGCACGATAATCGCTATATAAAGAACACCAATCATGTTCCCCAGTTCTAAAATCGTGTTCATCCCCTGATTGCCCACTGTTTGTGCAATGATAGCAAAAATACCGACTGGTACATACTGCAGGATCACATGCATGATTTTGAACGTAGCCTCGTTCAGTCCATCAGCCATTTTATAGACATGCTCCCCAAGAGCTCCGTGCTCTGTTGACCCTCTCAAGGCAGAAATCGCGATTCCGAATGCAAGGGCAGTGAAAATAATACCGAGCAGATTCATTTCACTGAACGCCGTTACGATATTTTCTGGTACAATATTCAACAGCACACTCGCTACGCCAGGATGTTCACCAGCATCCACTGTCTGATCGGTCTGCTGTGTAATTCCTTCGCCCGGTTTCATGATGCTCGCAATAGTCAAACCGACAATCAGAGCAAGAGCAGAGGTAGCGACGTAGTAGAGGAATACTTTTCCGCCCATCCTGCTCAAATTAGCCAGGCGCGTCTGGTTCACCCCTACAATCAATGTAAATAATATCAATGGAATAATGATGAATTGTAATAAACGGAGCAGTAAATCACCAAAAGGTGCCAGCACACTTGTACCTTCGCCGAAAATAATCCCCGCTATAATACCCAGAATAAGAGCAATCGTTATTTTTGCTATCAGCGATACATCCCTATATCGCTTCCAAAGTGTTTTAATACCTCTTCCCCCCTTAATCGTATAAATCCTATTTTATTGATCGGAATTTTATAATAACTTACTAAAACAGGGGATAAAAGTCAAAACAAAGGACTTATTTCCTGCGGGTTGTGTTGGCACCACCAAGTTCCTGGCTATGATCTATCCCTTTAACATTACGAGTATATCTTATGGATGGAAAACAAATAGTATGATTATCGCTGTCTTCAAAGGAGGTGATTACGATTAACGCCCAACGAGCACAGGATATTGCTTTTTCGTCCGATATGGTTCAGGTGACCTATAACGGAGAAAGCGTCTACATCGAACACGTCGACGAAACAAGCGGAACAGCTACCATCCACCCTCTTAACAATCCAGAACAAAAACAAAGTGTTCCTGTAGATAATTTACAGGAACAGTAAGAATTGAACCCACCACCTTACCGTGGCGGGTTCTGCCTTTTCCACCTTCAATTATAGATCGCCGAAGTTATTTCCCGTTTGTCCGCTTGCAAATTCGTTTCGTTCGCCGCCATCAGCCAGCTCCTCAGAAAACGCTACCCCATTTTCTTCCCTGTCATCAAAATCACTTGGTTGTTCATTTAAATAGCTATTTTCTCCAGACGCAAAGTTATCGTTTTGTACACTATACTCCTTCAGCCCTGGGTGTGCTGTTTCAAGCTCTACTTCTTTGTTGTCTCTTGTTTCGACTTCTAATTGCCGTCTTTTTGATGTCTTTTTCTTCTCATCCATACGATCATATCCTTTCTAGTTTAGCTTTTGTCTTTCCATGTTTATAATGATACAAATAGTGGTCTTTATGTATGTCAGGGGTGAGCATAGATTTTCACACCCTTTCAGCCATACGATTCCTCTTATTTAAAAAACTGACTTATCCCCAAGTCCTTATATCGAAAGTTTAGTTTTTCTTATACTTTACCCCTTTACCAATGTTTATCTTCAAAGTGTAAAATAGACCTATTCATTCCTTTCTCCAAATTGGAGGTGACAACCATTGCCAAAACCCCGGTTCAAACTAAGCACGATGATCATATTATTTGTCTGCCTAGTCGTATTAGTTTCTTTATTGATCACTGATATTCTTATTACCAATACAACAAGTGAAAATATAGAAGAGCAATTAGAGGAAAAAGCTATCATCGTCTCACGTACGGTAGCAGAGTCTCAGGTGGTTAAAAATGGATTGCAGAACGAGGCTCAGGAAGAAAACATCCAGGATTATGCGATGACGATCCAGGATGCTGCTGATGTCATGTTTGTGGTCGTCATGGATATGGACGGCATCAGGAAATCCCACCCGGAACCGGACCGGATTGGCAATCATTTTGTCGGCGGTGACGAGAAACGTGTCCTTCAGGGGAAAGCGTATACGTCCAGATCGACAGGTACGCTTGGAAAATCATTGCGTGCGTTTACGCCGATTTATGGTGAAGAACAGAAACAAGTCGGAGCGGTAGCGGTCGGTATCTCGCTGCAAGCGGTGGAATCTTCCATCCAACAAAGCCAGTTGCAGATCATCATAGGTTCCGTTATCGGTGTGATTGTCGGCATCATCGGTGCTTTCCTGCTGGCTAACTATATAAAAAAAAGCTTGTTCGGTTTAGAGCCATATGCAATCGCTAGGATTCACGAAGAAAGGAATCAGATGCTCCATTCCGTCCATGAAGGGATTATTGCCATCGACAAAGACGCCACCATCGTGCTTGTAAACAGGTCTGCAAGGCGGATTTTTAAAAAAGCCGGGCTGATGGATAAAGAACCAATCGGGGTGAACATCCATGAATTTTTACCGGGAACAATGCTGGCTGATGTTTTAAGAAACCCGCACCCTGATCTTGATGAGGAGCAAGTCATCAATGGCGTGTCCATCATCACCAACCGTGTCCCGATTGTGGTAAGCGAACAGGTCGTCGGCGCCATCGCTACGTTCCGTGATAAAACAGAGGTCAACCAATTAGCTGAAGAGCTTACCGGTGTCCAGATGTATGCGGATACGCTACGAGCGCAATCCCATGAGTTCATGAACCAGCTGCATGTACTGCTTGGTATGATCAAGTTAGAAGAATACGATCAAGTAAAAAGCTTCATCAGCAAACTCGTCGACCACCAGGCTCATGAAGTCGGCAATGTCACACGTTCCATAAAGGATCCAGCGTTTGCCGGCTTTATTATAGGAAAAATCAGTTACGCCCGGGAAGCCCATGTTGATTTTACAATCCATTGTGAAACAACAATACCGAAACCCGATGACCCTTCCTTGACCCATGAGCTGATTACGATTCTTGGTAATATTATCGATAATGCCATTGAAAGTGTCAGCCATTCGAAGCAAAAAGACATTACGCTCGAATTATCTTATATTGATGAACTGTTGACGATGACCGTAATCGACACGGGAGTCGGGATAGCTGAAGATAAACAAGAAGAAGTTTTCCAGAAAGGAATTTCCACCAAAGAAGGATCTCATCGTGGCTTTGGCCTCTACCTTGCAACAAACAGTGTAGAGCAGCTGGAAGGATCGATTGAAGTCGACTCCTCTCCAGGGCAAGGAACAACTTTTTCAATCATAGTCCCTTATGAATCAGGAGGTGATGGCAATGATCAAGGTACTGATCGTGGAAGATGATCCAATGGTAGCTGCTCTCAACAAGCAATATGTAGAGCAGTTGGACAGCTTCACCCTCAGTGGAGTGGCGGCAAACATAGATGAGGCAACCGTCCATATGGCGGAAACGAAAGTAGATTTGATACTGCTCGATGTTTATATGCCAGGATTGAATGGTATCGATTTTTTAAGGCAGATCCGGGAACAAAACGAAGATGTTGATGTCATTCTGATTACTGCCGCTTCTGATATTGAGCAGATTCAGCAGTCATTAAGGCTTGGGGCGATCGATTATTTAATAAAGCCCTTTGAATTCGACCGCTTCCATGAAGCGCTCACGCAATACAAACATAACTATTATAAACTTCATCATAAAAGCAGCGTCAGTCAGCAGGAACTTGACCGTTTATTTCGAAAAAAAAGCAGCCAGCCTGCTTACGGCCAGCCAAGACCGCAGCAACTGCCAAAAGGTCTCACGAAAAATACATTGCAGACGATTAATGAAGCAATCCTTTCCAATGAAAGGCGGGATTTTTCAACCGAGGATATTGCTGAAGCAGCAAATATTTCGCGGGTATCGGTAAGGAAATATTTAAAATTCCTTTCAGAAATTGGTTATTTGGAAGAAGACTTGATATACGGAGTCGGACGCCCCATCTACCAATATCGGCTTCATGAGGAGAAGCAACATATTATTGCTTCTTATTTATAAGAATCTAAAAAAGGGAACTTCCTGATTTGAGAAGTTCCCTCGTTATTCTATTGAAGCCACCAATTATTTATTAAGGGTTAGAGCTTTTGTTTATCACATATCCAGCTTTTCTGATGCTACGACTATCCCATCTTCGTCCACATAAACATAATCGCCCGGATTCCAGGTGATATTACCGAATTCTAACGTGATATTTTCCTGTCCTTTCCCTTCTTTTTTGCTTTTCAAAGGAATGGTGCCTAAAGCGATTACCCCAGTATCGGTTTCACATACTTCAAGTGAATCTCGAATATACCCATTGATAATAACTCCCGCTAACCCTCTTTGTGCTGCTATTTCTGCCAGGTTACCACCCATCAACGCGCAATTTTTTGAAGCCGCTCCATCGACTACTAGCACGTTTCCAGGTGGAATGGTTTCTAACGCCCTCCTGACAAGGACATTATCGTCTTTCACCTTAACTGTGGAAATAGGACCAAAAAAACTTTTCTCTTTACCAAAACTTAAAAATGAAGGATCGACGATACTTAGCTTGTTTGGATATTCATCACATAAATCAGCAGTTTTGATAGTCATTATTTCTTCCTCCTATTTTGTGTATAAGTTAGATAATAAAGATTTCAATAAAATGGGCGTTAATTCCTTCTTAACCGTAAGGCTCGATATCGAGATATCCTTTAGTGAATCTTCTACTAAACATCGTTTGTTGAGGAAAGAATATGGTTTATTTACAGTGATTACTTTCATAATGCTTCCCTTCCTGTGGAAACTTGCCCTCTGTCGGGGTCCAGACATTTTGGCAAATATTCTTTTCATTTGCCACTGAATAGGTATATATCCAATCTTTTTCATTTTCAAATTCAACTTCTAAGTGATAAGGGTTATATTGCCTGCCTTCTTTTCGGCTAATCGTCCATTCTTGATTAGGATATTTTTCTGCTAGATATTGATTTAGTTGTTCGATCTTTTTTGATACTTGGTAATCAACCCAGTGAGGACGAATAGTAAAGAATAATAGCAATAGTGCAGATAATAAAGACGCGATAATTAAACTAAGTTTTCTCATTTGCTTAGGCAATAAGCGTGCAATTACAAAAATAACAATTACCAAAATAAAGGACCCTGCAATTTCTATTACGGTAATTGGATGCAATTTAACTCCCCCTCCCCATTATCAAACTTAATAATCTTTCTATTTATTGTTCTTAAAAAACTGCTTTTGTTTCAGTAAAGCAAACATCGATGCCTTATTTAAACAAACCTTATAATAATTATTGTCGAGCAAGCGTAATTCAATGACATGGGGATTGCGTCCGATCGTAATTACTGGTTATATTGAATTCATGTAATACACGAGATTATCGGTCCAGTCGTTACATTCATAAATAAATTCCTTCCTTGTACATTCATACGTCATTCCCACGCCCTCTGCTAATCGAATCGATGGTGTATTATCTAAATTAATGTGAGCTTCAATGCGATGGAAACCAAGATCATGGAAGGCGATATTTAATCCTTCCTTGACCGCTTCTTTACCATAGCCGTTGCTCCAGAATTGGTTGTGAATCCGATATCCCAGAAGTCCCCATTGAAATTCATCTCTCATGAGGGTACTAAACTCAACCTTACCGATGTGTTTCTGGTCCTCTTTCCGAAAAACACCAAAAACATAGGCTTCATCCTGCTCAGCTAATCCTTGAAATTTTGAAACAACCTCATTGAACTTTTCTTGTGTCCATCCGCTCAAATCCATGCCATTGCCGTCATATTTATACTGGGAAGGGAGCCTGTTGCGGAACCCTTCGACCCACCGTTCATAGTCATTGTTATGAAAGGGTCTTAATACTAAACGTTCAGTTTCTGATAAAAACTTTTGTTTTTTCGTTATCAATGTGACATCTCCTTTGCATGACTTCTCCTGCAACTCCCCTTCACCCACTCATATTTCGGGAAGTTCACTCCTTTTTCCTTTCGTTTGTCTCCCTGTTTTTCATCGGACTTGCTATCCACCTTTCCAAGGGTTATCGGAGCCTTTTGGTCATTATGAAATCCGTCTGTTTTTCATTCCCCTATAAAAAGAATGGGCTATTTGGGGAATTCGTTTATGATATAAACCCTCTCAATTAAAATGCATCCTTCCCCATGTCTTCCGACTGTGCATCATTGACATTGAGCTTTTAAACACCAGGCGATTTCATGGTTAAATAAACAAAAAAGAAGTGTGAGGATATGTTGGATAATTCTTTTTTTACTTAATTCAAGTTAAGTGCCTTTTCCAAATAAGTATTCATATTTCCTGGAGAATTCTGATGCTTGAATGTCTCCTGAAAAGTTTCATAACTAATTTCCTGAAGTTGGTGTAAATCTTCAAGAGTACACTTTTTTATCGTTACAGTCATTTCTATATGTCGCTCCTTTATCTGAAAAAGCTATACTCTAGCACATTGGAAAATATTGATAGTAGGAGCATATCATAAGATACACCAGTGAAGTACAGGCAGTTCTCTGCGATCGATATTTAAAAATAAACATACATAACAGTTGTAAAAGAAACCTTTCCGGTTGCTTTTTTTAATTACAATACTATCAATAGTTTCATAACATGTGAAACTTCTGTGAATTTTCTTATTATTTAAAACACAGACATGAAAGCGTTTACGAACCTATTGTTTTAACTATTTTGAAAAGGAGTGGTCGAAATGCCTCAAACAGCCAGAGAGCTCGAGTACGAACGACAGACGGACGCCCAAGTCACGGAAATGCACAATGAAAAGAAAAGACTTTCGATTTTTGAAATTCCGATTCTTTGGTTCGGGGTTTTTGCAGCTATCACGATTTTAAGCCTGTATACAGGCAGCCTGCCCGGTGGGATGATCGGAAGCTTACTTGTCATGATGGTTTTCGGAGAACTGTTAGGTTTCGTCGGCGACCGTACACCGATCGTCCGAACCTTTCTTGGCGGCGGTGCGATCATCGCTATCTTCGGTGCCGCATTTATGGTCTATGCCGGATGGCTGCCGGAAGCATCGGTAACTTCCATGACGGAATTCATGAAAGATGGCGGTTTTCTTAACTTCTATATCGCTGCTTTGATTACTGGAAGTATTCTTGGTATGAATAAAAAGATTCTTGTAAAAGTAGGATTGCGCTACTTCCTTCCGATTTTCGGTGCTGTTATTGGGGCCATGGCGATTGCCGGCCTATTAGGTGCCCTGGTCGGGTTCTCCATCAGGGATGCGGTTCTCGTTATCACCATGCCAATCATGGGCGGCGGCATGGGCGCTGGTGCTGTGCCAATGAGTCAAATCTACTCAGAAATGATGGGTAATGACCCTGGCTACTATATTTCCATGCTTGTCCCGGCGCTTGCGCTTGGTAATGTATTCGCCATTGTACTTGCCAGCATGCTTAACCTGCTTGGTAAAAAAGTGCCTTCTCTAACTGGTAATGGACAATTGATCCAGGGATTCAATTACAAAGAGGAAAAACAAACCTATGATATTCAAAAAATGGGAATCGGGCTGCTTGCGGCCATTACTTTCTTTGCTATCGGCAACCTGCTCGGAGATTTGATTCCGCTTCACCCTTATGCGTTGATGATCATCATCGTTGCAATTGCAAAAATTGCCGATATTATTCCAAAGAATGTCATTGATGGCGCGAGTCAGTGGTATAAATTCGTTGCTAATAACTGGACACTAGCATTACTTTTCGGTATCGGAATCGCCTACACAGATTTGAATACAGTGATCGAAGCATTGACGCTGCAATACATTTTAACCGTATTCGGTGTGGTATTGGGTGCCATCATTGGAGCTGGTCTGCTTGGTAAACTGGTCGGATTCTATCCGATTGAAGCAGCTATTACAGCTGGATTATGTATGGCTAATATGGGAGGAACTGGTGATGTTGCCGTCCTTTCCGCTTCCAGAAGGATGGAACTAATGCCGTTCGCACAAATCTCATCCCGTTTAGGCGGAGCGTTGATCCTTCTGTTAGCCGGCTTGATTATCCCGCTTTTTTGATATAATAAAATCAACCTAACCTGCGTATCAATTTGCTGGTGGGGCTGTCTTTGATAATTTCAGAGGCAGCTCCTTTTGTGGTTAAAATTTAAGATGAATGTGGTGAAAATTTAAGATGAATGTGGTGAAAATATGGAAGTCATCCTAATCGTAGTTCCAGCTTTTATCATTTTTGCAATTGGATTTATCGGACAGAAACAGATCGGCTTTGATCGGAAGTCTATTTCCACTGCCGCCTTATACTTAATGTATCCATTCCTGGCTTTTCGGACGTTTTATACGAATGAAGTAACCATTGATTACTTATACATCGTGATTTTTTGCATCGCGCTGATGCTGCTATTGATTTTATTGGTCGTTGTTATTGCTAAATTACAAGCGCAATCAAGATCGAAATCTTCCGCCCTGGTACTTGCCAGCGTATTTATGAATAGCGGCAACTACGGGGTTCCAATCATTTTGTTCGCTTATGGAGAGGCTGGTGTGGACTATGCCATCATCATGATGGTCATCCAGTCATTATTGATGAATACGGTGGGCCTTTATTTTGCCGCCCGTGGAAGCAGTACAGCCAACCATAGTTTCAAAGATTCACTTGTGAAAATCGCCAGGATGCCGATTAACTATGCGGTCATCCTGGGTTTGATGACACAGGCATTCAGTGTTAGCGTTCCGGAGTTCATCATGCAAGCCGTCCACTTTGTTGCTGACGCTACCATTCCGACAATCATGATCGTTCTCGGTATGCAGCTCGCATCACTGACAAAGGGTACGGTAAAATGGGCTGACCTCTCTACCATTTTTTCGATACGCATGATTGTCTCGCCAGTTCTTGCTTTAGTATTGACGATGATCATGGGGTTAGACCCAATGCTGGCCAGTATCCTGATCATTCTGGCAGCCATGCCGACAGCCGCAAACACGACGATGTATTCGTTGCAATTCAATACCGAACCACAGCTGGTTTCTTATAGTACATTAGTGACGACAGTTGCCAGCTTAATTACCGTTCCACTGATGCTCTGGCTGGTTGGTGCTGTATCCTAGCAATCTCTTTTTTCATGCTATACTAAAAGAAAAAGGAGGCGAATCTATTGGCAAAACAGGTTGAAAACGCGATTCAGGATGTTTATCCAGACGACTTTTCCTGGTGTTATGGGTGTGGAAGGCTGAACAAAGAGGGCCATCACTTCCGGACGGGATGGGATGGAGATCAAACCGTAACAATTTACACGCCACGCCCGGAACATACGGCTGTGCCAGGTTTTGTTTACGGAGGGCTGACAGCTTCCTTGATCGACTGTCACGGGACAGGGTCAGCTGCTTTAGCGTTACATCGGAAAAATGGGCATGAGCCTGATGACGACGCCGAGGCACCACGTTTTGTAACGGCTTCGTTGGAAGTGAAATTCCTGAAGCCTACCCCGCAGGATGTTCCGTTGAAAGCTATCGGTGAGGTAGAAGAAATCCACCCCAAGAAGTTCAAAGTACATACAGAGGTTTATGCAGGGGATGTCCTTTGTTCCAAAGGAGAAGTTGTTGCTGCCTTGATGCCTGAATCATTCGGTAAGTAATAGATTTACACAGCCACTCTTTAAACAGGGTGGCTTTCCTTTTGCAGGAACCCAATGGTTTGATTACCTATTATTTCTTGTAAAACTATTATTATCTTAGCTTAATGTCAGTGAAACCTCTTTACAGTATTCGTCTGTTAGACTAGGAATTGGCTTGCGAAAGACAAACTTCGACAAGCTTCAACAACACGAATACTCTCTAGGAGGAATTTCATGTACAAAACAAAACTTTCGGTAAGGAAATATGTTGTTTCAACCGCTTTGGTAACGTCCCTGGCATTCACGCCTGTTCTAAGTGATGGGGCATTTGCAAAAGCTGACCCATCTGCAGGAGATACAGATACAAGTGTTTCTGACAATCAACAAGTCGAAACATCATTTCTTGATAAAGGCGACCGTGGCCAGGAAGTAGAAGCGCTACAAGCGGAACTGGAAGATCTGGGTTATTATACATATAACCTTGATGGCATTTTTGGTCCGATTACAGAAGCTGCAGTAAAAGACTTCCAGGCTGACCAGGGTCTTGCTGTTGATGGAGTCGCTGGACCAAACACCTTGGCAGCATTAAACGGCACAGCTGATAGTGAAACCGCAAAGACAGAAACAGTGTCCTTAGATGAAGATACCGCTTCCGAGGATGCAGCTTCCTCCTCTGATGTTGTGTCTATCGCAGAAAGCGTAATCGGCACACCTTACGTATGGGGCGGCACTACTCCGGACGGCTTTGACAGCAGCGGGTTCATCCAGTATGTATTCGCGCAAGTCGGCGTGGAACTGGACAGAAAAGAAAGTGACATGTGGTTGAATAATGGTACTACTGTAGAATCTCCAAAAGTCGGGGATGTCATCTTCTTTGAAGGGACGTATGACACCGAAGGAGCTTCTCACAGCGGTATCTATATCGGCGATAACAAGATGATTCACGCGGGATCTGATGGTGTCGAAGTAGCAGACATCACCATCGATTACTGGCAAGATCATTATCTAGGCGTCAAATCTTTTCAATAATTCGTGATACCTAAAGCCAGGGCATGTGCCCTGGCTTTTTTCTTTATTTGGCCATCCCTATTTGGCCGCCCCGGGACTTCCATTACCTGGAGGATCCGGGGTGGCCATTTTATTTTTTCCATTCTGCTTTCAGCATGCCATAAACAACATGGTCGACGTAATGGTCATACAACCATTCCGCCTGTCTGATTCTTCCTTCTTCGACGAACCCCAGCCGCTCCGGCACTGCTCTGCTTTTTGTATTCTCATAGGCTGCCTTAATATCGACGCGATTCAGGTTTAATCCCGTAAATGCATAATCGGTCAGCGCTTTTGCAACCCTTGTCATGATGCCCTTCCCCTGATAACCCTCGCCGAGCCAATACCCGATGTAAGCCACTTTATTCGTCCAATCGATTTCGTTATAACCAGCCGTTCCTGCAATTTCACCTTTATACAGGATGAAAGTGGTTAAGCTTTTGTTTTCTATGTACCCTTTTCTCGATAATTGGATGAAAGCTTTCGTGTCTTCCACTCGCTTCGTCATATCTACCCATCCGAGCCATTCTCGCAAATGGTCGCGTGAGTTATCTGTCAGTTCAAAAACGTGGTCGGCATCGGCGATCTCTGGCAATTTCAGTGAAATTTCTTCATCGATTTTATATGTAAACATACTATTCCCCTTTTCATTACTTTCTATCATACTATTTTTTCATAAAAAAAACTCGGCTTGTCGCCAAGTACTTATGGGGAAAAACTTAGTCTTTTCTTACACTTTAATCCTTCAACAAAATTAAACTTTTTAAAGGAACCCCCCGGGTTATCCAATTTTGAGAACCGGGGGGTACAGTTCTTTACATCTCTTGTTCAGTTGGGCGGACGACTATTTCGTTAATGGTCACTTCGGCGGGTTCTTCCAGAGCAAAACGGATGGTTCTCGCAATACTGTCTGGCTGGATCGCCATATCATAAAGATCATCAACACCGGACTTCAAATCTTCATCTGTAATGGTTGATGTCAGTTCTGTAGAAACTGCGCCTGGCGAAATGATGGTTGCCCGGATATTGCTATTTTTCGATTCTTCCATGCGTAGCCCATCGGTGATAGCCCGGACTGCAAACTTAGTTGCACTGTATACGGCACTTCCCGGAAAGACGACATGCCCTGCCACAGAAGACAGGTTGATAATATGGCCCTGTTTTCGTTCCCGCATATGCGGAAGTACAGCGTTAATCCCGTAAAGCACACCACGAATGTTAACGTCGATCATTTTATCCCATTCGTCCACTTTTTGTTTGTTCAATAAGGATAAAGGCATTAGCCCGGCATTGTTCACCAGGGCATCAATTTGCCCGAACTCATCAATTGCATGTTCTGCCAGCTTTTCCATTTCCTCGTGGCTGGTGACGTCGGTTGCCTTGTAAGTGGCCTCTCCCCCACCTTGATTAATTTTATCTTTCAATTCCTGCAATCGTTCCTCTCTTCTTGCCGCCAAAACCAATTTGGCACCTTTAGAAGATAATTCTTTGGCGGTTTCTTCTCCAATTCCACTGGAAGCTCCCGTAATGATTACTACTTTATCTTGAAGACTAGGCATTAAAAACATCCTCCTCTATTTTTCACATCCCTAAACCATTACCAACAAGGATGGTTTTAAAACATCGGTGAATATTAAGAAATGATTAAGATAATTGAAAGGTTTTCGGTTTTCCGTCATAGAATTAGTGTAAATGATACTATAAAGACAGAGACGAAAAGGAGGCAGTCTAGTGGACAAGATCGCGGTATTTTGCGGAGCCAGCATGGGAGCTTCGGAAGTATATGCAGAAGGTGCCAAGGCACTGGGAAAAGAATTGGCAAGAAAAAATATTACCCTCGTTTACGGTGGGGCAAGTGTCGGCATGATGGGAACAATTGCAGACACCGTGCTTGAAGCAGGTGGACAAGCCATTGGGGTCATGCCAGATTTTCTGGATCAGAAAGAACATACCCACCAGCACTTATCCAAACTGATTGTTGTTGATTCGATGCATGAGAGAAAAGCGAAGATGGCAGAGCTTGCTGATGGTTTTATCGTGATGCCCGGCGGTGCGGGCACAATGGAAGAGTTCTTCGAGATTTTCACCTGGGCGCAGCTCGGGCTTCATCGAAAACCGTTTGGTCTCTTTAATGTCAATCAGTATTATGAACCACTCGTTGCGTTATTCAACCATATGTCCAGGGAACATTTTTTAGCAGAGAAACATCGGACGATGGCACTTGTAGACAGTGATCCAACAGGACTGATTCATCAATTACAGAACTATGATGCTCCTTCCGGGACAAGGACTTATATCTCGGAAGACCAGACATAAGAAAACAGACCCGCGTGGCAGGTCTGTTTTTTTATGTTCTTATTATTTTTTAGAAACCATAGTCTTGGTCGCGATCTGTCAACGGGATATCGTAATAACGATCGGCATCAATTTCATACACATCTCCAGATGCAACCTGATCGATGATCCCATAAACACCAAGCTCAACAGCTTTTACCAACTGTCCCAGCTTCTTTTGACCATAACTCTGGGTTTGCCCGGTTACTTCAAACAGGACGGCACCACTTCCATTCAAGGCAAAAGAACCTAGTGCAGTTCCAGGAAGATCAAGGTTCTGCGGATACAGAGTGATGTTGTCAAACGGCGAGTTTCCTCTCTCCTGCAGCGCATCATATGCCGCTACATTTAACTTCTTGGAAAAATCAAAATCATAAGTGTCGGCGTATTCACTATATTTTTCTCCCTCTACACTTTCCGGATGAGGAATGAAATCCCCGGAAATGGAAAGAGTTACCTTTTCATCGCTTCCTTCTACATAGTACTCACCCTGGTGATGAAGGTCGACAAAAACATCTACCTTTCCATACTCCTCCATCAAACCTTTATAAACATCTCGTACTGTTTGGGCTTCCGGTGTGATGTACCATCCCGGCTGACTGGAATTTGCAGGAAAGTCCTCTGGTTGTGGCTGATAATCTAAATCAGGATTAAAATCACGATTGACATCAAAACCAGGCTGTGAAGCATAATCCCAATATTGATTGGTATACGTATAATAGTTCCAGGATGGCTCAGCACCTTCCAGCTGAGGAAAATCTTCCACGACCTCTTCCCATGTCATATCGTTCCCCCGGCGGTTCAATTCCGTTGCATCCGGGTTGATCATCGGCATGGCTACGATGGTCACTTCCTGAAGAATGTTCTTTATTTCAGGGGAGTTATTAGAACCGAAACTCTGCAACAAATTCAGTAATGCAGCTGTACCTGTTTTTTCATTGCCGTGAATTTCACTTTGAAGCAACAGAACTTTATCACCAGTTCCAACAGTCGCTGTATATATTTCACGTCCCTGGTTGGAATAGCCGGCTACTTCCACATCCACCGTGCCTTGACTGCTCTTTTCAATTTGAGCAAGCTTATTACTTAATTCAGCATGGCTGATAAAACCACCAATCGAATACTCCTGGTTTTCTGGTGTACCAGGGTTAGTCCCATGGGAATCTGCATAAACAGGAGCGGCTAAACCAGCTGTAAGTACGATGGAACTGCACAGTAATGCAAATTTGTTCTTTTTTCTCAATGAAATTCCTCCTTTAATTTCTAGATTATTCTACTTAATTCTTCCTTTTTCTGCAGTCTCCTTTGTAAAATTCAAAAACAGAACGTTCGTCCGATAACAATAGGTCGTAACGACCATGGCTAATGAAAGAAGTGCGTGGACATCTGTATAATGATGGTAGATAAGCAAAAAAAGGAGAGATTCTCATGACAAAAACCAAAATTGGCCTGGCAGGCATCGGTAAACTTGGAAGCGCGTTGATGAGCCAATGGGCGAAACATGACATAACCATCGGTGTCTATCACCCTAATCAAGCGAAAGCAGAAAGTTTCATCAGCTACTATCCGAATGGTTTCCTGCTAAAAGAAACTGACATAACTCAATTGGACGTGATGCTTTTGGCGCTTCCTGCTAAGCGGATCATTCCATTTATCCAGGAGAGGAAAGACACGGATACCCTATTCATCAACATGGCCACTTCGTTAAGTACTGAAGAAGTGAGAAGGGAATTTCCTGATAAGAAGATTGCAGGTTTGAAGTTCATGGGGCATGCCGCCGACTTATCTGAGCACGGAAATGGCTTGTTTATTACCGAGCAACAGCTTCCTGCAGCACTTTTGAACGTATTCCGTTACGTCGGGGAAGTAAAAAATGATGACGAAGATGTAGTGATCAAGGTCAATAAAATGGCTACTTACCAGGCGATCAAAGCAGCTGTTGAGATTGAAAAAGAATTTGAAAGAAAGCATCTCCCGATGGAATATAAAGAAAGAGCCTTAACCTCCCTGGCCCCGGAAGTAATTCGCTCCTATAGCCAAGGGAAACTCGGCCATTTCGGACAAGAGATTGCCAAGGAGTTCAAAGGGAAACTTTAAAATTGTGATTGTTTCACGTGGAACATAAATAAGGAAGACGCCATTTTTCGTTGCGCCTTCCTTATTTCCTACCATGGTAGGAACCAAACTGTTTTTTAACCGCTTAGATCTTTCAACTCCTGATTATATACATGTTTTTCTTTTAGTCATTTCATCGGGAAAATCAATATAAGGATTTCGGTTGCCCTGGATTTCCTGGATTGCCTGATTGCGGTGGCGTTCATAGATGGTTGGCGGATATGTCTGGTGCCATGCCTGCAGCAGTTCAATGTCGATCGTCTTCAAATGGGAAGCTTCGATTTTATCGGGATAGCGAAGCAGGAAGTAAAGCATGGCCCTTGCCACGGCCCCTTTTGCATGCTCCGGCTCGAATAATCCATCTTCAGCTTTTCCGCATGCTTTTTCGATGCGTGAGGCTTCCACCTGATCCGGGTCATAATTGGGAAAGTCGTGATAGGGATAGTTGCTCCGGATCGAGTTACAGACCGGATCGCATGTGAACAATTGGTGAATATCGCCCCGCATTGGTTCCTTCGCATCGTACCAGGATTGGGGAACAGTGTGCTCACAGTTATATTTGAATGCAGCAGCAATCCCTGCCAATTTCTCTCCCCCATGATGCTTCTCTAACTTCTCAATTTCCCGGGTACGCTTCAATGAAGTTTCATAGTCTTCCTTGATTACTTCTTCTGCGTCACGCTGCTGACCGGAATAAACACTCCTAAGGGTTCCATCAGGGCGTAAATCTACCCACGGATAGACATATTCACTTGGATCGTAACGAACCTGCCTGGTATGGGTTTCTTCCAGAAGCCGTCCCAGTGCTTGAAAGCGCTCTTCTTGATCCTCCTGGTCAAAATCAATATCCCGGTAATATTTCGCTATCGATTGGCGATCTCTCTCTTCATCGTAATAAGATTTTTCATCTTTTTGTACTTTTGTTTTATTATTGCTCGCCTTTGATAGTATCGTATAAATACGCGTACGGTCTGTGGTTACAGATAAAAACTCTTCTTTTAGCTGCTGATTGAACGTCGACACTTGAATCCCTCCTGAAGCCGGTAGTTTCCCTGGAGTTTTTTCCCAATATAACCGCCCGCTTCCTTCTTTTCATTTGATGATATTTCTCTGCATGCAACGCTTTTCTCATTTGTTTCGATTAATATAAATCTGTCAGCTTTTTTATCATCACAAAAGATTCCTGCAATAAACCTTCATTGCCCAACTCTTTTGCCATGTCTTCCATGTGTGAGACGTTGCTATATAATAGATTCTTGCCTTCTTCGATATTTCCTCCATCAAATAATTGCATTTCTGTTCCAGCGTTTGCGCCGACTTGGTGACCTCTACTTGTTTATCTACCTTAACATCACTTGGTTCTGACAGTTTTTCAAGGTCTTGGGTATAGGTAATGGAAACTGGATGTTCAAAAGAATAAGCTTTAGCCCCTTTTGTTACATCAATAAATTTCCCTGTTACCTGCATGAGCCCCCCTTCCCCCTCAGCACCGACTGGGACGGCGCATTTTATTAGTTGGCATAAATGTCACCCAGCCGTATTTCTATCCCTTGGTTTGTATCACGGGGTTCATAACCCATGACACTTTTGATTACTACACCGTCGACAGGCTGCAAGATCAATGTCACGTTCTGGGAAATGACAGATAACAAACCATCTCATTTTTTGGCAAAAATATCAGGAGTTTCTTCGACTTTATCAATAAAACAAAAATCTCCCTTACCTGCGTCAGCGATCGTTTCCAGCAACTCTTCATCAAAGTGCTCACTGACTCCCATAGTCGTTGTGACGGCGCCTGCTGTTTGATAGTCTTCGGTAATATATTCAGCTGGTCAATGTCCGTGATTCCTGCGTTGGCTACTCCATCAGACAGCCGCAATACACGGTTGACGTAGTTATCGATCTGCTGCTGCAAAACATTCTGACATTCCTGAAACATTCCACCGCTTAAGTTGGTTATCCCACCTGTTTCGATAGTGTCGATCCTATTTTTCAATAAATTTATATGGGTAACTGGCTGGCCATCAAAAACGACCATATTCATCAGGTCCTGCTCCGATAACTGATTGACGACAAACTTACTGGTCTCTTTTCAATAATGAAGCGGCTGGCCTGTCATGGAACCGCTGCGATCAAGTACGACCGAAAGATTGATTGGAGAACGTTTCATTTCTTTTAGCAGACAGTTCCAGGAGAATAAACATCGATTCTTTTCCGGTCGTAGGAACATAGGGGAACTGAAGGGCATGGGTAAGGCTTACATGGTTATTCATGTTACAACACTCCTTTAGGAAATATATTGTTTATGGTTAGAGGATAGCACCCCTTTCCCGATACACCCTTTCTGAAAAATGTACAGGTATCCCACTGCTGGTTTCCCCGGGACATCCAGATATTGGAGGATCCGGGACAGGATACATGATAAATGTCATGTATCCTACCTGACATTTATGTCTTACAACCATGACACAAATTCTTTATGATAAAGGTGGCGTATTTAAAAGCCTTTAAAAAAGTATGTATTATAAGGAGTTAATTCCATGACCAATCAAAAAAAACAAGCACAATTAAGAAAAAATGTCTCTGCTTTTGCTAAACCTGATACGTTAGCTGGAATCAGGCAGCTGATCAACACTCTGGCGCCTTTCTTCCTGCTATGGTTCCTTGCCTATCAGAGCTTATCCGTTTCGGTGTGGCTGACCGTAGCCCTTGCCAGTATAGCAGGCGCGTTTGTCGTCCGGATGTTCATCATCTTCCATGATTGTACCCACCAATCGTTCTTTAAAAGCAGCAAAGCAAACCGGATCATTGGTACCATTACTGGTGTTCTTACGATGTTTCCTTTTGAAAAATGGAAACGGGAACATGCCATCCACCATGCAACCAGCGGGAATCTCGATAAGCGTGGTACCGGCGATATCTGGGTAATGACCGTCGACGAATATAAAGAAGCAAATGTATGGAAGCGTCTGGCTTATCGTTTGTATCGTAATCCATTCGTTATGTTTGGTCTTGGACCATTTCATTTGTTCTTATATTCCAATCGCTTCAACCGGAAAGATGCGAAGCGAAAAGAGCGGATGAACACTTATTTGACAAATGCATCTATCGCGGTCATCTATTCCCTTCTCATCTGGGCAATCGGCTGGCAAGCATTCCTGATCATTCAAATCCCAGTCCTTTATGTGGCAGGTTTTCTGGGAATCTGGTTATTTTATGTCCAGCACCAATTTGAGGATTCCTATTTTGAAGAGGAAAGTGAATGGGATTTTGTGAAGGCGGCCGTAGACGGAAGTTCTTATTATAAGCTTCCGAAAGTGTTGCAGTGGATATCCGGCAGTATCGGATTTCACCATGTGCACCATTTAAGTCCAAGGGTTCCTAACTATCATTTAGAAGAAGCACACGAGTCAACACCGCCGCTTCAAAAAGCGACCACTATTACGATCGCTTCCAGTTTAGAGTCGATCCGCTTCCGTCTGTATGACGAGAAAAATAAAAAGTTCATCAGCTTTAAAGAAATGAAACACCAAATGCGCAGGCCCGCGTCAACCACTACTAACCTGGCGCGCAAACAGCCAAGCTTTCAACAAAAATAATCAAAAGACACCCATTCAAGCAGCATGGAATGGGTGTTTTGCTGTAAAATAAAAGCTATAATCATTTCGGAGTCAAAAATAAGGAGGACATTATGCAGAACTGGTATCATATCATCCCGAAAAATACAGGACTCAGCATCTATGTGTGGATTATCTTTTGTGGGCTGCCGTTCTTTTTTATCTTCCGCTCTTCATCAGCGCTGGATATTGTCTCCGGTATTTTCATGGTTTTGTTGTTTTTCTTAGCTTATCGCCTTTCTTTTATTGCGGACAACTGGATGGTCTACGTTTGGGTAAGCATCGAAATGGCAATCAACATCGTCATGACCATCCTTTTCGGTTATATTTATTTCTCGCTTTTCCTGGCTTTTTTCATTGGAAATATCCGTAGTAAAGCGGGTTTTCTGACCTTGTATATCGTCCATCTAAGTACGACAGTAGCGACAACAACTTTTGTTTTCATCTTTAAGAATGAATCGCTATTTCCACATCTTCCATTTATCATCATCAGCGTGCTTGGTGTTATTCTGCTTCCTTTCACGATTTATTATCGAAACAAACGAATCGACTTGGAAGGAAAGCTCGAGGATGCTAACAAACGGATCTCCCAATTACGAGTCATCGAGGAACGAGAGCGGATTGCACGGGATTTACATGATACACTTGGACAAAAGCTATCCTTAATTGGTTTGAAAAGTGATTTGGCTGGAAAATTGATAGATATGAAGCCTGAGGTAGCAAAGAATGAAATACATGATATCCATCAAACAGCACGTACTGCTTTAAAAGAGGTTCGGGAAATGGTCTCCAACATGAAGGGCGCAAACCTCCAGGAAGAAACCATCCGGGTCCGGCAATTATTGGAAGCGGCGCAGATCGAGTTTGAACTTGAAGGAGATGCGGAACTCCACCATACTCCGCCGTTGGTAGAAAACGTGTTGAGTATGAGCTTAAAAGAAGCCGTCACCAACGTCGTCAAACATAGTAAAGCAACCATCTGCCGTATTATCATTCAACAATCACCAAAAGAAACAAAGATTACAGTTGAAGATAATGGAACCGGGGTTTCTAAAGAAAGGGATGTTACCCAGGGACATGGCCTTCAAGGGATGAAAGAACGTCTGGAGTTCGTTAACGGCAGCCTGGAAGTTTATTCATCTAAAGAAAATGGAACCACCCTTCATATTGAAGTACCAAATGTAATTCAACAAACGAAACAGGAGGAATCGGGATGATTCGTATTGTCATTGCCGAGGACCAGCGAATGCTGTTAGGAGCCCTTGGCTCACTGCTTGACCTGGAAGAGAACATGGAAGTCATCGGAAGTGCCAAAAACGGGGAAGAAGCCTGTGAGCTGGTAAAGAAACACAATCCGGATATATGTATCATGGATATCGAAATGCCTGTAAAAACTGGTCTCGAGGCCGCGGAAGAACTGAAAGATCATCCATGTAAAATCATCATACTGACTACCTTCGCAAGAGCCGGTTATTTTGAGCGGGCACAGAAAGCGGGCGTAAGCGGTTATTTGCTGAAAGACAGCCCAAGTGAGGAGCTGGCAATTTCTATCCGCAAAATCATGGAAGGTCAGCGCATCTATGCTCCGGAGCTGGTGGATCTCGCTTATGGTGATGAAAACCCATTGACGGAACGGGAAGTCCAAGTCATCCAGCTGATGGCTGATGGGAAAAACACGAAAGAAATTTCAAAGCAGCTGTATATCACCCCCGGCACCGTCCGTAATTATATTTCCGTGATTTTGGATAAACTTGAAGTCGGCAACCGGATCGAAGCCATATCTCGTTTTAAGGAAAAAGGCTGGTTCAAATAATAACATGTAAAATTGGCGCCATGTCTCCTGCAAGGGACATGGCGTTTTTATTAGTTAAAGCATCTATTGTAATACTAGACAGCATCCTTGTTGTACTAGACATTCCTTCTTGTTACTAAATAGTTCAATACGCTCTTCCTGAAAAAGTACTATCTTTTATAGAACGTTTGATAGATTTTCTTCCAAACCCCTTCCATCTCCTTCGCTAATCAATAGAATAGATTATAAATTCACAAGAAGGAGCTGGTGAGATGAAAGGCTTCATGAAAATCTTAACAATAGCTTTAGTACTTATGTTGACTGCTTTTCCTTTCGGTGGGAATGGCGCCAATGCCAACGAAGACCCGACCATCTATCTAAAAGGGAATGCGAAAGAAATCGGGAAGCAATATGGCAAGCTGGCAAAAGAAGAAATCCAACAGAATATTACTTTATTCAAGCAGACAGCTGCTGCTATCCAGTTGGATATGGACTATGCTGAAACCACAGCTACGTACGAGAATTTTTTAAGAAATGAAAACCCGGAGCAGCTCGACCAGCTGAAAGCGATGGCTGAAAGTGCGGATGTGAGCTATGATGACTTGCTCGCTTTTAATGCTTTAGGAGAAGATGTCCTTGCGGAAGGATGCACCACTGTCTTAGCTAACGGGGAAGCGACTAAATCAGGCAGCGCTTTTTACCATAAAAACCGGGATGCCATGCGTGGAGCGGCGCAAGTGGTCGTTCAAGTGGAGCCTGAAAATGGAGAGAAATTCATCGGAATTACAAGCGCGGGATATACTGGAATCGCAATGGGAATCAATGAACATGGCGTCTCTGTCGGCAACAACGTACTGGATACATGGGATCGAGGGCCAGGCTACGGGAATCTTGACGTCATCCGACTCGCATTAGAAAATGCGGAAGGTGCCGCTGATGCAGTCGCATTTATCAAAGAAATTCCTCGTTCATCCGGTTCCAACTACGGTATTGCGGATAGCGATGAGGCAGCATTCGTCGAAGCGACTCATACAGCGACCGCTGTCAAATGGGTAGAAGATGAAGTAATGGTACATACCAACCATTATATTCTGGACGGTATGGAACAGTATGAAGCGCTGGATATGGACAACCTGGAAGATAACGACTGGAGCTGGTATGTATCAACCGAAGAACGGTTGAGCCGTGCCACTCACCTGATGGAGCAAGCTACAGGTAAAATCGATGCCCAGACATTGATTAAATTATCTGAAGACCAGGATGGCCAGGACAGCACCTACTGGATTGATTCACAAGCTGAGATCAACGGAATCCCGATGGGGACTGTCTCAACCGGAACGTTCGATGGCTCAAAAGAAAGAATGTGGGGACAACTTGGCCAGCCAAGTGTTGCACCTGCCATTCCATTTGATGTAGATCGGCCGCACATTCCGGACCCTTTCAGTTCTGGCAAGCAAAGTGACCGAATGAAGGAAACAACAGCTAACCGTAACTAATGATGAAAGGGAGCTTCCTTATTGGAAAAGCTCCCTTTTTTTATATATTATCGCTCCAGTTCAATATATTCTCTTACTAATTTCCATTCCTCGCCTTCTTTTCTCCAAACAAACATACACTGAGCAGGGTATGGATCCCCGTTTATCCAGTTGACTTCCCTACCTAGCACAAGGTATTCTTCTCCATTGTTTCTTTCAGTCACCGCATCCAGGTCGTAACCATCATAGTTGTATTGAACAGGTTGCTCAAGATTGGAATGAGGCCAGTAGCCAACGACATGAAAACTCGTATCTTTTCTCCACTTTTACTAACAAAACTATCATTCCATGCCTGGAAGTAATTATTTAATACTGCTTCGATTTTCCCATAAACCTGCTCCTCTCTACTGGTTACATTTGCGTTCATTCATCTTTTTCCTTTTACCATTAAAAAAGAGAAGAAAATACTATCAAATAAAGAAACAACCCCCTGAATAACTCAAGGGGTCGTCCATGGTCTATAGTTTCTTATGAGACTTTCTTCCAATAAGCTGCTTCATTGCTGCCTGGAGAAGGAGGGAATTGATCGCCTTTCTCCACCTTTACTTCTGTGTCATCTTGACTAGCATTGCCACCATTGACTAAACTATCTACCTTGTAAGTGCCGCTTTCTGGTGCCTTTTCACCTGTCTTATAAGTGTTCTCTGCCATGATGCTACACCTCCAAATATAGTTTTGAGGGGATGCTAATCCTCTCTACATTTATTTATATAACACGTTGTCGAATTATATAAACTAGATTCAGCCATTTAAATAGATTGTAAAAAGTTTGTAATTCTAATAGAACATCCTATTTCTCCGCAAGGGTTTGGTCCTGTTCATCTATAGGGTAGTGTCAACTAAAAACATTAATAAGGAAAGGGAGATTTCTTTGTATCAGGATATTTTACAGCAGATCGACCATCGCTCAACCCCTATCCCCGATCGACCATGGCTGATGAGCCAAAGTTGGGACCACCTGCTTTTCATGCATTTGAGAGTTTCTAAAGAGGCTGTTGCTGAATTTATTCCTAAGGCCTTAGAGTTGGACACGTATGATGGCGAGGCATGGATTAGTATCGTCCCTTTTGAAGTAAATGGTATGCACGGACGGGCTATGCCAAAAATCCCCTTCCTCCATTCTTATTTGGAATTAAATGTTCGCACCTATGTCCGCTATCATCAACAGCCAGGGGTTTACTTTTTCAGTCTAGATGCAAACCTGCTTCCGGCTGTTCTGGGCGCTCGGACACTAGCGCTGCCTTATTTCTATGCTGATATGCGAATGACGAAAGAAAGTGGCAGTTTTCATTTATCAAGTGTACGTAAAACAAATAAATATCGGAATTTCAGTGGAAGTTATCTGCCGGTTTCCGATCGTTATTCACCACAAGAAGGCAGTCTTACGGAATGGCTATTGGAGCGGTATGTTTTATGGCAAGGGAAAGGTGATACCCTGATTCAAGGTGATATCCACCACTTTCCTTGGGAAATTTATGACGCGGAAGCATTAATTGAAACAGAAACCGTGACTGCTTTTCTCCCAGAAAACTCTCTATATGGTGACCCTATCTTTCATTATGCAAAGTCTCGCCGTGTTCTTTTCTGGCCATTGAAAAAGATAAATTAATACACTATCTTCGTTACCATTCATTATGTATATAAAACAGCCTGCCGTTACTGTATATCGGCAGGCCGGGATCTTAGTTATTACTGGTTAAGCTGTTGCTGACACTGTTGTGCAAGTTGTTGTATTTGCTGCAATTGCTGTGCTGCATTTTGTTCCTTTTGAGCCATTTGTTGCTGCTGTCCGCCCATAGCAGCTCCGCCTTGCTGTGGCTGTGCTTGCTGCTGTGCTTGAAGTTGCTGTGCGTTTTGTTGTTCTTGTTGGGCCAGCTGTTGAGCGATTTGAGCGATTTGCTGAAGTGTTTGTTGTGCTGCTTGCTGATTCATACAATCATCTCTCCTTTAAATTAGAATACCAAGGTATTGTTTGCATTACCTCCGATATCATACATAATTTCCAGGACTATTAGAGAAAAATCAGTTTCTGCTTAACCTCTTATTAAATCCCATAAAATGGTAATACCTCATCATTAGTATAGCTTACGAAAAAGATGGTAAGGATGGTTATATATGAAATTTATATATACCATTTTATTCCTTTTTATAGAGAATAGGGGTTGCTTACCATGTCGAGATTTTTTCGTTCTAAACGTCAAAACCCCCAGGAGAACAGCACTACTATAAAGCTCTATCCATCATTGCAACAGAATATCACTCACTTCAAACAGACAGTCGGTGAGAGTACAGATATTGTCATCCGCACATTCAAAGCCGGTCAGACCGGTTCTATGGATATAGCTGTCCTTTACACTTCTGGACTAGTGAATAATGAGCTTGTTCATGATTTCATTCTTGATACATTAATGTCTGAAATAAGAAAAACTCCTTTAGACGCCCCAGCACATAAAAGTAAACGTTACAAAACAAAACATATAGAGGAAAACGGAAATAAAGCATATCAGCTGATCAAAGATTATGCGATGACTGGCGGTAATGTCACGGATATCGATACAATGGAGAAATTGTTCCTTCATGTTTTATCAGGGGATACCGTCGTCATGCTGGATGGCTCCATTCAGGCAATGGCGATCGATACGAGAGGTTGGGAGTCACGAGGCGTCGAGGAGCCCTCGACCCAATCGGTCGTACGCGGCCCGAAGGAAGGTTTTACAGAGACACTCCGGACCAATACAGCTCTGCTGCGGAGAAGAATTAAAGACCCGAACCTGTGGATTCGCAGCAAACCGATCGGATCCAAGAGCAAAACAGATGTAGCGGTCGTTTACTTGCACGGAGTAGCCGATGAGAAGGTCGTCAAAGAAGTATATCACCGATTGAATAAAATCAATATCGATGCAATTTTAGACAGCGGCTATGTAGAGGAATTGATCCAGGATGAAACGTATACACCTTTTCCAACGGTGTACAACAGTGAACGGCCCGACACGATTGCAGCTGGTATCCTGGAAGGAAGAATCGCCATCGTCGTGGATGGTTCCCCATTCGTCCTGCTTGTCCCGGCATTATTTGTGCAATTTTTTCAGTCAGCAGAAGATTACTTCCAGCGTGCCGACTTTTCTACCTTGATTCGTTTGATTCGTTATATGGCATTTTTTCTGGCCTTGCTTACACCGTCCGTGTACATCGCGTTGACCACTTATCATCAGGAAATGATCCCTACCTCATTTCTAGTAAGCTTATCAGCACAGCGTGAGGGTGTCCCATTTCCGGCATTTGTAGAAGCTTTACTGATGGAGATAACTTTTGAAATTCTCAGGGAAGCTGGAGTTCGCCTGCCAAAAGCAGTCGGGTCTGCTATTTCGATTGTCGGCGCTCTGGTACTTGGCCAAGCGGCTGTGGAAGCAGGTATTGTTTCATCAGCAATGGTCATTGTCGTTTCGTTGACAGCTATTTCAAGCTTTGTTTCACCCAGCTTCAATTTTGCAATATCGATTCGGATGCTGCGCTTCGGGTTTATGAGTTTGGCGGCAACATTGGGATTATTCGGTATCCTCTTTGGTTTGATAATCTTAACGCTGCATTTAGCAAGCCTTCGCTCATTCGGTGTTCCCTACCTTTCACCGATGGCGCCGTTTATTGGTGCTGATCAAAAAGATGCCATCCTTCGTTTCCCGCGTTGGAAACTGACTACAAGACCTCGGCTCATCAACCAAAGCAATATGGATCGTGAAGATGCAAAAGCGCCCAAACCAGAGAAGCGCAAGCGCCTGAACCAAAGGAAGGAACAAGAATGATGGAAAGACGATGGTTTTTTCTTATAGCTGCCAGTGTATGCCTGATGCTGTTATCAGGGTGCTGGAGTAAGCGGGAATTGAATGAAATAGCAATCACAACCGCAATAGGTATAGATAGAGTCGATGATAAATACAAACTGACCATCCAGGTCATCAACCCGAGTGAAGTTTCCTCGAAACAAATGACAACACGCACAGCCGTTTCCACTTATACTGCGGTTGGGGATTCCATGTTTGAAACAATCCGGAGACTGACAACCCTTACCCCTCGCCAGGCTTACATGTCCCATATAAGAAACATCGTCTTCAGTGAGGAAATGGCAGCGGAGGGAATTGGAAAAGTGTTGGACTTTTTATCGAGGGATCATGAAATGCGGACAGATTTCTATTTGACAGTAGCTAAAGATATGGAAGCCGAAGACCTTTTGAAAGTGCTGACACCGTTAGAACGAATTCCGGCGCAAAAAACCTACTCTTCTATCAATACATCAGAGGAAAATTGGTCGGCGGTTCAATCCATTCAAATCAGCGATGTGATCTCTACTATGATATCGAAAGGAAATAACGCTGTACTGACAGGCCTTAGAGTAGTGGGGAATCCTGAGGAAGGCAGCAAACTTACAAATGTGGAAAAAGTAGATTCGCCAGCACAAATACGTGTGGATGAACTTGCTGTATTCAAGCGTGACAGGCTGGTTGGTTGGCTAAACGAAGAGGAGAGTAAAGGCTATAACTATATTCTGGGAAACGTAAAAAGCACCGCAGAATATGCCCCTTGCAAAAATCCAGAGCAGGGTGGAATTACTTTAGAACTGTTTAATGCCACCAACAAAATGAAAGCTGATGTAAAAGGCGAGCATCCAAAAGTTTCTGTCTCCATCGATGTGAAAGCAGCAATTGCTGATGTAGAATGTGCCCTCGATTTATCCAAACCAGCAGAAGTGGCTAAAATCGAAAAGCAATTCGAAAAAATTTTCGTTGAGCTCATGCAGTCATCGATTGATGCAGCTCAGGAAGATCTACAGAGTGATATTTTCGGTTTCGGGGACTTGATTCACCGCCAGGAAAAGCATTACTGGAAATCAATCGAAAAAGAATGGGACACCATTTTCCCGGAGATTGAAGTGACACTGGACGCTAAGGTACAGATTAAGCGTACTGGTACTACCATTGATTCATTCGAAAAAGAGTTAGAGGAGTAAACCTTATGTGGTTAATACTTTTGATGGTCATTTTAGTGTGGTCAGGTATAGGGCTCAAAGGCTTACGTAAAAAGGGATCAGTAAAAGATATGGCGACCTATATTATTTTATGGGCAATCGGAACGACAGGTCTCATGCTGTATCGTTTTGGTATTTCTATACCCACCCCCCTGGACGGAATTGCTTATATCTATCATCCGCTTAGCAGTCTATGGAAGCAATGGTTCGCATGATGAGAATGGAGGTGTATGGATTGGTTAAGGAAGAGATAACATTAAGACAATTTATTTTGCTAATGATTTTATTTATCATCGGCACATCCATTCTCCTTTCCCCCGCAAGTCTGGCTGCATCTGCAGATAATGATGCTTGGATAAGCGCACTTGTGGCTATGGGGGCCGGTTTGGTTATTATTGTGCTATTCTGGATAATCAGCCAGCAATTCCCTGAGCGTAATCTCGTTGATATCAGTGAACTAGTATTAGGCAAGTGGCTTGGAAAAGCTGTTTCCCTATTGTTTTCCTATTTTGCACTGATCTCGGCAGCCTCTGTGCTCTGGACAGTCGGCAATTTCTTAGTAACGCAAATTATAGTACGAACTCCAGCGCTGGTTATTCACTTCCTTGTCATGTTTGCCGTTGTATATGGAATCCAGCTGGGAATTGAGACGATTTGTCGAACAGCGGAAATTTTCTTCCCCTATATAGTCACCTTACTATCCATTATCTATCTCTTCAGTATCCCATCAGTAGAAATCAAACAAATTCAACCGTTGTTAGATAGCAGCTTTAAACAGATTAGTGAGGGGGCAGCTTTTGATATCAGTGTTTCCGTATTACCTTTAATAGTTCTGCTCATGGTCTTTCCAAAGTATGTATCAGAAAAAAAGCGGATGCTTCCAAAGATACTATTAGGATATGTATGTGCTTATTTTTTTATCGTAGCTATTACGTTTATTACTACAACCGTTTTAGGGGTAAGAGTAACTGCAAACCAGTCCTACCCTACATATGTCATTGCTAAGAGCCTCAATATAGAAGGTTTGATTCAACGGGCTGAAGTGATTATAGCTGTTTCATGGATTTTGACAATCTTTTTCAAATTATCGATGTACTTTTACGCTTCGGTTACGGTTTTAGCTCAGACCATCGGACTAACAAGTTATCGTTCCATCACGATTCCCATGGGGCTAATCACCATTGCTTTGTCCTTGATCATTTATCCAAGCACTATTTATGCAAATGATTGGAACGAAACAACCTGGCTGTGGTTTTCACTTACGTTTGGTTTTGTCTACCCTCTTTTATTATCAGTGATAGGAAGACTAAGGGGAAAATCTATTTCCTCAAATAATAGTTAGAAGGGAGGTTTAATGATGGGAACAGAAAAAATCAGTGCATTCCAACTATTTGTATTGATTGTACTATTCGAAATGGGAAGCGCTGTTGTTTTAGGATTTACCTTCAAGGCTAACCAGGATTCCTGGATGGTTATCCTGTTCAGTATGATTGGTGGCCTATTGCTGTACCTCCTGTTTACCCATTTATCCAACTATTACCCTGCTTTGCCTCTTACTGAAGCCATCGTTAAAATCACCGGACCATTTATAGGCCCTATTTTAGCTTTTTTCTATATCATTTATTTCTTTTATTTAGCATCACGTGTATTGGGCGATTTCACTAACTTAATGCAAATTACTATATTAAGGCAAACCCCTTTTATTGTTATTACTATTGTCTTTACCCTGATGGTTTGTGTGGCATCCATTCTAGGGCTGGAGGTGATTGCAAGGACTGCCGAAATGTTTTATCCATTGGTCATTTTTTCAGGCACACTATTCCTCGCTTTTGTGTATTTAGACGGCCTGCCTGATTTCAGGAACTTACTCCCTGTTTTGGATAAGGGCTGGGAACCGATATTTTCAACCGTGTTTCCCCAAACTATCACTTTCCCGTTTGGTGAAATGATTGTATTCATGATGTTTTTTCCGTATCTGATATCATCTTATAAAAGGAAACAAGTTGGGGTTTTAGGTATTATCGTAAGCGGAATAATACTGACGTTGCTTTCTATCACTATTTTAGCCGTACTCGGTTCGGAAGGAGCTAAAATAGTAGCCATCCCTTTGTTAGAAACCATTTCACTTGTTAATATCCAGGATATCATCCAGCGAATGGACCCGATTGTTATCATCACGATGATTATCCTTGGTTTTATTAAAATAACTTTATTCTTCTATGCCGCTATAATCGGGCTGCACGGACTTTTTCAAATTCCACGCTCCAAACGCCCGGTAGTTGTGATTAGTGCAGGGTTGCTGCTGATCATCATTACATTTCTTATAGGTCTCGAATATACGGAACATGTAAATATAGGGCTGCAGGTCATCCCTTATTATGTACATGTGCCGATGCAATTGATTTTACCCTTATTCCTGGTATGTGTAGCGTGGATACGCGGCCGGATCAAATGGAATTAGGTCCAGACATGAATTTTACCTGTCATCCCTGAACTAGCTGGATCACATTACCGCATGTATCATCGAAAACAGCAACCATCGATCCTCCCATCTTCGTCGGTCTGGTTGTAAATTTCACACCAAGCCCCTCGAGTCGTTCATACTCATTATAGATATCATCTACAGCAAAAGACGCCGCAGGAATCCCTTCCCGGTAAATCGATTCCTGATACTGTTTTGCCGCTGGATGAAGGTTCGGCTCCAATAATAAGTCGATAGCTCCCGACCCTTCCGGTGAAACCACCGTCAGCCAGCGGAAATCTCCCGCCGGAAGGTCCATTTTTTTCTCAAACCCAAGTACCTCGGTATAAAATTGCAACGCCTTCGCCTGATCCTTCACAAACACACTGGTGATATAGATACGCATTGTTATCCTCCTTTTTATATCGAACCTGGGATAGGTTCGTAAAGCTCGATCAAGTTTCCTGCCGGGTCGCGGAAATGGACGACCTTGATTCCCCAGTCCCGCTGTTCCGTCGGTGTGGTGATAAAGGAAACTTTCTCTTTCCAATGGTGATAGGCCTCCTCGACATCGTCAACCTTGAAAACGAGCGTCGTAGTATCATAGCTTTCCGCATCACGATCATAGATTCCCCCGATCGCTTCAGCCATCTGTTTTCGCTCGAACAGTCCTAATGTCGCATCTCCTAATCCCTTAAAGTCAGCATAATTCGAATACTCATCTCCCCAGGTAACCTCAAAACCAAGGGTGTCCCGGTAAAACAAAAAGCATTCCTCGTAATTATCGACAAGCAATCGTACATGTGTCAATTTCATAGAATTCCTCCATTCCCTAACTACTTCGACTGATGACACAGGAATCCTCCTAGACACTCACCTATAAACGTATTTTGCATAGCTTATTATACAGGGAAAAGAGACTAATCGGGGAGCGTGTTAATGTGAAGGGAAAAGTACTCCACTATTTCGCCGGCGACCATACGGCAAAAGGATTTTACACATTGTATGATAGTTGTTTTCAGGGTATCGGCCTGGTGTATAAACTGAACGGAACCTCTCCAGCTGTCAAATCAAAGATTATGAAGCAGCTGGCAGATGCATCACAGGAAAAAGGCATGGCGGTCGAGCTGATTCATCGTTCATCAGACCCGGAGGAACTGGACGGTGTCATTTTACCGGAAATGAAAATCGGACTCGTGGACAGTGACTTATACGATGGTGCCGGGAAAGACATCGATACAGATACTGCTATCGATACAGATCAGCTGGTCAATCAGGAAGATGAAATCTTCGGTCTGAAAGAAAAAATTGAAAACGAGTTTTCTGCGGCACATGCTTCCTTTGCGACTGGTCTGCACATTCACGATGGCCTGGAGGAGATTTACATTAATCAGATGGATTTCGCCAAAGCCAACCAGCTGGCTGTCGAGCTTAACGATCAATTCTTCGGGGGGATAACAGAAACGGGCCGTAAAGCCGTCATCAAGCACCGCTTTTTTGGTGCATCGACTCCTCAAGGTGTGATGGACTATATCGAAAACCTTACCGAAGATTTGGATAAACGCTATTTCATCAAAGGTCGGGCAGGGACAGGAAAGTCTACGTTATTGAAAAAGATCGCTGCCCAAGCGGAGGAGCTCGGCTTTGATATCGAAATGTATCATTGCGGATTTGACCCGGAAAGCATGGATATGGTGGTCATCCGTGAACTGGGTTTCTGTATTTTTGACAGCACCGACCCACATGAATACTTTCCAGAGAAAGACAGCGATGAAATCATCGATATTTACGAAAAAGCCGTTACCTCCGGCACAGACGAAAATTACGCGACCGCGATCATGGAGTTAAACCGCAGCTATAAGTCTTATATGAAAAACGGCATCGTCATTTTACAGGAAACGAAGCGATTGCGTGACCAGCTTGAACAGATTTACGCTGCTGCGACAGATGAAAGCAAAGTGGAGGCACTAATTGAGCTGCTGAACGCTGAAATTGATTCTTCACAGGAGGACTGATTGCCTGTTCGTACCTCTTTACTTTTTTGCGCCTAATTAAAGTTTCGCTCCTTTATCCACTTCTTACCGAATAACAAAAGCCAGCCACTCATGCTAGTGGCTGGCTTTTCTGGTTAATTCCACACTTCGTCGGCGATTTCAATAACATGCCTGATTTTCGCCCATTGTTCCGCTTCGGAAAGAATATTGCCTTCCTCGGTGGAGGCGAAACCGCATTGCGGGCTGAGACACAGCTGGTCTAACGGCACATACTCCCTCGCTTCCGCAATTCTCGCTTTGATGCGGTCTTTATCTTCGAGCTCGCCGTATTTAGACGTAATTAATCCAAGTACCACACGAAGATCATCCCGCTTCACATAACGAAGCGGCTCGAACCCTCCTGAGCGATCGTCATCATACTCAAGGAACAATCCATCGACATTCAGTTCACTGAATAATGTCTCGGAAACGGCGTCATAACCTCCTGATGCTGTATAGGTGGAGCGGAAATTCCCACGGCAAATATGCATCGTAATAATGAGGTCATCAGGCTTGTCGGCAATAGACGCATTGATGGCCTGGACAAATAGCTGCCTTAATTTATCTGGCTCCTGCCCACGATCACGAATCATCTTTTGCCCTTCTTCCGAGAAAAACACTGCCCAGGATGTGTCATCAAGCTGAAGGTAACGGCAGCCCGCATCATAAAATGCCTGGATTGCTTTTTGATAGGCCTTTGTCAAATCCTTCAGCAATTCTTCTTCATTTTCATAGATTTCTTTGTTGATATTACCTCGGAAAAACAACATGTTCGGGCTCGGAATCGTGAACTTAGGGGTATGATTCTCCCCTACCAGCGAGTGAAGGAATTTATAATGTTCGATCATTGGGTGCTTGTCGCTGAAATCGACTTTATCTACAACACGGACTGAATGAGGTTTCGTTTCCACGCCTTTGAATTGGATGCCAGACGCTGGCTCGTACCCCTCGACGCCGACTAAATTTTCGAGAAAATCAAAATGCCACCAGGCACGGCGGAAGTCTCCATCTGTGATGGACTGCAGACCGGCATTCTTTTGTTTTTCTACGAGCTTGATAATCTCTTCATCTTCGATTCTCGTCAATTCTTCTGCAGGGATTTCACCGTTTTCTCTTTGCTGGCGTGCTTTCTTCAGCCGCTCCGGTCGGAGGAAACTCCCGACATGATCCCCACGGAATGGTGCTATTATTGTTTTTGTTTCTGCCACTTCTAATCCTCTCCTCTGCTTAGAAAAAATCGGCTTGTCGCCAAGTACTTGTGGCGAAAGCATTAGTCTTTTTTTATACTTTAATCCTTTTACAAAGTTAAACTTTTTAAAGTATCAAAAAAAGTCCCTTCCAATAAGAAGAGACTTTGTGATCGAATTCGCCGCTTCTTATCTTTCAAGTTTTTCAACTTGCTGGAATTAGCACCTTGTAATCATACAGGTTGCTGAGGTGTCACAGGGCCATACCCTCGACCTCTCTCGATAAGAATCTGTATACAATTTTCAGAAAGTATTGTGCTAGTAATCATATCAGCTGTAAAAGAAAAAATAAAGCCTCACCATTTTTTCTGTTGCTTCAATTTGAAGTTTTTTCCACCCCCGTTTGGAAGATTTCTCTGACGAAATATGTAACGAAATGGAGGGAAAAAGATGGAAAAAGCCGAATTAGAACAAAAAATTGAAGAACAAAGACAAAAATTGTACCACTTATATATAACGGATGATCACTATCCTGAAATCGTAAAAATATCTCAGTATTTAGATGAGCTACTGAATGAATACACCCTTTACACCAATAGTTTCAAACAACAAAAGGGGCTTACTTTTGAGTGAGGGAGCTCTCTCAGGAGGAGCATCCTAGTCTTCCGGACAACATTTAAAGGCTTTGCTGGTTTTATAGCCTATGCAACATATCACTGCCCACCTATAAATTTTCACAAAAAGTGACCCCTCGTCACCAGAAAGCATCCAATATCAAATGAAATATGTCTTATAAAATAGTAATTCCAGCTTAAAAAAAGATCTCTGCCCGGAAACCGGCATGTCAAGTTCTTTTAGCTTCTATTCTGCCCACTCCTCTACTATGATAGGAATTAACCTGAAATGAAAGGGCAGATAGCAGATGGGAATCAATGACATTATCATATTGATTGTAATCGGGTTCCTCTGTTTAGGAGCCATCGATAAAATTCTCGGCAACCGGTTCGGGTTCGGCGATCGTTTCACAGAAGGGTTCATGGCGATGGGCTCCCTGACACTTGCCATGGTCGGTATCATTTCCCTGGCACCTGTAATAGCAACATTCCTGACCCCTGTCATCGCTCCGGTTTACGGACTGATCGGGGCTGATCCGGCTACCTTTGCGAATACAATCCTGGCCATCGATATGGGTGGCTACTCGCTCGCAACCGAAATGTCGCAGCACCCGGATGCCGAACTGTTCGCCTGGGTATTCCTCGGCACGATGATGGGCCCGACGATCGTGTTTACCATTCCTGTCGCGCTTGGAATCATAAAAAAACAGGACCATCCCTACTTTGCAAAAGGCATTCTCCTCGGTCTGATCACGGTACCGGTCGGTGCTTTCACGGGCGCTATGGTAGCGGGGCTTGACCTGGCTATCATTCTCATTAACCTGGTGCCTACGGTTATTTTTTCTATCGCAATTGCGATCGGGTTATGGAAGAAGCCCTCGATGATGATTGCCGGATTTTCCTGGTTCGGCAAAGGTGTGGAAAGCCTGGCGATTATTGGACTCACCGCGATCGCTGTCGAAACGTTGACCGGAATCGTCGTCATTCCCAATTTAACTCCTCTCGATGAAGGAATTCAGATTGTTGGCAGGCTCGCTATTTTCCTTGCCGGCGCCTTTCCGATGGTTGCATTCATCTCCCGCGTTTTTGATAAATACTTAGCAAAAATCGGCGGGTGGCTGCGTATCAGTGATACCTCTACGACTGGACTGATCGCATCGCTGGCACATAGTATCCCAATGCTGGCTTTGCTGAAGGAGATGGAACCGAGAGGAAAAGTTATCAATGTTGCGTTTGCGGTCAGTGGGGCGTTTGTATTCGGTGGGCATTTAGGGTTTGTCGCCGGCGTCAATCAGGAGATGGTTTTCGCCATGATTGTAGGAAAACTCGTCAGCGGCTTCAGCGCGATCGCTCTGGCAGTATTTGCATTGAAAAAGACTGTGTGAATGCCATGGGGTACATAAGGGGTGAAATTAGATAGTTTATGGTGGAGGTTGCATGTTTAGCTGCAACACTAACACGATTAACTTTAGAGGGCACACGGTTATCTGGAAAACTCGCACAGTTAACACGTGAGGATGCACAATTATCATCCCAAATCGCACATGTAAAAAGGGTGCCGCAGCCGACACCCTTTTGCTAGTTATTTTTGAGGAGACAGTTCTCGTTCGGTGAATTGATCGGCTTCGGTTGAACCTTTCAGCGCAGTCGTCGATGATGTTCCACCGGAGACAACCTGAGCAACTTCATCAAAGTAGCCGGTTCCGACTTCGCGCTGGTGGCGGGTAGCAGTGTAGCCGTGGTCTTCGCTGGCAAACTCAGACTGCTGCAGCTCGGAATAAGCTTCCATGCCGCGGTCTTTGTATTGGCGTGCCAATTCGAACATGCCATGGTTCAAGGAGTGGAAACCTGCCAGTGTAACGAACTGGAACTTGTAACCCATTTTGCCAAGCTCCTTCTGGAAATTGGCGATCGTCTCGTCATCCAGCTTCTTTTTCCAGTTGAACGATGGCGAGCAGTTGTAAGCCAAAAGCTTTCCAGGGAACTTCGCATGGATGGCATCGGCAAACTGTTGCGCTTCTTCCAGGTTCGGCTCGGAAGTTTCACACCAGATCAGGTCAGCATACGGAGCATAAGCTAAGCCGCGGGAAATCGCCTGTTCTATACCTGGTTTTGTGCGGAAGAATCCTTCTGCTGTCCGTTCGCCGGTCATGAATTCTGCATCATATGGATCAAGGTCGCTCGTAATCATATCTGCCGCATTGGCGTCGGTACGGGCAATAATAATGGTTGGAGCACCCATCGTATCAGCTGCGAACCTCGCTGAAATCAAGTTGCGCACCGCTGTTTGCGTTGGCAGCAATACTTTCCCGCCCAGATGACCGCATTTTTTCTCGGAAGACAACTGATCTTCAAAGTGAACCGCAGATGCCCCTGCTTCGATCATGCCTTTCATCAATTCAAACACGTTCAACTGACCACCGAACCCTGCTTCGGCATCGGCAACGATCGGTGCGAACCAGTCAATATCCTCCTTACCTTCCATGAAATGGATCTGATCAGCACGCTGCAATGCCTGGTTGATTCGTTTGACTACCTGCGGCACACTGTTTGCCGGGTAAAGGCTTTGGTCGGGATACATATGACCGGACAAGTTGGCATCTGCCGCCACCTGCCAGCCACTTAAGTATATGGCTTTCAGTCCTGCTTTCACCTGCTGCATTGCCTGGTTGCCGGTCAGGGCTCCCAGCGCATGGACATAGCCCTCTTCATTCAGCATCTTCCACAATTTTTCCGAACCCTTTTTCGCTAATGTATATTCAATGTCCATCGACCCGCGGAGACGGATGACATCTTCCGGTTCGTATGGACGTGTAATCCCTTCCCAACGTTCGTGTTGCCATTGTGCCTTCAAATTCTCAATTCTTTCTTGTTTCATAAATCTGACTCCTCCTTAAAGAAATGGTTATATATAAATGGTGTTGCTCATTGATTCATGGGGCGGGACAGAATCTGTGCCCGCACATTTTGTTATAATACATAACTCTAATTAAATCGTTATTATATAACAGACACGATAAAAAAATTTACTCTTCACTTTTAGCCAGGCAATGCTCACATTCCATAAAGTAAATCGCACTGTGATCCCCTACTGGTGTACCGCACTCCGGGCAATGGTGTCCGCTGTTTCGTTCATTCTGTTTTTTCATGTTAACTCCTCCTTTTATAATACAGAAAATAAAGTTGATTAACTGTTATGATACAGTCTATATAGTTTGGTCAAAAAATGCAACCGTTTTTTCAGAATTTTTTATTAATTAGTGCTTTAGTCTATGACATAGGTGTTTTTTCATAGAAGAAAGTTCTCTATTCCTCCTTCACATGGCGTTAAGTAAGAACATGACTGCGTTAGGAAAGAAGTTTATTGAGATAAGTCAGAACACTTTTGAGACAGGGCAGAAGGTTTGCACGTTAAGTAAGAAGGCAGCGGGGATAAGGCGGAAAAAATAAAAAACAAACGTAAACAGCAACGTTTACGTTTGTTATCTTAGTGTTTTGAATGACAGCATCACATAGGTGAAGAAGGCACCAATCAGAATCATCAGTACCCGGATCAGCCATAGTTCCACGAAAAGAAAAGCAGAGGACAGCATTGATACCCATAAAACAGTCACACCGATGACTTTTGCTCTCATGGGAATCGCTCTTTTTTCGCGGAAATCACGGATATACCTGCCGAACCATTTATTAGTGATCAGCCAGTGATACAGCCGATCCGAGCTCCGGACAAAACAGGCGGCCGACAGCAATAAAAATGGCGTCGTTGGCAACAACGGCAGAATAATGCCGAGGATGCCAAGAAATAATGTAATGAACCCGGAAACGATAAGGGTGATGCGTAAAATCAAATGCATTGCTACGACACGCCTTTTAAAATATTCTGTATTAGTACAGTAATTAAAAAGATTGAAGGTATTCGCAGATCGTCTCGATCCCTTTTTCAAAATTATCGAGATGGAAGTGTTCATTCGGTGCGTGAAGGTTTTCCGTTGGCAAACCGAATCCCATCAGTACGACCGGTGCTTCCAGTACTCTGGCAAACACCTCGACGATCGGGATTGAGCCGCCTTCTTTCGGGAATAACGGACGAACGCCGTAAATTTTTTCATAAGCATCAGCTGCTCTTTGAATCATCGGATCCTGGGAATCCAGCACGACCGGCTTGGCCTGGATGAATTGTTTCGTGGTCACCTTTGCACCGGTTGGCTTGTGCTTCTTTAAATGCTTTCCGATTAATTCGTAAACCCGCTGAGGGTCCTGGTCTCCGACTAACCGGCAGCTGATTTTGCCGCTCGCTTCTTTTGGAATGACTGTTTTGATCCCTTCTCCCTGATAGCCGCCGGACACGCCATTGATCTCCAAGGTCGGCCGGATGCCGGTTTGTTCATGGAAGGTGAACCCAGACTCTCCAAACAATGCATCAAGACCCAATTCCCGTTTCATCTCTTCTTCATCAAAAGGAATTTCGGCCACTTCTTTCCGCAATTGCTCCGTCGGTTCTGGCACACCTTCATAAAAATCTTCGACCGCTATTTTTCCATCCGTTTGATGCAAAGAATCGAGCAGGCGCACTAACGCATGGACCGCATTTGGTACCGCTCCCCCATAAGCGCCGGAATGAAGGTCGGAGTTGGCTGTTTTCACCTGGACTTCCATCGCCAACGCTCCGCGCAGTGAGGTGCAAATCGCCGGCTGGCCTTTTTCAATAAAAGAGGTATCCGAAACCAGCACGGCATCAGCAGTGAGCTTGTCCGCATTGGATTCTATGAATGGACCAAGGTTCGGACTGGCAATTTCCTCCTCCCCTTCGATACAAAACTTCACATTCACCGGCAGGGTGCCATGTTCCTTTTTCAACAGTTCCAACGCTTTGATATGCAGGAATAACTGGCCCTTGTCATCGGTTGCTCCGCGGGCGAAAATTTTGCCATCGAGAATCACAGGTTCGAACGGCGGGGTCTCCCATAATTCTATCGGTTCCGGTGGCTGAACATCATAGTGGCCGTAAATAAGAACTGTAGGACGGCCTTCTGCATGCAGCCAGTCCCCATAGACAATTGGATGACCGTCAGTTTCAATGATTTCCACATGCTCCATTCCGATATTTTCCAGTGACTTGGCTACCCACTCCGCTCCTTTTCTTACATCATCTTTATGAGCTTCCACAGCGGAGACACTTGGGATTTTCAAAAACTCCTCCAACTCTTGCAAAAATGCGTCTTTATGTAGCTGAACCTTCTCCTTCACTATATAACCTCCTTCAATCTTCATTAACCCTATTATAATCAAGACCCGCAACTTTTCACAAAATGGAGCTCTTTGAACATTCCTTTCTTTTATCACAGACTGCCCCCTCATTACATAGGTAGTTGAAACAGTTCGTAGTTTGATAATCCTTCATTGCGGCATATCGGAAAGGATGGGTAGTTCATGATCCCTAACAGTTACGAAGAAGCACGGTCTGCATTTCGCAGCCACCTTCGATAAAATAAAAGAAAAATGGCCAGAAGCCTTGCTGACTAGCGAAACCATTTCATCGGGGGAGTATAATACCATTGATATGAAGAAGGACGTTTTGGTATAGAATCGGTCTTTAAAAAAGAAGAAATAGTATAAGAGGGCTGCTGCAGGCAGCTCTGTTTTTTGTTTTGGAGTATGTGCATAAAATCTGCAAACTTTCCGGGTAAGCAAAATAAACAGTGAAATAATAGAAGTAACATTGGGAGGTGTCATAGATGTCGGATTATAGAAAAAATAGTTTATCTTTGATTGGTGCAGTCGGCCTGGGGACTGGTGTTATGATCAGCGCGGGGATTTTTGCACTGCTCGGTCAAGTGGCAGAACTGGGCGGATCCTGGTTTCCGCTTATTTTTATTGCCGGGGGAATTGTGACAGGGTTCAGTGCTTATTCTTATGTGAAAATGAGTAATGAATTCCCATCAGCTGGCGGCATCGGCATGTTTTTGGTAAAAGCCTACGGTAAGGGAACATTAACTGCCTCCGCTGCTTTGTTAATGGCTTTTTCCATGGTGATCAACCAAAGCCTGGTGGCAAGAACTTTCGGCACCTATACCCTACAATTATTTGAGATCGACAATTCAAGCTTTCTCGTTCCCTTGTTAGGAATAGGTTTGCTCACATTTGCTTTTCTGGTCAATATATCTGGGAATGAATTCATCCAGACATTTACTTCCATCGTCTCTTTATTGAAAATTGCAGGACTTGCGGTTTTTGCCATCGGCGGCTTATGGGTAGCCGGTTTTTCCTTCTCTCCTGCAACCACTGGGGGCAATGCACCTGACACTACGATCACTACCATCGTCGCCTCGGTGGCGTTGACGATTCTTTCCTTCAAAGGGTTTACAACTATTACCAATAGTGGGTCCGAAATCGTAAATCCAAAGAAAAACGTCGGCCGGGCTATCGTCATTTCCATTCTAATCAGTCTGGTCGTGTACTTGCTTTTGGCATGGGCGGTATCAACCAACCTTTCGTTAGACAGAATCATTGAAGCGAAGGATTACGCCCTTGCAGAGGCAGCACGTCCTGCGTTCGGTGACCTTGGGCTATGGTTTACGGTAATTATCGCGATCATCGCTACCATTTCCGGTATCATTGCCAGTGTATTTGCTGTATCGCGGATGCTCGCAATGTTAACGAACATGAAATTGATCCCTCATAAACATTTTGGCATGCCAGGACGGATCCAGAAACATACCCTCGTATACACCATCGTCTTTGCGATGGTCTTGACGATCTTCTTCGATTTGAGCAGGATCGCATCGATGGGGGCAATCCTATATCTCGTAATGGATATGATCGTCCACTGGGGCGTGTACAAACATTTACGTAATAAGGTCAATGCCAACTCTGGCATTGTAATTTCCGCGCTGATTCTGGATGCCATTGTTCTAGGGGCTTTCCTTTGGGTAAAAATCGCAAACGACTTACTGGTAGTTGTGGTATCAGTAGTATTCATAATCTTGATTTTTATAGGTGAGAACTGGTTCCTTAAAAATGCAGCTCCCGAAGAAGAAGGTGCAGACCATCACCACTAATGGAAATCAGCCCCCATAAAAGCTTGTCATTGTCTGTCACCGGCGTGCATAGTCTCTTACTAAGGGGGACAGGCGATGACGACTATGAAATTGATCCGTTATTTAGTAGCATTTGTGTTTATCACATCCGCATTAATGAAGCTGCTCAACTCTGACCTGGAGAATGTATTTATAAATCTGGGACTGCCAAGCCCGGTGCAATTGATGTATGCGGTCGCTACAGTAGAATTGGCAGCCGGTGTCATGCTGATCATGGATAGGTATGTGAAAAATTGTGCTATTATTTTAATGTTTATTATCATTGCAGCTATTTTACTGACAAAAGTTCCAGCCTTGCACGGGGGATTTGTACAAGCTTTGTTCCATGCACGCTTAGATATAGTGATGTTAGGATTGCTGTTTATCCTTTATCGAAACTATCCACGTTGATTATGACGAAGCCCCCCTTCTACAGGGGAGCTTTTTTACTTAAAAAACCTTTATTAAAGGTTTCAGATATAGAGCTTCTGATGAAAATCGCAGATAAGCGGGAAGAAGGGTCCAGACTTTTGAAATCAAACAGGATATGAAGAATAAAAAAACAGGAAGTTCGCGACGAAATGCTCCGTGGTCAGTTGAACGCCAATTTCCATATGCGAAAATAATACCAAAAGGGCTAACACAAAATAGCAGTAGCAGTGCTGTTTTGTGTTAGCCTTTTATCATTCTGCTTTTCTTAGAATAACTGAATTGAGTTCTTTTATAGAACTCTCCCCAGTCAATGCCAGCGTGATGTCCAGGTCAGCAATCATATTCTGCATTACTTCTGTTACCCCCTGCTGTCCAGCTGCCGCCAGACCATACATGCACGGTCTCCCTATGAGTACTGCCTTCGCTCCTAAAGCCATTGCTTTGATAATATCGGAACCTCTCCTGATTCCGCTATCCATCAGGACAGGAATCTTATCCTGGATAACATTGCAAACTCCAGGCAATGCCTCAAGTGCTCCTATTGCCCCATCTACCTGTCGACCGCCATGGTTGGATACAATTACGCCATCCGCTCCATATTCCAGCGCGCGTTTAGCATCTTCCGGATGAAGAATCCCTTTTAATATGATCGGCAGGTTCGTATTCGCCTTCAAGAAGGCAATATCTTCCCATGTTAAGCCAGCATTTCCGAACACTTGGGTCCATAGCTTGATCGCCGCTTCCGGGTCCTCATGTGGTGATTTCTTCAGCTTGGCACAAAATGCCGGGTCCGTAAAGTAGTTTCCGACACCTTCTCCTAACAAGAATGGAAGATAAACATTCTTCAGATCTTTTTCGCGCCAGGCCATCATCGGGGTATCCAGCGTCACTACGACTGCCGAGTAACCGGAAGCTTCTGCTCGTTGTAAAAAGCTGGCTGCGATATCCGGATCGTTGCTCCAATATAACTGAAACCACCGTGGTGCATCTTCCATTTCTTCAGCAATTTTCTCCATCGGCGTCGTCGAAGCACTGCTCGCAATAAACGGCACACCTAGTTCTGCACACGCTTTTGCCGAACCTAAATCCCCGTCCTCATGGATGATCGATTGTACTCCTATCGGTGCATGGAGGACGGGAAATGGGTATGTATCGCCAAATAGCTGAATGTCTAAATCTCGCTGTTCCACATTTCGAAGCATCCTCGGTATGATTTCCCAACGATTAAAAGCATTAAGGTTGTTCTGCATTGTTTTGCCAGCCCCTGCTCCCGCTGCCACATAATCATAGGGACCCTCCTGTAAAACTTCCCTGGCTTTTTCTTCCCACTCTTCACACACTACCGGAAGGCGATCTGGATCCGGTTGATGCATCGTCTGATATAAACGGAACTGTACTTGATTTCCAAAGTTCTGCATGCATATTCTCCCTTCCTTTATAAAATGTAATAGGTTCATATATCTGATTATTCTGTCTATTTTTAGCATACCGATAATGTGAAAAAATGGCAACTTCGTATTAGCTTGGGAACACAATACAGTACAGGAAGAAAGCTTCAAGTGGTAAAAGGAGTCCTGCCGGAAAAAAGCAAAAGAGACCCTTTCCACAATAGGACCTCTTATTACTTCAAACTCTCGTATTAACTACGATTAAGTGCTAGCAATCGTCTTCTGTCTCAATCGTCAGACCTTCCACATGCTTACGGTCAAGCTGTTTAGTAACTTTTCGGTATTCCTTAGACTGGAAGATGATATCAAAATCGTAATCAGAAGGATAAAGATCCTGAGCTTTGATGTACAGCTCCAGTCGTTTATGATTCATTTTCAGCTTTTTATCTTTCTGCTGGATAATGTAGTCTCCATTGTCATCTGGTCCTTTATAAACAATGGCTGTTTCTCCGGTTGCCTTTATCTTTACATTATCACCCATATTATAACGAGAGAACGTTGTCTCTCGTTTGGGAGCAGCGTTCCTTTCCTTATAGCGTGGAACGTTTATTTGCTGTTTCATTTCATTTGAATCGAGTTTTTCTTGATCCAAGGGGTACTCCTTTGTTTCGTGATAGGTAACTTCATGAGCACGCTTGATGATGGAAGGATGAAGCCCCAGCTTTAATGCAATTTGAAATGCCTGACTATCACCTGCTTCTCCAATCACCAATCGATAGGTCGGTTGTAATGTCTCCAAATCAAAGGACATGGAACCATTAATAAAATCATCACGCTGGTGAGCTAGCTCTTTCATCTCTGTAAAATGGGTCGTTACCAAAAGTTTAGCTTTCTTGGTCACCAACTGCTCCAGAATCGCCTGAGCCAGACCCATCCCTTCATTGGGCTCTGTACCTGACCCGATTTCATCAATTAATGCCAAGGTTCCCGGTCGAGCATCTTGTAAGATTTCAATGATATTGACAAGTCTTGAACTAAAGGTACTTAAATTAGCCTCAATGCTTTGTCCATCGCCAATATCACAAAAAATATCATCAAATATCATCACTTGGGATTCCGGACTCGCTGGAATCCATAATCCTGCCTGGGCCATCATCGTTAAAAGACCAATAGTTTTAAGTGTCACGGTTTTCCCACCGGTATTAGGTCCTGTAATCATTAAAGCTTGTTCCTCCGGTTTCATCTCGATTGTCAATGGTACAGCCTCCTTTCCCAGGTGAGGGTGACGGGCATCAATCAGCGAAATCAGATTATCTCTGTTCAGTCCAGGCACATCAGCCTCTATATGGATGGCGTATTTAGCCTTGGCAAAAATGACATCGTACTGATGCATGACATCAATAGCAATGAGAATTTCCTGCTTGTATTCAAGGACAGCCCCCGTCAGGTAGTACAATATTTGTTCAACTTCATGCTGCTCAGACAGTTTCATATATTCAATCATGTCCTGCCGCTCTTTCAGTTCCTTGGGTTCCATGAATACGGTTGCCCCTGAAGAAGATGTATCAATTACGGAACCCTTTACTTTCTGGCGATATTCTCGTTTGACTGGAAGGGTAAGACGACCATTCTTTTCGATAATCATTTGCTCTTGCAAGTAAGAAGATTGTTTTTTCAACACTTCTTGTGCGCGGTTTTTCAGCTTTGTCTGTTCTGTCTGTATATCACGCCTGACTTTTAATAGCGCTTTGGAGGCATAGCCATCGATTTGTCCATTTTTTAAGCTCCTCCGTAATTCCTCCTCAAGGAATGTCAAGTCTGACATGGAATCGACGTAAACGGAAATCGTTGGGGCAACATAACCTTTATCATCCATAAACCGCTTCAGCTTACGGCAATGATCCAAAAACTCAATAATCCCTTGGAGAGAACCGACTGGAAGGTAACGCCCTTTCTCTCCCTCTTCCAGTGAACGAGTAACGGAATCCAAAGAATGAATCGGCACACTGGAATTAAGGCGCAATACCGCGATAGCCTCTCTAATTTCCTGAAATGAACGTTCTATTTGCCTCTTATCTACCATAGGAGTTAATGCATGTACCGTCTGCTTTCCTTTGTGTGTCAGTGCGTAAGAAGCGATCTCTTCGATAATTTGATTAAATCCTAAATCATTCATCGCTTTTTTATTCATTTTTGATAAGCTCCTTTATTAATTAGTTAAAAATACAAAAAGCCATCGCAGGATACACTTCCCCCGCGATGGCTTTAAATATAACCATTCTGCATTCAGATACAAAGAAAGAGCCATGACAGGCCCGTCATAGCTCTTTCTAAATTCTTTGGGTATGCCTGTTCTTAACTATCCCTGGTCACTCCAGCACAAATAACACCTTTGCGAAGGTGATTTAAAAGCAATCAGGGAATATACAATTCGTATTAGTTAAGAACAGCCACACTCATAAAAATATCTCCTTTTTTCATACCATATTTGCAGAATGGTATAGATTTAGGATATGCTACCCTTCCGTTAATGTCAATAGACGAGAACAAAATCGCAAGCGCCTTGCTAGTAGTGACGTTTTTTGTCAGAGAGGATTGCCTTAAGACCTCGATAGGATAGGCGCTGGAGCTGGAAGTGACCCACAACCTAAAGTTATCCACAAAAGGAAAAGAATTTTATTAACGATCAAAAATGCCCGCCCCCCTCTGCTATAGGTGGCAGGCATCTTACTTTCCATTATTACTTCACTTTTTTCAACAGCGTCAGTGCATAGATGGCTGCGATACCAACCAGGACATATACAATCCGTGCAACCGGGCTATCCATTCCTCCAAAAATTCCTCCAACAAGATCCCACTGGAATAAACCAAATAATAGCCAGTTCAAGCCACCAACAATAATAAGAATTAGGGCAACCATATTTAAACCTTTCATTAACATTCACCACCATTTTAAGTTTTGTTTAACACTTGTACATATATCGTATAACCTGATTATACGTTAGTAAAACCTTTTTATAACCCAAAATATAAAAGAGCTTCTAAACCATATGGTTTAGAAGCTTTTTAGAATAAAAACTGCTTTTTCTATCATTTCCTCTCTATCCCAGTCCCACAAGTTATACCAATCGATTTTATCTACTCGTTGAGTAACCACTTTATGAAACAGAAGATCAACTTACTGTGGCATCGTCCCTGTTCCTTTGGATTTGTTTATACACTTCTGCGGTTATTTCAGCCAGCGTTTTCGATTCCAGCAACTTTGATGCACTCAGCTTCAAAGACTCGGCATAATGTATTGCTCTACAATAAAAAAACGATCAGGTAGACTTTTTGTCTACACTGATCGGAATTATTTGCATGTGTTCACTTAGATATGAATGGCTTTAATAGGTGGCTGAGTCCTTTCAGAACACTCATATTCGGTTGGGTCACTATTTTTTTCACTGCAGCGTTATGAAGTGATTTTGTCACCAAATCCAATTGATGATTGTCCAAGCTTTCAACTGCTCTGCGCAGCACCAGGGAATCATCATAATCCTTATATAGCGGTTTACAAAGTTTTTCATAATCTCCAAGCCCACAAATATCCTGTGCTGCATATATCCCGCTAAGAATAGATCCCGTTTGTCCAAAACCTAAAAACGGTGTGATTGCACCAAAACAGTTGCCAGCAAAGAACGTATTGCCGATACGTGGGTATTTGCACCTTCCAACCATGTAATCCATTATCGTAAATTCTTCTTCTACAACAATTTCCTGGTTCAGCGTCCGTGAGGCTTGCGATAACATTTCTTCCCAAAATTCACCGCGTTTTTCTACCCATTCCGCTTCATATTGAGGATAGACAATCACCAGTGACGCTTCTGTTTTGGAATGAGGAAGCAAGTAGCCCATACCTTTAGGAGCAAAATGGTTATTGAACCAGGTATGTACCTCATTACGTATAAAATCCCCTTTGACGATAGCCCCTGCAAAAGTGGATTTGAGTGCTATTTCATAAGGCTGGATTTGCTGGGTGTCCTGAGGATCACCGGTCGCTAACACAACATGGGTATACGCTTTGGATATTTCTTCGTAAGAGACATGTTGATCATAATGAATCTTGCTATGCACCAGTTGCTCAGCTAATTGTTTTTCAAAAGCGTATTTATGATCACCCCGCAAATTGATAAACCCGATATTTCCCTCCACGTAGGCAGACTCATTTTCGGAATGTGCATATATTTTTTGGACATTGTACGTCGGCTTTATGTGAATATCATGCGTTTCAGAAAAAAACTTTACCGCATCATTGATGGGAGCGTGAAGAATAGGGGTCATCAATTCTGCGATGTTATACCCAAATCCCGCTTCTTTTCGTTGCTCAAATATATCAGCAGTATGGCCGTTTTTTTCCAGCGTTAATGCACAGGAAAGACCGGCAAGTCCAGCTCCGATTATTGCTGTTTTCATAAGGTTCCCCCCTTTTTTATAGTGTTTGTCAGGGGGCTGTTTTTATCCTTATAAAAAGAACTTCTATTCTCACTTTAACAATAACGCAGTGGTCCCAGGCTCTCTTCATTGCTTGCGGTAACGCAACGCTTCAAGGACCAGACGCTGTTGATGTTCGAAAGTTTCGAGCGTAGGAATAGAAGCTGCGAGCTGACTCAAATACCCCACACCTCCGACTGCGTCGATATCCTTCCCCAGCTCGGTCGTTACCGTGACCAACGTAACTGGCTCTCCAAGCTGATGAACCTTTGCAATCGCTGCGAAAATCTTCTGGTGCCGCTGAAGGTGGAAATACTCGCCTTTCAGTTTTGACTTTTCCATCACGGCATCATCCAAAAGAATCGCCCCTAATACCGCCTGTTCCGCTTCCTCATTGAGTATCATCTGCCATCCTCCTCATCAGTTCCGAAAGCTGTTTATTGAATGCCGCCCTTGTTTCACGTGGAACATCAGCCGCTTCCTGTCCCTAGGTACGCACCTTGATAGGTATTTTTCTTCGGCGGATAAACGGCAATGGCTGACATCGTCGGTGTGTGCTGCATAGTCAGAGAGCTTCTTTATCACGGATCGTAATCCATTTTTTCCGAGGTGCGGAATCAGGATGTGCGGTTAGTCCGTCCAATTCAATACGGTCAAATAACGCAAGGATCTTTTTTAAGTAATTCATGGCTTTCTTGTACCTCCCTTTTTTCCATCATTAAAAAATGCCTTCAATCGTTATCATCGAAAGAAAGCAGGAAAATGGTGTTGTGTTTTTTTAATGCTTAAATTTTGTAGATTAAGGAATAACGGGAAATAGAATCAATATTGTAGAGAATACAACAGGAATATAAGACAAGAGAGGAGTGATAATAGTGCATGCGTATACTTTTTTGATTCTGGCTATTGTTCTGGAAGTATTCGGCAGTGCCATGCTGAAGGCTTCAAATGGGTTTAAAAATAAACTGGCCACTATTGGTGTGATTGTTGGATATGGCTTGGCTTTTTACACTTTATCTTTAGCGCTTAAAACACTCCCTCTGGGTCTGGTTTATGCGGTTTGGGCGGGGTTAGGAACAGCTCTTACCGCAATAGTAGGATTTACAATATATAAAGAAAAATTCAACTACAAAAACGTCGTCGGATTAATTCTTATTATCGGAGGCGTGACACTGTTGAATTTATCAAACGGATCTCATTAATGTGAGGGAGGAGATGAACATGAGAGGTTATCTACTTTTAGCTATTGCTATTCTCGCTGAAATATTCGGGGTTACTATGCTGAAAATGTCACAAGGTTTCACAGCCTTGTTTCCTTCCTTCGGGGTAGTGGCTGGTTACCTGTTTTCCTTTTACTGTTTTTCGTTAGCGCTCAAAACCATTCCGTTAAGTTTCGCTTATGCCATATGGGCAGGGGTGGGCACAGCTGCAACGGCATTAATCGGTATTTTGGTATGGGATGAAGCTTTCAACATACTCACCTTCTCTGGAATCACCCTGGTCATTGGTGGAATTGTCCTGTTGAATCTGTCCAGTCACCCAAACACAGCCAAGAAACTATCATCAAACGGGTGATGGTTCTTTTTGCTAATGCCCGTTCTGGCTGCTGCCAGAATATCACGCCTCCTTTTTCTTAATACTAAACAAAAAAGGAGGCAAATCCATGGCGAAACGCACAAAGAAAAATGATCCGCAGCAAAAGAATAAAAAAGGCTTTGATTCCAGCAAGACAGATACAGAATTCTCCAAGGAATTTGGCAGCGCCAAAGCAAATCAGGCACATAAAGAAAAAGCCAAACAAGCACGAAAGTCCAACAAAGTAAGCAATGATCTTAATAAAGGACAGGAGCAGCGATAACAATGACTAAATCCAAACGTCAAGAAGAACGGGAATGGAAAGCCAGAAAGCATGCACAAAACCCTCACGGAAAAGTCAGATCGTTCGACGAAATAGCTGATCAAGCAAAGAAAAATGATGACAAATAAAAAACCAGGACCAAACAGATTAAAGTGTTTGGTCCTGGTTTTTAAATGAAAACATTCATATCTATCAATGCCTAGAACAGGAATGGTTACCTTGGTGAAAACCCACCCCCATATTTTACTTTATAGGGGTAAAAGCACCGGCAGCTTTCATCCCTAGGTATAAATAAGAACCTACATGCTGTAATGCTTTTGAACAGGGACGAAAACAATTAAAACAGTTACATGTTAAAATGAAAACAGCACATCCATCCTGTGTTATAGATGGCCCGATAACGGGAAGAGTATAGGTGGATGTTATTTCGAATACGAAGAAAAAGGAGTGGAAAGTATGAATCAAAACCATTTTGACAAAATCAAAAACGGCAACGGATTTATCGCAGCACTCGACCAAAGCGGCGGCAGTACGCCGAAAGCGCTAGCGGCATACGGAGTACCGGAGGATTCTTATTCTGGCGAAGATGAAATGTTCGACCTTGTGCACGAGATGCGGACGCGTATCATCACGTCCCCTGCTTTCAATTCTGATAAAATACTTGGCGCTATTCTGTTCGAACAGACGATGGACCGCGAAATCGAAGGTCAATATACTGCTGATTACCTTGCCAGCAAGGGTGTCGTACCATTTTTAAAAGTCGACAAAGGACTTGCCGATAAGGAAAATGCCGTACAGCTGATGAAGCCGATTCCAGACCTGGACGAAACGTTGCGTCGTGCTAATGAACGTAATATTTTCGGTACAAAAATGCGCTCGGTCGTCCATGAACCGAACGAAAAAGCGATCAAGACAGTCGTTGACCAGCAGTTTGATTTCGGTAAACAAATCATCGCAGCCGGGCTTGTTCCGATTATTGAACCTGAAGTGGATATCAATAGTCAGGATAAAGAGACATGTGAAGCCATGTTGAAAAATGAAATCCTGAAGCAGCTCGACGCGCTCACAGATGACCAGAACGTTATGCTGAAGCTGACCATTCCAACGAAGGCAAACATGTATAAAGAATTGATCGATCATCCCCGCGTCGTTCGCGTTGTCGCCCTTTCCGGCGGCTATTCCCGTGACGAAGCCAATGAAAAACTGAAAGAGAACGACGGCCTGATCGCCAGCTTCTCCCGTGCTCTTGCTTCTGACCTGAATGCCAATCAGTCAGACGAAGAGTTTAACGAGAAACTGCAGCAAGCGGTTGATACGATTTATGATGCTTCTGTGAATAAGAAATAAAGAAAAAATGAAGTGCCTGCCCCCCTACTATCATGGGGACAGGCACTTTTTTACGGATATCGTATTAAAGTAATTCTCTCAATTCATCTGTCATTTTTTCCACCAACTCCGGTCTGCCATGAAATTGAGCAGGTGTATTTTGAAAAAGCTCAATATTCCACTTGCCATTCTGGAAAGAAAGTAGCAACGTTTGATGTGTGTTGACATCAGGCTTAATATCCGACTCCCCAGGCGGAACCATTCCTGCTATTGCTCGTACAATCGCGATATCCTCTCCAAGGAAGCGGATTTCTTTTATTTTAGTAACGTAAGGAGCCGTTGGGCGGTCCCTGAATACAGGATCTAAGTGAGAAAAAATCTCTTCCGGCCCATTGGATTGGCTGCCATCAAAACCGATGCTCTCGCCATTTTTTGAAAATAAATCCGCCATCCCTTTGGCATTACGATGGTTCCAGGCAGAAATCAGCTGCTCATATAGTTTTCTTACTTGTTGCTCTTTATTTTCCATAACATATCCCCTGTTCAGCTTTATTTTAGTTTTCGAACCAGCCCTTCAACCGTGCGCCGGTCCACGACATGTTCTTTCCTTCCCCACATCATCAACGTATACCCTAACAAAAACGTCATCACGAGCACGATCGAGCCGATAAACGTATAGATGCTTGTCTCATAAGATGGGAAGTAATGGCTGGCTATAAACGCATAGACGCCCAACACCAGCATGTTGACGACCAGAAACAGTGATTTTAACGCAAAAGACAGCTGCTTTATATTTCGACCGGCACGTACAAACATACACCAAAACAGAAACGCACTGACCAGCATCAGTAAATGAAAGATAGGCAGAGCCCATAGATGACCGGTAAATAAAGACAGGTCATATCCCACACTGATAACTAAAAAAAGCAGGGAAATAATCAAAGGGTGTTTGCTCCAACCCAGTGATTTCTTAATATGATGATGAAACCAGTAGCGGGTTTTATTGATCCAGTAAATAGCAGCAAGTGGAAGAAAAAGTTGTATGAGCAGCTTGTTCATTACATTCGTGGACGGAAACCAGACAGCTAACATTCCGGTTATGGAAGCAGCAAACAATACTCCGAAGACCAGTTTTCTCATCTAAATTCCACCCCGCATGTATGCAATATTTTCTCCAATCAAAGATGCCAGTTACTTTCCTCTTTTGAATATTCCCGATTATCTATTTTTTACCCGCAGTTTTCTCTCGCTTATATACCCTATTCCTCTCTACAACCGTGCAGCCATTTGCTTCAAAGGTTTTCAGCATCGGCACATTATTACTACTAGTGGAACCGATGTAATAAACGGCATCAAAATCATCCTTTAATATACCAAGCGCCTGGTGGTGGAGACGTTTGCTTTTCCCCTTGCCGCGTGCTTCCGGCACAAGTCCAAAATAAAACAATCTCCCTTCATCGGTGGTGCCAGGTTCAATATGCGGCATGACAACTCCGATGGGAAGGTCGTTCTCATAAGCAATCAGACAGGAACTACGGTAATCTTCGCCAAGCTCCCCTTTTACACTTTGCATATGCCCATCCATGTCCAGGGAAGAAGATGCATTTAAGGATTGGATCATCGCTTTTTCCCAAATAAGCTTAAACTCTTCTTCCGCGATCTCATGGAGAGAAGCTGTGTCAAAATAGACTGCTGTCTGTGTGTCATGGTTCAATGCTTTTTTCACCATGACATTTTCGTCATGTAGCCGGAATCCATGGTCTGTTAAAAAAGATTCGACTTCCGCTTCAAATTTATTAGGGATAAGGAGCGTCATTTCCTTGTAATGGAATGCAGGGTCCTTAAGCAAGTGCTTGACGAAGGTTTTCAACTCCTCATCCGTCAAATGTCTGGTATCTTCCACCGTCACATATTGCTCCCCTTCCACAAACTTAACTTTATCGTAAACCGCAAACCGTTCAGTGATTTCCTGATAGGCCGGCGTTTCCAATAGTTCGGTCAGGAAAGCTGCCTTCGTCTTCCGATACGCCTCCATATCCGTTCCTTCATACCGCCTTTTTAAAGCGTTATACGTTTCGATATAGGAGGGATTCTCTATGAAAAAACGTGTCATCGGATAAAAATGGTCGACGGAAGTACCGATCACTGTCAACTGGACACCCACCGGCAGTACTTCTTCTTCACACTCAAAAGCGCAGAAGAAAGTCGTTCGATCACTGCCTGTATTCACTGGATATAGCTCCAACAATGCTTTCCTCGCCTCGTCAAAATCATCCTGAGTCACGCGCACCTGAAGATCGACGTCCCCTTTTGTCAGCGACCCTCTTACGGCTGTACTTCCAACATGATAGACTTCCGCTTCCGGCAATTTATTTTGAATTTTATTTTTATGCTTTTCAAAAACTTTCTCCGCCCTCTCCCGAAACTCCTCTTCCGGGGAGAAGGTAACTTTTTCATCCATATCACGATAACCTCCTGAGTTTAGTAAGTTTCCACCTGCAACTCAGTAACCAGATGTATATCACCACTTTATTTGGAGTTATTTTGCTACAATCGGGTGGGAAAATAAGGTAAGCTGAATATATAATTCTTTCGACACGGAAAAATGATTACCTCTATTTCTGTAATAAGGAGACGGTTCACATGATCATTTACGAAGCATCCAAAACAGAATTCATCTCGGATGTCACCAATGAACTACTGGTGGAGCGCCTATATAACTCCTATCAGGAAAAGATAGGCAGAACATCAAAGAGTGAAATCCTCTCGTGGGAAAATTCTCTGCAACGCATGTCCAATGTAATGCAGGATAAAGACATTCCTGCAGATTCTTCGGTTGCCATTGAGTTTAAAATACCAAACACCTCTAAACGAGTCGATTTCCTTGTTGCAGGAAACAGCGGCTCCTAGGACCATGTGGTAATTGTCGAATTAAAGCAATGGTCAGAGGTTGAAAAAGTGGACGGAAAAGACGCTTTAATTGATACATATTTAAGTGGTGGAAAAAGATCGGTCCACCGGCTTGACGGTCATGACGGAGATGGTGTTGTATCTGAAAGTTTGCCTTAAACTTAAATGGAAAGTGCCTGTTACCCTTTGCCGAACGGGGAACAGGCGCTTTTTGTTTTTATGAAATTGATGAAATGAGGTGACTAAATGGAAATCCTATTCACAATCATCACGGGATTTGCTCTTATATTTTCATTCATCATGGTGGTTAGGAAAAGAAAACGTCTTGGTTTTACAGGGATAAAAAGCCTGCTTACTTCGATCTCCTTTTATTTAATCGGGCTCATCAATATCTTTGCTTACTGGTTCGACTTTTTAGGGATATGGAGCTGGTTGATTACATTCGGACTATTGATAGCAGGCGCTTATTTCACAAATTACATGCCAGTCATTTCAAATTTATCCTCCTAAAAAACAGGGTTAAAAAACAGCAATTGACTTTATCTCAAATTCGAGATATGATCATCTTGAATTTGAGATAAATCACCACCTATGAACAGGTGCTTTATTTTTCGCTACATATCTCGAATTCAAAATATATTCCCTTAATAAACTTCCTCCATTTGGGCATAAGAAGAAAAGCAAGCAAGTGAATCAGCTATATTTTTTATGGAGGGGGTCCTTAAGGATAGCCAGTTAAAGTACAGGCAGGATGGTGTTAAACATGGGTTTTTTAGATAAACTATTTGGAAATTCAAAGGAGATGGAAGACATGTCAAACGTAAAATTAGCTGTCATTTTCTATACGATGAGTGGAACGAACTATCAAATGGCTAAGTGGGCGGAAGAAGGAGCAAAAGAAGCTGGTGCTGAAGTAAAAGTATTAAAAGCCGAGGAACTGGCGCCGCAATCCGTCATCGAAGCGAATGAAGCATGGAAAGCAACCGTCGAAAAAACAAAAGACGTGCCTGTAGCGACATCCGCTGATCTCGAATGGGCCGACGCTATTATTTTCAGCATTCCGACACGCTTTGGTAACATGCCATCGCAAATGAAGCAATTCCTTGATACACAGGGCGGCCTTTGGGCAAGCGGCAAGACGATCAACAAAGTTGTCAGCGGTATGACTTCCGCACAAAACCCGCACGGCGGCCAGGAAGCAACCTTGCTTTCTCTTTATACTTCGATGATGCACTGGGGGGCAATCATCGTTTCTCCAGGTTACACCGATGAAGTACTGTTTGGTGCAGGCGGAAACCCATATGGCACAAGTGTCACCGTAGATCAGGATGGCAATATGGTCGAGGACGTAGAAGGCGCAGTCAAGCATCAGGCAAAACGGACTGTCACTGTTGCCGACTGGGTGATAAAAGGAATTCAATAATTTAGACATAGCCAGAGCCGGTCAAAATGTAGACCGGCTCTTTTTTGCTGCTTTCTATCATCAACTACCCTCATTTTCAATCTGGATTGCTATCTTAGGTTGATTTTCAACTCTTTGATTAAGACCATGTATATAGGATTTCTTCCTTAGTTTAATCTTTATCTATTTTATAATGACCGCTCCCCTGGGTCTCTCCAAGTTTGATCTTTATCCTTTTTATGATAACCGTTCAACCAGGATTTCTCCCTTAGTTTGGTTTTAATGAGACTTCCTCTCGTTTTTCTTGTGTCGCAATTGCACTCTTTTACTGTATTTACCACAATAGAAGGAAATCAAGCGATCCATATGGAATTTATTAGGATGTAACTTTTGATGATCTTCTATTCAACAATAAGCTTCAAGCAGAATATTACATAAATAAATCTATAGATATACGACAGAACATTCAAGAAAGGAGAGTTTCTGTTGCGGAGGTATAATTCATTGAAAAAATTTTTAAATTTAAACACGTTATATATTGTGGCGGGAATCATTGCCCTTAGCTCTTTCCTTATACCACGAGCCATTGACATGTTCCAGCTTCAGGCTCATGGAATCAGACACTTAGCCGAAGACGTCGAGCGTTATCATAATAATACACATAAATGGAAGGTGATTATATGGTAACGATTGATCTAAGTGATCCGGAGAGCAATGAAGGAAAAGTGCTTTTTGATGGTGAGGAAGGAGATCAAATCTACATCTCAAGAATCGTACAGAATAGTTCCAGTTATAATGTGGTTTTCCGGTCAAGTGGAAGCTATAACCTGGGTGGCGGTACTTTAGCTTCCGGTCTTGAACACGCCCGAAATAAAAATGGCTTTACCCATGAGTTTAAAGCAGAAGCGCAGGCCACGTATAACGGTGAGACGTTTAAACTAAGACCCTCTTCTTCCTCGGGATTAAACTACCGTAGCGGCGACGAGTTCGGTTTTTATTTATTTCCACCAGATGAGGAGATTGACATAACAAAAGAGCCAACAATTAAGGTGACCATTACGAATTTGCAACTAAACTTATGGGCAAAGAAAATAAATCATTAAATCTATCTCAGATAAAATAAAAAATGCCTGGATCCAAGTATGCTGATAACACAGCACCTTAAGAACCAGGCATTTTTCATCTTTTTTTCACAGAATCCCGTTCGACAAATTCAGTTGCAAGTTTATAGGTCTGATCGACCGATTCACCGGCAAGCATCTGAAAAATCAGATGGACGGAGAGCGAGCCGGCTTCGTATTTCGGCTGTCTTACGGTCGTAAGCGGCGGGTGAACGTATGCCGCTAGTTGAATATCATCAAATCCAATGATGGAAATGTCTTCAGGAACTCGAATTCCTTTTTCCGAGAAGGCCTGCAGCCCGCCGATGGCCATTTCATCGTTGGCATAGAAGATGGCTTCCGGCAAATTTTGTTGGGCGATCAAGGTACGGGTTGCCCGGTATCCGCCTTCTCTGGTGAAATCACCGTTGATCGTCCAACGGGAATGGTACGGGATTTCGGAAGCCGCTAATGCAGCTTTATAGCCTTTGAACCGCTCCTTATTGTCATGGGAATCCAATGGTCCGCTGACATAGGCAATCGAGCGATGACCTTTATAGAGCAGATGTTTCGTCGCATCATAGCCGCCCTGCTGGTTATCGACTTCCACGTGGATCACATGAGGATTGGCCACTTCCCGATCAAGCACTACAATCGGAAAGTCTTCCCGCGCCGAAGCTTTAATGGCTTCGGTACTGATATTCGTTGCGAGTACAATCGCTCCATCGACACGTTTTTCCCGTAAAAACTTCGTCGCGGTCGACTTATCCCCGCCAACCGAACTGCAGGCGATCAGATCATATCCATTCGACGTGGTGACGTCCTGTACGCCTTTGATCAATTCCGAAAAGTATGGACCTGATAGATCGCTTAATATCAAAGCAATCGTGTTGGTCTTCGTCCGTTTCAGGTCAGAAGCGATACCATTTTTTTGATAGTTCAATTCCTGTGCTGCCTTCAGCACTTTATCGACGGTTGCCTGACTGACTTTATTTATCCCATTAAGGGCATAGGATGCTGTCGATACAGCAACTCCTGCCCGCTTTGCAACATCTTTAATCGTAGCCACCTTACCTACCTCCAATAACACAGCACTGTCCAGTTCTATTGTAAGCTATCCGGACACTGCCATACACTCATTTAATTCCAGACATTGTAAATCCTTCGACAATGTATTTCTGGAAAAAGGAAAAAATAATGATGATCGGAATGACCATGAACGCCGCACCCGCCATTTGCAGCGCGAAGTTATTGGCATACTGTCCTTGCAGCAAGGACAAGCCGACCGATAACGTATACAGACTTTCGTCATTCGCGATGATCAACGGCCATAGGAAACTGTTCCATCCGGCAATGAACGTCAATATTCCCTGCACCGCAAAAATCGGCTTGGCGATCGGGATGATCAGCCGGAAGAAAATATAGAACTCACCAGCACCATCAAGCCTTGCCGCTTCCAGTAAGTCATCGGGAATCGTGGTCATGAACTGGCGGAACAGGAAGATGCTGAACGCCACCGCAAGTCCCGGCAAAATGATCCCGGCCATCGTGTTGGTCAGCCCCATAGCATTCAAAATCAAATAAACGGGAATCATCGTTACTTGTCCTGGAATCATCATCGTAGCAAGGACAAGGTAAAAGATTCTTTCACGGCCCTTAAAATGATATTTCGCAAATCCATAGCCGGCCATTGCATTGAATAGCAGGCCGAGGAAAGAAAACAGGACAACAATAATGGTATTCCGTAAGTAAACTGCAAAATTCATACTCGTAAATAGATTGATATAATTTTCTATGGTAGGGTTATCCGGAATGATCGTCGGCGGAATCGCCAATACTTCATTTTCCGGTTTGAATGAACTGGAGATCATCCATAGAAACGGGATGGAAACCAAAATTCCGCCTGCAATCAGGAGAAAGATGACAAGCGCTTTTTCCGTCTTGCTCCTTTTTGTAGCTGTAGCCATATCCCCACTCCTTCCTATTATAATTCCGTGTCTTTTTTCTGAAGTTTGAACTGGAAGACCGTTACGATAATAATCATCGCAAACAGGATGAACGAACCTGCAGCTGCATATCCGAACTCACTATATTGGAAGCCTTCCTGGTAAATGAAGAGCGCAACCGATATCGTTCCGTCCAAAGGCCCGCCATCGGTCATGACAAATGGTTCTTCGAAGAACTGCATCCAGCCGATCAGCGTCGTAACCGTTACGAAAAAAGTGGCGTAACGCAGTAATGGCAATGTAATATGGAACAACACCTGAAGACGGCTCGCTCCATCCATTTCGGCAGCCTCATAGTAGGATTTCGGAATCCCCTGGAGCGCTGCGAGAAAGATGATCATATTGATGCCGATCCCTTTCCAGACGGCCAGGATGATCAATGAAATTTTGGCAATCGTCGGTTCCTCGAGCCACGGTATATTTTCTACCGAAACCAACGACAAAATATAGTTGAATAGTCCATATTCCGTGTTATACAAGTAACCCCAGATGACTGCAACCGCAATGATATTCGTGATCGACGGCATGTAATAGACCGCGCGGAATGTATTGAAGATCCAGCTGGTGCCATAGTTTAATAGTAATGCAATGGATAATGATGTAATGATAACAAGAGGTACACCAATGATGACATAGAAAAATGTGTTGAATATTGATTTAATAAATGTTGCATCGGTAAAAAGATCTTTATAATTTTCTAAACCGATAAAGGAAATCGCCGACCAGTTCGCCAGTCCTTTCAAATTCATATCCGTGAAGCTGATCACCAGCGCGACCAGGATAGGAATCAGACTGAACAACGTCAATAAAATGACAGCCGGAGCGATAAACATATACGGATGCCGGTTATTCAGTAATTGTTTCATGGAACCACCTACCTCACCTTGGTTAGAAAAACTTGGGATATCGCCAATTCCTTATGGCGAAAGCCTTAGTCTTTTCTTATACTTTAACCCTTTAACAAAGTTAAACTTTCCTAAAGTGTAAATAGAAAAGGGAATGAAATTGACATCCATCCCCTTCTCCTTTCAACAAACGCTTTTATTTTTCTAACAGACTTTGCGCTTCTTTATTGAATGCTTCTAACTCTTTCTCCAAATCAGCGCCACCCTCGGTGATTCTTTCAATCGAACCAAGGAGTTCCTGTGCAATCCGTTCAAACTGTTCGGTCTGCAAGCCTGGTTTCGCATTTTCCATCTGCTTCCCGAATGTTGCGAACATCGGATCATCTTTAAGCATCGGATCTTCCCAAGCTTCGGTACGGGAAGGCAGTGTATTGGAAGTTTCTGCCCAATCCAATTGTGTTTCGGTCTCTGTCATATAGGAAATGAACTCCATTCCCCCTTCAGGGTTGTCGGCACTTTCAAAGACAGATAGGACGGAGCCGCCCATGCTGGATGTATTGGATTCTTTTTCAGGCATAACAGCTGTCGCCCATTTTCCTTTGATATCCGGTGCCTGGTCGTTAATGATGTTGACCATCCAAGGACCACTGAAGAACATCGGCTTCGATCCGTCAGCAAATGCTTGCGTGATATCTTTCCCTTGCTGTGTCTGACTGATGCCTTCTTCAAAATAGCTGGTGTAATATTTGATTGCTTCTTTGAATTCAGGTGTATCAAAGTTCAATTCATTGTTTTCTAAATCGGCTTCATACCCATTTTGCCAAGCGAAAATGAACGGGGTGATCTGGTCGTTACGGTCAATATCAAGACCATACATATCGTCGCCACGGTCAGACAGTTTGCTTGCTGCGTCTTTCAGTTCATCCCATGTCTTCGGCGCTTCGTCATAGCCCACTTCTTTCAGCAAATCGGTACGGTAGAATAGTACCCGTGTATCAACATACCAGGGAATACCGACCACTTGATCGTTATATTCCATTGATTCGACAGCACCATCAAAGAAATTCTCTTTTGCAAAAGAATCATAATCTCCTGTGGAACCCGATAGATCTTTCAATGCGCCGGCTTCTGCAAATTCCGGCACCCAGGTCGTACCCAGCTGCACAACGTCCGGCCCATTACCGGAAGCTACGGCTGTAAGCAGCTTATCGTGAGCCTGATCCCACGGAATAGCTTGTACATCTACCTTATAATCAGAATTCTCTTCAAATTTTTTACTGAAATCTTTTAACAGCTTGCCTTCTTCTCCCATCGCCCAAACCGTAACTTCTTTATTATCTTCACTGGATCCGGATTCATCACCGGAAGAACAAGCCACCAAGATACTGGATAAGACTACAATCAGCAAGATCATCAATTTCCCCTTCACAAACAAGCACCCCTTTTTTAAGTTTTTACTGAAATTTCATTGAAACGTTTCGATAACTGCATTATAATTTATTTTGAATCCGCTTTCAAGTACGTTTTCTAACTTTTTTAATAAGTTACAGGAAACTATTAAAAGGTGGAATAATGCGTATTGACTTAGAAAACGCTCCCATTTATACTGCAATTATTATTAATTTCGAAACGTTTCAATAAACATGCATTTATAGGAGGAATATAATATGCCAGAGAATAAGATGGAACAATTACTGGAACAAATGACGATCGAAGAAAAAGTCGGCCAGCTCGTTCAGTTGGCTACCCCTTTCTTCCGGGGTGCTACCGACCGCGGGGAAATTACAGGTCCGATGGTACAAATGAATATCGATGAAGAAGATATCAAAAACACGGGCTCTGTGCTTGGCGCATCCGGCGCAAGGGAAACAAATAATATCCAGAAAGTCCATATGGAAGAAAGCCGTCTCGGCATTCCGCTTTTATTCATGTCTGATATCATCCATGGCTTTAAGACGATCTTCCCTGTACCGCTGGCAATCGGCTGCTCGTGGGATATTGAATTGGCAGAAAAAAGTGCAGCGATTGCAGCCAAAGAAGCAGCCGTATCCGGTGTCCATGTTACATTTTCACCGATGGTCGACCTCACCCGGGACCCTCGCTGGGGACGTGTGATGGAGTCAACAGGTGAAGATACGTTTTTAAATAGTGAATTCGCCCGAGCTTTTGTACGAGGCTTCCAGGGAGATCTCGATAACGAAAGATATAAAGTTGCCTCCTGCGTGAAGCACTTTGCCGCTTACGGCGCTCCAGAAGGCGGCCGTGATTACAATACCGTTGACATGTCCGAATGGATGCTCCGGGAAAATTATTTACCGGCTTACAAGGCAGCGCTGGATGAAGGCTGTCAAATGGTAATGACAGCTTTCAATATTTTGAACGGCATCCCATCAACCGGGAATGAGCAATTGATGCGAGGCATTTTGCGAGATGAATGGGGATTCGATGGTGTATTGATTTCCGACTGGGGAGCGGTAAAAGAACTGATCCCTCACGGTGTCGCCGAAGGTCAGAAGCAGGCAGCAGAACAAGCATTGAAAGCTGGTGTCGATATTGAAATGATGACATCCTGCTATGTCAATCATGTCGAAGAGCTGATAGAAGAAGGCACATTGGAGAAAAGTTTGCTCGATGAAGCCGTGCTGCGGATTTTGAAATTGAAAGAGAAGCTCGGCCTTTTCGAGAACCCTTACCGCTTTGCCAATGAAGAGGAAGAAGAAAAATATATTCTTTCGGAAGACCATCGACAGGCTTCAAGAGAACTGGCTGCAAAATCGATTGTTTTACTGAAAAATGATGAGCTGCTCCCACTGGCGTCCGATAAAAAAGTCGCGCTCGTCGGTCCGTTTGCTGACAGCACGGATGTGCTTGGGCCATGGTCCTGGGGCGGATCGGCGGAAGATACCATTCCCGTCAAAACGGGACTGAAAGAACACTTTACTGATGAAAATCTGCTCATCGCAAATGGTACCGGAATCGAAGAAGGTACAGAGGAACAAATGCAGGAAGCGTTGGAAGCGGCAGAACAGGCAGAAGTGGTCGTGCTGGCGCTTGGCGAGAATTCTGATATGAGCGGAGAAGCCGGCTGCCGTGCCGACATCCGTCTGCCAGAAGTTCAGCTGAATCTATTGAAAAAAGTACGGGCGCTAGGTAAACCGGTGGTAGCTGTCTTATTCAATGGCAGACCACTGGATTTACGAGAAGTTACCGAACATGCAGATGCCGTCGTAGAAGCATGGTACCCAGGTACCGAAGGCGGAAATGCCGTCGCCGACATCCTGCTCGGCAAGGTCAACCCTTCCGCCAAGCTGACGATGTCCATGCCTTATTCCGTCGGACAGGTCCCTGTCTACTATAACAGCTACAACACCGGACGTCCGAAAGATGCACCAGATGCACAGGAACGCTATGTATCCCAGTATCTCGACATTCCGAATGGCCCACTCTTCCCGTTCGGCTACGGATTGAGCTACAGCCAATTCGAATACGCAGATCTGCAGCTATCCAGCGACACGCTGCTAGTTGATGACGCCTTGAACGTCAGTATTAAGGTGACCAACACCAGCGACCTGGCCGGTGAAGAAGTCGTGCAACTGTATGTCCGTGACCATGTTGGCGAAGTCGTAAGACCGTTGAAAGAACTGAAAGCCTTTGAGCGGATTTCGCTGGAAGCAGGCGAATCTCGAACGGTCTCCTTCAAGGTCACAGAAGAACAACTACGCTATTATCACGCCAACTTCGAACATAAGAGTGATGCCGGCGAGTTTACAGTGTTTGTCGGAACTAACAGTGAAGATGTACTGGCTAAGAGCTTCCAATTACAAAAATAACGGGATGATCAGACCAAATCGCAAATTGATTTGGTCTATTTTTTTTATATCAAAGGAAAATTGTAATTTTAAATGGAAGTAAATATAAACACGGAAAGGTGAAATTTTTTTAAAGGAGAAAAAGTGATGAACCGATTAAATCTTATTACCCTGGGTACGAAGGACATCATCAAAGCACATCAATTCTTTAAGGAGCTTGGTTTTGACACCTCCATTAGAGGGACAGAGTCAAACCCCGTTATTATTTTCTTTAAAAATGAAGGAACAAAGATAGCTTTGTACCCTTTAGAAGAACTGGCTAAAGATGTGAATAATGACAATCCCCCAGCTATAGCAAATGGCTTCTCAGGCATAACATTAGCTTATAATGCCAAGTCCATGAAAGAAGTAGATGAAGTATTGAAAAAAGCAGAGTCAGCTGGAGCTACCATCCAAAAGGAGCCTAAAAGGACAGACTGGGGAGGCTATGGAGGATATTTCACCGACCTTGATGGCTACTATTGGGAAGTTGCCTACGGAGAAGATTGGGAATTTGATGATTCGAATATGTTAATCATTAACGACCAATAATAGCCATCCAACTCACAAAAATAATGCCTGGAACTATTCCCAGGCATTATTTAGTATGTCTGCTATTTACTTTCCTCCTGCAGAATCTCTATGAAATGGTAAAGCACCCGTGCGGTAAGCCCCCAGATCACTTTCTCTCCATAGATATAAAAATATTCTCCCATTTGCCGAGGCCGCCAGTTATAATCCCTTCCATTCGGGATGAGCTCATACGGAAAATCCTCCCCCGGTTTCACTTCCAATGTCACATAATGAACTTCCGGTTTATTATTGAGGAAGAAAGAAAGCGGCACCGTGAACACTTCCCCTACTTCATCAGGGTTAGGTACAACCTCCTCCAGCTTACGATTGATAAAACCGACATACGTATTCACACGCATGTCCATCGAACCAACCAATTGGCCTAACGGAAATACCTGCTCGATATCCTTGTCATCCACTCCCAGCTCTTCCATCGATTCCCGTACTGCTGTGTCCTTGTCATGCCTGTCTTCCGCATCTTTTTTTCCGCCCGGAAAACAGACTTCTCCCGGCTGCCTGATATTTTGTGAACGAACTTCAAAAAGAAGATGCAGCTCACCGTCTTTTTCTATCAAAGGGAGCAATATAGAAAATGGCTTCAATTTTTGCTGGCCAAGGATGCCTGGCGTATGTTTTTTCATTTTAGTCATGATGGCTTCGAGATTCATTGCTTCACCCCATCTAGCTTTTACTTATATCTACTATATCAAACTTCAGGTTATAACCTCTCTATAAATGTCTCTTATATACAGTGCACTTTGCTATTAAAATTCAAACCTTTTTGATAGATTGATATGTAAGAATATTTAAATAATTTTATAAAAGAAAGGTGAGACTATGCTGAGAAAACTATCTTTTTCCTTTATGGCCATTATGATTGGTTTGATGACCGTTGTCGGAAGTGCTTCCGCTTCCACCGTTACATATCCAAAGTCAATTGTGCACAAAGACGGAGCGCTGGCTTATGAACACATGGATTATCTTGCAAATGAAATCGGTTCACGGGTGGCCGGCACAGACAATGAAAAATTAGCAGAACAGTATATCTATGAGCAATTTGAACGGATCGGCTATGAAACAGAGATTCAGGAATTCAGTTATGGTGAAGGTTCTGACTCTTCCAACGTGATTGCTTATAAACCGGGAAAGTCAAGTGAACAGATTATTGTGGGCGCCCATTACGACTCGGTATCAGCAGGAAAAGGCGTGGACGATAATGCATCTGGTGTAGGCGTGATGTTAGAATCCGCAGAAGTATTGAAACATATCAAAACACCCTATGATGTTGTTTTCATCGCCTTCGGAGCAGAAGAAGAGGGACTGCAGGGTTCAAAAGCATATGTCGAGCAAATGACGCAGGCGGAAATAGATAGCACGGTAGGAATGATCAATTTAGACAGCTTAGCTGCCGGAGATCACATGTATGTATACGGGAACGCCGGCGAGGACGGTTTCATCCGTGATCAGACATTGAACATTGCCGAAAAGAAAAAATTAGATGTACAAACCAATCCAGGGCTAAGTCCCGATTATCCTGCTGGTACGACCGGTGACTGGAGCGACCATGCCCCATTTAAAGCGGCGGGTATCGCCTATGGGTACCTCGAAGCGACAAACTGGGAAATCGGTGATTTGGACGGTTACCATCAGACGGTAGAACATGGAGACATATGGCATACAGAAAACGATAACCTGGAATTCCTCGAGCAGGAGTATCCAGGAAGAGTCCAGGAACACCTTTCCACTTTTAGTACAATCTTAACGGATCTGCTCAAGTTCATGAATAAAACAAGTACAGCAAAATAGAATGAAAGTAATAAGAAGACTGGCCTGAAAGCGTCGGAATCATTTTCGACGGAATGGCCAGTTTTTTCTTATTCTTTAAGAAAAATCAACTATGTTAAAGGATTAAAGTATAAGAAAACACTATTGCTTGCGCCATAAGTGCTTGGCGACAAGCCAAGTTTTTCTATGGTAATAACGAGCAATTAGCGTTACAATAAGGAGGGGATAAATACCTCGAAGGGTATGTAATTTGTTTTTTAGAAAGGAAGAACCAACAATGTCTGATAAAGCAATGAAAATAGATGAAACAAACAGCCATCCCGCCTGGCTGAAAAGTTATATAAATTCTACCGATAAACAACAAAGCCTGTACCGGCGCACGCTGATCATCGTGATCATTGCCCAGATCTTCGGCGGGGCAGGCCTTGCCGCAGGGATTACAGTCGGAGCACTGCTTGCGGAGGATATGCTTGGCACCAACAGTTTCGCCGGGCTTCCTGTCGCGCTGTTCACGCTTGGCTCTGCTGGTGCGGCCATGATTGTCGGACGGCTGTCTCAGCGGTTCGGACGACGGCCAGGACTGACGATCGGGTTTGTCGCTGGTGGTCTCGGGGCAATTGGGGTTATTTTTGCTGCCATCCTAAATAGTGTTATTTTATTGTTCGCTTCTCTATTAATCTATGGTGCCGGCACGGCTACCAACCTGCAGGCACGCTATGCGGGAACCGATATGGCCAATACAAAACAGCGGGCCACCGCCGTCAGCATGGCAATGGTTTCTACTACATTTGGTGCGGTTGCAGGTCCGAACTTAGTCGGTGTCATGGGGAATTTCGCTACGTCCATCAGCATTCCTGCATTAGCGGGACCATTCATCCTGGCTGCTGCAGCCTACATCCTTGCCGGATTGGCCATTTTCATCCTGATGCGCCCGGATCCACTCCTTATTTCCAAAGCGCTGGCGGATGTCCAACCAGTCGATGACAATGCCGCACCAGGTGTAACCCTGCCTGCTTCATGGAACAAACGAGGTGTTATCATTGGTGCAACCGTCATGATTCTGAGCCAGATCGTTATGGTCGCCATCATGACCATGACTCCCGTACACATGGGGGCGCATGGGCATGGTCTTAATGCAGTCGGACTCGTTATCGGAATCCATATCGGAGCCATGTACCTTCCTTCACCACTTACTGGTATTCTCGTTGATAAAGTGGGACGGTTCACGATGGCGATCGCCTCGGGAGTCACCCTGCTTGCTTCGGGGATTTTGGCTGCTACCGCTCCTGGCGAATCGATGGCTGGATTGATCATTGCCTTGGCTTTACTCGGACTGGGATGGAATTTCGGCCTGATAAGTGGTACTGCCATCCTCGTTGATGCTACGACACCAGACAACCGTGCCAAAACACAAGGAAGCGTTGATGTCTTCATCGCGTTGGCTGGTGCATCGGGCGGGGCTATTTCCGGTGTAATCGTGGCGTTATCGAATTTCCCTACACTTTCTGTTATCGGTGGGGTTGTCTCGATTTTACTTGTACCATTCATCATTTTATATCGGAGAAATACTAAATGAGGTAGATAACGTTTTGTTATCTGCCCCTCTTTTTTTCAGCACACGTTACCAATTTTTTCATGATCGTCACCTAACCAAAAACCCTCGAATATCATAGCTGTAGATTGCTTAAAAGTGAACGAAAATGGAAGAAAAGAGGGGTTATATGAATAGTTACTTCTGGCGCAATTCTGCCCATCCCTGGCCAGTCCCATATTACTTCTATCCTAATTCGGCTTTTTCAGCTGTACGGACTGCTAAGTGTATCAGTCCGGCAGAGGTTAAGCTGAAGAGTGACATGCGAAGCCTTTGGGAAGAACACGTTGCCTGGACCCGCATGACAATTATCAGTTTAAAAGCACAATCAACCCTTTCCTAACAGAAGAAGCAGTACGTGATATGTCCTATAAACATTTGGATCTCACAAAAATGGAAGCAGTATTCATGATACAGATGGATTACAAAAAAGACATTGCCATCTATGATGAAATCGAGGAACAGGTATTAGAAATGTCCGACGCCATCACATATGCCATCGTAAAGCAATTCCCAGGTGTATTTGGGTGAGATACGTAAAAGCAGCTGCTTTTTACTTAGTAGCTGCTTTTTTATTTACTCTTAAATTCTTTCGCTTCCTCATCCAACCGCTCCACTCTAGCTTGTAAATTAAGGTTAATCTCACTGCCTGTAGAATTTCCGGACTTCCATCTTTTAAAAACTAATGCGGTACCCAACCCCATAGAATAAACGATGATAAATAAAAATAGAAACAATAAGAATAAAGGCATAAGCTCCTGAAGCGTCATTTGTTTCACCTCCTGCCTTGTTTGTAAAATGTTTACATATTTTAAATACGAGGGTAAACACGAAACAGTTTCACTCAAAAAAAGCAGTTCCATTAATGGGCACGCTTATGTCGTACTCCACAACAGAACTGCTGATGAGAATCAATTATTTTGAGCCATGCGTCCAAGCGGCCCTTCTTCATCAATGATATCCTGAATGTCATAAACTGAAATCGGAAACATTGGGAAACCGAAGACATACGGCGTAATTTCATAGAGCTGAAAATAGATAACCAGCGTTTTATCAGCAATATAGAAATCCTGATCAGGACGAATGGTTGTGAACCCATCCAGTGTCTGGATCTCCCGCTCCTTTATTTGCGCGTCAATTAAAGCTGAAAGCCTTGCGACATAATCACTTCCCGGCTTAAATAAATCTTCCAGCTCACACTGCTTCCCTTTTTGCAGATCGAACGTCAACGATTTGATATACGTCATCCCATGGGCCGCCTGAAAGTGGTACGTATAATTGGAGAGAGACAAGCTGAGCACATCTCGCTGATTGTTCTTGATTTCATACAGCCCAAGCATCTCCACTACCGTCGACGGCATATTCCCCACCTGTTCATTGATCAGCTGCTGGGTCTGTCGGGCAATCGCTCGGTTAATCGTCCGTTCGAACGTAGGATTACGCATCCCCACCACCCTGGGATAATAAACAGTTTTATCTGGACCGCCGCTAATGCTTTCTGTCCTGATTCTTACTGGAAAAGCATGGATCATTTTCTCCACCCTCTGTCATGTAATCTACACATGCTCATACCTATTAAAAATTGGGCGGAATTATTACGACTGGATAAAGAAGAAATAAATCCTTCTCAGGATTGCCCCGTTATTCACCACATTAAATAAATTTACATAGCTTAGTAGCATATGCATATGGCTTCTGCCTAAAGCGACTCAGTGGATGAATGTTGATGGAGGGTTAAATATGGTGAATTTCAACTCTTTTCAAGGGATTGTCACTATGATCCAAGACTTTATCACGGGATCGAATGGTGAAGGAGAAGGATATTATAAGATAATTTCCGTAGAAAACGAAACCGGAGCAATGGTAAATTTCGTGGTGGTCCCAACTACTTATTTTGTTGATCAGGCAATCGTGAACGTTGGCGACAGGGTGAGAGGATATTATGATGGGAATGCACCTGTCCCCCTCATTTAACCACCCCAATACCAAGCTCTTGTAATGGTAAGAGAAAGCCCCTAACAAAACGTAAAAGTAGATTATTTCGACAGTCAGCTTGAGAGCAGTGATGGGTTCTTAAAGTTGAACCTTGCCCCCAACACGCCGATTCTATTGGCAAACGGGCAGCCTTTTTCAGCCAGTCCTGCAAATCGTAATCTTGTTGTCATCTATGGACCAGCAACAAAAAGTATCCCTGCTAAGACTGCACCTTATAGAGTTATAGTTTGGTGTTAATTATTAAAACAAAATTATTTTGATAAAGTATAGAAAAATCCAAGGCTTGAATTTAAAAAACAAACCTTGGATGGTAAAGTTATTAGCAATATTCCTGTTGAGGGGTGCATCAATTCACTAATTTAACGCATCAAACGCGTCTAGATGGCCATTACCGAAAAATGACTTCTCCTCTCCATTAACAGGATCCACTGCTTTTTTATAAAGGAGGTCTTCTAATTTAGATGGTGACATTTTTCCATACTTATCAACTAGTAATGCCGCAACTGCAGATACTTTAGGAGTTGCCATTGAAGTACCTAGTGACCAATAATGACCACCTTCTTCACTTGCACTTAGATTAAATTCTGTTTCATATAATCTTTTATCTATATATTCCTCAAATTTACCTTCTACCTGATATTGAATATATAGCCGCATATCTCCCCCAACAGCAGCAATATCAATAAATCCAGGCCCGTAGTTAGAATAGTTAGCTAGAACATCTTCCGGTCCAGTTGCCGATACGGTGACCACCCCTGGAAGTGTCCCAGGTACTTCAAACCCAGCTCCTACAAAATAAAGACCATCACCGCCATAATTAGCATTTAAGAAATCCGTTACTTCACGTTTGTTTGTAGCATTTATAGCATCGTTTCCTGCAGCTGCAACAACGAGGGAACCTTTCTGAGTAACGTAATTCATCACCCGTTTATAGGCTTTGAAATCTGCTACATCATTACCTAACTGTGTTTTTTCTCCAGTTTCTGGATCAACCATGAAAACTTCACCTATAACATCAAACCCTCCCAGACTCATGGAGATTACATCAACACCGTCATTAGCTGCAGCAATCATTGCATTATAAATCCATGCAGACTCAGCAGAACTGGTCCCAAATACACGATAGGCGCGAATCCCAGTATCAGGAGCGACTCCAAGCATGGCACCATTGCCAGCGATTGAACCCGCTACATGACTACCATGACCATGTACATCATCAAAAGCATTGGAATCACCGGTTTCAGTTGGCTCTGTACCCCTGAACCCTCCTGGTGGCACGAAATTTTTGGAGCCTGGCTGCAAGTTACCGACCAAATCAGGATGATCCCGGTCAATACCGGTATCAATAATACCGACAACAACATCATGGGAACCCGTACCTAATTTATAGCTTTTACCGTTATTCGTTATTCGTTGAATATCCCATTGTAAGTCCCAAAGAGCAGCATCCTCCGTATTCACTGCACTCTCTTGAATTCTTTCAGACTTTGGCAAGGTCCAGGAAATAGCAGGATTTGCTGAACTTACTCCCTTCATGCCTTTTAATTTAGAAAATGCAGAATCTGGTACTTTTACTTGGACAAAACCTATTTCAGGAACAGAATAAGCAATTTCCCCTCCTATATCTTTTAACTTCTTGTTAAAATCTGAAGGAATACTTTCACTGTTAAACAACACGGAGTAATAATCCATCTTTTTACTAGCGTCTACTCCTTGCAAAGAAGTTACTAAGCTTAACATTAATACAAAACTAAATACTACAGCCAAAAACTTTTTCATCTTCTTCCTCCTATGTAATAGTGTTTTACAAAATAACGAACAGATTCGTATACTTGTTAATTAGCTAAATAGGCACGTTTTCCTTTTATTTTCGTTCGCCAAATTTAATCAAAAAGCTGCAGGGAAAGGGCTGATTTTGTCATATCTGATGGAATTCCCGACCTCCATTCTGGCTGGCGGTGGTTGTTATGTATTTTTAACGCGGTAGTAAACAATTTCGCCTGATTATCACATCCTATTAAATGAATATCGACGCCTGCCACTTAAATATCAGCACTCATCGTCTATTTCTCAGTTCTTTCTGCTCAATTAGCCCCTCGCATTGCCCAATTATGTCGCCCAGCAATAGGCATTTTCCTTACACTATGAGAATAATTTTGCCCAAGGAGATTTTTTTCGAGAGGAGTGAGGCTTTGAAAAAATTAAATCCAGAAAAGCTTTCCGTGGAATTAAGAGAAGGAGTCACCGCAACCACGCCTATACTGCCAAGGCGCTATACGCTCACGCATTCGGACATTACCGCTGAGCTTCTTTTAACAATTGCCCGAAATTATGCCTACGACACCATCAACCCGATGAGGGATGAACTCCTTGGCGAATGGATCAATACGGGAGAAGGCTGCTACTATCAAGCGTACGTTTTTGTAGATGGCACAGGGCCATTTAATCAGTCCACAGCTTCCATACGAAATACGATTTTCAGACGGGAACTGCCGCTAGCCCTTCAAGCAATCCGATTTGGAGATAAACCATTTTTCATACACCACCCCCCATTAAATCATGCTCCGCTCTTCATTCATTTTATTTCCGTAAGTCCCCAGTTTAACCGGAACGAATATTGGGGAACGTTTTCTGATTACGAAATTTAATCAGATTCCCTATTGCCGCCTTCCCTGCCATCGAAGTCGGCCCCCTGATCTGTACAAAACTGTTTTCGTGAACAAAGCCGGCAACCACCTCTTTCAATCCAGTTAATTCTTCACTAACCATCTTTGCCTCATTGAACCAACTACTGTAAAAGCTTCCGATCTTAACTGTAATCACTTTGACAAACGGTAATATGCCTGCCAGCAACACAAATCCCAAAACAGCCGTTAATAAATTATCCACCTAATCCCTCCTAAAATAAAATTGGTTATACTAGCTAATTGGCTAAAACATGCCGATTTCCTTTTATTTTCGTTCTTCAAATTCACTTAAAAACCTACAACAGCACGGATTTTTTTGCCACATGGTGTCCATATTCTTATGAAAAGAAAGAACGTCGTCGTGTTAAGTCAGAAGGTGCTGATGTTAGGGAAGAACAAATGGGAGCCAGGGAGGAACCTCCCTTCGTGAAGGAGGAAGTTGCTATCGTTAAGGAAGAAGGACTGCCAATCAGGAGAGAACACCATCTTGTTCATAAGGAGAACATGAAAAAATGCCCGACACCCCACTTTGCTATTGCTTCAGTAAAGTGGGGCCAGGCATTTATAACCGCGAATCAATATAATACTGTACAGTGTCTGGTAATATGCGATAACCCAATCCTTTATATTTCAAATCTAACAAAGCAGCAATTACAAAAAATATTCGGCTATTGGCCACAGCCATCGACTGACTCTCATCTGCTGCCCCCCTTCCTTCCCAAAAATAAAGGAAGCATAAATGTGCTGAACCAGCCAATTATACTTCCTTTACCACACTAATATTTCAGTTCGAATTTGCTATTTTTTCATCTTCTGCTAAATCCAGTGCACGATCGGTTGTCGTATTAACTTCTTCAAGAAGTTTTGGGTTTTCTGATAGCAGGATCCCATAAGATGGGATCATTTCTTTTATTTTCGGCTCCCACGCTTTCATATGCTGCGGGAAGCATCGTTCCATTACTTCAAGCATAACGGAAACGGCTGTAGAAGCACCTGGAGAAGCACCCAGAAGGGCAGCTATCGAGCCATCAGAAGAACTGACGACTTCGGTACCAAATTGCAGTGTTCCTTTTCCACCGGCCTCTGTATCTTTGATGACCTGTACCCGTTGACCCGCTACTACCAAATCCCAGTCTTCACTTTTGGCATCCGGGATGAACTGGCGTAAAGCTTCTATGCGCTGTTCTTTTGACTGGACCACTTGTTCAATCAAGTATTTGGTCAACGAAGCATTTTTCACACCGGCGCCTAACATGGTAAGGAGATTATCGGGTTTTACGGACGTCACCAAATCCGTCAGGGAACCTGTTTTTAGGAATTTCGGCGAAAAGCCGGCAAACGGTCCGAATAACAGCGACTTTCTACCATCGATAAATCGTGTATCCAGATGCGGAACGGACATTGGAGGTGCTCCAACATCAGCTTTTCCGTATACTTTTGCATGATGCTTTTCGATTACTTCCGGATTATTGCAGACCATGAACTGACCGCTTACCGGGAATCCTCCAATACGCTTGGATTCGGGAATACCTGTTTTCTGTAACAGATGAAAACTTCCGCCGCCCCCGCCGATGAAAACGAAGTTCGCGGTATGGTATTCAATTTTATCGTTAGCCATATCAAGGACTTTCACTTCCCACGCGCCATCGCTGGAGCGTGTAATATCTTCTACGTTGTGCTTGTAGTATACCTCGATGTCTTTACTCTCCAAATCATCGAACATTTTACGCGTCAACGCGCCAAAATTGACATCAGTCCCAGTATCGATTTTTGTGGCTGCAATGGCTTCGTTTGCTGGACGGTCTTTCATGACCAGCGGCATCCACGTCTTCAGCTGTTCCGGGTCATCGGAAAATTCCATCTCCTTGAACAGTGGATTGGCAGACATGGTTTCGAAACGCTTTCTTAAAAATTCCACGTTCTGCTTTCCTCTGACCAGACTCATGTGTGGCAATGGCATGATAAATTCCCGCGGGTTACGGATTCTATTGCTGTTTACCAGGTGAGCCCAGAATTGCTTGGAAACTCTGAATTGTTCGTTGACTTTAAGCGCTTTCTTGATATCGATGGAGCCGTCCGGCTTTTCCGGAGTATAGTTGAGCTCACACAACGCAGCATGTCCTGTCCCTGCATTGTTCCATACATTCGAACTTTCCTCTCCTGCACTGTCGAGCCTTTCAAACACTCTGATGTTCCAGTCAGGTACTAATTCTTTCAGTAGTGACCCCAATGTTGCACTCATAATTCCTGCACCAATTAAGATGACGTCTGATTTCGTATATTTTTCGCTCATTTTGACTTTCAAACTCCCTAAGCATGCAGAAAAGGTGCACGATCCATCATGCTGATCAAGACACAGTTCGACGTGATTATACACCTTTTCCGGATATTTTTATTCCCATCTCAGTGTATCATTATTAACAATATTTTAAAATATTTATGACGTATATATAGTACTAAGATGATTTGATATTTTGTAACTATTACCCAGGCTTTATCTTTTATGGTCAGATCAGGTTCCATTTATCTTTCGCTGGAGGTTTACGACGTATACTTATTTCAGGATAAAAAGAGGGATTTTTACGGATATCCAGCCAATACGGGGATTGCTCCAATTTTCCTGCCAGTTGATAAAGCCGGTGTTCATTTCCTCTGACAGCCATGAATTGCACACCACACGGAAGGCCGTCTGCCGTTTGATGCAAAGGCAGGGAGATAGCCGGCTGTAGATAGGCAGAAATCATAACTTGTTATGGCCAATCATAAGCTATAACAACCTTTGCGTTTTCAAAAAATACATACAGAATAGGTGAAAAAGAGAATAGCAGCAGTCTTCATTTTTATAAGCCTCACACCATTCGCTTCCGCATACTTTGAATGGATCATTTCAGTATCCTGACTGCCTAATCGGGTATTTTTTGAAAGTTATTAAAATTTTATTCCCATGTAAGGTCTTTTTTATTATAATTATAAATTGAGAACTATTATAATTTTTACTCAGGGAGGGGTATTGCGGATGGACAAGAACGAAATGCATGATAGCAAAGCTGGCAAGTGCCCGGTGTCACACGAGAAAACGCAGGAAGACAGTGCCGTAACGACGACAACAGTTGGGACAACCAATAAAGACTGGTGGCCAAACCAGCTGAACCTGCACATTCTTCATCAGCATGACAACAAGACGAACCCAATGGGTGAAGACTTCAATTATGCAAAAGAATTTCAAAAGCTGGACTATGAGGCCCTGAAAAAAGACCTTCATCACCTGATGACGGATAGCCAGGACTGGTGGCCTGCTGACTATGGACACTATGGACCTCTCTTTATCCGAATGTCATGGCACGCAGCCGGTACCTACCGTACTGGTGACGGACGCGGTGGCGGAGCAACTGGTTCGCAGCGCTTTGCACCGCTTAACAGCTGGCCGGATAACGCCAACCTTGATAAAGCACGGCGGCTATTATGGCCGATTAAGCAAAAGTATGGAAACAAAATTTCCTGGGCTGATTTGCTTTTACTGACTGGTAATGTAGCACTGGAATCCATGGGCTTGAAGACATATGGTTTTGGTGGAGGGCGCGAAGATGTCTGGCATCCGGAAGAGGATATTTACTGGGGTACCGAGAAAGAATGGCTGGCTGACAACCGTTACTCTGGTGACCGCGAGCTTGAAAATCCGCTTGCTGCTGTTCAAATGGGGCTCATCTATGTGAACCCGGAAGGTCCAAATGGAGATCCTGACCCACTTGCAAGTGCACGTGACATCCGTGAAACATTTGCCCGTATGGGAATGAACGATGAAGAGACTGTTGCCCTTATCGCTGGTGGCCATACATTCGGGAAAGCACACGGCGCAGGAGACCCTGCAAAGGTTGGCCCGTCACCGGAAGCGGCTGATTTGGAAGATCAGGGCTTAGGCTGGAAGAGCACACATGGAAAAGGTAAAGGCCGTGACACCATCACGAGTGGTGTAGATGGTGCATGGACGGCTAATCCGACGAAATGGGATAACGGCTACTATGATCTATTATTCGGCTACGAATGGGAGCTTACTAAGAGTGCGGCAGACGCCAATCAATGGGCACCTGTAAATCCTAAAGAGGAAGACCTGGCGCCAGATGCAGAAGATCCAGCCGTGAAAGTTCCTACGTTTATGACAACAGCAGATATGGCATTACGCATGGACCCTGATTATGAAAAGATTTCGCGGCATTACCATGAGAACCCTGAGGCGTTTGCAGAGGCATTTTCCCTCGCATGGTTCAAGCTGCTTCATCGTGACATGGGACCTAAATCAAGATACCTTGGCCCTGAGGTTCCAGAAAAAGATCTGCTCTGGCAGGACCCGATTCCAGCCGTTGATTATGAATTGACTGACGCAGAAGTAGCAGACCTGAAAGCAAAAATTCTTGATTATGGACTGACAGTAAGTGAGCTTATTACAACGGCCTGGGCTTCTGCAAGCACGTACCGCAGTTCTGATATGCGCGGTGGTGCTAATGGCGGCCGCATTCGCCTTGCCCCGCAGAAGGACTGGGAAGTGAACGAACCTGAAAAGCTTGATAGAGTGCTTACTGTATATGAAGTTATCCAAAGCCAGCTTGATAAAAAAGTCAGCATCGCCGATTTGATTGTCCTTGGTGGTAGTGCAGCAGTAGAAAAAGCTGCAAAAGATGCAGGTGTGGATATAACCGTTCCATTTGCGCCAGGACGCGGTGATGCAACCCAAGAGCAGACAGATTCGGAAAGCTTTGAAGTATTAGAGCCGATGGCAGATGGATTCCGGAACTATGAAAAGAAGGCATACACCTTGAGCCCGGAGGAACTATTAATAGACAAAGCTCAGCTACTAGGCCTTTCCGCACCAGAAATGACTGCACTGATCGGCGGTATGCGTGTGCTTGGCACTAACCATGACGGCACAGAGCACGGTGTATTCACAGACCGTATCGGCACACTTACGAACGACTTTTTCGTAAACCTGCTTGACATGGATATTGAGTGGAAGCCAGTAGATTACAACCTTTATGAAGGACGCGACCGCAGAACAGGCGAAGTCGTCCGGACAGCCACCCGCGTGGATCTCGTATTCGGTTCAAACTCGGTCCTGCGTTCCCTTGCAGAAGTATACGCCCAAGATGATAACAAAGAAAAATTTGTGCGTGACTTCACAGCGGCTTGGGTGAAGGTTATGAATGCAGACCGTTTCGACCTAAAACGAACCCGTGATTTGACAACGTCTTATAAAGCATAATAAAAAGCACCTTACCAGGGTAACTCTATCAGGTAAGGTGCTCTTTTTATAATAATAATCTGGCATAATGAGGGAATTTTTGAACCCTAACAATCCATTAAGTTTTGATCGTATTATAACTCTGATTTATATAACGAAATAACTTCCTTAGACGCACGTTCAGCCGCCCTTAGCGCTCCTTCAAGGTGTCCCCCATGTTCCGAAGCGGTTTCTGTACCAGCAAAGAAAATCTTTTCACCCCAGCCACCGGGACTTACCGGCGGTCCGTAGTTTGGAAAACTGCTAAGCGGTGTGGAGTCATCATCCACCGCAGTTTCAGGATCACTTGACCAATCTTTATACAGGAGGGAAATTGGTTTTTCAGCAGACTGTCCATAAAGCCGAACTAACTGGTCAACCACAAGTTTGAGAACTTTTTCCTCACCCAGCTTTTGGCGCATCTTCGGAGGTATCCCAAAGAAACCAAAGAGTGCACCGTAACCTGTCTCAGGTGATGCATCATGGATTTCCTGCAAGGGACCAGCCCAGCTCATTGCCTGGCCGGAAAGTCCATCTTCCCGCCAAAAAGGACGATCGTAAATCGCAATCGCTTTGGCCTGCCCCGCCATCCATGTAGGCTTGTCCAGCAAGCTGGTCGTAAGCTTATCAGGAAATGATGGTGAGAAGGTGATATGACGCGCCACAATTCGTGGAGGTAACGCCAGGATAACTGCTTTTGCACGTAGACTTTTCTGCGTTCCATCAGCATGGGCTGTTTCAAGAGTGATCGTTTCTTGTTCACCCATACGGATTGCTGTTACACGTGTATCTAACTCAATCGTCCTGCGAGGAAGCGTGTCTGCTATGGCGTCAATAAGAGACTGAACACCTCCCACGAGCCGATCTGGCCTTTCCACAGCACCCTCTGGTAACCTGCGTCGCTGTACAGGTTGATGCTGAGATTGCTCTAAAAGTATTGCTCCTTCGGTGTGCTGGACGAAAGTTCGTAATCCGAGTTCTCTGACAACCCTGGAGATAACCGGTTCATGTTGAGGCCAAAACCACGTTGGTCCAAGGTCAAACTTGCCGAATTCAGGCCTGTCCACGACTGCCCTGCTTAAAACTCTGCCCCCTATTCGCCCTCTCGCCTCCAGCACCTTGCACTCGATTCCCTCTGAATCAAGCATAGACGCGGTACGAAGGCCACTTAAACCGGCTCCAACAATGATAACAGGTTCATTCATCTTCTTACCTCCAATCTTTGTATCACTTTTTCCGAAACAAATGACAAAAATTCTTCACTAGCTATGGCTATATGATTCTAAAACACCTTTTTTATATGATAAGCCCCATATACTTACCGTACAAAAACCTCTTCTAAAACAAGCACACATGCCCCTATCGCTGAAGCATGTTCCCCCAATTTTGATAGAACAATCGAGGTTTCTTTTGCTTTATCTGTCAATCCACGCATTTGAATTGTTTCTTCAATCCCCTCCATAAGAAAATGTTCAGCCTTCGAAACCCCTCCACCGATAATGATACGCTTCGGGTTCATTGTGTGAATCAGGTTTGTAAGTCCAATGCCGAGGTACCTCCCTGCCTGGTTGAGAAGTTCAGTGCCGAACTCATCCCCTTGGCAAGCAGCTTTATAAATGATTTCTCCATTGATTTTATCAAAATCGTCATTTACAAGTTCTCGTATGACAGAAGTTCTGCCTGCTTTCATTTCCTTGGCCGCACGTGCTGTTATAGCTGGTCCTGCTGCTAAAGTTTGCAAGCAGCCGTAATTGCCGCACGTGCATTTCGGTCCAGAAAGATCGATGGTCATGTGGCCAATCTCACCGGCAAGGCGATCCTCGCCATGGAACAATCGTCCATTGACCATTATCCCTGCGCCTATTCCGCTTCCAACATTGACTCCTACCAGAGTATCCGCATCATTTCCGTGTCCGAACCAATATTCTCCAAGCGTCATCGTCCGTGCGTCGTTTTCCACTTTTACAATCATATCGAATTCGGCTTCCAACGTTTCTTTAATCGGGATGTTATATAGATTGAAGGAAGGAGCGAATAGAGATGTCCCCGACTGAGGATCGACAATTCCATGCATTCCAACCCCTATACCCAAGAACTTATCCGGATCATTTTTACCGGATGTAATCAGTTGATGAATTCCTTCTTTCATCGTTTCAAGAATATCTTCCTGTGCAGGATGAGGCTGAATCGACAGCGTAACCTTGTCCTTTATTTCTCCAAATAAGTTCGTAACCACAAACTTCATTTGGTAAGCCCCTACATCAATTCCCAACGAGAAGAACTCGTCAGCATTGATTGCTAAGAGAGTAGGTTTCCTGCCTCCTTTTGATGCCCCTTGTGTCGTTTCAATGACATAGTGCGTATCAATCAGTTCCTTGACTATCTTACTAACGGTCGGGGGTGTCAGCTTTGTTTTCTTTGCGATATCCGCTCTGGATATCGGACCATCTTCACGGATCATATTCAAAATGATGGACCGATTCATCGATTTCATCATTTGAAAACTGCCCCGGTTATAGTTCATTGTCATCGTCTTATTCCTCCAACATTGCCCTAAATAGTTTCTATTAAATCTTTTTATAAAATACAAAGATGATATTGAATATTTGTTACTACTAGTATAACATAAAAGTTAATTAATTTAATTAACTAAGTGAATAGAAAGACATTCGATTGAGACTGAAGGAGGTAAACGACGATGAATATAGATAAGCTGAGAGAGTTTTTAAAAAAACAGAAAGTGGATGGCATCCTGCTAAGAAGAAGAAATAACTTTTCCTGGGTTACAGAAGGAAGATATAACCATATTGTCCGTGCGACAGAGATCGGTGTCGCTGATCTGATCATCACGCAGGATAAAGCCTATCTCGTTACTGCGAAAATGGAGGAATCGAGGCTGACAGAAGAGGAAGTCACCTTGTTTCCTTTCGATTGCGAAGTTGTCAGTGATGATTGGTTTGTGGACATCACCCCAAAAATCGAGGCACTGACGGAGGGACTCGAAATGGTTACGGACACCCCCTTTAAGGACTGGGAAGTTGTTGACGACGAACTCATAGAGATACGTTCTGTGCTAAATGAACAAGAAATTGAAAAATACCGAGCGTTGTGCCAGCAGGCAGCTGAAGCTGTTGAGGAAACATGCAGGGAGATCTTCCAAGGACAGACAGAACACGAAATCGAAGCACTGCTTGCAAGTAAAGTTCTGCCACTTGGGATTAAACCGCACGTCATTCTAGTGGCGACAGATGAACGGATCCGCCGTTATCGTCATCCAATTCCTACTAATAAAAAGCTGGAAAAACACGCGATGATTGTCATTTGTGCAGAAAAGCATGGCCTGATCGCCAATGTGACAAGGATGGTACATTTCGGTCAACTCTCTGAAGAACTGTTGGTGAATGAAGAAAAAGTGCAACGCATTGATGCTGTCATGAACCTTCATACACTCCCGGGCACAAGGGTAGGGAAGATCATAGACAAAGGAATCGAACAATACGAGAAAGAAGGCTATCCAGAAGATTGGAAACTCCTCCACCAAGGAGGACTGACAGGCTTTAACCCACGTGAATATTTAGCTGCACCGACATCGGAAGCAATCATTAAAACGGGACAAGTATTCGCCTGGAACCCGGCGCTGACTGGAGTCAAATCGGAAGATACGATTCTGGTCACAGAGAATGGACCAGAATTTCTCACAGATACGGACAAATGGGAATACGGATTTACCGAGATTGATGGGGAGCATTTGAAAAGACCAAAGATCCTGATTAGATGAATAACCCTTAATTTTATTAAAAAAATAATATGCCACAAAGTTAATAAACCAAATTAATAAAGTTAGAAAGCGGGGATGAACAGAACGATGGAACAATTATTGCAGGCATTCGCGAATCGGTTTGGAAAAGAAGGTGCTTCTCTTTTCTTTGCTCCAGGACGAGTCAACTTAATTGGTGAACATACGGATTACAACGGCGGGCATGTGTTTCCTTGTGCACTCAGCGTAGGGACCTATGCGGCCGCACGCAAACGTGAGGATCAGAAGCTGAGATTTTATTCGATGAACTTTGAGGATCAGGGCATCATTGAAACAGACCTTGAGTCCTTAGCTTATGACGAAAGCCACGATTGGGCCAATTATCCTAAAGGGGTCATCGATGTCTTCCGTAAAGCGGGTTGGGACATTTCTTCAGGAGTTGATATTGCCTTTTGCGGCAATATTCCGAACGGTGCTGGTTTATCTTCTTCCGCATCGATCGAACTTGTGACGGCAGTAATCTTGAAGGACCTTTTCTCGCTATCGGTGGATATGGTTACGGCAGTATTGCTGGCTCAAAAAGCTGAAAATGAGTTCGTCGGTGTCAATTGTGGAATCATGGATCAGTTTGCGATTGGATTAGGAAAGGCAGACCATGCGTTACTGCTGAATTGTGATACGCTCGATTACAAAGAAACGCCCATAGAATTGAAGGACTATACGTTAATCATCGCTAACACGAATAAGCGACGCGGTTTGGCGGGTTCTGCTTATAATGAACGTCGTTCCCAGTGCGAACAGGCGGTCAAGGAACTCAATCAGGAACTTAACATTCAAACGCTTGGCGAATTAACAAAAGAAGCATTTGAAGAGAATAAACATTTGATTGAGGATCCGGTGGTTCAGCGCCGCGCGAAGCATGCGGTCTATGAAAACCAACGGACATTGGAAGCCTACGAAAAACTAAGACAAGGGGATATCGATGGATTTGGAACGCTAATGAATCAATCCCACATTTCTCTACGCGATGATTATGAAGTGACAGGGAAAGAGCTGGACACCCTAGTGGAATCTGCCTGGAATGAAGGGGCTATCGGTGCCCGAATGACGGGGGCCGGGTTTGGCGGATGTACAATCAATATCGTTAACCAAAACCAAGTGAAAGATTTTATCGCCCGCGTCGGACGGGTTTATAAGAAGGAAACCGGATTAACCGCTGATTTCTACGTTGTGGAAATAGGTAATGGTGCTAGAAGATTGGAGGAGGTCTAACAATGACTGTATTAGTGTGTGGTGGCGCAGGTTACATCGGTAGTCATGCTGTGTCTAAGCTTTTGGATAAAGGAGAAAACGTTGTCGTCGTCGATAATATGCAAAAAGGACATAAAGATGCGGTGCTTGAAGGGGCGTCATTCTACGAAGGTGACCTGAGAGATGAAGCGTTTTTGAATCAAGTCTTCTCAGAGAATGATATCACTTCTGTCATTCATTTTGCGGCAGATTCTCTTGTAGGTGAAAGTGTAGAAAAACCACTCGTTTACTACGACAACAATGTGTACGGAGCCAATTGCCTCCTGAAGGCGATGGCAAAACATGGGGTGAAGCAAATAGTCTTCTCATCGACCGCCGCTGTGTATGGAGAACCTGATCAGGTGCCGATTATGGAGAGTGATCGGACAGAACCTGAAAATCCTTATGGAGAAACGAAGCTTGCTATTGAAAAAATGCTGAAGTGGGCAGAAAAAGCCCATGATATCCGTTACACGGTTCTCCGTTACTTCAATGTGGCCGGAGCGGACCCTGAAGGGCGTATCGGAGAGGATCACCGCCCTGAAACGCACCTGATTCCGATCATTTTACAGGTAGCTCAAGGAAAACGCGAAAAAATCATGATTTTCGGTGATGACTATCCGACGATCGACGGAACATGCATCCGTGATTACATCCACGTCAATGACCTTGTGGATGCCCACCTTCTAGCGATTGATATGCTCGAGAAAACTAGTAAAAGCGGCATTTATAATCTTGGTAATGGTCAGGGTTTCAGTGTCAAAGAAGTTATTGATGCGGCTAGACGAGTGACTGGACATCCTATACCGTCAGAGGTTGCACCAAGACGCGCGGGTGATCCGGCTCAGCTTGTGGCCTCTTCGGAAAAAGCGATCAAAGAACTTGGCTGGACACCTTATTACGCTGATATTGACACGATGTTGAAGCATGCCTGGGATTGGTTCGAGAATAACCCGGATGGTTATAAGCAATAAAGGAGGGTTTCAGATGACAACGATTTATCATTATATTGAAAACCTGATTCAATATGGTCTCAAGAAAAGGTTCATTACAGTGTGGGATATCGATTATGCCCGGAATTCGCTTTATCACCTTTTTCAATTGGATGGCACAATTCCTCCACAAGTAAAGGATAAAATACCCGAGACTCCTGTTTCGATTTTAGATCCAATGCTTGCGTATGCGATAGAAAAAGGTCTTATCGAACAAGATACAGTTACAGAACGAGATCTGTTCGATGCAAAGATAATGGACTGTCTTATGCCCAGACCATCAGAGGTCATCAAGAATTTTTACCACAGGTTCGAAAAGCAAGGAGCGAAAGCGGCGACAGAATTCTTTTATCAAATGAGTAAGGATTCCCATTATATTAGGACCGATCGGATTTCAAAAAATATGCAATGGTTCAGTCCGACAGAGTATGGTGACCTTGAAATCACCATCAATCTTTCGAAACCGGAAAAGGATCCGAAGGCGATTGCTGCGGCGAAAAGAGCGACGAAAGACGAGAAGTATCCGAAGTGTCTGCTTTGTAAAGAGAATGTCGGATATGCTGGAAGACTCGATCATCCTGCCCGTGACAATCACCGCATCATCCCGGTGGATTTAGCAGGAGAGAACTGGTTCCTTCAGTATTCTCCGTATATTTATTACAATGAGCACGCGATTGTGTTTTCACACGAACACACACCGATGAGCATTTCCAAGGATGGCTTTAACCGTCTGCTTCATTTCGTCGAGCAAATTCCGCACTATTTTGTCGGCTCGAATGCCGACCTTCCGATTGTAGGAGGCTCGATTCTGAGCCATGATCATTTCCAGGGAGGATATCATGAATTTCCAATGGCCAAAGCACCTGTCGAGGAATGGTTTACGTTTAAAGGGTTCCAGGATATTGAAGCAGGGATCGTCCAATGGCCGATGTCCGTCCTCCGTCTCCGTGGCGAAAACCGCAAGCGGCTGACCGAACTGGGTGATGTGATTTTACAGAAATGGCGCTTCTATTCAGATGAGTCCGTTGATGTTCTGGCGGAGACCAATGGAGAGCCACATAATACCATTACACCAATCGCCCGAAACCGGAATGGAAAATTTGAGCTTGATCTTGTCCTGCGCAATAATCGTACGAGCCATGAGCATCCCTTTGGCATTTTCCATCCCCATGAAGAGGTTCATCACATTAAAAAAGAAAATATCGGCCTGATTGAAGTGATGGGTCTTGCGGTCCTTCCGGGACGTCTCATCTATGAAATGGAAGAACTCGCAAGCTATATGGTCAAAAATGAGCTTGATGGAGCGGCCCTGAAGAGTGATGCTACAGCCAAGCACGCTGTATGGGCGAAACAAATACGCAAAGGACGTCAGGTCGAAACGCAAGAACAGGCGAATGCATTACTGAAGGAAGAGATAGGCAAGCGCTTTTCAACAGTACTTGAACATGCGGGTGTCTTCAAACGGACAGAAGCGGGAAGAAAAGGTTTCCAGCGCTTCATAGAGGAAGTCGGCCGTTAAATAAATTGGTATATTGTTCGGAGGGGAGTAACATCTCCCCTCTTTTTTGTGTACTTTTTTAAGTTACGATATTTACAGAAATTTTTTAAAAATTTTATCACTAAATAACTTGTAATGAAATATAAAATTATGTAATAATAGATGCATAAATTAATGAAAACCCTTTCTTAATTTGGAATTAACTGTTTTAATCACTGGAAATCATGTAATAAAAAAGGTGGAAAGAACAATGATTGGTACAAAATCCTTGCCTAAGCAAAAAGATAGTTACACCACGGATTATCCAAGACCCCAACTCCGCCGTAATAATTGGATTGACCTGAATGGAACATGGGCGTTTCAATTTGATGATGACAATTGCGGAGAAAAAGAAGGCTGGTTCAAAGGAGGCTTACTGACAAAAGAAATACAGGTCCCTTATGCTTATCAGACGGACAAATCGGAAGCAGATGATAAAGAGCAGCACCATATCCTCTGGTATGAAAAGGCTTTCGAATGGAAGCCTACAGAAAACGCTCTTCACCTTCATTTCGAAGCAGTCGATTATTTCACCAAAGTATGGGTGAATGGCCAGCTCGTCGGAGAAAATGAAGGCGGTCACACGCCGTTCCATTTCGTTATCAATCCGTACCTGATAGAAGGAGAAAACACGATTACTGTCAGAGTCGAGGACGAGAACAGTGTGGAACAGCCGGTCGGAAAACAATCGTGGAAGTCGGATAATTTCCTTTGCTGGTACTCGAGGACGACAGGAATTTGGCAGTCCGTCTGGATGGAGGAAGTATCACCGGTACATTTGGATAAGTTGAAAATGACCCCCAGGATCGGGGACTCCTCCCTTCACGTCCAGGGCAATATCCAGGGCCATAAGCAGCCGGTTTACCTGGAGGCGGAAGTTTCTTTTAAGGGAGACTGGATCACAACTTCCGGGATATGGGTGAAAGCTAATCAGCATTCGGTCGACTTAACGATGGATGTCCAATCGGACCAGGCGGATTTTCGTGTATTTTACTGGTCGCCTGATACACCTGACCTTTATGATATTCGTTTTACGGTCAAAGATAAGACAAAAACCTACGACCAAGTCGAAAGCTATTTCGGTATGAGAAGCATTGAAGCCAAAGGCGATCGCATCCTGTTAAACCGGGAAAGTTTTTACCAGAAACTTATCCTGGATCAAGGCTACTATCCTGGCTCACTAATGACCGCTTCGTACGAACAAATGGAAGCGGACTTGACGAAAGTGAAAGAAATGGGCTTTAACGGCGTCCGTCGCCACCAGACGATTGCCGACCGACGATACATGTATTTATGTGACAAATTGGGCCTTGTTATGTGGGCGGAGATGCCGAGCAGTTTCCTATTTTCTAATACATCGATGTCACGGATGCTGGATGAGTCGCGAAAAATGATTGATAAGCATTATAACCATCCTTCCGTCATCATTTACACATTGATGAACGAATCATGGGGCGTGAATGAAATCTATCATCGCATCGATCAGCAATACTTCGTAAACGCTTTATACTACCAGGCAAAAGCTTTCGATCCCACAAGGCTCGTCGTCGGGAATGATGGTTGGGAACATACGGTGACAGACATATTAACGGTCCACGATTACAACTCGGATGCAAATTCGATGAAAGACAGCTATAAAGAAAAAGCGGCATTTGTGAACGGCAGTCCCTCCAAGACGAGCTGTAAACAAAACTACGCGCAAGGCTATCATTACCGCGGAGAACCGGTAATCATCAGTGAGTACGGCGGAATTGCTTACGGTTCTTTTGAAAATAAGGACTGGGGATATGGCACAAGGCCGGAATCACCAGAAGAAGTTCTTGATCGATTAGAAAAATTAACGAATGTAATTACAGAAACGTCTTACATCCAAGGTTTTTGTTATACACAGTTAACGGATATCGAGCAGGAAGTGAATGGTTTATTGGATCATGACCATGAATATAAGTTCGATCCGAAACAAATAAAAGATATTATGACACAACAGTCCAACGGCTTCGTTTTTGAATAATTACGAGGAGGAAAAAGTATGGAAGCAAAACAAATGGAGTTAAATGAAGTGGAAAAGCGTGAGAATATTACAACGAAGGAATTCGCCTCTTATTTTGGTTACGGTTTTGGTCAGTGTATCAGCTTCGGCCTAGTCGGTTCTTATATTTTGTTTTTCTACACAGATATTTTAGGAATTTCAGCTGCTGCAGCTAGTATGATCTTTCTGATTGCACGGACGTGGGATGCAGTCAATGATCCGATGATGGCATCCGTGATGGATACGCTGCATTCCAAGCACGGAAAATTCCGTCCTTATTTAAAATACATGCCCTTTTTCATCGTGATCATTACGATCATTTGTTTCTTACCTCTTGATGGGTTGAGCCCGACAGCTAAGATTTTGTTTGCCGGAGGTACGTACATTCTGTGGGGTATGATTTATACGGTTTCTGATGTTCCATACTGGTCTTTATCGACAGTTATGAGCCAGGATGCCCAGGAACGTACGAAGCTGATCACTTTTGCCAATATGGGGGTATTTGCCGGGATTGGTTTATCTCCAGTTGTGTTCATTCCTCTGGCGGAGTGGATTGGACAGGGAGATCAAGGGAAAGGTTATTTCTGGGCTACGGTAATTTTAATGGCTTTTGCACTTCCGGTCATGCTTAACGGTTTCAAAAATACGGAAGAACGAGTGAAGCCGCCGAAAACCAAAGTGAAATTATCCGATGCAGTCCGGGCTGTCCGTGCCAATAAACCGATGTTTGCTATCCTTGTCGTCTTTTTCTGTAATGTGTTCATGAATATCACACAAGCATTGAATGTATTCTTTTTTACTTATAATCTTGGAAACGCTTCCCTTATGTCCATTTTCGGTATTATCAGTCTGGCAAGCTGTGTAGGGTTCTTCGTTATCCCAAGTCTTGCTCGCAGATTCAAGAAGAAACATTTGCTGATAACAATCGTCGCAATTGATATCGTTGTCCGAATCGTATGGTTCTCACTGGGATACTCAAGCGTCGTCGTTTCATTCATTTTCATCTCAATCACGATGCTATTATATACAGCCACAGGTCCACTAATCTCTGCCATGCTCGCGGAAACCATCGAGTATACGGAACTGAAGACAGGAAAAAGGAACGAAGCGGTTACATTTTCCGGACAGACCTTCACAGGAAAACTATCCGTCGCGATTGCTGGTGGTCTGACCGGGGTGATTTTGACTTGGATTAACTATGCACCGAACCAGGAACAAACGGTTGCAACCATGGATGCCCTGTTCTTCGTCGTTGCATTGCTGCCGGCCCTAGGTTCCTTAATTCGTCTGATTGTAATGTACTTCTATTCTTACACAGAAGTTGAGTACAACGATGTTCTTAAAAAATTAGAACAACGTAAATGGAAAGAAAATCCTACGTATTAAACGCTAATCCCCTCTCCTTCCCTGGAGAGGGGATTTATGTTGAATATCCTTCCAGTCTGCTATAATGGGGATAGAATAGCCGTAGGTGGTGTCGAAGTGAAAAGTTTACAGTTGTCATTTGATAATATGCTCTCGATCTCAAAGGCGCTAGCCAACCAGACCCGAATCGAGATGTTGAAGATTCTCAGTGAAAAACCTCATAACGTCAATGAATTGAAAGATAAATTAGGACTCCCTTTTTCAACAACCGCCTCCCATGTCAATAAATTAGAAGAAGTCGGTTTGATCGTCACCGAACTTGTTCCAGGAAGAGGAACGCAAAAAGTCAGCGCCATCAACTATGACCGTATCATCATGGATCTTTTTTCTGAAGATCTTTCTGCTGATGAAAATGAAATCAGCTTTGAAATGCCGATCGGCGATTACTTGGATTGTTACGTGGTTCCGAATTGCGGACTAGTCGCTGAAGACGGATACATAGGCATACAAGATGATCCCAGGTCCTTTTATGAGCCGGAAAGGAAAAGAGCCCAACTGCTTTTTTTCCGCGACGGTTACGTCGAGTACCGTTTTCCTAATCGAATCCCATATGGCTACCAGGCAAAGGAAATCGAATTCAGTGCTGAAGTCTGTTCCGAAGCTCCAAATTATAAAATGGATTGGCCATCAGACATCACCGTATGGATCAATGGCTATGAAGCCGGAACTTGGACCTCACCGAGTGATTTTGGCGGGGAAAGAGGCATTTTCACCCCCGACTGGTGGCGCACGAATTATACCCAATACGGGATGCTAAAGCAGTGGAAAGTGACGAAGAAAGGTTGTTTCATCGACGGAACAATGGTGGATGACTCCATTACACTGGACGACTTGATGGTCTGCGATAAGCCTTATATCTCTTTTAAAATCGGGATTAAAGAGGATGCGGTCAACGCAGGTGGGATGAACTTATTCGGACCGAAGTTCGGGAACTATGAACAAGGGATTTTGATGCATGTGAAATATGAAGAGAAAAAATAAAATATGCCTGGCTCCGGGTTTTACTTCCCGGGGTCAGGTTTTTTTAGACTATCTTATTTATGGTACGGTTCCCCACGATTAATCTTAAACGCCCGATAAATCTGTTCAACCAGAACCAACCGCATCAACTGATGAGGAAACGTCATTTTTGAAAAAGAAAGCCCCATGTCACTGCGCTTCAACACCTCATCACTTAACCCGAGTGATCCTCCGATGACGAAGGTTACCTTGCTTTTTCCGTATGTAGCGAGGTCGTCCAACTTTTTCGCCAGCTTTTCAGAGGTGAGCTGTTTACCTTCGATTTCAAGCGTGATGACGTAGCTATCCGGATTGATTTTGGCTAAAATGCGTTCGCCTTCTTTGTTCTTCACTTCTTTCATATCCGCTTCACTCAAATTTTCCGGCGCTTTTTCATCTGCAACTTCCGCCATATCTATGGATGCATAAGGGCCCAGGCGTTTGACGTATTCCTGGATGCCTTGCTTCAAGTATTTTTCTTTCAATTTCCCTACGGTTACAATCGTGATTTTCATAGATAGTCCTCCTTTTATAAGGATAGGTCTAGTTTATCATAGCTGAAAACTGCAAAGAATAAACACAGCCAACTCACACGACAAATGCAAATGACAAGAGCTTTTTGCTGTTCCATGTTACGCTGAAACCAACTAATAGCGGGGTGATTACTTTGAAAATAGGAATTGTGGGATTAGGAGACATCGCAAAGAAAGCCTACCTGCCTGTCCTTTCGGAAAAAGAAGGCGTGGAACTTGTGCTCTGCACTCGAAATAAAGAGACGCTGGACCAGCTGTCCGCTAAGTATCGGATTCCTGAAAAAGTCCATACCGTCGAAGAGCTGATTGAGAAGGATATCGATGGTGCTATCGTCAGTGCGGCAACAGAGGCCCATTTCGAAATAGCGGAGAAGCTGCTCTCGCATGGTATCCATACCTACATAGACAAGCCGATTTCGATGCATTTTCATGAAACCCAAAGAATCGTCCAGCTCGCAGAAGAAAACAAGGCCATAGCGATGGTCGGATTCAATCGGCGTTTTATTCCTCCGGTGAAAGCTTTGAAAGAAAAAGGAAAACCAAGCCTGGTCATTATGCAGAAAAATCGCTTTAAGCTGCCCGATTATGTCCGGTGTTTTGTCGTCGAGGATTTCATCCATGTCGTTGATACCCTTCGTTTTCTGATGGATACCGAAGTGAATGATATCCATGTCCAGACGCTGAAAAACGGTGATATGATGGACCACCTGATCATCCAGCTGGTTGGTGACGGCTGCACCGCAATAGGCATCATGAACCACAATGGCGGCGCCACGGAAGAAACCATCGAATATTCCGCCGGGAATCATAAATATGTCATCAAGGACCTGGTGGAAACCACCCATTATCACAATAAAGAGATCAGCATCTCCCAATTTGGCGGATGGGATCCAACCTTGTATAAACGCGGTTTTTACCAGATTACCGATCATTTCATCGACTGTATCGCCAACAACCGGACGCCTGACCCGTCAATTCATGACTCGCTTACCACTCATGAGATCTGTGAACAGATTGTAGAAAAAATAGAAGCAACATAAGTAAAACAAAAACGGACGCGGTAAAGGCGTCCGTTTTTGTTCTCATGTATAGTAGGGGGTCACACAAGAATATCTACAAAGATGCAAGAAGCATCCTGTATTCCAAATTTAGTTGACTTGCGGGAAGCCGAAACCAGACGCATAATCATCGCCTGATGCAGCGCCATATCCACCAAGGATATCATTGGCAGTTGCACGATTTTGAAGTTCTGTACGCAAGTCTGTGTTGGTGAATCCAGGGTTCTGAGCCCAGATTTTTGCAGCCAGACCTGATACGTGTGGAGTAGCCATGGAAGTACCGCTGATCGTGTTATAGCCGCCATCATACCAAGTGGACTCGATTGCTGCACCTGGTGCGGATACTTCTACATCCAAACGGCCGATCTGATAGTCGCCGTCAGTATTCGGATTACCGCGGGAAGAGAAATCAGCAACGCGGTACGTGCCATTTTCCTGTGTATCTTCAAGTGCTGCGACTGCAACTGCATCTGCTAAGGCACCTGGGTAACCGATTGTGTTGGCATCTGGTCCAGAGTTACCTGCAGCCGCTACCACAAGCGCACCATTATTATTAGCATAAGTGACAGCATCAGAAATCAACGTGCTCTCAGAGCTGGCTCCAAGGGACATAGAGATTACAACGCTCACACCGTTAGCCTGTCCTTCATCAGCAGCCATTTTAATTGCGTTCGCAATATCATCAGAGTAACCGGAACCACGGTCATTCAACACTTTGTAAGCCCATAGTTTAGCATCTGGTGCTACACCATAAACGCCAAGACCGTCTGCCCCACCATCCGCAAGTACCGTACCTGCTACGTGTGTGCCGTGACCGTTTTTATCATTACATGTACCTTCCTCTAGTGAAGTGCGCATTTGACTGAAGTCCTTACATTGTTCAACATTTGAATTTAAATCGACATGGTTGGCAACGCCTGTATCAAGAACTGCCACACGGATGTTATCGCCGCCAGCCGTAGTCGCGATGGAGTTATCATTATAGATGGCTTCCATTCCCCAAGGAGTCTGATCGGAAGGTAAAGATCGAGCATCAGAACTGCCCGGTTTAGCCTCCAAAGAGACCTTGTCTACTTTAGAAACCTCTAAATTCTTATTCTTTTGCAAAGCATCGAATTGTTTCTGGTTTACATTTGTAGTAAAACCTTTTGCATTGAAATCATGACGGACACCATAGTTTGTTTTTGCTTTTTCTTCAACATCCTCATTAGCTGACTTGATCAATACACGAATTTGATCCTGTCCATAAGCTTTGGCATCATCCGCCGCAGCAGCAAATGCACTGACAGCAAATACGGAAAGAAGTAATAATGCAGTCGTAACTGAAAAAAGTAATTTTTTCATAATCATCCGCCTTTTCATAAGTATTTTTTTAATAGATTACTAGAATCTATCTATTTGACCGAACATTCTGTATAGTTTGATAATTTTAATTCTAGCATAGCTTCCAGTCAGAATTATTGAGTAGTAAGAGGTAAATAGGTAGGTGATATGGCCTGTTTTACTATTGTGCTAGTGGAAATCCGAACCCGGATGCATAGTCATCCCCGTCAGCGGCACCTGTTCCGCCAAGGATGTCATTAGCAGTCGCACGGTTTTGCAATTCGGCACGAAGGTCGGTATTGCTTAGGCCAGGATTTTCCCCCCATAGTTTTGCAGCTAAACCGGATACGTGCGGGGTCGCCATGGACGTACCACTGATTGTGTTATAACCACCGTCATTCCAGGTGGACGCAATCGCTGCTCCTGGAGCAGAAAGTTCTACATCACGCTCCTGAATGACATAGTCGCCATCAGTATCTGGATTTCCACGAGAAGAAAAGTCCGCAACGCGATACGTACCGTTTTCCTGGACATCCTCTAAAGCTGCTACAGCCACAGCATTTTCAACTGCGCCTGGGTAGCCGATTGTATCAGCATCGGGACCAGAATTCCCGGCTGCTGCTACGACAAGGACACCGTTTGCATAGGCATAGTCAATGGCTTCTGTAATTAAACTGCTTTCAGTACTGGAACCTAGAGACATAGAGATAACGACTTTTACCCCTTGTTGCAGGCTTTGATCAGCAGCATGGCGGATCGCATTGGCAATGTCATCAGAAAAACCAGTTCCAAGATCACCAAGAACTTTGTAAGCCCATAGTTTTGCATCAGGTGCAACTCCATAAATACCTGCACCATCTGCACCACCATCAGCCAGGACAGTTCCAGCTACATGGGTACCGTGACCGTTCACATCATTACAAGAACCATCTACGCGTGAAAAGAAGAACCTGCTGAAATCCTTACACTGTTCCACGTTCCCTTCCAGGTCGACGTGATCGGTTTTTGAACCAGTATCAAGGACAGCTACACGTATTTCGTCCCCGCCGTCCGTGGCTGTAATGGAGTTATCGTTATAAATAGCTTCCATTCCCCAAGGGGTTTGATCAGAAGGGGCAGTGCTACGATCAGCAGCAGCTTGAGGTTTATTTACTAAAGAGACTTTATCCACTTTAGTAACGTTGAGGTTTTTATTATTTTGCAGAGCTTTATACTGTTGGAGCGTCACATTGGTGGAAAAACCTTGTTTGCCAAAATCATGTCTGACATCATACTTTTCTTTCGCCTGGTTTTTTGCGTTTTCATTCGTTGACTCGATCAGTACACGCACCCACTCATTTCCATTTTCCTTTTCCGGGGATGCGAATGCACTGACAGCAAACAGTGACATCATCAAGATGATAGTTGTTAACGTAAAAGATACTTTTTTCATTAACGCATGCCTCCTGTTAAATTTTTAGCAATAGATTAATAGATTTAGGTATAACCTCCTTTTGTTCAGAAAATTTAGTCTATTGCGTTAAACTTGATTTTAGCATAGCCTTTTTATCAATTGATTGAGTAAGAGGAAGTAATTACCTAGTACTTTTTCACTATTTATCACAATTTTCCGACATTTTACCCAAAAAAAAAGAAACCACTCTCTCCCAAAGAATAGAAGCGGCTCCTCTTATGTGCTAGTTGACCAGTTGATTCACCTTTATCAGGACGGTGTCGATATCTTCTTTTGTAATATGATAATTGGTGACGAATCGGACGGTATGCGGTCCAAATGGTACCGCTAAAATCCCTTCCTCTTTCAAAGCATCCAAAAACTGCTTTGCCGTATAGCCTGCCTGCTTCGTATTGATCAGGATAATGTTGGTTTCCACCTCATTTTCCACGGTCAGTCCATCAATCTCTGCCAAGCCGGCTGCCAGCTGTTCTGCATGGTGGTGGTCATCCACCAGCCGCTCCGTCATTGTATTCAAAGCGACCAAACCAGGTGCCGCGATAATCCCGGCCTGCCTCAGTCCGCCTCCAAGGCGCTTCCGCCACTTCCTTGCTTTCTTAATAAAATCAGCGGAACCAGCGATGATAGAACCAACCGGAGCTCCAAGTCCCTTGGACAAGCAAAACTGGACGGTGTCGGCAAGCTCAGCGTAGCGTTCCACCGCTATTCCAGTAGCTGCTGAGGCATTGAAAAGCCTTGCCCCATCAAGATGGATAGGGACATGATCTTCTCGTGCAATTTGAGCGATTGTTTTCATATTTTCCAGAGGAAGTATAGCTCCTCCCGCTTTGTTATGGGTATTCTCGAGACAAATCAGACCGGTTTCCGGAAAGTGGATGTCTTCACCGCGGATAGCCGCGGCAACATCAGTCGGAGACATCGCTCCCCGCTCTCCCTTAATTGTTCTTGGCTGAACCCCTGCCAATGCTGACATGGAAGCTCCCTCATAAACAAACAGGTGAGCATCCTGCTCCAGGATGACCTCCTCCCCAGGTTTGCAATGTGTCAGCACAGCCATTTGATTTCCCTGCGTACCGCTGGTTACAAACAAGGCCGCTTCTTTTCCAAGCATTTCTGCTGCCCGCTCCTCGAGCTTATTGACCGTCGTATCTTCCTCATATACATCATCGCCGACTTCCGCTTCGTACGCTGCTTTCCGCATCGCTTCTGTCGGTTTCGTTACCGTATCACTTCGTAAATCAATCATGGCTATTCCTCCATCGTAGTTACGTTTATTAAAAGTGTACTAGATTAAGAGGGTCTTTACCAAGATGAAGCACTATTAATGGTTATCATACGTGGAGTAATGGAGCAGAGATACTTTTTATAAAGGCTTACTTAAAGCAAGAAACTTTTCCAAGGGTTAATTTTGTATTAGGATGGTTAGAGTGTGTAACATCACCAATTCTTTCAGATAGATGAGATGGAGGAAGCTTATGAAAGATCGAAATAAAGGAATCATCTTATTACTGATATCAGCGTTTGGATTTTCGGTGATGGCGGCCTTTGTAAAGCTGTCAGGCGATTTGCCTACCGTACAGAAAACGTGGTTCAGGAACGTCATTTCCGTCCTCATTTCATTTGGATTTGTCATGTACTATAAAGAAAGCCTGTTCGGGAAAAAGGAAAACCAGAAGTTCCTGCTCATTCGCTCGGCGATGGGGACCCTGGGCATGGTACTGTTTTTCTATTCGATCGATGAACTGGTTTTATCGGATGCGGACATGCTGAATAAATTAAGCCCGTTTCTAACGATTATTTTCTCCGCCATTTTCCTAAAAGAACGCGTAAAACTATTCCAAATGGTGGCGATCGTCATCGCCTTTATCGGGACGCTATTTATCATCAAGCCGCAATTTTCGGTGGATATCGTGCCTTATTTAGGCGGAATTCTCGGGGCCGTGTTTGCTGCAGGAGCCTATACGGTGCTACGGATTCTTGGAAATAAAGAGAAGTTTTATACGGTCGTCTTCTACTTTTCCTTTTTCACGACTATGTCTTTACTGCCATTTGTCATCATCTTCTGGGAACCGATGACCATGCAGCAGCTGATCTATCTTCTCTTAGCAGGAGTGTTCGCTACGATGGGCCAATTCGGTATCACCGTTGCCTATAAATTTGCCCCAGCGAAGGAAATCTCGATCTTCTTCTATTCGACTGTGGTCTTTTCTACGTGGATCAGTATTGTCGTCATCAACCAGGTACCTGATATGATGAGTATTATGGGATATATTATCATTTTTGGGGCATTGTTCTACATGTTCATCAAAAACAATCAGCTCGATAAAAAATATCAGGAAAAACAAAGCTAAAACGGCGGTCCTATTTAAGGACACGCCGTTTTTTATATTTCAAGAAAGTTTAACTTTGTTATAAGAAAATACGAAAACTTTCTCCATAAGTAGATGACGGCAAGTTAGGTTATTCTAATCGTTCACTTTCCATTAAATCTGCTACTAAAATGTATCTGTCTGGTGCCGAACCGATGAAATCGAATGGGTAGCAGGTAGAAACGGTCAACGTTGCCTTTGGCTTTGGAACAATGACGGTACGATCGTCCTGATCGACAATCCTCACTTTCCTCACCCGATACGTAAAGGCACCAGCTTCTGTTTTGACGGTCAATTCGTCGCCGACTCCGACTTCACCAAGCCGTCGGAAAACCGTATCCCGGTGCCCGGACAGCACAGTATTATCCTGTTCCCCTGGCAGCACACTGCCAGCGAAGTGTCCAACACCTTTTTCCAACTCATCCTCTTCCGTGCCATGATAAATCGGGAGGCTTGCATCTAACTTAGGGATGATCAGCTCACCCATATGATCCCCGACTTCCGGGACGGACTTGTATAATGGTTCATTAGAAATGCTCGGCGCCTTTTTGGAAGAAAGCTTCATTTCCTTTTCAACTGTGTCCAGCGACGTTTCTGCATTCGTTTTATAAAGGTAGTACCCTTTTAAAAAAGGGTACGCGTTCGTACTAGTGAACCAAAAGCCAAAAACAATCAGGCCAACCCCCACTAGCAGGAACGCCAGTTTCTTTTTACGGGACCGTCTGGCGCTCATTTCCTATGCTCCCTGATTACGGAAGCGGCGAACAGCCCATACACCAATTCCCATAGTACCCAAGCCGATCAGCATATTCAGAAGGTATCCTCCATCTGTATCCGGGAGCTCTCCACCTTTGACCGTCTTCGCGACTGCTGCAGAAGCACTTTCCTGTTTTTTAACCGCAGGTTTATCTGCAGATTGCTTGCTTTCGGCTACCTGTTCGACAGCTGGGAGATCTTTGGCCGTTTCTTTCAAAAGCTCCGAACCAAACATCTCACCAGTCAAAATAAAATCAGCTAAAAATTCTCCTTGAAGATTATAAAGTTCCACCCGGAGATCGTAGCCCTCTGCTTCTGTCATTTGCAGCAAATCTGCCAGGGTTACAACTTTTTCTTCACCACTTGTTACCAGGAATAATTTTGCATCCATTTTAAACAGATCGAGCATTTCCTGCATGATAGATAGCAGCTCGGCAATTTGACCGGCCGTCAATTCAGTTGCTGATTCGAAATCTTCAAAAGCCATCAGGCGGTCATATAGTGTATCTAATTTTGCTTTCATCGCCTCAGAATCCAGACTTTCCAAGTGAACGAATAAACGGTCCAGCTCGTCCTCCGTCAGGCCAAACTCATTGAAAACTCCTTCGTAATTGAAATCAATTGTTTCTTCTATCAAAAAGAATTCGATATCATCAATAAACGTATAGTCATCAACGGTTTCGCCGTAGTCGGCAAGGATTTCATCTAGCTCCTCGCGCGTAAGACCATAAGTGTCCAGCAATTCTTGCAGACTTTCTTCCGTTATGATTGGTCCAAGAAATTCTTTCAATTCTTCTATTGCTTCAAAATCATTAATCACTAAATCATAATACTCCCACAGATAAGTCTCTAACTCTTCCTCTGTCCATTGAATCTCGGTAAGATACCTATCCAACTCTCCTTGATTTATTGCTGCAAAACTATGACCTGGGAAACTACTGACAATCATTACAACAGCGAACACAAGCGACAGCAACCTTTTCAATCGTCATCTTCCTCTACAAGTTTATAATTACGAAATAATTATAATCGAGAAAGATAGAAAAAAGGTACAATTATTTTTGCGTTGAAAAATAAAGTTTTTACTGTACAAACGGTTGAAGGTATTCTAGCCGAATATCGTCTTTATCATTCATAGGATAAACCAGCACCCATTGGATACAAACCTTCGATATTGACTGGCAGCTTGCCGCCTGGATTTTCACCAAAAATGACAGCTACAGCTCCGGTCCAGGCAGTCGGATTCGCTGTACCCCACCGGTCTAGTGCATACGAAGCTAAATAAGCATCTACACCAGGAAATTCCTTGATATCATATGGCAGGCCTAGTGAAACGACAGCCACAGGCTTACCGGTATCATAGAGTGCTTTCACTAAGTCAGCTTGTCCTTCAGGCAGCACGCTTGCTGAGTACGTCGGTACAATAATCCGGTCTGCTTCCTCTGCCAGTGTGACCGCCTCCTGGATTTGTGCGGCATCAGGGTTTGCGCTTGAACCTACCCAGCTCATGACCTCGCCATTCGATTTTTCTTCAACCTTTTCTGCAATTTGTTCAATGTATCTTGTTCCAGCAACTAATGTTGTTTCCTCTGATTGATTATCAAAAGGAAGCACTCCTTCATTTTTAAGCAATGTCATAGAGTTGATCGCTATATTGGATGCAGCTTGCTTATGAGCAGGGGTATGGGTGATATCCAGAGCTTCTTCCGGATTTACTGTCCGTTCATCGAATAGATTGTATTTAAACTTTTTCGTTAAAATCCGTTCCAGGGATTCATGAACCCGCTTCTTGGTAATCTCACCCGTTTGATAAGCATCATATAACGCCTCAAAGGTTTCTATCTGATCTGCCTGGTTTCCTGTAGCCATGATGATATCAGCGCCGGCATTGATAGCAAGAACAGCAGCGTTGCCTGCTCCCCAGTGATCATCAATGGCTTTCATGCTCATCGCATCTGTTACAATCAAGCCATCAAAACCCATATCCTCTCTTAAAAGGCCTGTCAGCACTTTTTTAGATAAGGTAGCAGGAAGTTCTGGATCGATCGCATCGACAATGACATGGGCAGTCATAATGGAATCAGTACCCGCATCAATTGCAGCTTGAAAAGGAGGCAGATGAATCTCCTCCAGCGTTTCACGCTCGTACGACACCCGTGCTATTCCATAATGAGAGTCGACACTTGTATCGCCGTGGCCTGGGAAATGCTTCGCTGAAGCCATGACGCCCTCTTTCTGGTTTCCAATTACTTGCGCAGCTGTCATTTTCGCTACCAGGTCTGTATCTTCTCCAAAGGAACGAACTCCAATTACTGGATTTTCAGGGTTCGTATTCACATCAGCAACTGGAGAGTAATTCCAATTGAATCCCATTGCTCTTGCTTCTTTCCCCGTTATACGGGACACAAGCTCTGCATTTTCTATGCTGTTCGTCGCGCCGATTCCCATCTGTCTAGGAAAAGTAGTCGCATCTTCCGGTACACGTTGGGAAGCGCCATATTCCAGATCAGCTGAGATGATAAGTGGAATACCCTTCTCCGTTTCTTCCGCCCATTCCTGCAGCTGGTTATTGTAGGCTGCCTGGTGATCCGCCGTACGCTTTCCATATACAATCACGGATCCGGCTTTATACTCCTGAATCGCTCGTTTTGTAAATTCATTTGGCATACCTGTTCCATCATCAAAGGTAGAAGGCATTACCAGCTGGCCGATTTTCTCCCGATCCGTCATTTGGCCGATGATACGCTTGATCATGCCATTTTGTGCCTTTTCTGATTGAGGATCTGGCTGGTGAAATTCTTTCGGAGTCGTCTTAGCAGTAGCAGCAGGAATCAATAGTGAAAAAACAAGCATGAAACAGCTGAGTGAAGCTAGTACTTTTTTCAACTTGAAGACCTCCATTCTATTTTATGAAACGAATTTCCAGCGGTAACCCTTTCCCTCCTTTGCAGATATATTCAAAATCAGAATAGCAAGGGGGCAGCATAGAGGTCTATACCAATCGATGAAAAATGTTAAATTCATACAATTAACACATTGCTTTAGCACTAAGGATCAGGCATAAAATAGAATGGAGGAGATGCGTAAATAGTTATTTTCACTACCCCATCACCATATAGTGAGTTTTTATTGTCTTATTGAATCGAATTTTGTCACAACCACACTAATATGAAACTTTTTGGGCGCAAAGCTTGCTTTTCCTGCATCAAGGTGCTATGCTTAGAGCACTTATTATTGTTCGGATATGAGTGAAAGAAGAAAATGTTTTCGTCTTGAATGAATATGAAGAGCAAGAAGAGTAATACAATGTGGCTCGGCCACGCAGGAGGAATTACCAATGGTAGAAGGTACAGTAAAATGGTTTAACGCAGAAAAAGGTTTCGGTTTCATCGAAGTAGAAGGACAAGACGATGTATTCGTTCACTTCTCTGCTATTCAAGGCGAAGGCTTCAAAACTCTTGAAGAAGGCCAAGCAGTAACTTTCGATATCGAAGAAGGTCAACGCGGACCTCAAGCTGCTAACGTTCAAAAGTAATTGACGTTACAAAAAGGACTCCTATATAGGGGTCCTTTTTTTGTGTCCAAAATGTGCTCATTCCCTCAAAAATACTTACCTCTTAACCTTCCATACAGCTCTTTTCCTTCTTTCTGCCCCTAATATACTGGTAAATTTGTAACGCTTTACCAATAAAGAAAACGGGTAAACAATTATAAACCATCGACTTTGTGGGAGGAGCTTACTAATGGATAATCTGCTGACACTGATTGAAACAGGGGTAGCCAATATCTCTAACTTCCTTTGGACTTATATATTAGCCATCATTCTTATTGTAGGTGGAATCTTTCTGACGATCCGGCTGAATTTTTTTCAATTCCGTTTTTTCGGCCATGTACTTCACCGGACAATCGGGCAAATATTCAAAAAGAACAAACACGAAGGAACCATCACACCATTCCAGGCATTCACCTCTGCACTTGCCTCGACTGCTGGAGCGACTAACATTGTAGGGGTTCCGCTCGCCATTGCTATGGGAGGTCCTGGTGCACTTTTCTGGATGTGGATGGTCGCTTTGATCGGGATGGCCACGAGATACTCGGAGATTCTACTCGGATTGAAATACCGCGAATTGAATAAAGAAGGTGTCTGGGTAGGCGGTCCGCAATATTATATCAAAAAAGGATTAGGCTGGAACAAAATCGCGGCCTTATTCGCCTTTTTTCTAATGATTGAAATCATCCCGAGTGTCATGGTACAGTCCAACTCGATCACCACCCAGGTGGAAGGAGCATTCGGCTGGCCGGCATGGATTACGGGAATCATCATCACCGTGTTGATTGGTATAATCGTCTTCGGGGGAATTAAGCGTATTGGAAAAGTAACCGATAAACTGGTCCCTTTTATGGTATTGTCTTACTTAATTATTTGTTTCATCGTCATTATTGCTAACATCGGTGCCATTCCCAATATCTTCGGCCTTATTTTTGCCCATGCTTTCACTCCTGTTTCAGCAGCTGGAGGATTTGCCGGCGCAGGCATTGCCCAGGCCATTCGCTGGGGGATTGCACGAGGACTGTATTCCAATGAAGCTGGGCTTGGTACAGGTCCAGTCGCTCATGCTGCCGCACAGACCGATCATCCAAGTAAACAGGCGCTATGGGGAATCTTCAGTGTCTTCGTCGACACAATTGTGATATGTACCGTAACCGGGCTGACTGTCCTGGCTTCCGGAGCCTGGAAAGAAGTTGGGGCCGATCAATCCTCCAGTATGGTAAATATCGCGTTTGCTGATGTTTTCGGCGAACAATTCGGAGGAGCATTTGTCGCCATCTTTTTGTTATTCTTTGTACTGACAACGGTAGGCGTCATCATTTTCTTCGGCGAAAAACAGGCAGAGTACTTATTCGGTTTGAAAGTTTCTAAAGGGATGCGTATCGTCTATGTCGTTTCCATTTACCTTGGCGCCATCGGTGGCCTGCAGTTTGTATGGCAGTTCCTCGATTTACTGCTGGCAGCAGTAGTAATTTTCAATATTTTCCCGGTTCTGTTCATGCACAAAGAAATCAAAGCAATTACAGAGGATTACATTGAGCGAATCTATCGCGGAAAAGGTGGTAAACCTGGCGTCAAATTATTCACCGATGAAGCCAAAGATTCCGATGGAATAGACCAGTAACTTTATTTTTCGGGATTTGTGTTTTATTTGCTACTTATAAGTATTCTCATAAAAAATAAGCCGGGCGCTCAGCCCCGGCTTATTTTTCATCTTCATCAACATAGCGACCATGGTCAGGAATAGCTATTTTATCAAATTCCCGATTCAGTTTAGCGAGGTTTTCCGTTAATTCCTCACCACTCATCGGAAGTCCGTGTCCAGTCACAGCCAGTTCCGGCTTCAGTGCATCCAACTTCTTCACTGACTCCCAGGCTGTCGTCCAATCCGTAGTCAAATAACGAGGCGGACCACTGATTTCTTGCTCTTGGGTCAATACTTTGAATAAATATTCTTGTTTTACCGTTACAAAAGCATCACCTGCAATCAGTGAACGATCGGATTCCCGGAACAAGGATATATGCCCTTGGGTGTGTCCGGGGGTATGGACCCATCGCCAGCCAGGCATAAACGGGACTGTTCCATCATCAGGAAGCTTATGAACATGGGATCCAAGGTCAATTCCTTCATTTGGGAACATCCGTGACATTTTCGCTACCATTCCGCCTTCTACACTGGTGTCCGGCTCCGGGTAGTCCATTTCACCAGTAAGGTAAGGCATTTCCAGTTCATGGGCATAAACGGGTACCTCCCAATGATCAACCAACTCCTCAACTGCTCCTACATGGTCAAAATGGCCATGCGTAAGAATGATTGCCTTCGGTCTGTTATTTTCTCCATAAAGCTCCTGAGCCGTCCCTAAAATTTCGTCAGCAGATTTAGGCATGCCGGCATCGACCAGCACCCAATCCTGCGGGTGAGCTGTACTTCCGACAAAACAAACGTTTACTACCTGGATCGGCAGGCAGTGAATATCAGGTGTCAAAGGCTGTTCGGTGCCACTTCTTACTGAAGTCACCGGTATCAATCTATCCTTCACTTTCATTCCCTCCTTAATCATTGTTAATTATTCTCTTCCTAAAAACCAATTTTATTAAACCTGGGGATGATACTGATATACAATTAAATTAATGTATCGTCCATTCTCTATCCTGACTTCTTCACTTTCCAGGCGTATTCTTTGCTCTTCCGCAGTTTCTTCATCCTTAATGGCAATTTGTCCTTTCGCACTGACCACACGGTGCCAGGGAAGCTTATATTTTCGACTCATGGTATGAAGAATACGTGCAACCTGTCTTGCCCCGCGCGGGCTGCCGGCAAGCTTGGCAATTTGCCCATAGGTCATCACATTCCCTTCGGGAATGGTCGAGATAAGGTGAATGACTTTTTTTGTGAATATTTCCATGGAAGCCTCCTTAAATTACTAATTGAGTATAACTAGATAACAATTTAATAATAAACCGTTATCCAAAAGCATTATTGCTAATAATAAACCATCCACATGTGTAAAGTTTTTAATTTTTCTGAGAGTTACTAACAATTGTCCACAGATTTATTAACAAGGGGTGTTGATTTTCATTTATACACACAATATTCTACGATGTGAACAGGTTATACACAGATGTTATACACATATTCACAGGTCATACCAGTTATTTAGTATAAGAATTTATGTTCGCTACTATATATATACCATTTATCCTCATGATACCCACAACTTGTGGATAATTATTTATGCTTAAAAAAGCTGCCTCTTTATAAAGAGACAGCTTTAAGCAGGATTAAAAATCTTCTTGCGCGGCTAGGGTTACCGTAGTTTCTTGTTGTTCCCCATTTCGATAATAGGTAACTGTCATTTCCTCTCCAACTTTTTTCTCATGGTAAAGGTGCTGACGAAGTTCAATAATATTTTGAATAGACTCTCCATCCAGCTGGGTAATGACGTCCAACTGTTCTAATCCAGCTTTCGCAGCAGGCGACATAGGCTCTACAGAACGTAAATATACGCCACCGTCTACTTCTTCTGGAAGCTGCAACGTATTTTGCCTTTCGCTCTTCGGAACATCTGCAATCGAGTAAGCTTCCACCCCAAGGAATGGGCGTGTTACTTTTCCTTCTTTTTCTAACTCATCAATAATCGGTTTTGCTTCGTCGATTGGAATAGCGAAACCGATCCCTTCTACCGCAGAACGTGCAATTTTCATCGAATTGATACCGATCAGCTGACCTTCGATATTTATCAATGCACCCCCACTGTTTCCAGGGTTGATGGCTGCATCTGTTTGAATGACATCAGCCTGCCAATCTGCTTGTCCGTCACCATTGAAATCCTGTGGAATCGCCCGTTGTTTCCCACTGATGATTCCTTTTGTAACTGAACCGGAAAACCGTAAACCTAATGGACTGCCGATTGCAATTGCAGGCTCTCCCACCTTGATATTCTCCGACTTCCCGATTGGAATTTCTTTTTCGACCTGGTCAGCCGGCATTTTCAATACTGCCAGATCGGTAAATAAATCACTCCCGACGATTTCAGCAGTAATCCTCGTTTCGTCGGCTAACGCTACTTCAACTTTGTCGGCTCCCTGGATGACATGATGGTTGGTGACCACATAGGCCGTATCCCCATCTATTTTATAAATGACACCGGAACCTGTACCAGCTTCTCCTTCTTCTTGTTCCTGCCAAAAATTAGAGCGGGATTGCATGTTGACTACCCCTACAACCGCAGGAGCCACATTTTCAACCACTTCTGTAACCTGGGTGGTAACATCCACCTCGACATTTTGCGTGGTGCCGGATAAATTCTGGTCCTCATCTACAAGTCCACTCTCATCCTCAGGTATCGTCATATCATAGGGGAGCAGATTAGACTGTATTAATGCAGGAAGAGCCAATAACACCAGCACAGCACCCAGTATAATTCCTACGATCGTAGGCATGACCCAGCTCTTTTTCTTCTTATGCTGCCTTGTCTGAGGAGAATGGTCGTCATAGTAACCCATATGCTCTACCATTCCTTTCTATTTGTAATGGAATATCCGTACTACCTTTAGAAAATTTTCAGCATATAAGTAGCAATCACCCAACAACATATAAAGGCGTAGGTTGTTTAGGATCGGTATCATGGAGCTCTACACGAGATCCCACTTCAAACCCTCTTTCTTTCAGCACATTGCTGACAGACATACGGGCAAGATCTTTCATATTGTTATCTTGACTTAAATGAGCTAAATAAATACGCTTTGTTCGATCTGTTATGATATCAGTCAAAGCGAGGGCACAATCTTCATTGGATACATGACCGGAATCACCAAGAATTCTTCGTTTGGTATTCCACGGGTATCTTCCCATCCGCAGCATTTCAACATCGTGATTAGATTCAAAAATATAGGCATCCGCATCTTCTACTGTTTTTTTAATACGTTCTGAAACATACCCTAAATCGGTGACCAGAGAAACTTTTTTCCCATTATGCCTGAATGTATAAAACATCGGATCTGCGGCATCATGAGAAACCCCAAAAGATTCAACATCAAGGTCACCGAAGCTCTTCACTTCTTCCATCCCGAAATGAAACTTTTGATCCAGCGTAAGTTTACCAAGGGAACCATCCATAGCATGCCACGTTTTCTCATTTGCATAAATAGGTAAATTATATTTTCGCGCCATGATACCCAATCCCTTGATATGATCACTATGCTCGTGGGTAACTAAAATTTTTGTAAGTTCTTTTGGATTGATGCCGACTTCATGCATCGCCTGGTCGATTCTTTTGCCACTTAATCCGGCATCTACTAAAATTTTTTCTTGATCTGTCTCTATATAAAAAGCATTTCCAGTACTTCCTGAAGCTAACACGCTAAAACGTAAGGTCATTCATCGACCCTCCATCTATATTATTCATTATTATCCGGCTCTTGTGCTGATTCGGAATCCGGCTCTTGAACGCTCTCTGCTTGATTATCATCCTGAGGGCTCACAATCCCTGCAGTTTCCAGTGCCTTCGTGATAAATTCATTTTCATTTACTTCCAGAATTCTTCCTTCTGTGGTTGCTGTTACAAAATGAATGTCCTTATTATTGACTGTAATCTTCCATGTCGGAGCGAACACTTGTATACCATTGGAATCACCCTGGATTTGAGAATGGTAGCCTACTACCATGTCAGTAATTTTATCTTCCGAGGTTATCTCTCCATTATCATATAACTGATATACGGCTTGAATAGGCTGAAGTAATTCGGATTTCTCACTTTCTTTTTCAATATCCCCAAGCCTGGTTTGATAATATCCAGTGATCTCCCCTTCTTCAACTAAAAACATCAGTAAGCCGCTTTCATTGAAATAAATCGTGCTATTGTTGTTTTTTTGAAAGAATAAAATAACCTGATGCTCGTCATTTTTACCCCAATAAGAATATTGGTCATCATAGAGGACAAAATCCTCTACCTTATCCATAATTTCTTCGCCCTCATCCTCAGCCTCAACTGGAATTGGTTCCTCAAATTTTACGTAAAGCGAATTCTTGTTATACAGGCTAGGATCAATACCTTCCATAGCATCAAGAGCGTTCAAATCTTCTTCAGAGAAATCCGCTCTCCTGCCATTAATGAAAGCCATAGGGGGTTGTTCTTCAGGTATATCAGAGGTATCGATATTTTCAAGGTTTAATTGTTCTGCAGCAGAAGTGTTCTCATCCAGTTGTTCAAGCTCGGCATCATCGGTTTTAGTTAAAAACTGCTGCAGCAAAAAAAGATCCAGGATCAGAAAGCATAGGATAAATAATGTTTTAATTTGACCCCATTGCATCCTGATCCGCTCCTTTCGATAATTGGACTGCGTCTAACTTTTCGTTGATATTTTCCCATTTCCCATTATGCTTGACATACCACGCTGGCATCAATGTATAAAAAACGTTCTGTTTTCCTGGGTTAGAAGGAATAAAACGGTAACCGATGGAGATATCCTGTATCGTATTTTGGTTGATAGAGGTAGTGTTTTCTAATACGTCTATCACTCTTTCACCCGACTCCAGTACAATCTCTCTCTCTTCATCCGCGTATACATCGACAATATCAATCAAGGGGCGTTTATATCTATATAACTCTTCCTGTCGATACTGGACAGTGATCTCTGATAAGCGGCTTGGCGAAAGGACAGGGATTCCATCGTAAATCATGCGATATGAAACCTGATAATCGGTTACATCGAAAAGATGATATTTATCTGTCCATCCTTTATGGTTGTTAACCATTGCCAAACTTTCTGTAATAAGTTCATAGTCATCCAAAATTGCACCTTTTCCAAATAACGCTTTTTCCAATTTCATACTATTTCCATCTTCCGCTATTCTCATCTCACTGTCATAATCGGAAAAGCTGGTTGTATCATCACTTCGTTTACTTTTTTTCACACGGGAGACATCATCAAAAAGGGCATTTGTTAAAGGTTCTACTTTTACAGGGTCAACGGAAATATAATGATCGGTCATCGTCACTTCGTTTTTCGGTATAAAGATACGCGTATTTTTATTTTCATATTTAATAAGTTCTTGTTTATTTTCTAAGGATCGATGGTGGGAGATTAAATCGGCAAATGCATCTGTAGCCTGTATTTGTGCACGAACAACATTTTCTCCATCCCTGGAGATAAACCGTACTTCGGTAATCGATTCTGTGCTTTCATCCAGAACAAATAACATATGTTTAAAATTACCAGCTGGTAAACCTATTTCCTGCTCCTCTTCACTCACTGTAAAAATACTTGAAAGGGTACTGATTGGTAAACCTGTCGGAAATACTACTTCTGACATGACCTGTCCTTCTGGAAAACCACTTTCGACAGGCTGAAAATTATAAAGTGTCCAGTTTTGCATTTTTTGATAGAAGAGCGCTTCATCCTTGGGATCTTTAAAGCCATAATCGCCCCCAATATTATGAAAGACGATATTACTCGGCTGTACTACATCGGTCATCTTCTGTTCCAGTCCACCGACATCCGTGTTTACCCCCAAATCATCTTCCACCCTGTCATGACTAGGCTGGTAGTTCCATAAAGCTACCGTCAAAAACAAACTGAGCATAATTAAAATAAACAATATGATAGATTTTAAGGTTTCAAAATTCATGCGCTACCCCTCCGCTTCTTTTTCACAAGCGGCAATGTAAAGTGGACGGTGGTCCCTTTGTTTTCCTTGCTCTCTGCCCAGATTTGACCATGGTGTGCTTCTATCATTTCCCGGGCAATAGCAAGGCCTAGACCTGTGCCTCCGAGTTTCCGCGTTCTAGCTTTATCGACACGATAGAAGCGATCAAAAATCTTATCCACTTTTTCAGCAGGAATCCCCATACCTTCATCCGAAACACTTATCTGAAGTTTATTATAGAATTTTTGGGTTTTGAAACGGATGGTTCCTCCCTCCGGAGAATACTTAATGGCATTGGAGATGATATTATCCATGACCTGCGTGATCTTATCTTTATCCATCCATACATATATCGTTTCCTTAGGAAGGTTTCTTTCAAAAGTGATGCCTTCCTCTTTGTTCATCTCGAAGCGGTCGATGATGTGATGGTAAAACTCAGTAAATTCCACACGGTCTTTGAACAACTCATGACCCTTGCTGTCCATTTTGGATAATTGCAACAAATCATTGACCAGACGAATCATTCGCTCTGTTTCATTTTGAGTTACTTCCAAAAACCTTGGTGCAATCTCTTTATCCGTCCAGGCTCCATCCGTCAACGCTTCTAAATAACTTCTCATCGTAGTCAAAGGCGTACGCAATTCATGGGAAACATTCGAAACAAATTCCCTGCGTTCCCGCTCGACTTTTTCCTGCTCCGTTACATCACTGATTACTGAAATGAATCCATTCATATTCTGTCGTTCATCTAACACATAAGAAAAGTTAGCCTTCAACACCATATACTGTTCGTCGGTGCTCATGTCGACCAGCATCGAACCGGTGTCCTGTACTTCTGAGATATCGGAAATCTGATCGTTAAGATCTAATACGTCAAACAAAGACTGGCCTTGTACATCCTCAAAACTTTGGCCGATCAGGTTCGATGCGGGTTTGTTCATCAAAGTGATAGCTCCGAGACGATCGGTTGCTATCACACCATCCGACATATTAGACAATACGGAACTAAGCTTCCTTCGCTCACCTTCTGTGGTGGCTTGAGCAAGCTGGATCTTATCACTTAAATCATTGAAGGTGACTGCTAATTGACCAATCTCATCGGAACCATACACATTTACTTTTTGAGAAAAGTCACCAGCAGCCATTTTTTTGGCTTGTTTTCTCATTTCTGTGATAGGACGTGTTATCGTCCTGGCGACTAGAATCCCAAGCAGTGCAGTAATGGTCAGGGAAATCAATGTCCCTTTAGCAAATATCCCATTGATTTCACTCATCTGCGTATATATCTCATTCATCCTGGCTCTGAGGTAAATGGCTCCGACGGTTTCATCATCTACGGTAATCGGGAAAGTCCGCACAAAGATTCGGTCATTGTCTTCATCAACAAAGATTTTATCCTTTGGATCACCTAACAATAGGGTACTTTGTACTAGGGAATCACGGGTTTTCTGCCCAACATTATCCTGCTGATCATATTGTTGTCCGTAGGTAGCTAAAATACGGCTGTTTTTATCCACTACAAACAGCTCCTGAATATCACTACTGTCAAAATCACCCAGTATCCCCTGGACTTCTTCTTCTAATGAAACTTCATCATCCGTCCGATCTTTCTCATTCTCAAAAGCCTGGGTAAGACTGTAAGTAAGCCATTGAACCCGATCATTAATCGAGTTTTTGAAGTTTTGTTCTAAATTATTTTCCAAATTCTGTGCGAAATAAGCACCAATCACTTGTATTCCTAACAAAAGGAGTAGAATATAAACAAGGATAAGCTTTAATCGCACAGATTGAAAAAAACCGACTTTATTCATTAAAAACTACTCCTGCTCTGGATTACGTAAATAATAACCTACCCCGCGACGTGTGACGATCCAAGTAGGATTACTTGGGCTCTCCTCAATTTTTTCTCTTAGTCTTCTTACTGTTACGTCTACGGTACGGACATCACCATAGTAATCGTAACCCCAAACTGTCTCCAGCAAATGCTCTCTGGTCATTACCTGTCCAATATGTCTCGCCAGATAATGAAGCAGCTCGAATTCACGATGGGTCAACTCTATGTAGTCCCCATCGCGTGTTACTGTATAGGCGTCCGGGTGAATGACCAGACGGCCAATTTTGATATCTTTCGATTGAGTGGCTGTGTCTTCAGGCTCCTGGAAGCGACGTCGCAAATTCGCTTTGACCCTCGCGATCAGTTCACGGTTATTGAACGGCTTGGTCACATAATCATCAGCACCCAGTTCAAGTCCTAAAACTTTATCGATCTCTGAGTCTTTGGCCGTCAGCATGATAATTGGCATGTTATGTTTCTTCCGGACTTCCCGGCAAACTTCATTACCATCTTTATTGGGAAGCATGATATCAAGCAAAATCAAATCAGGATTTTCTTGATCAGCCAATTCGATCGCTTCATCGCCATCATAAGCACATACTACGGTATAGCCTTCTTTTTCTAAATTGAATTTCAAAATGTCAGCAATTGGTTTTTCATCATCTACAACTAATATTTTTTGACTCATCCATTACACATCCCTTTTCCATCCGAGTTTGTTTTACTTTAGTTTATTTTAACTCATTTTAAATGAAATGTCTTTTTAAGCCAAAGGCTTACTCTTACAATAACATAGCCGCGCTGCAAATACTTGCGCGCGGCTATCATTTCAACATATGTTTTATTTGGATACATAACTTAAAGGATTTACCGGTGAACCATTTTTATGCACTTCAAAGTGCAAGTGGACTCCCGTAGATTGCCCTGTGGTACCCATCACTCCGATTTTGTCCCCAGCAGCTACTTTTTGTCCTTTGCTGACACTAATCGAACTCAAGTGAGAATAAGTGGTCACAAACCCATTTTTATGATCTATTTTCACTTGGTTCCCATAGCCTCCACTATTGAACTGAGCATAGGTGACAACACCGCCGTCTGCTGCTTTGATGGTTCTGTCGCTTACACCGGCAATATCGATACCGTTATGAGGTTTACCCCAACGCTGGCCCATCTTACTGGTGATCGTACCGCCGACAGCAGGCCAGGAGAATGTACCGTCACCTGTAGCAGGCTTCTCTTTGGTGCCTTTTAAGATAATTTCTTTGACCGGTTCTTTTACCGTTTCTTCCTTAAGCTTTTTGGTTTCCGTTGTTTCTCCATTTACTTTTGTTATGGAATAATGGATTTCTTTTTTTCCATCCTCGCCTTTTTGTTCTATTTTTGTCTCGCCTTCATATAAGTCGTCTGTACGTTTCGTTTCCGTATCATGGGCGATCGATGCTTCCTTAATTTCTTCTTCTTTTACGATGACTTCCAAATAAGGACGCTGCTCTGCTACTTTTAATGTTTCATCGGCTTCCAGATCGTTGGAATTATCAATATTGTGGTTAAGCTGCATGAACTTTTCTTCGGTCAAATCATATTCACTCGCTATTTCACTTATAGTGTCTCCCTTTTCTACGGTATGCTCTTTTTTGACTTCTTTACCAGATTTCAAAAGTTCCACTGCTTCATCCACGGTAGAAACTTTTTCAGGATCCACTTTATCTTTGGAATGAGTAACTTCTTTCGACAAGGAAACTTCTACTACAGCAGGGTCTCCTTTTTTTACATCCACATTTTTTTCATGTTTCATGTTTGACTCTGCTTCTTTAAGGGTAGATTCATCCATGTATTCCATTTTGAATTGATGAACCGTCTCTTCAGCCTTCTCTTTAGAAGGAAGGTATGCGACGACTTCACCATCTACTTCTACGGTGAAAACTTCTGCTTGAATCTCCAATTCGTTATTGATGTCATCAGTTACTTGATCATTATTATGGGATGGTTCAAAGAGTTTCTCTGCAATATAATTTACTTCACTAGAAGTTGTAAGTGTCATATCTTCATACTTTTCTTGTGCTTTTTCGATATGATCTTCAATCTCACTTTCTACCATTTGCTTATCATCAACAGCACCTATGTATTCATCTCCTACATAAACATGATAGATTGTGGAGAGTTCACCCTCAGCTTGCACAGAAGGGTTTCCCGAAAGCACTATACTGAACAAAAATGCAACAATTAACTTTCCCCAAAAACTTGAATGGCTTGACCTCCGCTTTTTGTTAAAACCTTTTCCCTTCACTACGTAAATCCTCCTAAGCTTTTCCAAGTCAATTATTCTATCTATCTCTCTAAATTGCTTAATAATTTTGTCACTTCATTAATCTATCATAGTGTAGAAGGGTGTCGAAACAGGAAACCTGTATTTGTAATACACTTATAATATACATGGTAGATAACGGTAACATTGGCAACATTAGCTTGATTTTAACGTTAGTGAGAATGTTGATATATCAAGGTTCAAGCGGGTAATTGTCGGAATATTTTTCATTTTTATTACAGTTTATTTTCAACCCGCAAAAAAGAGGCCTGAACATGTTCAGACCTCTTTTTCGCAGTGGCTTGGGACGGAATCGAACCGCCGACACACGGATTTTCAGTCCGTTGCTCTACCGACTGAGCTACCAAGCCTTAATGTTAATAGGTTATTTAATTTTGCTAGTGTTCGTGTAACTATGTTCGTTCTACAACTCGTTTAAACGCATTGTGGCTACATAGGTATTGCTGTACTCCTCGCAAAGCCTACGGTGATGTTTTTCATAAGATGTTTACGACAAGTGTGATCGTCGTACAATTATGTAATTTCATCGCAGTTTTCATTTGTTTTCGACAACGTGGTTAATCGTATCACAAGTATAATCATGATAGCAATAGTTTTTAATATAATTCCCTTTAATTTAGTAAAAAGCGGTATAACCCCTTGTTATCTTTGCGCTGAGCCCACTGCTAATATAACAAGGAATAGAATTACTATACCAACGCCTAATAAAACACTAACGATACTCACCTAACCACTCCCTTCTTTTTTAGAAAAGTTTCTCATAACTTCTATAGTTTAACATAAATTATCTAACAAAAAAGAGAGCTGACATTACATTCAACTCTCTTTAGTGTAGAAGCTTTAATCTGCGCTATATACACTGCGCACGACATTTGTCTGGGATCGATCTGGGCCGACAGAGAAAATCGATAACGGGATACCAGTCAACTGAGAAATACGTTCCACATAATGGCGGGCGTTGGCTGGAAGCTCATGGAGACTTTTCACTCCTGTGATGTCCTCTGTCCAGCCTGGCATTTCTTCATAGACAGGCTCACATTCCGCCAGTACTTTCAAGCTTGCCGGGAATTCTTCTATAGTCTCACCTTTGTAGCGGTAGGCTGTACAGATTTTCAACGTTTCAATCCCTGTCAAGACATCGATTGAATTCAAAGATAAATCAGTAAGCCCGCTAACGCGGCGGGCATGGCGTACTACCACACTATCAAACCAGCCCACTCTTCGTGGTCGGCCAGTTGTTGTGCCATATTCACGACCTACTTCACGTATCTGTTCGCCAATTTCATCTTCAAGCTCAGTAGGAAACGGTCCATCACCGACACGGGTTGTATATGCTTTTGAAACACCGACGACATGCTTGATCTTAGTAGGGCCGACACCTGAACCGATTGTCACCCCACCCGCAATCGGGTTAGAAGAAGTAACAAACGGATAGGTACCCTGGTCGATATCGAGCATTACCCCTTGAGCCCCTTCAAACAAAACGCGGCGACCTTCATCAAGATTATCATTCAGTACTTTGGAAGTATCGCAGACATACTGCTTAATCTGCTGACCATACTCGTAATACTCTTCCAGGATATCTTCTACATTGATTCCCTCTGTTTCATACAACTTCTCAAAATGACGATTCTTTTCTTCCAGGTTCAGCGCAAGCTTTTCATGAAAAGCATCCTTATCCATTAAATCTGCGATACGAATGCCGACACGGGCCGCTTTATCCATATAAGCAGGGCCTATTCCTTTTTTGGTTGTTCCTATTTTATTGGCGCCTTTTTCTTCTTCCTGTAATTCATCTAACTTCAGATGATAGGGAAGAATCACGTGAGCACGATTACTGATTCGCAGGTTACTCGTTGATACACCTTTATCGTGTAAGTATTCCAGTTCAGTTATCAGTGCTTTTGGATCAATGACCATTCCATTTCCTAACACACAAACTTTATCTTCAAAGAAAATTCCAGATGGGATCAGATGTAATTTATACGTCACACCATCAAACTTAATCGTATGACCTGCATTATTACCGCCTTGATAACGAGCAACTACTTCGGCGTTTTGTGATAAAAAGTCCGTAATTTTACCTTTTCCTTCATCTCCCCATTGGGTTCCTACTACAACTACTGAAGACATAAGGCACCTCCGCCATTCTTTAATTTATTGTTATATTTTCTATAGACACTCGTAAGTTTACCAATAGTATAGGGATTCGTCAATGCAATAACCGAACATTAAATATATATCAAAAGTATTTGTTCGTGATTTTACTTAAACATCGTGGCACCTTTCGACATTAGCCCGCTGTGTAATGGTCATCCAGTCCAGATATTTATTGGTCGATCGCAGTATTTATTGGCTAAATGTAGGATTTATTGACTTTTTTCACTCGATATTGACTAAATCGTAAATATATTGGCCACTGGATTATTATGGTAAACTATTGAAAAGGTACAACTAAGGGGGAGGAAGAAATGAAGTTCAGAAATGCCACTCCTGATGATTCAGAAAGCATCGCCCATGTTCAGGTTTCCACCTGGAGATCGACATATAAAAAGATAGTCCCTGACACATTCCTTGAAAACTTGTCCATCGAAGAACGGAAAAAAAGATGGACGAAAATGATAGAGGACCCGAATTACCTGATTTATGTAGCGGAAAATAAGAAAGATGGAATCGTAGGATTTATCAGCGGTGGAAAAGAACGAGAAGGCCATCCATTTTATACAGGGGAAGTTTACGCACTTTATATTCTGACTGCTTATCAACGTCAGGGAATAGGTAAAGCACTTCTCCTTCCACTGCTGCAAAAACTGCGTGCTAACGGCCATTCTTCGCTGTTGATTTGGGCTTTAAGGGATAACCCTTCCCGACCATTCTATAAAGCTATCGGAGGAATCCCAGTAGCAGAACAAACCCTTACCTTAGCAGGGGAGGACTTGAAAGAAATCGCTTATGGCTGGAATGACCTTTCTAAGCTTCTTTTCCACTTGCAACAAAAAGAAAAAGGGTAAGTCCAGCAGCTTTTTACAGCTTGGACTTACCCTTTTATCATGCTGGCGGTATATCGCTCTCCTGGTAACGGTGATCAAGGTCCACGAACTTGTTATATTGTTTTACAAATGCAAGTTCTACCGTACCGACCGGGCCGTTACGCTGCTTGGCAAGAATGATTTCGATGTTATTATTCTCTGATTCTTGTTCATAATAGTCTTCACGATATAAGAAACCGACGATATCGGCATCCTGCTCGATACTTCCTGATTCACGAAGGTCAGACATCATTGGCCGTTTGTCCTGACGTGATTCTACCCCACGGGAAAGCTGGGATAAGGCAATCAAGGGCACATTCAGTTCACGGGCTAGTCCTTTTAATGACCTGGAAATCTCGGAAACTTCCTGCTGCCTGTTTTCTTTGGAATTGGCACTTCCCTGAATCAACTGGAGATAGTCAATCAATATCATCCCAAGCCCATTCTCTTGTTTCAGACGCCGACATTTCGACCGGATATCACTGACCCGGATACCTGGTGTATCGTCAATGTATATACCTGCGTTAGACAAACTTCCCATCGCCATCGTCAGCTTACCCCAATCTTCCGCTTCAAGACTTCCGGTACGGAGCCGCTGGGCATCGATATTGCCTTCTGCACAAAGCATACGGGACACAAGCTGATCCGCGCCCATCTCAAGACTGAAAATTGCTACGTTTTCCTCTGTATTGATCGCAACATTTTGAGCGATATTCAACGCAAATGCCGTCTTACCCATAGAAGGACGGGCAGCGACGATGATTAAATCATTCCGCTGGAAACCGGAGGTGATTTTATCTAAATCACGGTAACCCGTAGGAATACCGGTCACACCTTCCGAGTTATTGTGGAGCTGTTCGATATTATCATAAACATCGATCAGTACATCCTTAATGTTCTTGAATGCTCCTGAGTTTTTCCGTTGGGAAACGTCAAGAATGTTCTTTTCAGCATCATTCAGGACACTATCGACATCTTCTTCATCAGAATAACCGGTAGTTACGATATCAGTCGCTGTTTTTATCAATCGCCTCAGGATCGCTTTTTCATCGACGATCCTGGCGTAGTATTCAATATTAGCAGCAGTTGGGACGGAGTTGGCCAAATCACTCAGATAAGAGACGCCGCCGACTTCCTCCAGCACTTTGGCATTGGAAAGGGCGGTTGTCACGGTAACAAGGTCAATTGGTTCCCCTCTGTCCGATAAAGTTAACATCACTTCAAAAATACGCTGGTGGCTTGCCCGGTAAAAGTCATCCGGCAAAAGCTTCTCTGACGCAGTCGACATAGCTTCAGGCTCTAAAAAGATCGCACCGAGGACCGCCTGCTCGGCTTCGACGTTATGAGGCGGGGTGCGATCATTCCATAATTCACTCACATGCTGTTCCTCCCTTTAGAAGAAAAAAGGATGGCATTATTGTTCTTCCACGTGCACCTTGATGGTGCCTGTAACTTCCGGATGGAGTTTTACAGGAACATTTGTATAACCAAGGGTGCGAATCGGATTATCTAATTCGATTTTACGTTTATCAATTTTTATTTTGTGGGTCTTCTTCAATTCATCAGCAATTTGCTTGCTTGTAATTGAACCGAATAGACGGCCGCCATCACCGGATTTAGCTGTCAATTTCACTTCCAGACCAGCTAATGTTTCCTTCAGCTTTTCTGCTTCTTCTAACTCTTGCTGTTCAAGTTGCTTCTCTTTATTTTTCTTTGCTTTTAATTCTTTCATGTTGCCAGGAGTCGCTTCTTTAGCCAGATTATTTTTCAACAGATAGTTACGTGCGTAACCATCAGAGACATTTTTCACTTCGCCTTTTTTACCTTTCCCTTTTACGTCTTCTGTAAAAATAACCTTCATTCTGGTGTTCCCCCTTCAAAATATTCATCAATGATATCTTGCAACAATGCCTTCGCATCGCTTATGGTGGTATCTTCGACTTGAGTCGCGGCATTTGTCAGGTGACCACCGCCGTTCATGCGTTCCATGACTACCTGCACGTTGACATCCCCAAGTGAGCGGGCACTGATTCCGATACGACCATCTTTTCGTTCCGATATGACAAAGGAAGCAACGACACCACTCATCGTCAGTAAGGTATCTGCCGCTTGCGCAATCAATACCGGACCATAAGACTCCCCTTCATTTCCAGTAGCGATGGCGATTCCATCTCTATAAATCGATGCTCGTTCAATCAATTGACTGCGCCGTACGTAGACATTCAAGTCTTCTTTCATGAACTTCTGTACCAGGACGGTATCCGCACCTTTGGAACGCAAATAGGAAGCAGCATCAAACGTACGGGATCCCGTACGTAAGGTAAAGCTCTTGGTGTCGACTATAATTCCTGATAGCAACGCGGTCGCTTCCAGCATCGAAAGCTTCAGTTTCTTCGGCTGGTACTCCAATAGTTCCGTCACTAATTCAGCAGTAGAGGAAGCATAAGGCTCCATATAGACAAGAGTTGGATCAGAAATGAACTCTTCGGCTCTGCGATGATGGTCGATCACTACCACGTGCTCTGTCTTACTCAAGAGCTTTTCTTCTGCTACCATTGAGGGTTTATGGGTGTCGACCACTACAAGCAGTGTCTCATTCGTAACTACATCCAGAGCATCTTCCCGTGAAATGAACTTCGCCCATAGCTCCTCATCATCTTTCACTTCTTCGATCATTTTATCGACACCTGTATCGATTTCATCTTCATCCATTACGATATGGCCTTCCTTATCATTCGCCTGGGCAATCTTTAAAATCCCGATTGCCGCACCGACAGCATCCATATCAGGCGCTTTATGCCCCATTATCAAAACGCGGTCGCTTTCCTTAACCAATTCTTTCAAGGCATGGGAAATGACCCTGGCACGTACTCGTGTACGCTTTTCCATCGGGTTTGTTTTACCGCCATAGAAACGTACTTTTCCCGTATCATCCTTGATAGCAACCTGGTCACCGCCTCGTCCCAAAGCAAGATCAAGACTTGACTGGGCCAATTCCCCTAACTCAGGTAAACTGACAGGGCCGACGCCAATTCCATAACTCAACGTCAACGGGACATTCTGATTGGATATCAATTCCCGCACTTCATCTAATATCTCAAACTTGGATTTTTCCAATTGATACAAAATCTCTTGGTTCATCACTGCTATAAAGCGTTCTTGCGACGTTCTCTTTAGATAAATGCCATATTCGTTCGACCACTTATTGAGAATGGAGGTAACCTGTGAGTTAAGATGACTTTTAGCAGTGTCATCCATACCCTGCGTAATTTCTTCATAGTTGTCCAGAAAGATGATGGATAACACCGTCTGTTCATTTTGATAAAGATGCTGGATCTCGGTCTGCTTCGTACGGTCGAATAAGTATAGCAGACGTTCATCTTTTTTGATAAAAACCTGAAACTCATAGTCTTTTATCGCGATCCATGCTTCCTTTTTATCCTCTTTGATACAAGTGATCAAGTCTTCTGATAAATCCTGGAGCGATTGACCCACCAATGTCTCTTCATCACCAGCAAAATCATTCATATAAGGGTTCGTCCATTCAACGCGATAATTCTCACTGAACAGAACGATCCCCAATGGCATCTCTAATAACGCTTCCTCCCCGACTTTTTTTACCCGGTAGGAAAGCGTGGTGATGTATTCCTCGGTTTCATTGATCATGTTCTGTTCTGCCCGGACTGTATAATAAATGGAAGCAGTCAGTAGCAGGGTCATCAATAAACCTAGTGACCATTGGTAATACCAAATAAAAGCAAGCAAAACAATGGACAGCGAATAAATGATCCAAAAGTGTCTGCTTATCTTTGGTTTTTTAACAAATTTCGTCATGAATGTCAGCTCCTACAATCAATATCCATGCATTCATTTATCTTCTTTCAAGCGATTACGCAACGAAAATCCTAAATCAATTATACCTAAGATTCTTACAAGATAAAGCAGAACTGTTGGTAAAAGTATGGTTAAAATAATAATAACAACAGGGATGGCTTTGGAAAGTTTCTTTACATGGGTGTAGTAGAAAATAAAAGCAAATCCCTGGAGGGCAATCAATAAGCCGGTGACAATAAAAATATTAATCGCTGCCAGATACACCATGCTTTCTGTATCTATATTGATCCATGTGAAAATCATACCAAAAAAATAGTACCATAATATCGAAGTCGGTAATTTAAAGTCTCTAAATTTAGCGAACTTCAGTTTTTTTTGTTCCATACGATTCAAAATTTTATAGCTCAACAACTGGCTGATGAACGCCAGCCCGAGTGCCATGATCGCAAACAGGCTTGGTATGATATCAGGGAATTGTTGCACTTGCTCTTGAAGTACCTGCATTTGCTCTTCTGTAGCTTCATTTTCACCGATAATGCTGTCCATCATTCCCTCTGTCATTGCAAAGGATTCATCCAGCATCGTGTTGATTTCATCAACCCAATTGACCCCAAATAACATTTGAGTCACCAGGAAGACAGATACTAAACCTAATAAAAACCCGACGGTCCCAACAGCCAGCGTTTCATATGCCGAACGTTTTTTATTAAGGGCTATACCGGTAAATAGTCCCCCTACTCCAGCCATAAGGGTAATTGGCAAGGAATAAATTGTTGCTACCAACAAAGAAAGTATAATAGCAGTTAACACCATGAAAACACCTGGTTTGAAACCATGACGATAGCTATATATAATAAAAGGAACAGGTAAAGCAAAGAATACCAATATTCCAACAAACGGGACAAAAACGTTTATCAATAACATTATCAGATAAACACCGGTCATTAAAGCCCCATCTGTAATTTGTTTGGACCCCATCATTTTCCATGACACTCCATTCTCTCTCTACAAACAGTTATATTCTATATCTTTTGATGTACATCCCTATGATCAAAGTACCCTTTCATTCTAACACGTTTCTTCTTGTTACAATAACTAAATACACAATTGCACAGCAGCTTGCCTTTCTGTTTAAGCCTGAAGCTACTTCCCATTGCCTTTGCTGTGAATTTAATAGTTTGATAAGATTAGTCCAACCCAAACTCAGAGGAGGAGAACCATGCGGACAGATTATCATGTACATATGCATGAGACAGGCGATTTTTCAACGGAGTATTTAAAAGAATATCTTGCTAAAGCTCAAAAAGAGGGAATTGAGGAATTAGGAATATCCGAACATGCTTATTTCTTTAATGAAACGAAGAATATTATTTCCAACCCCTGGATCGATAACCGGCGCGGCCTTGATTTCAAAGAGTATCAGGCTTTATTCGACAAGGCGAAAGATGAGGGACTCTCTGTGAAAATGGGAATTGAGATGGATTATACGCCAGGTAAAGAAGCTGAAATGAAAGCATTCATTGACGCTCATCCTTTTGATTATGTCATTGGTTCTGTCCATTGGATTGGCGATTGGGGAATCGACCTGGCTACTTTCCGTGAAGAATACGAAAGACGGGATATCAAAGAAGCATATCGTCAATATTTCGACCAGGTCGTCACGCTTGCTGAATCGAAATTATTTGATTTTGTTGGCCATATCGACTTAATTAAAATATTTTCTTATTGGCCGGACGATAAAGACTTCCTGCACGCACAATATGACCGGGCAGTTAAGGCACTCGCAGAGTCAGGAACCTGTATAGAAATAAGTACAGCCGGCCTTAGAAAGCCTGTGGGAGAAATTTACCCGGACCCTGTATTATTGAAAAAATGCTATGAAGCCGGAGTAGGTATCGTTTTATGCTCGGATGCTCATAAACCGGATCATATCGGCTATAAATATGACGAATCTATCGAACTGGCACGCTGGGCCGGTTATGATGAAATCCACGTATTTTCTCAGCGTTCTTCTAAAACTGTTCCATTAGACTAAAAAATACCCACCAAAGGAGGAGAAGGTGTCCTCCTAGGTGGGTATTTTTTATAATTGTAAACTATGGACTTGGCGAACTTCCTCCATTTGGCTGATTTTATTGGTACAAGCCTCCTCGAGCGGCTTATCGACAGTCAAAACCATGACCGCGTGTCCGCCAAGGTCTGTACGTCCAACCTGCATGGTTGCTATATTAATATCATCTTCAGCTAATAAATTACCGACTTTACCAATGGCCCCTGGCTTATCATGGTGGCGTATGACTACAAGGTTACCCGCAGGCAGTACATCGACAGAATATTGGTCAAGCTTTACAATCCGAGGTCCAAGCCCGTTCAATAACGTCCCAGAAACTGACCTTGTCTCTTCATTTGTCTGGATCTCTACGGTAATCAAGTTAGTGAATCCACGGGAGTGGGTAGTCTTTTGTTCATTTATGATAATTCCTCGTTCATCAGCTGCCATAAATGCATTAACTTCATTGATCCGTGATCCCAGATGAAGTCGTAGAATTCCCTTCACCGTATTTCTTGTCAATGGATTGGTTTGGTGGTCTACCAATTCACCGGCATAATAAATGTTGATTTTCTCTAATACTCCCCTGGTCAAGCGTGATATAAATTGACCCAGCTTTTCTGACAAAGTGAAATATGGAGCCAGTTGATCCATCACTTCTTCCGAAACAGAGGCGATATTCACCGGATTACGAGCATTACCATCACGCAGAATATGAACGATATCCTTACTGACGTCAACAGCGACATTTTCCTGAGCTTCAATCGTACTGGCACCTAAATGAGGCGTAGCAATGACTTCATCCAATTCCAGCAGCTTATGTCCGATTGCTGGTTCTTCTTCGAATACATCCAGAGCAGCACCTGCAATCTGCTTTTCTACAAGTGCATCATAAAGGGCGTCTTCGTCGATGATACCGCCGCGGGAACAGTTAATAATTCTAGCTGAAGGCTTCATCAGCTGGAAGGCCTCCCGGTTGATCATATGTCTTGTTTCTTCCATCAAAGGTGTATGGAGCGTGATAAAGTCAGCAGTTTTTAGGACATCTTCTACACTGCCGTAATCGACACCCATTTTTTCAGCTTTTTCTTTCGTCAGGAAGGGATCATAGGCGATGACATTCATACGCTGGCCTTTCGCACGGCGGGCTACCTCCGCTCCAATCCTGCCAAGACCGATGATACCAAGGGTCTTATCTTTCAGCTCGACCCCAATCATCGCTTTTCGTTCCCATTTATCTTTACGTAACAGGTTGTAGGCCTGAGGAATATTTCGAGCTAAAGACATAAGCATTGCCATCGTATGTTCAGCAGCAGAGATGGTATTGCCATCTGGAGCATTGACGACAATCACTCCATGTTCGGTTGCTGCATCCAAATCGATATTATCCACCCCGACGCCTGCACGGCCGATCACTTTCAAATTAGGCGCCGCTTCGACAATTTCCCGGGAAATGCGTGTTTGACTTCGGACAATCAAAGCGTCCACCTTGTTCACTTTTTCCAAAAGTTCTTCCTGCTGCATCCCCGGGGTATTGATGACCTCGATATCCTCTGCATTCTTCAATGGTGTGAGGCCCTCTTCACTTAGGGGATCACAAATCAACACACGAAAACTCATTAGCCTGTCTCCTTTCATACCTGTACCGAATTTCCCTTCAGTAATTTCCATCACTAAAGTGAATAATATTTTCTATCCTATCAAACCCTCCCTATTTGTCAATCTATTCAAACAACTCCTTCCTATTTCTAAGCGCTTTCATTGTTTTCATTGCTACATTTTACTTTTTATTTTAAAAATAACCTACCAGTGCTCTTGGCGATAGTATCAATTTCATAAGAGACTTATTCAATTAAAAGGAGCTTTAACTGTAAAAGGAACAATAAGATTTTAACTGAGGCTAAAATAAAAAACCTCTGACGGAAGGATGGATCCTTCGGTCAGAGGTTTTGGATGTTTACTCGGTTACGTATGGCAATAGAGCCATCGTACGAGCACGCTTGATTGCTTTTGTCAATTTACGTTGATACTTAGCAGAAGTTCCAGTTACACGGCGAGGAAGAATTTTTCCACGCTCAGAAACGAAACGTCTTAGCAAGTCAACATCTTTATAATCGATGTGTGTAATTCCGTTCGATGTGAAGAAACACACTTTTCTGCGCTTTGCGCGACCGCGACGTGCCATGTGACATTCCCTCCTTACTTGATTTTAGAATGGTAGATCATCGTCTGATATATCTATTGGTTCCCCATTATCTGCGAATGGGTCATCATTTCGGTTGTTATTGTTGTTATTGTTGTTATTGTTGTTTTGGTTGTTTTGGTTTGCACCAAAGTCATTTTGACGAGGATTCTGATTTTGCTGGAATCCAGATGAACCTTGTCCTCCTCCTTGAGAAGAACCTTTGGTTTCCAGGAACTGTACGCTGTCTGCCACAACTTCTGTGACAAATACACGCTTTCCTTCCTGGTTTTCAAAACTCCGGGATTGCAATCTTCCATCGACACCTACGAGGCTTCCTTTGTTCATGAAGTTCGCGAGGTTCTCGGCAGCACGTCTCCAAACGACACAGTTGATGAAGTCAGCGTCCCGATCACCTTGCTGGTTGGAAAAAGGACGATTGACCGCGATGGTGAAGTTGGCAACTGCCACCCCGTTTGGTGTATAGCGTAGGTCCGGATCCCTCGTTAATCTGCCGACTAATACGACACGATTTAACATCAGAATCACTCCTTATTGATCATCTTCGCGTACAGCAATATGACGGATAATATCATCAGAGAACTTCGCTTGACGATCGAACTCATTGATAGCGTCACGATCACCTTTGAAGTTGATGGTTACATAGATACCGTCACGGTAGTCGTTGATTTCATAAGCAAGACGACGCTTGCCCATCTCTTCAACTTTTTCAACCTCCGCGCCATTATCAGAAAGGATACCGTTAAAACGCTCAACTAGTGATGTTTTAGCTTCCTCCTCGATGTTTGGGCGGATGATGTACATGATTTCATAATTTCTCATCCGTTTTCACCTCCTTGTGGACTTAGCGGCTCCTTCACTTGAAAGGAGCAAGGAGTAATTTATCGTTAATTACTCACAATGTTGTATTATACCAAACGTTCTTTCAAAAAACAACAGTATTTAACGTGGGAAACGGAATCTACGCTTATACATTGAAACGGAAATGGATGACATCGCCATCTTTGACGGGATATTCTTTCCCTTCGAGACGGACTTTTCCTTTTTCACGAGCAGCTCCCATGGATCCTGCTTCAACAAGATCTTTGTAGGATACGGTCTCTGCCCGGATGAAACCTCGCTCAAAATCAGTATGAATGATTCCGGCTGCTTGGGGTGCTTTCATCCCAAGGGTAAATGTCCACGCCCGTACCTCTTGCTCACCAGCTGTGAAATAGGTTGCCAGCCCAAGTAAATTGTAGGTGGCCTTGATCAATTGGTCCAAACCGGATTCAGCAATTCCCAGATCATCAAGGAATTCCTGTTTTTCTTCGCCATCAAGCTCAGCAATCTCGGATTCTATTTTTGCACAGATAACGATTACTTCTGCATTTTCATTAGCAGCATATTCGCGGATTTTTTCTACTTGAGGGTTGTCTGCATCGGTGCCGATTTCGTCTTCACTGACATTGGCCACATATAGGATAGGCTTGATGGTCAGTAGATGAAGACCTTTAACGATCTTCAATTGCTCGTCTGTAAAATCGACTGCCCGGGCTGGCTGTTCCTCTTCAAATGCGTCTTTCAATTTAGATAGTACATCATATTCTGCTACCGCTTCTTTATCTTTTTGACGGGCCATCTTGGCAACACGGTCCATACGTTTCGAAACGGTTTCTAAATCAGCGAGGATCAGTTCTAAATTGATTGTTTCGATGTCACTGATTGGATCAACCTGTCCGGAAACGTGCGTAATATTCTCATCCTGAAAGGCACGCACGACGTGACAGATGGCATCTACCTGGCGAATATGGGAAAGAAATTGGTTCCCTAACCCTTCGCCTTTACTCGCACCTTTGACAATACCTGCGATATCCGTGAATTCAAAAGCTGTCGGTATGGTTTTTTTCGGTTTGACCAGTTCAGTAAGTTTATCAAGACGAGCGTCAGGTACCTCCACGATGCCGACATTCGGATCTATAGTACAAAACGGGTAATTGGCAGACTCTGCGCCTGCTTGTGTAATTGCGTTAAACAATGTAGATTTGCCTACGTTGGGCAGACCTACGATTCCAGCTGTTAATGCCATAAAAGACTTTCACTCCTTAAGGGTTTGCGTACATGTACGTTAGTCATCCCAATTATAAGTTACTGCCTGTCTAAAACACAAGTGGCATAAAAATAGAAAACAAGGGTGATGACAACCCTTGTTTTTTAAAAATCATCGCTTGATAATGTAAATTTTCGAAACAGTTCACTATCCACTTTCCTTTATTCGGTATCCGCTCTTTCCAATACACGTTTCATCTTCGTTTCAAAACGGCGGCGGGGGAGTAAGGCGCTATGGTCGCAGCCCATGCATTTGATCCGGATATCAGCACCCATTCGGATGATTTTCCAGCGATTCTCCCCACATGGATGGGGTTTTTTCATCTCAACAACATCATTCAATTGAAAATCTTTCTTAGCCATGGCCCTTCTTCCTCCATTCCATTATACGTTTTGTTCTGATTCAGCTTCATGCCTGGAATACATGACAAGTCTTGGGAAAGGTATTTCAATTCCCTTATCATCCAATCGATTTTTGATTTCTTTTCTAAGCGCACGGCCTACAGCCCAATGTTCCATCGGGTATGTTTCCGCAATCACCCTCATCTGCACATCAGATGCTGCTAAATTTTGAATACCTAGCAATTCTGGTGTTGTAATCATCATTTCATATTTATCAGGCAGCTCTTCCAAGAGTTCAGCGATCACTTTTTCTGCCTGGTCGATATCCTCTTCGTAAGCGATGCTGACATCCACCACTGCTATACTATTATGAATGGAATAGTTTGTCACCTGGGTAATAGCTCCATTAGGTATAATATGAAGCTCTCCTGTCCAGCTTTTTATTTTGGAAGTACGAAGTCCGATTTCTTCTACAAATCCTTCTATGCCGGAAATTCGCACAAAGTCGCCGACAGAAAATTGATCTTCGAATATGATGAAGAAACCGGTGATGACATCTCGCACAAGGTTTTGAGCGCCAAAACCAATAGCGAGCCCGGCAACCCCGGCCCCTGCAAGTAAGGCGCCGATATTGAATCCAAATGTCTCCAGTATCATCATAAGCGCATATAAATAGACGATATAGGTCAATGTGTTTTCTACCAGTTTGACAAGGGTCGCTTCCCTCCTTTTAGGGATACTGAAAGGTCCCCGTCTCTTTTCACTAAAATATTTAAGGACAATTTTTTTAGCAACTTTTATAATCGTCAAGGAAACGACTACAATCATGATAATCCGGAACAAACCTTTAGCCATGGTTATCCAGACATCTGGCTGCATGATATAGTCCTGTAGTGCTTCCCATTGCTCTATAAAAAATTCCACAGCGAACCTCCTGCATCTAAAAAACTTTTGTTAGTTAAATAATCATGTCTCCATTTTATAGCGATTTACGATCGGATACAACAAAAGTGATGACAGGACATACAAATTTAAAACCCCATAGAGAGGGTATAAGTATTCAATCAAAGTAGAGAATCCAAAAGACGTGAATGGAAGCATGAAAGCGACAGCCATCATTGCAAGGATCCATAATGGGACATCAAGTAACCTCCGGAATCTCGTAATCAACCCGAACACGCCCGACGCCGCAGTGGTAAAGATAGCAATCCACAGCAAAGCGGACATGAATAACAGCATCTCAAAGGGATAGCCTTTTAAAATAGCAAATAAGGGGATTTCATACAATAAAATTTCTTCTGATATTTGAAGCAGACTATTGTTATACAAATAAGAAATCGATCCAAGTACCACTCCACTGCCGATGCTGGCGACCCAAATCTCATTTTTTTCCTGCATCTGATTGCCGATAGCCCCTAGTACCGCAATAAGTGGCAAGATATTCAAAGCTGTAAACGGAAAGGCTGCCATCCAATTGCTCGTCTCATGGAGATGGGAAAACAGCGTCAATTTCTGATCAATTGTGAATAATAACAATACGAGGAACAAACCGATTATCAGAAGTGGAAGAATGAAGCTGTTGATGGAAACGATGCCTTTGACATCCCAAATGAAAATTAAAATAAGTGGAATGACAATGGCCAGTACACCAAACCGGTAGGAAAAATGGAAAGCCTGCCAGGTAGCTCCACTTCCCGCAAGCATTACCACGGTAGTTGTAAATAGATAAAGGATGATCATCCAATCATAAATTCCGGTAAGATGTTTCCCTACGATCACCCGAAGAACAGGTAAATAGTGGCTCGACTTCTTTTCATAACTGATAGATAAAATCACATAGCAGCAAATTGTAAACAGAATAGAAAACAATACAATGGCCAGTCCACTTTCATGACCAAAAAATTGCCAAAGTTCACGACCGGAAGCATACCCCGCCCCTATCATTGTTCCAATGATCAAAAACATCCACTTGCCGCCTGATTTCCACATATAGTCGCTCCTCCACATTCTAAGTTTTTGTGTGTATGTATAGAAAAGTAAAAACTTTTATATACTAATACCAATATGTATTTGGAGGAAAAGCTATGAATCTTCGGGAAAGGTTTTTACATAAAGAAACACGCCATCTTTATTCAGATCCTTTAGTTGTGCCGGAAATGAGTGAGCGCCTGTTGGATCTCCTTCCTCAGGAGAGAAAAATGGTTGTGGTCTGTATCGGAACGGACCGTTCTACCGGAGACTCCTTCGGTCCCCTTGCAGGGTCGATGATTACCGACCAGAATCCGAAGCATTTTTCCGTATATGGCACGCTGGCTAACCCCGTACATGCCTTGAATCTCAAAGATACTATACAAGAGATCCATAGCAGTTATACCCGTCCATTTATCATTGCGATAGATGCTTGTCTTGGAAAGAACTCTTCCATCGGGATTATTTCGGTTTCAAAGGGCGCTTTGGCACCTGGAGCGGCTATGAAAAAAGACCTTCCTAAAGTTGGAGATATTTCTATCAGCGGTATTGTCAATGTGGGAGGATTCATGGAATACTTTGTCCTCCAAAACACCAGGCTTCATACTGTCATCGAGATGGCCTCCCAGGTTTCCCAAGCCTTTCACCGGGTGGACCTAGAACTGCAGCTGCGGGACAAAAAAAAGCCCGCCTTTCGTAATATTTCCACGAACTAATCGTAAAAATCACCCGGAAATCTATGTGTCCGGGTGATTTTTTATGAGGAAATTCTCCACCATAGTTGAATTAAATCCTTATGTTTACTCGCTCTTGAGCTGTTCTATAATATTTTTATAGGGAAGCATTACCATCAGTTCATCACGAATAATCCGCTCACGTATTTGTTCAACCAATTGCTGCTGTTCCTTATTTATCGATGCCATATCCCATTTTTTATGAAACACGGTATAGAGTTCAAAATCGCGAAGTTTCAAAAACAACGGAATTTTTGTAATCCATTCCGCCTCTATTTGATGCTCCTTTTGAAAGCCTTTCAGGAAATGGTATAGAAATACTTCGCCAAACCCGGATCGAACCTCTAAACTTTCATTTCTATACTTCCACCAGGTTGAGTAATAAAGAGGGATAGCAATATCACTAATATACCAATGGTACTTACTGTCATCGAAATCAAACACATGGATTTCGCCTTCGTTGTAAAAGAAGTTCCCTGGATGGATATCCGAATGGATGAGACCGAAGTTTGCCAGGTTCTCCGGCAAAGCTTTTATTTCTTTGATAAGCTCTATTCCCTTCGTAATAATTTCTGCATCCCGGGTACGATTCAGGTAAACCTCAAAGTCTAGTAAATCATCTTGATCCCATTGGTCTCTTCTCCCACTGTCCAGGACGAAACCTTTGGTGACACGGTGCATTTTCCCTACAGTTTCTCCCCAAGTCTCAAACAATGCCGGCTTAAATAGATCCCCATCTACTTTCACCATTCTGCCTGGTGCTTTATCAAATAAACAGACAAAAAAAGAAGTTTCACCTGTCTTGATTTCTTCCATAAGACTTCCTGACATTGACTCATGAACCAACGAAACATTCACTTCATTATCATGTAGAAAATTGATCCACTGCAATTCTCCCTTTAATTCAGATTTACTGCGGTGAGAGGAATGGGTCAAACGTAATATATATGGGGTTCCATCTTTGTAGACTTCAAAAACATAGTTTTCAAAACCCCCAAGATTTTGTGTTTTTGTGGGATCAATCCCATATTTCCCAGCCGCCTTTGCGAGTAAGTCATCCGTAAATAATTCTTGAATCCATCGCTCTACCTAAACACCTCTTCCTTGTCTTAACAGCTAATATTTATTGTTAAGCTATTTCTCTTCCTACCTCTTTATTACGAAAGAATGATTAGTGGAGTGATAAATGTATGGATTTGCTTAAAAAAGCTTAGAGATATAGAGAATGAACCCGACTGTCAATAACGCTGGTAACAGGTTTGCGACGCGTATTTTTGTTAAGTTCAACAGATTCAATCCGATCGCCACAATCATCAGCCCACCCGTCGCTGTCATTTCAACGATGAAAGCATCAAGCATTTCTTGAGGAATCCACCTGTTGATTTGGGTAGCTGACAATGCGATGCCACCCTGGTACAACACAACGGGAACAACAGAAAAGACCACCCCAAAGCCCAGGGTTGTTGTCAACACAAGTGCGACAAACCCATCGATGATCGCTTTTGTAACCAATACTTCATGATCGCCGCGCAATCCCCCGTCTAAAGCTCCGATGACGGACATAGCACCAATGACAAAAATCAGGGAAGCTGTAATAAAACCTTGAGCCACAGTAGAGGTTGATCCTGGTTTTGCCACCTTACTCTCAATCCATTTACCTAGGTTTTCCAGCTTCGTTTCTAAATGTGTTCCTTCCCCTATGATTGCGCCTGAAAGCAGGCTCAACAATACAACGACTATGTTCTCTGTTTGAAAACCCATTTGCAGCCCAATCAGAATGACGGCTAATCCGATTCCTTGCATAATCGTTTCTTTATAACGTTCCGGTATTTTGGTGAAAAATAATCCTAGTAACGTGCCTGCTATGATACATATCCCATTTACGATTGTTCCATATAATACCATAACTACATCTCCATATACCCAATTCTTATTTCTTCAATTGCCTGGACAAAACGGTCGATTTCTTCTTCCGTATTGTAGGGACCGATGCTTGCCCTGACTGCGCCTTGTTCAGTTGTATCATAGTACTGGTGAGAGGTCGGACTGCAATGCAACCCTGCCCGAACTGCAATCTGGTAGTGAGAGTCAAGGACCATAGCGATTTCCTGGGAGGAAATATCTCCAATATTAAAGGAAACCACAGGCATCCGCTCCACTTCCGGTCCAGGTCCATAAACCATGACATCCTTTATCTCAAGCAGTCCATGCATCAATTTTTGTGTCAGATAAGTTTCACGTGAAACAAGTCCGTTCAATTCTTCCAGTGCGGCCTTCCAGCCAGCTATCCCGGGAGTGTTCAGTGTGCCACTTTCATATTTTTCAGGCCAATGATCCGGCTGTTTCGGAAGTTCTGAAAAACTCCCTGTCCCACCGTACAAGAGCGGTTCTAATTCTACTTCTCCTTCTACCAGCAATGCTCCAGTACCCTGAGGTCCAAGCAGCCTTTTATGTCCTGGAAATGCCAGCATGTCTATGCCCAGTTCTTTCATATGTATCGGAAAATGGCCCGCCGTCTGAGAAGCATCCACAAGGACTTTACTAGCCGTCCCTTTGATGATTTCAATCATCGATTTCAACGGGGCTATTTCACCCGTAATATTAGAAGCATGGGACACAATGACCAGCTTGGTCTCAGGGCGCATGGACGCATACAAGCCTTCAATCAACTTTTCAGAACTCCCACTTAAATAAGTGACCTCGATTCTTTTCTGATCTTTCAAGTATTCCAATGGACGCCGTACCGAATTATGTTCAAACATCGTCGTAATTACATGATCCCCTTCCATTAATGGAAAGCCCTGGATCGCCTGGTTTAATGCTGTCGTGGCATTAGGGAAGAATATAACCTTTCTAGGATCGCTTGCCCCAAACCGTTGAGCTAAAAGCTTTCTAGTTGTCTGAATGGTATTCGCAGCACGATCAGCTAACGCATGAGTGCCACGACCCGGGTTGGCTCCGTACTCGTTCACAGCTTCCATCATTGCCTCTGCAACAGCTGAAGGCTTTGGGAAGGAGGACGCTGCCTGATCCAAATAAATCATTTGTCTACCTCCTGATAAAAAAACCTGGTTAAGTGAGTGGGTTAACCAGGTTATTGCTATTTATTTAGTTTCAAACATTCCTAATATCCGGTTCAAATCATCATCCGTGAAAAATTCTATTTCAATTTTACCTTTCCGTTTTCCGCGGTGAATGGACACGCCAGTCCCTAATTGATCGCGTAATGCTGCTTCCTGTTCTTGCAGAAAAATATCTTTTTGCTTATGGCTGCGATCTTTTTCTTTCTTTTTTTGACTGTTATCATTCAATTGAGTGATCAACAATTCTACTTGCCTGACATTCATGATATCTGCCTGGATTTTTTCAGCGATAGGGACTAACTTTTCCTTATCCTTCAATCCCAGTAAAGCCCGTCCATGCCCCATGGATAACTTTCCTTCGTTGATCCATGCGATGATCGGCTCTGGCAGGCTCAATAACCGGACCAAATTTGCGATATGGGAACGACTTTTACCCAGCCGCTTCGCCAATGTCTCCTGGGTTATTCCTAACTCATTGATCAGTTGCTTATATGCCTCTGCTTCCTCAATCGGCGACAAATCTTCTCGTTGTAAATTCTCCAATAATGCCAACTCCATCATTTGTTCATCTGTCAATTCCCTGATGACAGCGGGCACTTTGTCTAACCCAGCTGCTTTAGCAGCACGGTACCTTCGTTCCCCGACTACAATTTCATATCCTTTGATGCTTTTACGGACAATCAAAGGCTGCAGGATGCCATGTTCTTTGATGGATGCCTGGAGTTCCTGAATGGCCTTCGAATCAAATCTCTTCCGTGGTTGATACGGGTTGGGACGGCATTGCTTGACAGACACTTCCTTGATGCTTTCTTCTTCCCCGTCTCTCACCTCCGTGAAAAACGCGTCGAGCCCTTTACCTAACCCTCTCGCCATTAGCAATCACTTCCTTTGCCAATTCTAAATATACTTCAGCACCGCGAGACTTCGGATCATATAGTATGATAGGTTGTCCATGACTTGGTGCTTCGCTTAAGCGGACGTTACGCGGAATGATAGAACTATATACTTTCTCCTGAAAGTACTTCTTCACTTCTTCAATCACCTGGATGCCAAGATTAGTCCGAGCATCAAGCATGGTGAGCAGAACCCCATCAATCATCAAATCTTTATTCAAATGTTTTTGGACTAACCTCACTGTATTCAATAACTGACTTAACCCTTCTAATGCGTAATACTCGCATTGCACAGGGATGATGACGGAATCGGAAGCGGTCAGGGAGTTTATCGTCAAAAGCCCTAAGGAAGGCGGACAGTCGATAATAATATAGTCATATTCATCTTTCACGTCATCTAAAGCTTGTTTGAGCCGTACCTCCCTCGATATGGTCGGTACCAGTTCAATTTCAGCTCCAGCTAATTGGATGGTTGCAGGAATAACATCGAGATTTTCGACCAAAGTAGAGGTTCGGATATCTTTTGCCTCTTGATCTTCGATTAATATATTGTAAATACATTGATCGACATCTCCTTTATTAACCCCAACTCCACTTGTCGCATTGCCCTGGGGGTCGATATCGACTAAAAGCACCTTATGATTCAGATATGCGAGACACGCACTAAGGTTGACAGCTGTCGTCGTTTTTCCTACGCCACCCTTTTGATTGGCAATGGCGATTGTTCTTCCCATGATGTCACCTACCTACTTCTCGATATATCAAACAACACAGGCCGAAGGATTAATCGCACCTGCTCGTAAAAAAACCTCTGCTGAGTCAACATCTATTCTATCACTTTTTTTTATATTCTGACTTCGAATTTTTAAAATCCATGATCGAGCATTAGAATTCCTTATCATATGAGAGCAACTTCACTCCCCATCATATAGAAAGAGCAATGATCCAGCGATAAAGCTTTTTATTAAAAAATCCCCACCTTTCCAAACAGAAGATGGGAATAAAAAGACTATTTCTGATTTTTCTTCGGTATTTTTATGGTGATCTGATAATAATCATCATGATCCTGTTCATCTGTTTCTAAATTGATTCCAGTATCATTCACCATATTCAACGATTGGCGGATCGTATTCATTGCAATACGGATATCTTTATTGACACCTTTCATCCGTGGCTTTTTCTTCGGTTTCTTCTCTTCTGTTTCTTTTTTGATCCGTTCTTCCGTTTGTTTGACATTCAGTTGTTTTTCAATGATTTCGTGCAGGATTTTTTCTTGCAGTTCAGGATCTTTAACAGCAATCAACGCACGTGCATGGCGTTCTGTTATCTCTTTATCCATGATAGCCTGCTGAACCATTTCAGGGAGCTTGAGTAATCGCATCTTATTGGCAATTGTCGATTGGCTTTTCCCAAGACGTTGAGCTAGTGCTTCCTGTGTCAACTCATGGATTTCAATCAAACGTGCATACGCCGCTGCTTCTTCAATGACTGATAACTCTTCCCGTTGAAGGTTTTCAATCAAAGCAACGGATGCCGTCTCCGCATCATTCATCTCTCTAAGTATCGCAGGGACATCTTCCCAACCTAATGACTGCACAGCTCTCCACCGTCGTTCCCCGGCAATCAATTCATAATTTTCTTCATCCAGACGTCGGACGACGATTGGCTGAATCATGCCATGGGTATGGATGGTCTGTGCCAGTTCAGCTATTTTTTCCGCATTAAAAACAGCCCTTGGCTGATACCGGTTCGGCTGTACACGGTTGACTGGAATATGGACGACCTCATCCGCATGATATTCTTTTTCCTCTAAAGCCTCTGCTTCGGGTTCCGAATCAGAATCTGGTTTATCTCCCAGGCCAAATAAGCGACTGAAAGGATGTAACATGTTCAGACACCACCTTTTTGCGAGCAGCACACTCAAGTATTGGTTCGTTCCACGTGAAACAATGACTGATTATAGAAAAAAACGCTGCAGAATCGGAAGACTGCTGCGCACGAGTATGCCTTTTCATTTCTTTCCCTATTTTATCATAATTATCTATTAAAAAGTATCACCACGAATCATAATTTACAAATTTAATAGCTTGATAGAAATCATTTTAATAAGCGATATAAAAAGCCTGCGTTCTACTTGTTCTTTTCTCTTATGGTAAATTGTATTTCTCTTCATTGCTTATTACAGCAGCAATTCTGTAAGACCCGGAGCGATCATAGAGACGATGACAGCGCTAAGCACCATGGCGATCGTACTGATGGAACCTTCCAGATCATCGCGTTCCATGGAGGTCGCCGTACCGATGGCATGAGAAGCGCTGCCCATACCCACACCTCGCCCAATATAATGGTTGAGATGAAAATAGTGCCAAACAAACGGATGGATCAATACACCCCCAATGCCGGCGATCATGACAAATACCGCGGCCAAAGGCATGGCGCCGCCGGTCGTTTCTGCGATGGCCATGGCGACTGGAGTGGTGACGGATTTGGGAACGATCGAGTTGATAATTAACTCACTGAATCCTGCCCACTTGCTAAGGAGGAGTCCAGAAGTAATACCGACGACAGCACCGATAAACGTTCCAGTCACAACCGGAAGCAGCATTCTTTTTAAAATGTCCCGATACTGATAGAGCGGGTACGCTAATCCTACGACCGCAGGACCAAGTAAATGGTCAATCCACTGGCCACCGATCATGTAGGTTTCATAGGATATTTGAAAGATGAGCAGAATCACGATCGTCACGAGCGTAGAAGAAATGATCGGGACGGTGTAGATATGACGAAACTTTTTATAGACGTTAACGGATCCCCAATATATGAGTATCGTTGCAACAATGACGGCGAGGCCAATAATGACATTACTCATAGGACCCCTCCTTTTTCTGTACCATCATTTGAGCGATGACCCCTGACAATCCCATGACGAGCATCGTGCTTAACATCCCGATGGCAATCAAAAGTATACCTTTTCCTTTGAAAATATAGGCATAGCTGATGACGCCGACGGTTGCCGGAATGAAGAAGAACGGAAGATGGGTGATCATGAATCCTGCTCCTTGTTGTATCCAGCGTTCCGACACTACTTTGAAGGAAAGGAGCACGAAAAGGAGGATGAGACCTATGACACTGCCCGGGATGAACAGATTTAGCACCTTCTGAATTGCTGATCCCAACCAGTACAGGAAGTATAAACCGATGAATTGTACGATGATAGTAACTGCTTTATTCATGATGAACCCTTTCTTTTTATATTTATTCGCTCAGTATATCATCTGGCGGGTGTATCGACTATTCCAGACGCTTTTTTTAATATCTTCCAGATTGATTTTACAGTTAAGCTCCCTTTTGCTGAAGGCTCAGCGCATGCCCGCGGAAAGGGAATCATTCCCCACCGAACCGTTATTCAGATTAACATTTCGAATCAAGTCTTCGACTTTGCAGCTCTTTATTTGAATAAGACTCTTATGGAAAATCAACAACTGCGTTTAACAGAGCCAAAATAAAAAACCGTACCTATTTGAGGTACGGTACCAAAGAAACCCGATTTGATTTGGAAAAGCAGGTTCTTCTGCTAATCTGTTACTGAATAGGCGTTTTGTTAGGAACGCCAGCTTTTCTTGGATATTTTTTAGGGGTCTTACGACGTTTTTCTATTAAAGCAATATTCCGTTCACTATTTTCTTCCGGAAGTTCAAAGGTGTGCACCTGTGCTACTTCGCCGCCGACAGTACGGATCGCAAATTGAGCATCTTCGAGTTCGTCTGACAAATTCGGACCTTTCATGGCAATGAATAGTCCACCTTTTTGGGTGAGTGGCAGGCATAATTCACTCAATACGGAAAGCCGGGCAACGGCTCGAGCCATGACAATGTCATAGCTCTCACGGAACTTGCTGTTCTTTCCGAAGTTTTCTGCCCGATCATGATAAAATGCGACATCACTCAGTTCTAATTCATGGGCTAAGTGATTTAAAAAAGTGATCCGTTTCTGTAATGAATCAACGATCGTCACTTTCAGGTGGGGAAAAACGATCTTAAGAGGAAGGCTGGGAAAACCAGCCCCTGCTCCTACATCACAAATTTGTAAAGGTTTCGTGAAATCATGGTAGAAAGCAGCGGTAATTGAATCATAAAAATGCTTCAAGTAGACGCCTTCCTCATCTGTGATGGCAGTCAGGTTCATTTTTTCATTCCATTCCACCAGAATTTCAAAATATTGCTGGAATTGCCGTTGTTGCTTTTCGTTTAATTCGATTCCTTGTTCTTTCAGCTTGCTTAGAAAGGTATGCTTATCCATTGGTCCATCCTTTCTTCTCTTATTCGTTGGATACGCGTGCAATTTTTCCTTGTTCAATATAGACCAGTAAAATCGAAACGTCAGAAGGGTTGACTCCTGAAATACGGGACGCCTGACCGACAGAAAGTGGCCGGACTTCTTTCAATTTTTCCCGGGCTTCCGTAGCTAAACCATTGATGGCATCATAATCAATATTATCTGGTATTTTCTTATCGTCCATCTTTTTCATTCGTTCAATTTGTTGTAAGGCTTTCGTAATGTAGCCTGAATATTTCGTTTGAATTTCGACCTGTTCTTTGACGTCCTCCGGAAGGGCCACTTCAGGTGCTGTCAATGTTTCGATCATATCATACTTCATTTCCGGTCTACGCAACAAATCAGAGGCACGGACAGCTTCTTTCAACGGTGTGCCGCCTGCTTGTTCGACGATATGCTGAACTTTTTCTTCGGGCTTTAAAATGACCCCGTCTAAACGTTTCCGTTCTTCTTCGATCAACTGTTTTTTCTCCTGAAACTTTTCATAACGTTCTTCGGTGATCATGCCCATCTGATAACCAATTTCCGTAAGACGCAAGTCAGCATTATCATGACGGAGCATCAACCGGAACTCGGCACGGGACGTAAGCAGACGATAAGGTTCATTGGTCCCTTTTGTAACTAGATCATCGATCAGCACTCCGATATATGCCTGTGAACGGTCAAGGATCAGCGGTTCGAGATCAAGTGCTTTGGAAGCAGCATTGATTCCTGACATGATTCCTTGTGCAGCAGCTTCCTCATAACCGGAAGTTCCATTGATTTGACCAGCTGTGAATAGTCCTTTGATATTTTTCGTTTCCAAGGTCGGCCATAGCTGGGTCGGTACCACAGAATCATATTCAATGGCATAGCCGGCACGCATGATTTCTGCTTTTTCCAGCCCTGGTACTGTTTCTATCATCTTTTTCTGAATGAATTCAGGAAGAGATGTCGAGAGTCCTTGTACATAGACCTCTTCCGTGTTTCGCCCTTCTGGCTCCAGGAAAATCTGGTGGCGTGGTTTATCGTGGAAACGTACCACTTTGTCTTCAATCGAAGGACAATAACGCGGTCCTGTACCTTTGATCATTCCGGAATACATCGGTGACAACCCAAGGTTTTCATCAATGATTTGATGTGTGTATTCGTTCGTATAGGTAAGCCAGCATGGAATCTGATCCATGATAAATTCGGTCGTTTCATAAGAAAATGCCCGAGGTTCCTCATCACCTGGCTGGATCTCTGTTTTAGAGTAATCGATGGTATGACTGTTGACACGCATTGGTGTACCGGTTTTAAAACGGACCATCTTTATCCCCAACTCTTCCAAATGCTCCGATAGGGCTACAGTTGGACGCTGGTTATTAGGCCCACTTTCATATTCCAAATCCCCGATAATTACTTTTCCGCGCATAAATGTACCAGTCGTTACAATAACAGTTTTCGCAGTATAAGCCGCTTTCGTCTCCGTCACTACACCCTTGATTTCATTATCCTCAACGATCAAGCGCTGCACCATCCCCTGGCGCAATGTCAGATTTTCCTGATTTTCTAACGTTTCTTTCATTTCCTGAATATATAGTGGTTTATCCGCCTGTGCTCGCAACGCACGCACAGCAGGGCCTTTTCTTGTATTCAGCATACGCATCTGAATATGCGTCTTATCAATGATTTTCCCCATCACACCGCCAAGCGCATCAATTTCACGCACGACGACACCTTTTGCCGGTCCTCCGATCGACGGATTACACGGCATAAAAGCAACCAAATCCAGGTTCAAGGTAAGCATCAGCGTCTTTGCTCCACGCTTCGCTGAAGCAAGTGCTGCTTCACACCCTGCATGACCTGCACCAATAACGATCACATCATAATGTCCAGCATCGTAAGTCAATGGTTGTTGTCTCTCCTTTAAATAATTATTTTCCTAAGCAGAATTGGGAAAAAAGCTGATCAATCAAGCTTTCATGAACCGTATCGCCAACGATTTCGCCAAGTATTTCCCATGTACGAGTTACATCTATTTGCACCATATCAATCGGCATATCCATCTCCATGCCGTTGAGAGCATCTTCTAAAGCTTGCTTCGCTTGTTTCAAGAGCTGAACATGACGGACATTCGATACATATGTCATATCCCCTGTGTCCAATTCACCTTCAAAGAAGACTTGAGAGATTGCCTGTTCCAATTCATCGATCCCTTTTTCGTGAAGCAGCGCTGTCGTGATGACAGGGTGCTTGTCTGCCAATGTCTGGACTCGTTCCATATCCAGCTGCGGCTCAAGATCGGTTTTATTAACGATGACAATCACATCTAAATCCCTTACAGCTTCAAAGAGTTTTTCATCTTCTGCTGTCAGCTCATCTCCATAGTTTAACACAAGCAGAATCAAATCAGCTTCCTTCAACACTTGTCTGGATTTCTCTACACCAATTCTCTCCACAATATCTTCCGTTTCACGTATTCCTGCAGTATCGACAAGGCGAAGCGGTACACCACGGACATTCACATATTCCTCAATCACATCACGCGTCGTACCTGGAACCTCGGTGACAATCGCTTTATTCTCATGGACGAGCGCATTCATCAAAGAAGACTTCCCGACATTCGGACGTCCAATGATTGCTGTTGCCAGCCCTTCACGAAGAATTTTACCCTGCTGGGCAGTCTGAAGTAATTTTTTTACTTCTTCAAGGACTTCTTTTGTTTTCTCTTCCATCATGTTGTGCGACATCTCTTCTACGTCATCATACTCCGGATAATCGATATTCACCTCGACATGGGCAAGTGTTTCTAACAATTTCTGACGCAGGCTTTGAATCAATTTCGACAACCTGCCATCCATTTGTTTTAAAGCTACATTCATCGCCCTGTCCGTTTTAGCGCGGATCAAATCCATGACTGCTTCTGCCTGCGAGAGATCGATACGGCCATTTAAAAAGGCCCGCTTCGTGAATTCGCCAGGCTCAGCAAGCCGTGCTCCTTTTGCTAACACAATTTCCAGTACTCGATTGACAGAAACGAGCCCGCCATGACAGTTTATTTCCACGACATCTTCTCTCGTAAAAGTTTTCGGCGCCCGCATGATCGATACCATGACTTCTTCTGCTACTTCATTTGTTTCTGGATCGATGATTTTCCCATAATGCATGGTATGAGAGTCGGCCTTAGATAAATCTTTCCCTTGGAATAGTTCATTAGAAATCGATACGGCTTCAGGACCGCTTAAACGGACAATGGCAATAGCCCCTTCCCCCATCGGGGTTGATATAGCCGTTATTGTATCTGTTTCCAATACGCCCACCTCCTTCATTCCTCTATTTCATATTTCGTATATATAAGTTATCCACAAACATGTATTTTCATTGTCACTAACTTATTAGATTATCATATTTCTATCCGATTTGAAAAGATATCAACAAGATCATTTGTTTTTTGATGTAATTCTCATTATCCACATGTGTATAAAGTTAGTTTCGGTATTCGATTAGTCCCTTATTCTTTAGACAAAAAAATATCCGTCAGCAGTGCTGACGGAATGCTAAATCTATTATTTTGACGGACGGATTACCACATAACGTTTAGGTTCGTTACCAGCCGAGTAGGTCTCCACCTGCTGATTATTTTGCAGGGCAGTATGGATGATTTTCCGCTCATAAGATGGCATCGGTTCAAGCTTAACATCTTCATTTGTACGTAATGCTTTTTCCGATAGCCGGCTTGCCAACGTTTCCAGCGTATCTTTCCGGCGGTCCCTGTAACCTTCCGCATCGAGAACCGCTGTATAATATTGATCGGTATTACGGTTGATCGTTAAATGCAGCAAATATTGTAATGCATTCAATGTCTGGCCACGTTTTCCAATCAATAAAGCGATTTTCTCACCTATCAATTCAAAGTGGATGTCCCGGCCATGGACCGTGGTTTTTACCTCGACCGGAGCACCCATTTGTTCCGCAATTTCTTCGATATAACGCTCCGCTTCTTTAATGGCATCCTCTTGCTGATCCATTTTTTTAGCTGCAACATTTATTTCTGGTTCATCTCTTGTTTCTTGTTTTACTTCTGATTTGGTTTCTGGTTCTGAATTGATTTCTTGCTCCTGGTCTTCTGCCTTAGTATCCACCTTCGAAACTTTGACAATGGACGGCTTACTGCCAAAACCAAAAAAACCTTTCTTTCCTTCATCGATAATATTTACTTCTACTAGGTCCCTGGATGTTTGTAACTGCTCTAACGCTGATTGGACCGCTTCCTCAACTGTTTGTCCAGTAGCAGTTATTTGCTTCACTTAGTTTTTCCTCCCGTTTCTTGTTCTTTCATCATCGGTTTTCGGATGAATATCGTCTGCGCGATCATAAACAAGTTACCAACTACCCAATAGAGGGCCAGTGCTGATGGGAAAAAGAATGCAAATGTACCAATCATGATCGGCATAAGGTAAAGCATCATTGTCATTTGCGGATTTTGCATTGCGGTAGAACCAGCCATCATCAACTTTTGCTGCAAGAACGTGGTTCCCGCTGTCACTATAGCCAAAATATAACTCGGTTCTCCAAGCTCCATCCACAAAAAGCTATGGGTAGCAACTTCTGATGTACGCATGATTGCATGGTAAAAACCGATCAAAATCGGCATTTGGACAACAAGTGGCAAACAGCCAGCCAGCGGATTCACTCCATGCTTTTGGAAAAGCTGCATGGTTTCCTGCTGTAATTTTTGCTGAGTCTGTGCATCTTTAGAACTGTGCTTTTCACGCAACTCCTGTAATTCCGGTTGGATATCCTGCATAGCTTTTGAACTCTTCAATTGCTTGACGTTAAGCGGCAGCAATATCAAACGAATGATAATGGTGATGATGATGATCGACAGACCATAACTCTCACCAGTGATATCGGCAAAATACTCGATAGTTTGAGATAGAGGCCATACAACATATTCATTCCAAAAACCCGTACTATCAGAAGTGATATCTTCATTGACCTGCGTACACCCTGATAAAACGGTAAGTATTCCAGTCATGGCTAACAGCCACAAGACCTTTTTACGCAACGTCCCTTCCTCCTTACTCCCTGACTCATTTACTTTTCTCTTAAACATTTTAGCATTTTCATAGGACTCAATTCTATATTATATCTTAGACTTCTTGTCTTTCGATAATAACTTTGATTTCGACAATACATGGGTAAGACTTTTTTTCATTTGATGAAAATCCATATCATTCGTTGGTTTACGGGCAATGATAATTAAATCATACCTGGGATCGATATTGTCTTCAAGCTCATGGAAAGCTTGTCTCAAGTATCGTTTGATCTGGTTCCTTACTACAGCAACGCCGATACGTTTACTTACAGACAAGCCGATCCGGAAATGATCCTGGTCTTCTTTTTTCAAGTAATAGATTACCAATTGACGATTAGCGAACGATTTACCCTTTTTGAAAACCCGCTGAAATTCTTCATTTTTTTTGATTCGGTATGCTTTCTTCATGAGCTTATTCCTCCACTTTAACGGAAAAAAAGACCACTGACTTCATCTCAGTGGCCTATGCAGATAGAACTTTTCTTCCTTTACGGCGACGACGAGCCAAAACTTTACGACCGTTTTTCGTGCTCATGCGCGTGCGGAAACCGTGTACCTTTTTACGCTTACGATTATTTGGTTGAAATGTACGTTTCATTATATAGACACCTCCTGGTGAAAATTAAAAGTTGAAATTAAAATGCTAAAAGGCAGTCCAATCAATTATAAATAAACCTATCCATAAATGTCAACTCTATATTACATTTCTTTTTATCAGCCCGTGATCTCCCCTGGCCCTGCGTTATATAACAGCCTGTATCATAACACAAAGTCCAGCATGTTTTACAACCTATTTCATTTGCTATACAATCTACTTTTGTGAATAATCCACAGCCATTGTTAATATATTATTCGACGTATTTTGACTATCCACAGCAAATATTGACAAGCTAATCACAAAATATAGTGTTGTGGATATTTTTCATCTACAACCTGTGGTGATTGTGGATAAACATCGAAAAACCGTTGCAACACAAGGATTTATTTGATATCATATTTGTGTTTTAACTTTGGAAAAATAAGCAGCCGATATAATCTTCTCCACAGACTGTGGATAAGCTGTGGATAGTCGTACACAGGGCTGTTTTTAAAGTTATGCACAGTTTTGTGGACAATGAAAATAAATAGTCGAAACCTGTAGAATGAACCATTTTTTCTATCCACACCAATTAAATATAGTTTTTCCCGCACGGGATTGTACAAACGTTATACATTACAACCTTTCGAGCTTTTTTCGCGTGTTCGAGAAAGAGAACGGGAGGTTTTTTGTTTCATGTGTTACTGGATGAAAGGGGTGAGACGATTTGGAAAATATTCATGAACTCTGGGACAGCACCCTGGAGAAGATGAAAGAAAAAATAAGTAAGCCCAGCTTCGAAACATGGTTGAAAGCAACGAAAGCAGATTCCCTAAAGGATAATACCTTGACGATAGTTGCCCCCAATGAGTTCGCGAGAGATTGGCTTGAAAATCAATATTCCAAATTGATCAGTGAAACAGTTTACGAAGTGACAGGAGCAGAATTAAATACAAGATTCATCATTCCAGAAAACAAGGAACAATCCTTGGAAGATGTGAAACTTGCAGCAAAAAAAGTACCTGATGCGAAGCAAAATGATGGAGAAGAATCTCCGCAGAGTATGCTCAATTCTAAATATACATTCGATACCTTTGTTATTGGATCCGGAAACCGTTTTGCGCACGCTGCTTCGCTTGCCGTTGCAGAAGCACCAGCGAAAGCCTATAACCCATTATTCATTTATGGGGGAGTTGGACTGGGAAAAACCCACTTGATGCATGCAATCGGCCATTATGTATTGGATCATAATCCAAGTGCAAAAGTAGTCTACCTGTCTTCCGAAAAATTTACGAATGAATTCATCAACTCTATCCGTGACAATAAAGCCGTCAATTTCCGTAATAAATATCGAAGTGTCGATGTCTTATTGATAGACGATATTCAATTCCTGGCCGGGAAAGAACAAACCCAGGAGGAGTTTTTCCATACATTCAATACTCTGCACGAAGAAAGCAAGCAGATTGTCATCAGCAGTGACCGTCCTCCCAAAGAAATCCCGACGCTGGAGGATCGGCTGCGTTCCCGGTTCGAATGGGGTCTGATTACTGACATCACCCCTCCTGATTTAGAAACACGGATCGCCATCCTTCGTAAAAAGGCGAAGGCAGAAGGACTGGATATTCCTAATGAAGTGATGCTGTACATCGCCAATCAGATTGATACCAACATTCGCGAGCTTGAAGGTGCTCTTATACGTGTTGTTGCTTATTCTTCTTTAATCAATCGCGATATCAATGCCTCTTTGGCGGCAGAAGCATTAAAGGATATCATTCCGAGTTCCCAGCCCAAGGTGATTACGATTGAAGCGATTCAGGAAATGGTTGGTGAGAAGTATAATGTCCGCTTAGAAGATTTTGCGGCGAAAAAACGAACGAAACAAGTAGCTTTCCCGCGCCAGATTGCTATGTTCTTATCTCGTGAACTGACAGATTTCTCATTGCCGAAAATTGGAGAGGAATTTGGAGGAAGAGACCATACGACTGTGATTCATGCGCACGAAAAAATATCAAAGATGCTTGCAGAAGATCAGAATTTACAACGTGAACTCGATGAATTGAGAGAACGGTTGAAATCCCATTGACGTTAATATGTGTATAACTCATTCACGGTCATCAACAGTCTATCCACATGTGGGTAGACTTTCTGTCCTTGAGTTTCCCTACAGTTATCCACATATTCACAGCGCCTATTACTACTGTTACTATTTTTATTAATAAAAAATATATATAATGACTCATTTAGGAGGATTTTTAATGAAATTCATAATCCAACGCGAACAATTGATGGAAAGCGTGCAAAATGTGATGAAGGCTATTTCTTCCCGTACCACTATTCCGATTCTTACCGGTATGAAATTGGAAGCAAGCGAACAAGGCGTGAAGTTGACTGGCAGTGACTCTGATATTTCCATTGAATCGTTTATTCCTGCTGAAGAAGATGGCATTGTTTATGTAGAACAAATCGAACCTGGCAGTATTGTACTGCAGGCAAAATACTTTCCAGACATCGTACGGAAACTTCCACAAAATACAGTGGAAATCGAAACCGATAACCATCGTAACGTCACGATCCGATCCGGAAGTGCTGAATTCCATTTAAACGGACAGGATGCTGAAGAATATCCACAACTTCCTCAGTTACATACCGAGGATAGCTTTGAACTACCGATAGATTTATTGAAAAACTTGATACGCCAAACGGTTTTTGCCGTATCAACATCTGAAACCCGGCCAATATTGACTGGGGTTAACGTGAAAATTGAAAATGAAGAATTGCAATTTACGGCTACAGACAGTCACCGTCTGGCTTCCCGTAAGCTACCGCTGAAAAGCCAGGAAACTCAAATTTCCTTTAACAATGTAGTTATTCCTGGTAAAAGTTTGACAGAGTTGAATAAGATACTTACAGATTCCGACCAGGTAATTGAAATCAGTGTCACCGATAATCAAATATTATTCCGCACCAAACATCTCTATTTCTTGTCACGTTTACTGGATGGGAATTACCCGGAAACTTCAAGGCTTATTCCGGATGAAAGTAAAACAGTAGTGACCATGGATGCCAAAGAATTACTGCAATCAATCGATCGAGCTTCTTTACTGGCCAGAGAAAATCGTAATAATGTCGTCCGGTTGATTACAAAAGGCGGCAACCAAATCGAAATCAACGGTAACTCTCCTGAAGTAGGAGATGTGGTAGAAGAAGTGAACGCTGAAACAATTGAAGGGGAAGAATTAAAGATATCGTTCAGCGCTAAATATATGATGGATGCCTTGAAAGCTGTGGGAAGTGATCAGGTGAAAGTTGAATTTACTGGTGCAATGCGCCCATTCCTGATTCGAGCTACCGATAACAACCAGGTACTGCAGCTGATCCTGCCTGTCCGAACTTACTAAACAAAACGAGCCGACGTCCCGCCAACGTCCGGCTCTTCTTTTTTTATAAATGATGCATCGATAAATTTATTGATGTGGAGGAAATTTACTCCGTATCAATGCCAACAATAGCTGTCATTTATTAGATAAGGATTATGCCACCTATCCTCACAAAATAGAAATGGAACCATTAATGATTTTATAGTATGGCTCATCCTTTTCTTTACTTCTTTTTTTTAGTAAAATAGAAAGATAGGCAAACTACTTGATTAGGGTGAAAAATATGGATGATAAAATAGAAATCTCCACGGAATACATTCAACTGGGTCAGTTTCTGAAATTGGCAAATATTGTCGAATCTGGTGGAATGGTCAAGATTTTCTTAGCGGAATACGAAGTATATGTCAATGAGGCATTGGAAGACCGCCGGGGAAGGAAATTATATCCAGGTGACGTTGTCGAAATTCCGGGTATGGGCAGCTTCGACGTTGTAAAAGAAAGTTGAACCAGACCGGTTGAAAGGAAATTCGGATGTATATTAAAGATATCAAGCTGAGAACTTTCCGTAACTATGATCAGATCCAATTACAGTTTGATGATAAGATCAACGTAATTATCGGCGAAAATGCCCAGGGGAAAACAAATCTTATGGAAGCCATTTATCTGTTAGCATTTACCAAGTCCCATCGTACGCCTAGAGATAAGGAACTTATCCAATGGGAGCAAGAGTATGCTAAAATAGAAGGTAGTATATATAAACGTAACCGTCGATTTCCATTAGAAATCATCCTTTCAAAAAAAGGAAAAAAAGCAAAGATGAATCATTTAGAACAAAAACGCCTCAGTGACTATATCGGGGCGTTGAATGTTGTTATGTTTGCACCTGAGGATTTAAACCTGGTCAAAGGGAGCCCTCAGGTGCGTCGTAGGTTTATTGACATGGAAATCGGACAGATACAGCCTGCTTACATCTATCACTTGGGGCAATACCAAAAGGTTTTGAAACAACGCAATCATTTATTGAAAGACCTGCAGCGTCATCGCCAAACAGATAAAACGATGCTGTATGTACTGACCGATCAGTTGATCGAACACGCCAGTACCATCATTGAAAGACGTTTCAAGTTCCTGAAGCTGTTACGCAGCTGGGCAGGTCCGATCCATGAGAGCATCAGCAGACAGCTCGAACAACTGGAAGTCCATTATGATGCCACCGTAGAAGTATCAGAAGCTATGAATTTGGAAACAATTAGTACTAGATATCAAGAAAAGTTTTCAAAAATGGAAGATAAAGAAATCGAACGTGGAACTACACTGGCAGGACCGCATCGGGACGACCTTATTTTCTATGTCAACGGAAAGGACGTCCAGACCTATGGATCACAGGGGCAGCAGCGGACGACAGCTCTCTCTTTGAAACTGGCAGAAATAGAGCTGATTCATAGTGAAGTAGGAGAATATCCGATTTTACTTCTTGATGATGTCCTTAGTGAGCTGGATGATTTCAGACAGTCACACTTGCTCCATACGATTCAAGGAAAAGTGCAAACCTTCGTATCGACCACCAATATTGATGGTATCGAGCATGAAGCATTGAAAGAGGCGGAAATATTCCGTGTTGCAAACGGAACAATTGAAATTGAGAAATGAGGTGGAACGTTGTTCATTCATATCGGTGACGATCAAGTAATCCGTTCGAAAGATGTGGTAGCAATCATTGATCACACCTTGATTTCTTCCTCATCCATCATTGAGGAAATGATTTACAATCAGCGTAAAGAAAAAAATGTAGTGGAAACGCAGACGCAGGAAGCCAAAGCGATCGTCATTACCGATGATCAGATATACTTTAGCCCCTTGTCTGTGATGACGTTGAAAAAACGTGCCAATATGATGGCCACTTTAAATAAATTGGAAGATTTCTCTGAGATCATCGACGAAGAAGTATGATGGTTATGTCGATCACACAGAGTTTTATAGGTATATTTTCCAGGATGGGATTGAAAACTTCTGGAGGGAATGTAGGTGAAAACCGTGAGTGAAGAAGCAATGAAAAATCGTGAATCTTATGATGAAAATCAGATACAGGTTTTAGAAGGTCTGGAAGCGGTCCGTAAACGTCCCGGTATGTATATCGGTTCGACCAATGAGAAAGGGCTGCATCATTTAGTTTGGGAAATCGTCGATAATAGTATCGATGAAGCAATGGCTGGTTATTGTGATAAAATCCAGGTGATCATCGAAGAAGATAACAGTATTACAGTAACGGATAATGGGCGTGGTATTCCTGTCGGTATGCATGAAAAAGCCGGACGTCCAGCGGTTGAAGTGATAATGACCGTCCTTCATGCCGGAGGTAAATTTGGCGGCGGCGGTTATAAGGTTTCAGGGGGACTGCACGGTGTAGGTGCCTCTGTCGTGAATGCGTTGTCCACATATTTGGAAGTATTCGTTCACCGTGATGGCAAAGTCCATTACCAAAAATTTGAACGGGGAATTCCCTCAGGGGAGTTGGAAGTTATCGATGAGAGCGATATTACCGGTACCCGGATCCACTTCAAGCCTGACCCTGAAATATTCAGTGAAACAGAAGAATACAACTACGATACGTTAGCTCATCGCTTACGTGAATTGGCCTACTTGAATAAAGGCTTGACGATTTCTATCGAAGACAAACGTTTGGAAGAACCGGAAGAGAAAGAATTCTTTTACGAGGGTGGAATAGTTTCGTATGTCGAGCATATGAACCGTACACGGGAAGTCATTCATGAACCGTTTTATGCAGAAGCGGAGCAGGACGAGATCACCGTTGAAATAGCGATCCAGTACAATGATGGATTTGCCAGCAATATATATTCCTTTACGAACAATATCCACACTTATGAAGGCGGGACACATGAGTCCGGATTTAAGACTGGGTTGACACGTGTTATCAACGATTATGCACGTAAAAATAATATGTTCAAAGAAAATGACCCTAACCTGACCGGGGATGATGTCCGTGAAGGTTTGACAGCTATCATTTCGATCAAGCATCCGGATCCGCAATTCGAAGGTCAGACGAAAACCAAGCTGGGTAACAGTGAAGCACGTACTGTCACAGACCACTTATTCTCAGAGACCTTTTCCAAGTTCCTTTATGAGAATCCTGCTATGGGTAAAGTGATTGTTGAAAAAGGTCTGATGGCATCACGAGCCCGGATGGCAGCTAAAAAAGCCCGGGAATTGACACGTCGGAAGAATGCTTTGGAAGTCTCTAATCTTCCTGGTAAGTTAGCAGACTGTTCCTCCCGTGATCCTAAAATCAGCGAATTATATATTGTTGAGGGTGACTCAGCCGGAGGATCAGCTAAACAAGGACGGGACCGTCATTTTCAAGCAATCCTGCCGCTTCGTGGTAAAATTATCAATGTGGAAAAGGCACGGCTTGATAAGATTTTATCCAATAATGAAGTCCGTGCAATGATTACGGCACTTGGAACAGGCATTGGTGAAGAATTCGATCTTTCGAAAGCCCGTTACCACAAAGTTGTAATTATGACGGATGCGGATGTGGATGGGGCACATATCCGTACACTATTGTTGACGTTTTTCTATCGTTATATGCGTCCATTGATTGAAAGCGGCTATGTCTATATCGCCCAGCCGCCTTTATATAAAGTCACCCAGGGAAAAGCGGTTCACTACACTTATACAGACAAGCAGCTTGATGCATTGCTTCAGGAACTTCCTAATTCACCTAAGCCCGGCTACCAGCGGTATAAAGGGCTAGGAGAAATGAATCCAGAACAGCTCTGGGAAACGACAATGGATCCAGAAACACGGACATTGAAGCAAGTGAATATGGAAGATGCTATCGAAGCGGATGAAACGTTCGATATTTTGATGGGAGATAAAGTTGAACCCCGTCGTAATTTCATTCAGGATAATGCTCAATATGTGAAAAACCTCGATGTTTGATCGAGAATGAGTAGAAGTGAACAATTTTAGATAAATCATTCACAAGGAACATTCCCTTGTCAGATAACAGTCAAGTAATGGAATCTGATAGATAGTAATGCACGGAGGCTGCAGTTATACCATACTGCAGTCTCCCTTCCTCATATGTGATAGGAGGTAATTTCATGGTGGATCAACCAAATCGTCCACGTGTCCAAGAAGTTAATATCAGTCAGGAGATGCGGACTTCATTTCTAGACTATGCCATGAGTGTCATCGTAGCCAGGGCATTACCTGATGTCCGGGACGGTCTGAAGCCTGTTCACCGCAGAATATTATATGCGATGAATGACCTCGGTATGCATTCCGATAAAGCATATAAGAAATCAGCTCGTATTGTCGGTGAGGTCATCGGTAAGTACCACCCTCATGGTGACTCAGCCGTTTATGACACGATGGTACGGATGGCGCAGGATTTCAACTATCGTTATATGCTTGTCGACGGCCATGGAAATTTTGGGTCAGTCGATGGTGATGCTGCAGCTGCAATGCGTTACACAGAAGCTCGTATGTCGAAAATTTCGATGGAAATTTTACGCGATATCAATAAAGATACAATCGATTATACCGATAACTATGACGGTGCAGAAAAAGAGCCGGTGGTACTGCCGGCTCGTTTCCCGAACTTGCTGGTCAACGGTACTTCTGGTATCGCCGTGGGTATGGCGACCAACATTCCACCGCATCAGCTTGGTGAAGTCATTGATGGTGTTCTTGCATTAAGTAAGGATCCGGATATTACCATTCAGGAACTGATGGAGAATCATATCTTCGGTCCGGACCTGCCTACTGCCGGGCAAATTCTCGGTCTAAGCGGTATTCGTAAAGCTTATGAAACCGGGAAAGGCTCCATCACGATTCGGGCAAAAGTGGAAATTGAAGAGCAAGAGAACGGAAAAGGCCGTTTGATTGTGACTGAATTGCCATATCAAGTGAACAAAGCCCGGCTGGTAGAAAAGATCGCCGAGCTTGCCAGAGACAAGAAAATTGAAGGAATTACTGACTTGCGTGACGAATCAGATCGAAACGGCATGCGGGTCGTTATTGAACTGCGTAAAGACGTAAACCCGAATGTACTGCTGAATAACCTGTATAAAATGACAGCATTGCAAACTTCATTCGGTATCAATATGCTGGCCTTAGTAGATGGGCATCCAAAAGTACTTAACTTGAAGCAAGTACTGGAGCACTATTTAGAGCATCAAAAGGTCGTTATCAAGCGCCGTACTGCTTATGAACTACGCAAAGCAGAAGCACGGGCTCATATTTTGGAAGGGTTACGGATAGCACTGGATCATCTTGATGAGGTCATCAAACTGATCCGTGAATCGAAAACGACAGAAATCGCCCGTGAGGGATTGATGACACGCTTTGAGTTGTCTGAAAAACAAGCGCAGGCAATTCTGGATATGCGTCTGCAGCGTTTGACCGGTTTAGAACGTGAAAAAATCGAGGATGAATATCAAGAGCTCGTGAAGTTGATTGCCGAGCTCCGCGCTATCCTGGCAGATGAAGAAAAGGTATTGGAAATAATCCGTGAGGAATTGACAGAAGTCAAAGAACGTTTCAATGATTCACGCCGGACAGAAATCGTCATTGGTGGAACGGACTTTATTGAAGATGAAGACTTGATTCCGGAAGAAACCATCATCGTGACCCTGACTCATCAGGGCTATATCAAACGCCTTCCAGCCTCTACCTATCGCACCCAGCGCAGGGGCGGACGAGGCGTACAGGGGATGGGCACGCACGAAGATGATTTTGTCGAACATCTGCTGTCCACCTCAACCCATAACACCTTACTGTTCTTCTCGAACAAAGGAAAGGTATATAAGGCAAAAGGCTATGAAGTACCTGAATTCAGCCGGACAGCTAAAGGGATACCAATCATCAACATGCTTGAAGTCGAGCGAGATGAATGGATTAATGCGGTAATTGCCGTTGAAGACTTTGTCGACGATTGGTATTTCTTCTTTACGACACGAAAAGGGATATCCAAACGGACCTCTATTTCTCAATTTGCCAATATCCGTAAAGGCGGTTTGATCGCACTTAACCTGCGCGAGGAAGACGAACTGATTTCCGTCCGACTCACCAATGGGGAAAAAGATATCATGATCGGAACCCGTCATGGCATGTTGATTCGTTTTGAAGAAGGTCAGGTACGGACCATGGGTCGTACAGCTGCCGGTGTAAAAGGAATTTCCTTACGGGAAGGGGATGAAGTCGTATCGATGGAAATCATCGATAATGACCTCCAAGTCCTAACCGTCACTGACAAAGGCTTCGGTAAACGGACCCCAGCCGCTGACTATCGTATAACTAACCGTGGTGGAAAAGGGATTTTGACATGTAATCTCACAGAGCGCAATGGGGAAGTAGTGGCAGTCAAAGCTGTCACTGGCGAAGAGGATGTCATGATTATCACGGCTACCGGGGTATTGATCCGGATGCCGATCGAAAGTATTTCCGAAACAGGCCGTAATACGCAAGGGGTTCGTCTGATACGCTTGCAGGAAAATGAGTCTGTGGCAACGGTAGCTGTTCTGGAGCCGGAAGAAGAGGAAGAACTTCCTGAAGAATCAGAAGAAGCAGTAGAAGAAGCCATGAACGAAGAACAAATTTCTGAAGAAGAGCCATTCAACGAAGAAGAATAACAACGGAAATTTAGAAGTGTTACATAAAGTCGTCCTTATGTGAAAAAGGGCGGCTTTATGTTTATATATCAGCGATGGAAGTGAGGTAGGGGTTTTATGAGGGTTCATCCATCCCAAGTTGTCCCAGGCTGCATTATTACGAAAGATATCTTAGGGAAAACAAACCGCCCATTGATTACTAAAAATACCGTTGTTAAAGATATACATAAACAAGTACTCCATCGATTCCTGGTCCAGCAGGTAGAAGTCGCTCCAAAACTTTCCTCTGGCGAGCCTTTTATGCCGGAAGCACCGGAAGAACCTGCAATAGAGAGCCGTGTTGAAAAACAGATAGCGGATCCTAAAACATTTATGGAACAATATCTTCAAGCAGTCAAAGCATATAAAAAGTGGTTCGCTGAATGGCAGGCAGGCGTAGCTATCCCTATAGGTGCCGTACGCGAGGTATTAGTGCCATTACTGGACCAAATTAAGAAATCGCGAAGAAATATTTTTATGCTGCATCATTTTTCTACCAAAGACGATTATCTTTATCATCACGCTGTTTCTACCGCCTTGATTGCTGCGTTCTTAGGAGAAAAATTGGGGATGAATCGTGGTGAGTGGATTCAATTAGGGTTAGCCGGCTTGTTAAGTGATGCCGGCATGGCTAAATTGAGCAAACAAATTCTTTTGAAAGAAACTACTTTGACAGAGAAAGAATATCAGGAAGTAAAAAAACATCCGACCTTTTCCTACAGAATGGTAGAAAATATTCCAGTGTTGAATAAAGCTGCGAAACTCGGTATTTTACAACATCATGAGCGTCTTGATGGCAGCGGCTATCCACTTGCTACGGATAAAAAGAAGATTCATATGTTTGCCCGGGTAATTGCGGTCAGTGATATGTACCATGCAATGACCTCAGAACGGTTATACCGGAGTAAACAATCACCATTCCTGGTACTTGAATTGATGATGAAAGAGCAATTCGGGCGCTTCGACCATGCTGTAGTCCAGGCATTCGTCAAAAGTATGACTAATTATACAACCGGCACAAAGGTGAAGCTATCCAATGAGCAAAGTGGAGAAATCGTTTTTGTTGATCCTGTCCATCCGACTAGACCTATGATACGCATCGACGAGGGTGCAGATATTATATACCTCAAGGATTTTAATGACCTTTATATTAGTGAAATATACGATTGAGCTTTGCCCGGACACCTATCCTTGTCCGGGTTATTTTTGTGCAAGCAGCCAGTGCTGGACCATTCTTTCCGATTCTTTACTGGTGAGTGAGATGAAGTGAGTAAGTAAAGCATAATCAGACGTATCGCGAATATGGTGTAGATCCATCCACCACTCCACCTCATAGCGACAAATCATACTGAGATTATAGAGCAGGATGTAATGAATCATCATTTCAGGAAGATGATCCAGCGTATCTCTCGCATAGGAAGTATAAAAGGCTTTTTGCATACTGGAGTAATAGAACGGTTGAGAAAAATAAGGAGTGAATGGTTGCTCCATCTCAATATGCAGCCTATCCTTCTCTTGTTTCCAGGAGACAACGGAAAATTTGGAAAAGCGCTGCTTCAATTTGCGCTCGGTCAATTGGTGATCATAAAGCTGATTTAAAGGGAAGATGATTTTTGTATCACCCAAACCAGCCACTTTACATAATGGCTGTTTATTGCTCCATTGATAGATTTCCTGCATATCTGGCAGCAGTTGCAAAAGATTTTCCATGCCTGCCTTGTCGCTTTGGAAAGGGGAGCAGTTAAAAAGACGCTCACAAGCATAAGAAAATAACCCCTGGGGTTGAATTTTCACTTCATCCTGGGTAAATGAGTAATTCTGTTTTTTTCGTTTTCTGGTGGTTAAACCATGAGCAAGTACTTTGGAGGAAGAAGGATAATCAGGATCTTTGACGAGAAGGCAGGCTTTTAATAAGTGGCCGAGCCCATAAAATAGAAGCATAGGCTGGACAGTCAAAGGTGAAGACTTTCCCGTAGCTAAAAAATTCCTCCCATGTTCAAGGAAATAGCAAAAACGTTCGCTGTTGCGGTAAGCTTTTGTTTTTGCCTCCAGGATGCCCTGTTTCTCATAACAGTGAGTAAGATAATTTCGTGTGTTAGGAACAGCTTGCAGATAGGTCAAAAAAGACTGATTATTCTGTAACAAATCCCTCGCCTCCTCTCTCTTCAGACTGGATGAAGTATCCATCAATTTACTGTTGAAAAAGCTAACATGTTGGCGTATTGTAATTAACAATAAGTAATTACCAACCACCACTACCACTAGCTTAACCCATTTTCACCCAAACTATTTTTACGGAAAAAAGGAGAGGATCGAGCATGCGTGAGGATAAGTTTGCCAAGGAAGGTTTGACGTTTGATGATGTCTTGTTAGTACCGGCTAAATCAGAAATTTTGCCCAGGGACGTGTCCGTAGCTACGGAGCTGTCACCGACATTGAAATTGAATGTCCCGGTCCTGAGCGCGGGAATGGATACGGTTACGGAGGCAAAAATGGCGATTGCGATGGCCCGTCACGGCGGATTAGGGGTCGTCCACAAAAATATGTCGATTGAAGCACAGGCAGAGCGTGTCGATCGTGTGAAACGTTCAGAAAGCGGCGTCATAACCGACCCATTTTATCTGACCCCGGAACACCAGGTATTCGATGCAGAACACCTGATGGGGAAATATCGTATCTCTGGTGTTCCAATCGTAGACAGTGAAGAAAGCCAGCGTTTGGTAGGTATCATCACGAATCGTGACCTTCGCTTCATTGATGACTACTCAATCGCTATTTCAGAAGTGATGACCCGTGAGGATCTAGTGACAGCACCGGTAGGGACTACATTGGAAGAGGCTGGACGGATATTGCAACAGTATAAGATTGAAAAGCTGCCGCTCGTTGATAGCGAGAATGTGCTTAAAGGTTTGATTACCATCAAAGATATTGAAAAAGTAATCGAATTCCCTCATGCAGCGAAGGATGCACAGGGCAGGTTGCTCGTGGCAGCTGCTGTCGGGGTGACAGCCGATGCAATGACCAGAGTGGACAAGCTGGTCGAAGCTGGTGTCGATGCTCTGGTAGTTGATACGGCTCATGGTCATTCACGTGGTGTGTTGGATCAGGTAGAGCGAATCAGGTCGAAACATCAGGATGTCAATATTATTGCCGGGAACGTTGCTACCGCTGAAGCCACCCGAGAGTTGATTGAAGCAGGAGCGAATGTCATTAAAGTGGGCATTGGTCCTGGTTCTATTTGTACTACTCGTGTCGTAGCAGGGGTCGGTGTTCCACAGATTACTGCGGTTTATGATTGTGCCGAAGAAGCTCACAAATATAATGTCTCAGTCATTGCGGATGGAGGAATCAAGTATTCCGGAGATATCGTAAAGGCACTGGCAGCAGGGGCACATGCGGTCATGATCGGCAGTATGTTCGCCGGCGTTTCCGAAAGTCCCGGAGAAACAGAAATTTTCCAGGGCCGTCAATTCAAGGTATATCGAGGCATGGGCAGTGTCGGGGCAATGGAAGCTGGATCCAAAGACCGCTATTTCCAGGATTCCGAAGAGAAAAAGAAGCTAGTGCCAGAAGGTATCGAAGGCCGCGTGCCATATAAAGGACCTTTGGCGGATACGCTGCACCAGCTTGTCGGAGGACTTCGTTCTGGCATGGGGTACTGCGGAACTGCTGATTTGCCGACACTTCGTGAGGAAGGTAAGTTTATCCGCATTACTGGTGCAGGATTACGGGAAAGTCATCCTCATGACGTACAGATTACAAAAGAATCTCCTAACTACTCCATTTAACCTAGATAATTTTTCGTAGACAGGGACTTTTCCCTGTCTATTTTTTTGATTCCTCCTGTGATAAAATAACAAAGATGCATAATTTATACCGTGGAGGTCGAGTAAGTTGAAACAAAAGTTTAAAACATCATGGCTGGTAGTGATGGCAGCAGTGATAACCTTAATTGGGTTTGTACAACCTGGCACTACATACGCTCAAATCGATATTGAGGCGGAATCTGCTATTCTAGTAGACGGAAACAGCGGACAAGTCCTATTCGAAAAAGAAGCAGATTTGGCTTTGCCACCCGCCAGTATGACAAAAATGATGACAGAATACCTGGTATTCGAAGCGATAGAAGAAGGCGACATTACGTGGGAGACAACTACCCGCATCAGTGATTATCCATACAGTATTTCTGCTGATTCCACTTTCTCAGGGGTAGGTTTGAAGCAGAATAAAGATTATACGGTCCGTGAACTGTATGAAGCGATGGCCATCAATTCAGATAATGCGACAACAATCGCTCTGGCAGAACTAATTGCCGGTTCTGAAGGCGAGTTCGTAAAAATGATGAATAAAAAAGCTGAAGAAATGGGATTGAAAGACTATCAGTTTGTCAACTCCACTGGTCTTCCTAATAGTAGTTTAGGAGATAATCATCCAGAAGGTACAAAGCCGGATGCCAACAATTTGATGTCAGCGCGAGCCGCTGCCTTATTGGCTTATCATTTAGTCAATGATTACCCGGAAGCTTTGGAAATTTCAAGTATTACAGAAACAGAATTTGATGGACAGCAAATTCATAACTGGAACTGGATGCTGCCTAATATGCCTGGATATCTTTCTCAATACGGATATAAAGGCATGGATGGTATGAAAACAGGCTATACCGACCTTGCAGGCTATTGCTTTACTGGCACAGCCGAACGGGATAAAAGCCGTTTGATTTCGGTAGTAATGAAAACTGACAGTGAAGAAGCGAGATTTGAAGAAACCCGACGCTTACTTGATTATGGCTTCCAACAGTTTGAACAACAAGAATTATATCCAGCTGGTCATCAAAAAGATGACAAAGCAGATCTTCCGGTAGCTAAAGGGAAAGAAAAGCAGGTAGGAATTGAAACAGGCGAAGCAGTACAAGCTATGATAAAAAATGGTGAAGAAGACAAGTATAAATTGAACTATATTATCTCAGAAGATAAATTGAACGATGAAGGTAAGCTGACCGCCCCTGTTGAAAAGGGGGAGCAAGTCGGTACTGTCGAGCTCGTTTACAATGGTGAAAACTCTTATGGAAACATTCTTGATGGACAGCAGGATGAGAAAAGTATTCCATTAGTAGCAACAGGTGCAGTTGAAAAAGCGAACTGGTTCATGCTGACACTTGGAGCTATCGGTGACTTTTTCGGTGATATTTTCAATAGCGCAGTCGATACCGTCAAAGGCTGGTTCTAAATTGATTCACCTGTGTAGGCATTTGTGTGGAGTTACGTTATAATAATTAAATAGTCCTTGAATTAAACTTTTTGTTGAAGTTAATTATATATGCTAGAAATGGGAGGAAGATGATTATGTCTAAAGTAGGTACTGATTTAGTAAAACGTGGGATGGCAGAGATGCAAAAAGGTGGCGTCATCATGGACGTCGTCAATGCCGAACAAGCAAAAATAGCAGAGGAAGCCGGAGCGGTAGCAGTAATGGCACTGGAACGTGTTCCATCTGATATCCGTGCAGCAGGCGGAGTCGCTCGTATGGCAGACCCGACGATCACGGAAGAAGTATTGAATGCTGTATCTATTCCAGTAATGGCTAAAGCTCGTATCGGTCATATTGTTGAAGCTCGTGTACTAGAATCCATGGGTGTCGACTATATCGATGAAAGTGAAGTGTTGACTCCAGCAGATGATATTTACCATATCAATAAAAGAGATTTCACCGTGCCTTTCGTATGTGGGTGCCGTGATCTCGGTGAAGCAACCCGCCGTATCGGAGAAGGAGCTTCAATGCTTCGTACGAAAGGGGAGCCAGGAACAGGGAATGTTGTTGAAGCGGTAAATCATATCCGTAAAGTACAATCCCAAATCCGCCAGCTTCGTGCGTTGTCTGAAGACGAAGTGATGGTATTTGCTAAAGAAAATGGAGCTCCATTCGAAATTTTAATGCAAATTCGTGAAGAAGGACGTCTTCCAGTCGTAAACTTTGCAGCAGGCGGAGTTGCAACTCCTTCTGATGCAGCTTTAATGATGCAATTAGGAGCAGATGGAGTATTTGTCGGATCTGGTATCTTTAAATCGGACAACCCTGCAAAATTCGCTCGTGCGATTGTTGAAGCGACCACTCATTATGATGACTATAAATTGATTGGCGAACTTTCTAAAGATTTAGGTACAGCGATGGCTGGTATTGAAATGTCCACATTGACTCCAGCAGACCGCATGGCCGACCGCAGCGAATAAAAAGGAGACATGCAGCATGATTAAAATCGGTGTATTAGGACTTCAAGGAGCATTCCGTGAACATGTCCGATCTGTTGAAGCTTCTGGTGCTAAAGGCATCATTGTAAAGCGTGTAGAACAACTGGACGATTTGGACGGTTTAATTATCCCAGGCGGGGAAAGTACAACGATGCGCCGCCTGATTGATAAATATGACTTTCTGGAGCCTTTGCGTCAGTTCGGAAAGCAAGGAAAACCGATTTTTGGCACCTGTGCCGGAATGATTTTGCTTGCTTCTGAAATCGCGGGTTCAGATAATGTCCACCTTGGATTGATGGATATCAAAGTGGAACGTAATGCATTTGGCCGCCAGCGGGAAAGCTTTGAAGCCGATTTGGACATGAAGGGTATAGCAGAAGGGTACAATGCCGTATTCATCCGTGCTCCTTACATTTTGGAAGTAGGGGCGGGCGTTGATGTCCTCGCTACTTATAACGATAAAATAGTCTTAGCACAGCAAGGGCAGTTTTTAGCGTGTGCTTTCCACCCGGAATTGACGGATGACCATCGTTTGACTGCTCATTTCGTCGGAATGGTCGAAAATTCCAAAAAGACACTTGCATCCTAAGATGAAATCCGCTATTCTTTATAAACAACAAAGCTATTTCCAAAGCGATGACAGGAACCAGTAACAAGAAACCTTTTCTTAAGAGAGTCAGTGGTGGCTGAGAACTGATGTGAAGGGCTTGTGAATCCATCCTTGAGCTGATTTGCTGAAATGATCAGTAAGCAAATCCGGTGATTCGCCGTTATAGAAGATGAGCCGGGAGGCATGTTTGCTTCCAATCAGGGTGGTATCGCGGGAATACAAGCTCTCGTCCCTATATTTATAGGGATGAGAGTTTTTTTAATTGATAAAACTAACAAATGAGGAGGAAACTGCCATGTTGGACATGAAATACTTACGCAGCAATTTCGAAGAAGTAAAAAGCAAGCTGAAAAATCGAGGGGAAGATTTATCTGATCTTGATAAGTTCGGTGATCTCGACAGCCGCCGTCGTGAGTTGATTGCAGAAACGGAAGAACTAAAAGCGAAACGTAATGAAGTTTCTAAAGAAATCTCTGTGTTGAAGCGTGAAAAGAAAGATGCCGAGCCCATGATCAAAGAAATGCGGGAAGTGGGAGACAGAGTCAAGGAACTCGACAATGAACTAAAAGAAGTGGAAGAACAGCTGGAAACAATGCTAATGTCTATCCCAAACATTCCGCATGAGAGCGTGCCAGTCGGGGAAGATGAAGACGACAATATCGAAGCAAGAAAATGGGGCGAACAGCTTGACTTTGGCTTCGAAGCCAAGCCGCATTGGGACCTCGCCACCGAGCTTGATATCCTGGATTTTGAACGTGCTTCTAAGACAACAGGAAGCCGGTTCGTATTTTATAAAGGTCTTGGCGCACGGCTCGAGCGTGCGTTGCTCAACTTCATGATGGATCTTCATGCAGATGAACATGGCTACGAGGAAATGCTGCCACCATATATGGTCAACCGTACAGCGATGACAGGTACCGGCCAGCTGCCTAAATTCGAAGAAGATGCATTCCGTATCGCTGACTGGGATTACTTCCTCGTACCAACAGCAGAAGTACCAGTGACGAACTACCATCGGGAAGAAATTCTGGATGCAGAATCCCTGCCAAAAAAATATGTAGCTTTCAGTGCTTCTTTCCGTTCTGAGGCAGGATCTGCCGGGCGTGATACACGCGGTTTGATCCGTCAGCATCAATTCAATAAAGTGGAGCTTGTCCAGTTCTGTAAACCGGAAGAGTCTTATGAGGTTTTAGAAGAGCTCACAGCCAATGCAGAAAAAGTACTGCAGTTATTGAAGCTTCCATACCGTGTCATGAGCATGTGTACAGGAGATCTTGGCTTCACAGCGGCTAAGAAATATGACATCGAAGTTTGGCTGCCAAGCTATAACACCTATCGTGAAATCAGCTCTTGCTCTAACTTTGAAGACTTCCAGGCTCGTCGTGCAGGTATTCGTTTCCGGCGCGATGCAAAAGGAAAACCGGAATTCGTTCATACCTTGAATGGCTCCGGGCTGGCAATCGGACGGACTGTTTCAGCTATTTTAGAAAATTACCAGCAGGAAGATGGAACGATTGTCATTCCCGAAGTACTACGTCCATATATGGGCGGCAAAGAAGTCATCAAATAAAGTGACAAAAACGAGCCTGAGATTGTTTCAGGCTCGTTTTTAATAACAAAAAGGATACTTTTCGAAAAGGAAGACATGGTCCCCTTTCCGCGGAAAGCGAGTTGTTTTCCTGCCTGCTTTTTCTATAAAAGACATAACCTTCATGGCTTAATTATCACAAAATTTAATCTTTTGGGTTTTGCGTTGACAGTAGGAGGAGGGGCATGATATATTTTTATTTGTTGGACAAGACGGAGGAGTACCCAAGTCCGGCTGAAGGGAGCGGTCTTGAAAACCGCCAGGGGGTTTACGCCCCGCGGGGGTTCGAATCCCTCCTCCTCCGCCATTTCTTACAAACAAAGCGCATAAAATTTGGAGATTATATAAAAAGTCGTTGCCCCTGGGCAGCGGCTTTTTTCTTTCTTCCAACAAAAAAAAGAAAGCCCTCGAGGGGCTTTCTGTAGTTATTTTGTCAGTAAACGGCTGGACCGCCATTTGCGTGACTGATTGATGAAATGGCCGATCTTTTCTAAGACAGGCTCGATGCTGTTTTCATCATTGATGACATCGTAGTCCGCAATATTCAACCGTAGGATCGGGCAGGAATTGAAATTATCAATCCAACTTTCATAACGCTGGAACATTTCTTCCCAGTAAGAAACCGGTGTCTGCTGTTCCATCGGACGGCCACGATCTTGAATGCGTTCTAAGATGTCTTCAAAAGAACCTTCTAAATAAATCAATAAATCCGGGTGAGGAAAATAAGGTGTCATTACCATGGCATCAAATAGATTGGTGTACGTTTCATAATCGGTTTCAGACATTGTCCCTTTTTCATAATGCATACGAGCGAAAATACCCGTATCCTCGTAGATGGAACGGTCCTGAATGAACCCGCCGCCATATTCGAAAATCTTTTTCTGCTCTTTAAAACGTTCGGCCAGAAAATAGATTTGCAGATGGAAGCTCCAACGTTCAAAGTCATAATAGAATTTATCTAAGTAAGGATTTGTTTCCACTTTTTCTAATGAAGTACGGAAATTCAAAGCGTTAGCCAGTGCATTGGTCATCGTCGACTTTCCGACACCGACAGTGCCGGCGATTGTGATGACACTATCATGAGGGATGCCGTGACGTTCTCTTGCGTTCATGTAATAACTTCTCCTTTATATAGGTGATGTTCGACCTGGTCGAGAATATAGCGAAGATCATCCTGATGTTTGACAAAGTCCAGTTTGTCACCATCGATGCGGATTACTGGAATCTCAGGATGGGTCATCTCAAAATGATTCATGAATTCTTCATAATCGCGGGACAGTTGTTCCAGATAGGAAGGCTGAATATTCGCTTCTACCCCGCGGTTACGTATACGAATTCGCTCAAGAAGGGTATCAAGGCTCGCATCAAGATAAACCATCATGTTTGGACGTGGCATATCGTGGGTCAAAATATCATAAATTTGAGTATACTTTTCAAATTTTTGACTCGGCAAGGTACGTCGTGCAAAAATCATATTCTTGGTGATATGGTAATCAGCCACAACGGGCTTGTTATACTGTAAGTATTTGGTTTCTATATCTTCAAGCTGTTTGAACCGATTGCATAGAAAAAACATTTCCGTTTGAAAACTCCACTCTTCAATGTCATCATAAAACTTTCCTAAGAATGGATTCTCCTCTACGATTTCCTGTAATAAATGAAAATCAAAATGGGAGGCGATTTTTTTAGACAGCGATGTTTTTCCGACTCCAATCGGCCCTTCTACAGCAACAAAAGGAAGTTGTCCCATCTCTTCTCCTCCTTACCCAACAATAAGAGACATAATTCGATACGTTCAGACAGACAGCTTATATTTTACCACACAAATAGCAGGAGTGGACAGGTATTGATGGAATTAGGAAACATGAAATCTTTTCAAATCACGATATCTTTTGTATAATATACTTTGTGCTTGAAAAACATCATGCCCCCGTAGCTCAGGGGATAGAGCATCGGTTTCCTAAACCGTGTGCCGCAGGTTCGAATCCTGCCGGGGGCGTCCCTATAGAAAAGCGCCGCATTCAACGTTGAATGCGGCGCTTTTTTCATAGTATATCGATCATTCATCGATGTGTGTAAGCAATAAGGATGACTGGTTCATTGGTATAGGCTTTCAATTTTTGTTCCAAGTCCTGGACCTCTCTTAACATTTGTTCATTAAGAATTGCAGTATTATACTCTTCCATCCCTCTCAATTGTTCTTCCAGCATCGTTTAACCTCTTTCCTAAAGTGGAGTTGCACTTAGGTTGTGCAATGGGACTAGAAAGTACTCATTGTCTTCCCATCAGCTGGCACTGAATTTCTCTTGCGACAACACTGCAGACTCCCGTTCTTTTTGCTTACGGTAAATCGTTGCAATGATTGGACCGGAAATATTATGCCAAACGCTGAAGATTGCACTTGGCACTGCAGCTAACGGACTGAAATGAGCGGCTGCAAGTGTTGCACCAAGTCCAGAATTTTGCATGCCAACTTCAATAGAGATAGCGCGTTGTTTCGCGGGTTCCATTCCCATCATTTTTCCGAGCCCCAGGCCAATCAAATAACCGAGCACATTGTGCAGGACGACGATCGCAAAGATAAGTGCTCCTGTAGTTGCAATTTGCTGCTGGTTAGCACCAACAACTGCGGCAACAATTGCCACGATGGCAATAACAGAGATCACTGGAAATGCTTTTAACCCGCCTTCAACCTTATTACCGAGTATAGCTTTGACAATAATGCCGAGTATAATCGGGATTAATACGATTTTTACAATGGACATGAATAGAGCTCCTGGAGAAACAGGCAGCCATCTGCTGGCGAATAGCAATACCAACAATGGGGTGAAAACTGGCGCAAGCAGGGTTGATACAGATGTAATGGCAACAGAAAGTGCCGTATCTCCTTTTGACAAATAGGTCATCACATTCGAAGAAGTACCTCCTGGACAGCAACCGACGAGAATGACTCCAGCGGCTACCTGAGGTGAAACTGGTAGAGCTGCAGCAAGGATAGATGCTAAAACCGGCATGATCAAAAACTGTGCTCCTACACCTATGGCGACGTCTTTTGGCCGTCTGAAGACCTCCTTAAAATCTTTCATGGAAAGTGTCAAACCCATACCGAACATGATAATGCCTAATAATGGCATGATGTATGGAACTATCCAGGTGAAAGCTGGCGGATAAAGGAATGATACGATTGCAAATAGGATCACCCAGACAGCGAATGTACTACCGACAAAGCTGCTTACTTTCTCTAATGTTTTCAATGCTCTCACTTCCTTTTGATAAATTAATTTTTGATTATACTCTATCATCTGAAAAATCTAAACCTTTTTTAAATAAATAATTTAAAGCATTAATGCTTTTCTTGATAAAAGCTATAGAGTAAAGGTTTTCTTTGTTTCTTTTTGGACATGTTCTGAGATGCAAAATCATAACTATTAAGTAAGCGCCTGAAACAACGTATGGTCATAGGAAACACAGCTTTTAAAGAAGTGAGGTGATTGGGAGTAATGAAGAGCGCACTATCTGGTATTAAAGTGCTCGATCTCTCGAGAGTGCTGGCGGGACCCTATTGTACGATGATTCTTGGGGATCTGGGGGCGGAGGTTGTGAAAGTTGAAGCTCCGGGAGGCAGTGATGAAACAAGGAAGTGGGGACCACCTTTCCAGGAGGGTATCAGCGCCTATTATTTATGTACGAATCGCAATAAGAAATCCATCACCATTAATTTGAAAAGTGAACAAGGAAAAAAACAGATCATGGACTTAGTCCGTGATTTTGATGTGGTCATCCATAACTTCAAAGCGGGGACGATGGAGCGGCTGGGACTAGGATACGATGCTTTGAAAGATATAAATCCCAGACTTGTCTATTGTGGGATAACGGGATTCGGAGAGACAGGCCCTTATAAAGACCTTCCAGGATATGATTTTATCATCCAGGCGATGAGTGGGTTGATGAGTATTACTGGGGATGAGACGTCAGGACCACAAAAAGTCGGGATAGCTATTACCGATGTGCTGACCGGACTTTATGCCTGTATCGGCATCCAGGCTGCTTTATTAGAAAGAAACCAGTCTGGGACAGGCCAAAAAGTCGATCTTGCTTTATATGACACAGCCGTCAGTTCCCTGGTCAATATCGCCGGTAATTACTTGATGTCGGGAAAAATACCAAAGCGTTTGGGCAACAATCATGCCAATATTGTTCCTTACCAAACCTTCCGTACGGCAGATGGTGAAATGGTAGTGGCAGTGGGGAATGACCGTCAATTCCAGCGATTATGCGATCTGTTACAACTGTCTGAAATAGCTTTGGATGATTGTTTTTCCACCAACCCGGCTCGTGTTGAAAATCGGGAAGAACTGAGAAATATCTTACAAGCAGCCTTCCTAAAACATCCAGCCTTCTATTGGAAAAGAAAGCTGGATAAAGCCCTCATACCATGCGGGCCAATTCAAAACTTAAAAGTGTTATCTAATGATCCCCAATTAGCTGCCAGGGAGATGTTCTTTTCCATGCACCATCCAAAAGCCGGTGAGATAAAGCTTGTCGGGAGTCCATTGAAGCTGTCCAGGACACCTGTTTCCTATCGGTATCATCCCCCTGAAGCAGGCGAGCACCAACAGGAGTTTTTAGAGGGTGAAGAGTAAAAAAAACTGGAGGATAAACGTATGAATTTTAACTTTACGGAAGAGCAGCAATTATTACGTAAAATGACACGTCAGTTCGTTGATAAGGAAATCATCCCGTATATGCAGGAGTGGGACGAGCAAGGTCGTTTCGATTCTGGCGTTTTAACCAAATTGGCGGACTTAGGGTTGATGGGGGTTTGTATTCCTGAGGTTTATGGCGGAAGTGGGATGGACTATAATTCTCTCGCTATCGTTTGTGAAGAATTAGAAAGAGGGGATACTGCTTTTCGTACCGCCGTATCGGTCCATACCGGCCTGAATAGTCTAACTTTATTGCAATGGGGGACCGAGGCGCAAAAACAAAAGTACCTTGTCTCACAAGCAAAAGGCAAGAAAATAGGAGCATTCGGGCTGACAGAACCAGGGGCAGGGTCTGATGTAGCCGCACTGCAAACAACGGCTGTTAATAAGGGCGATCATTATGTATTGAATGGGCAAAAAACATGGATATCGCTATGCGATACAGCCGATCACTTTATTGTTTTTGCCTATACCGATAAAAGTAAAAAGCATCACGGTATATCGGCTTTTATTGTTGAACGCAGCACCCCGGGCTTTTCTTCGAAAGCTACAAAAGGAAAGCTGGGAATACGGGCAGGCAATACAGGAGAACTTTTCTTTGAAGATATGAAGGTTCCTGCTGAAAACTTGCTTGGTAAAGAAGGAGACGGGTTCAAAATAGCCATGTCCGCATTAGATAATGGCCGTTTTACAGTCGCGGCTGGAGCATGTGGATTGATTATGGCCTGTATGGAGGCCAGTGTCGATTATTGTCATGAACGAAAAACGTTTGGCCATGAAATTGGAAAACATCAATTAGTACAACAAATGATCGCTAATATGGAAGCGGGCCTGCAGATGAGCCGGCTTCTCGTTTACCGGGCCGGTGAGTTGAAAAATCAAGGGAAGCGAAATACTAGGGAAACGTCTCTTGCCAAATGGCAAGCCTGTGATTTTGCCAATAGAGCTGCAGATGATGCGGTGCAAGTTCACGGTGCTTATGGTTATTCGAATGAATATCCAGTTGAACGTCATCTGCGAAATTCGAAAGCACCGGTAATCTATGAAGGAACCAGGGAAATCCATACGATCATGCAAGCCCAATATGTGCTCGGTTACCGGAAGGATAAGCCTTTGGATCATATGTTGCCAGCCTGGCCTTATGAACCAGATGAACAATAGGAGGTTATAGATTGATCACTTTTGATAATTATGTGCCTAGTATTTATATCAATGGCAGGTGGAAAAGCGCTTCTTCACGGAAAAAAACCCCCGTACGCAATCCAGCGACCTGGGATATCCTTACCCATGTATCTTATGGTGATGAGGTTGATACAAAGAATGCTATTGAAGCTGCCGGTGAAGCCAAGGAAGGATGGGCGTCACTATCACCCAGAAAACGCTCCAATATCCTATACCGGGCCTATCAATTGATGGAAGAAAATGCTGAGCGCATAGCGGCAGTCCTTACAATGGAACAAGGAAAGCCCTTGCGGGAAGCGAAGGGAGAAATCAAATCAGCTGCCAGTTTCTTATTATGGTATGCAGAAGAAGCGAATCGCCTATATGGAGAATGGATTCCATCATCCATCGAATCGAAACGACTGTCTGTCATTCCACAGCCTGTCGGAGTTGTGGGTGCTATTACCCCATGGAATTTTCCGGCATCGATGATTACCCGGAAAGTTGCTCCTGCTTTGGCAGCGGGCTGCACCGTTGTATTGAAGCCGGCTTCTGAAACACCATTGACAGCGATCGAGATCGTTAAAATTCTGGAAAAAGCAGGAGTGCCCGATGGTGTGGTTAATCTGGTGACCGGGAACTCTGCCAAAATAGGGGATGCTTTATTGCACCATGAAGCTGTCCGGTTGATTACATTCACTGGTTCTACAGAAGTTGGAAAGCATTTAATGCGTGAAAGTGCCGACCAGGTAAAAAAGTTGTCTCTGGAGCTTGGCGGGCATGCTCCAATCATCATTTTTGCTGACGCTGACCTAGAGAAGGCTGCTGAAATGACGTTAGCAAGCAAGTTCCGGAACAGTGGCCAGACATGTATTTGCGCAAACCGGGTTTATGTAGAAGACAAAATCTGGGATAATTTTAAAAAAGTACTGGTCGAAAAGGTCGAAGCAATGAGGCTTGGCGACGGTCTGGGCGACGATGTAGATATGGGGCCATTGATCAATGAAGGAGCTACCGAAAAAGTGCACGAGCAAGTAAAGGATGCGGTTGCAAAAGGAGCCGAGGTCGCATGTGGCGGCAACATTTGGGAAGGTACAGACAAGGGACATTATTATTTGCCGACCGTTCTTTCTGATGTCAGGAACGATATGCTAGTCATGAAAGAAGAAACATTCGGGCCAATATTACCGCTTCAGTCATTTACAAGTGAAGAAGAAGCCATTAGAGCTGCCAATGACAGCGAATATGGCCTGGCTGCTTACTTTTTCACGAAAAATCTGGATAGATCTGTCCGGGTCGCTGAAAAGCTGGACTATGGGATCATCGGCATTAATGATGTATTTCCTGCCGTAGCAGAAGCACCTTTTGGTGGTATCAAACAATCAGGCATAGGTAAAGAGGGTGGGCACCATGGCATCCATGAATACGTGGAGTTGAAATATATATCCATGGGAATTGAAAACTGAAAGCTGAAAAACCTCCGTATTTACCGGAGGTTTTTTGTTTACTAAACAGAAGGGATATCCAGTAAAATTCAGGCAATGTTTAGTTGAATTGTCTGATATACAGGGTTTTTGTCGAATAAAATGATGTGACTGCCATTTAGAAAAAAATTTTATCAATGTAAAGGGGCTTGACTGTAAAACCAACATGGATATGTACACACAGCCATCAACTTTAAAAGCAGCCGAACCACCTGGATAGGTGATTGGCTGCTTGTTAATGTTGTATTATTGTGCGTCCTCCACATACTTCTTTTCCAGTATGTTTACACCACGTTTTGCCATCTCATCTATATAAATATTTCCCGGGACGATTTGTTCTGGAGGATAGACCCCGCGCTTTTCAATGATACCTTTTCCAAGCATTTGAGCGACAACGGATATCGAATTAGCTGTAGCTCGAGCCATAGCAGTTACATTGTTTTTACGGTCTTTGAACGTCGTCATTTCATAAGAGTAGGTAGTGGATCGGCCTTTTTTATCGCCAGAAACAAGTACACGTAAAAGGACGGCGTCATCTTTGTCTTTCAAGTCGACGATAGGATCCAATACCTTTAATAAGACTTCTCTTGGGCTGACATCATTGCCGTTGACATCGACATAATAATCATTCTTTGTCAGGTTTAAGTCTACCAGCAGACCGAATTTTTCTGCATGACCAGGGTAGCGGATGGTTTTATATTCTAAGGTATCTAAGTATGGGTAAGAATAAGATAATGTCGATGTACCCCCGGCGGTATGAAAGGCTTCTAATGGTCCGAATTTTTCAAAATAAATTCTCTCGATTTCTGATAAAGAAGGGATTTCCTGTTTCATGCCATTACGAATAATCAAAGCAGGGTCGGTATAATGATCGAAGACACCTTCCATCGAAAATACATGATTATATTCAAATGGAGGCTCGGCTTGGACAGGGATACCTCCGACGTATAGCCTGATCGACTTTGCCTGATCCAGCTTACTTACTCCATAACCTGACAAAATATTTATCATGCCAGGTGCTACGCCTAAGTCCGGGATTAAGGTTACACCGGCAGCTTTTGCCTGATCTCTCAGTTGTAAGACTCGGTCCGTCATATGGCCGATATGGCCTCCCAAATCGACAGAATGGACACCGGCTTCAATCGCTTTTTTAGCTACAATTTCATTAAAGGAATAAAAAAGTGCATTGATTACCACGTCATAATCACGAATGAAGTTCCCTAGTTCTGTTTCATTGCTGGCGTCAAGCTGGGCAGCTCCAAGTAATGGACTGTTCAATTGTCTGCATGCTTGCTTTGCTTTCTGATAGTCGACATCAGCAAGCGCTACTTTGGTGACGCCCGGACTTTGCACTAAGTCACGGGCGGCTTCCTTTCCCATCAAACCAGAACCTAATACAGCTACTTTCATTGAAAAACCTCCTTCACATGCTAGAAAAATCCTCTATGCTTCTATATCGATCTGAGCACGCTGTAATTTTCCGCTGAAATCGACATACACGCTTTTCCATTCTGTGAATACATCAAGTGCTGCTAATCCTGAATCCCGGTGACCGTTTCCAGTTCCTTTTGTCCCCCCGAATGGGAGGTGGATTTCAGCACCAATTGTTCCTGCGTTGACGTAGACGATTCCTGTATCTAAATCGCGCTGGGCTGCGAATACCTGGTTGACGTTCTGGGTAAAAATTGAGCTCGATAATCCGTAGCTTACTTCATTATTGATTTCAATGGCTTCTTCTAAGCTATCTACTTCAATCAAGGATACGACAGGACCGAAGATTTCCTCTTTGGCAATCCGCATCGTCCGATCGACATCGGTAAATAGGGTAGGAGCATAATAATAGCCATTATTGTCTTTTTCGTCATGGAGCGTATATCCACCAGCCAGCAGCATAGCTCCTTCTTGTCTCCCAATTTGTACATAGCGGTCGATTTTCTCCAATGCACCCTGATTGATAATAGGGCCGACCTTGATTGATTCATCCAGTCCATTTCCGATCGTAAGTTTTTCCATTTCTGTCAGAAGACGCTCTGTCAGTTCTTCTTTCACATCTTTATGGACAATCACCCGGCTGCATGCGGTACAACGTTGCCCGCTAGTCCCGAAAGCACTCCATAATATCCCTTCGACAGCTAACGACAGATCAGCATCATCCATAACGATGACCGCATTTTTCCCACCCATTTCCAAAGAGACCTTCTTCAATTTCATTCCGCATTTACCAGCGATATTACGCCCGGTTTCATTTGATCCGGTAAAAGAAATGACACGGATATCATCATCAGCTACCATCGCTTCTCCAACATCCGATCCAGAACCGAACACGACATTCAATACACCATTCGGCAGTCCGGCTTCTTCAAAGATTTTGGCAAGCTCATAGGCCATGATTGGTGTTTCGGTAGCTGGTTTCCAGATGACCGCATTTCCCGCTACAATCGCCGGGAATGATTTCCACGTCGCGATGGCAATTGGAAAATTCCAGGGTGTGATAATACCGACAACACCCACTGGAGCCCGGACACTCATCGCAAATTTGTTTTTCAGTTCGGATGGGGTAGTCTGTCCGAATAGGCGCCGTCCTTCGCCAGCCATATAAAACGCCATATCGATGCCTTCCTGGACTTCGCCTCGTGCTTCTTCCAGCACCTTACCGTTTTCCATCGTCAAAAGTTTGGCCAGGTGTTCTTTTCTTTCTTTCATCATGCTTCCAACGCGGTATAACAGCTCTGCCCGTTGTGGAGCAGGTATCAGTGCCCATCTTTTTTGTGCTTTTTTAGCCGATTTAACTGCTGCTTTTACATCATTATCCGAAGATAACGGCACTTTCGTAATGGTTTGTCCTGTCGCCGGGTTCACAACAGCCGTATAATTGTTTCTGTCCGGAAGCACCCATTCCCCATCAATATAATTGACCAGCTTTTTCTCGATATCGACCATGATCGACACCCTCCCTATAAAAAATTATCTGGTTTAGTGTTTTCTTAAATCTTCGATTGTCCGCTTAGCTGAAATTTGATTCTGATCCATCGGCACTTCAATGACAGTAGGGCGGTCATTTTTAACCGCCTTACTTAAGACATATTTAAAATCCTCGAGACTATTCACAAAAAAACCATCGGCTTCTATGCTTTTGGCTATCTGGGAAAATTGCACGGAGCCTAACTCAGTTCCAGATACTCGCCGGGGAAAATGGATTTCCTGATGCATCCGAATCGTGCCATACATCCGGTTGTTGAACACAATACTGATGATGGGAATGTTATAACGCACTGCCGTTTCCAGTTCCTGTATCGTCATCATGAAACCGCCATCTCCTGATAAGGACACGACCGTTTTTTCCGGGCAGGCGAGCTTGACACCTAATGCTGCAGGCATGCCATATCCCATTGCACCGGAAGTCGGTCCGACATAGGTTTGTTTATGCTTGAATTGATAGTAGGAGTGGAGCCAGCCTGCGAAGTTTCCGGCATCATTCGTGATGACCGTATTCGCGGGCAGCAGCTCCTGCATACAGGAAATTACCTGATTGTTCGTGATCGTGGTGCTGTGATCTATTTTCATTTGAGAAGCAGTTTCGTAGCACTGTCTTCGTTCCCGTATCCAGTCTCCCCAGCCAGGGTTCGTTTTTTGTTGTGGTAATAAGGCATGCAAAGCTTGCTTCAAGTCAGCTACAATACCAAGGTCAGGAGCAAATGATTTACCTAGAACGGAAGGCGTAATATCGATATGAATCAATGTCTGAGCGGGTGAAATAATGGAATAATCCTGTGTCGTCACTTCTGATAGACGCGTTCCCAATGCCATGATCACGTCTGCTTGTCTGACCGTTTCCAAAACCTTAGGGTTTGTCCCTAAACCGAGGTGACCTACATACAAAGGGTGGTCATTAGGAAATACATCCTGTCTGCGAAAAGCAGATAAGACAGGAAGCTGGTTTTTTTCAGCAAACGCCAGCAGTTTTTCTTCTGCTTTCGCATGTTTCACTCCTCCTCCGGCGATGATCAGAGGCTTTTTAGACTGCTGAAGTTGGTCCATAAGGGCATCGATTTCTTTTGGGGAAGGAGCCGGTGCCGGTTTCATGACAGGAGGCCCGAACTGCATATTTTGCTTTGTCCGCAGCATGTCTTCTGGGAGAGACACGACGACAGGACCGGGTCTTCCTGTTTGAGCAATACGGAAAGCTCGTTGGATCAGCTCCGGTACCCGTTCAGCATGAGTAATTTCAACAGCCCATTTGGTGATAGGCTGAAAGAATTGGACAAGATCGACTTCCTGGAAACCTTCTCTTCCTAAAAATTTGCTGTCTACTTGGCCTAAAAACACAACCATGGGGGTGGAATCCTGGTAAGCAGTATGCACACCTATGGATAAATTGGCTGCCCCAACGCCACGTGTCGCCATGACGACCCCTGGCTTGCCACTGGCTTTGGCATATCCTTCCGCCATGAAGGAAGCGCCACCTTCATGGCGCGCGGAAATCAAATCCATGCTCGGCTCTTCATAAATCTCATCTAACACAGGCAGATAACTTTCACCAGGTACACAAAACACCTTAGTGATTCCTTCAATTTTTAAACAGGTGACAACCCCTTTGGCACCAGTCATCAAAGCTGATTGGTTTGATGATTTCATGGATCAACTCTCCTTGGGATTCCATACTTTCATTCGGTCGGCTGCTTCCTGCAGCCGTTTAGTATCTACGGATAACGAAATCCGGAAATAATTATCTCCTGAAGGCCCGAAGGCGATTCCAGGTGTAAGGATGACTCCTGCTTCTTCCAGCACCTTTTCTACAAAGCTGGCAGAGGTGAAACCCTCTGGAACTGGTGCCCAGATGAAAAATGTTCCTTTAGGTTTGGACACCTCAATCCCAATATTTCGTAATGCATCCAGCATAATCGTCATCCGTTTTTCATAAATAGAGACATTCTCTTTTACAGCGGAGAAGTCACTGCGCAGTGCAGTCGCTCCAGCTTTTTGAATCGGCAGGAACTGACTGGTGTCGGTATTGCTTTTTACAATGGATAGGGCCTTGACTAACTCTTTGTTACCGACAACATAGCCGATTCGCCAGCCTGTCATATTAAAGCTTTTTGATAAGGAACCGAATTCTACTGCTACCTCTTTGGCTCCGCGGCTTTGCAGTACACTCGGTGCCTGATAACCATCGAAGGTCACAGCGCTGTAAGCCGCATCATGAAGGAAGGCCAATTTATGTTTCCTGGCAAAATCGATCGCCTGGTCAAATGTCGACACATCAACAGTTGCTGCTGTCGGGTTGCTGGGGTAGTTCAAAAACATGACAGAGGCAGCATCCCTAACATCTGCTGGAACCTTATGGAATTCAGGCTGGTAGCCATTATTAGCATCAAGCGGCAGATAAGCCGGTTTACCGCCTGCTAAATGGACGGCAGAACGATAAACAGGATAGCCGGGGTCTGGAATAAGGGCTGTGTCACCTGGGTTCAATACTGTCATGGCCATATGGGCAATGCCTTCTTTTGAACCAATTAACGCAAGCACCTCTGTGTCAGGATCCAGCTCGACATGATAGGTTTTTTTATAAAAATCTGCGACAGCTTGCCGGAATTCTTTGCACCCATTGTAGGAGGAGTAGATATGGTTGTCCGGTTTCTGCACTTCGGCAACCAGCCTGTTGATAATGAAAGAAGGGGTCGGCAAGTCTGGGGCACCGATGCCTAAATCAATCACGTCGACTCCTCTGGCTTCCAGCTCCTTTTTCTTTTGTTGAAAGATAGAGAATAAATATGGAGGTAAACTAGTGACACGATCAGCTATTGGCGGCAAATCATCCTCCCCTTTGACAATCAAATATAGTTCATTATATGAGGGAGCATGTCCAATTTATGTTTGAAAGTGGGAGATAATAGCTGGATGGTAAAATTGGCAATAAATTTATAATGAATGATTACTAGAGGCGTGTTAGATTGTAGTGGATGAATTTTGAAGGAGGTTTTGATATGACGATCAAGAAACTGATAATTTCATCCCTGACGGCTATCATGGCATTGACTGCAGCAATTCCTGCAAATGCCGCAAGTGGCGAGGGCCATACCGTCAAAGAAGGAGAGTCTCTATATAAAATTGGAACTAAATATGGAGTTTCCGTTGTTGATATCAAAAAAGCGAATGGAAGAGAAAATCACCATATAAACCCAGGTGAACAGTTGACGATTCCTGTCACTGTCACTGACGCAGAAAAAGATGTACTTGCCAGGTTAGTAGAAGCTGAAGCAAAAGGTGAATCTTACGGAGGAAAAGTGGCTGTCGCTGCCGTGGTATTGAACCGCGTCGATAGCAAAGAATTCCCTGACACGATTAAAGATGTCATCTATGACGGCTATCAATTCTCCCCTGTTTTGAATGGCACCATCAGCCAGCCAGCAAGTGAAGAGTCCAAGCAAGCAGTTCGTGAAGCTATCGCGCATCATGGGCTCGGTAGTGGTTCCTTGTACTTTTTCAATCCAGACAAAGCAGATAATGCCTTCTTAAATCAAAGAGAAGTGACGACTATCATCGGAAACCACGTTTTTGCACGATAAAATCTTCAAACAAAAAGGCTGCCGCACAGGAAAATGAACCTGCGCGGCAGCCTTTTATTGGTTAGGAAATTATAAAATTTTCGTGGATAACTTCAGGTGGTGGGTGTCATCCAGCTCCAGCGCCTACCCCCTCGAGGTCTTAAGTCAATCCTCTCTGTGATTAGGAAAGCTCTGCTTATCTTAAGCTTGGCGGGGGTGAGCAAGACGCTTGCGCTTTTGTTCTTTTGGCTTATTTCATTGGAACGGTTTGGCATGCGAGGCGATAACCATGTTCCAGTTCTGATTCAATTTGTTCATGTTCCTTTGGAGTAGGTTTATTGACACTTTCCTGCCCATTGAGAAGTTCGACCTTGCAACGCGTACAATTCCCCTTTTGGCATTTATAATCCAAAGGGATTTGTTGTTCAAACGCTGTGGCTAACAGGGATTTTCCTTTGACTGGTTCAATCGAATAAGCTTCTCCATTTTGTTTAACTTGAATCATTTCCATGATGCATTCTCCCCTTTGTCCATGTCTGGATTGTATAAATGTCTAATGTTTATTGTATGGGTTCCTATCTTTCGATACAAGTCTTCGTTTATTTATTCCCTCAGAAACTCCAGCATTTATTTTGGCATAAGTTGGCGCAATTCTTTTTATTATTCCTTCATAAATAAGAAAAAATAGGTAAACATAATTAATACGTTCACGTAAAAAATAACCATTGTAAAAAAATTAAGGAGAGAGAAAAATGACAGTTATCAGCGATGTGAAACAAACGGTTGCCGGATTGAAGAGTGCACAGGCGAACTTTGAAACATTCGCCCTTGGAACAGAGAATCAACAAGCTAAACAATTGTATGAGCAGGCAGCTCAACATACACAGGCAATCATCGACAGTGTCGAGCCCCGTGTAACAGAAATTGAACAAGAAGAACCTCAATACAAACAACAATAATGGAAGCAGAATAAGGTTAGCGGAATGCTAACCTTATTCTGCAAAACAACCGTTTTTTGAGGTGGTGAAATAACGATGAAAAATATACTTGCCGTATTACTTATTACTACATTTATTACCGGATGTCAGGCTGGCGGCAATAGTGGGCAAGGAGAAAATACCACACAGCCATTGCAGATATCTAATAAAGCCGAATTAAATCAGCAAATTTCTGATCAGGCAGATCAGGCACTGCAAAATGAGAACAACCTGACCGATGTCCAGGCAGTCAATGATGAGAAACAATTGTTGATCGCTGCCCAGGTGCCCCATAATGAACGCTTCCAATTGAAAAAGATCGAGAAAGAACTGACCAAACAGGCAGAAGAGCAGTTTTCCGATTATGATGTCACGCTATCGCTCGATAAAAAAATCCATCTGGAAGTGATGAAGCTGAAAAAGCGGCTGGCAGAAGGAAAAGTAGACAAGAAAAAATTGTCGAAGGAGATAGAAAATCTCATTAAGCTCTCCAAAGAAAAAACTTAAAGTAGGTGGCAACATGTCCAACAATAAGAAAAAGAATCTTACTCCTGCTCAACAAGAATATCAAAAATTCCAAGCACAGCGTGAAGTGAAAAGGCCTGTATTGAAGAACTGTATCAAGGCTTTTTTTGTCGGGGGATTGATTTGTTTGATTGGACAGTTTATCCAGACTTTTTTTATCTATAATTTTAATTTCACAGAGCAGACAGCAGGAAACCCTACGGTAGCTGTAATGGTCTTCATCGCTATGCTGCTGACAGGTTTTGGGGTGTATGACCGTTTAGCCCAATTCGGTGGTGCTGGTACAGCCGTTCCTGTCACTGGATTTGGAAATGCTGTCATATCGGCAGCCATTGAGCACCGGAGTGAAGGGTTCATTCTAGGTGTAGGTGGCAACATGTTCAAATTAGCGGGATCAGTTATTATGTCGGGGGTATTCGCTGCATTTATCATCGCCTTGATTAAAACACTGTTGATCCAGTGGGGGGCTTTATAATGCGTACTTGGGAGTTTGAAAATCGTCCGGTGATCGTAGCAACCGGTACTGTTGGCGGCCCGTTTGAAGCAAACGGCAATCTGGCAGATGACTTTGATCTATTGCATGGCGATCTGTGGTTGAATGAGGATAGTTATGAAAAAGCACACAAAGTACTGTTTGAAGAAGCGTCGCTGCGTGCAACGGAAAAAGCCGGAATTACAAAGGAACATGTAGAGTTCTTTATTGGCGGCGATCTTATCAATCAGATAACTCCGACGAGTTTTACTGCTGAAACAATCGGTGCCGCATATCTTGGCTTGTTTGGTGCTTGTTCAACATCCATGGAAGGACTGGCCCTCAGTGCTTTCATAATTAATCATGGGGGAGCGAATTGTATTTTGACGGGATCAGCCAGTCATAATGCTGCTGTTGAAAAGCAGTTCCGCTATCCGACGGAGTATGGTGCTCAAAAACCGCCCACCTCTCAATGGACGGTGACAGGGGCTGGGGTGTCGATTTTGAAGCCGGAAGGAGAAGGTCCAGTGGTGACATCAGCTACAATCGGAAAAGTAGTGGATATGGGTTTGACTGATCCTATGAATATGGGGGGAGCTATGGCACCGGCAGCTGTAGATACTATTGAAACGCATTTACGGGATCGAAACATTGATGCCTCTTATTATGATTTGATTGTAACCGGGGATCTTGGCCACATAGGAAGAGAGACAGCGATGGATTTAATGAAAAAGCATGGCACAGAAATTCCGGAGGAAAAATTCCAGGATTGTGGGCTGATGATTTACCGGGAAGACCAGCCTGTCTTAGCAGGTGCCAGTGGAGCTGGATGTTCTGCTGTGGTTGTATATGGGCATTTACTGAACCGGATGAAAAAAGGGGAATTGAAACGTATGCTCGTAGTGGCGACTGGAGCATTATTATCTCCGCTCACCTTCCAACAGAATGAAACGATTCCTTGTATTGCCCATGCTGTTTCCATTGAATATGGGGGCGGGGGACAATGATTTTTTTCTGGGCTTTTATGGTCGGCGGATTTATTTGTGTGATTGGGCAAATTATGTTCGATGTTTTCAAATTGACCCCCGCTCATACATTAAGTGCTTTAGTTGTTGCCGGGGCTATATTAGATGGTTTCGGTTTGTATGAACCTTTGATCGACTTTGCAGGAGCTGGTGCGACGATTCCGATTACCAGTTTCGGTAATGCCCTCGTTCACGGGGCTATGGAGGAGGCAGAAAAACATGGACTTGTTGGGGTGGTGACCGGCATGTTTGAAGTAACCAGTGCCGGTATTTCGGCAGCCATCATTTTTGGTACACTTGCAGCCATCATTTTCAAGCCAAAAGGATAAGGAGCAACGATTATGACAGTTGGTGCAGATCTTAAGCAATGTCTTGCCACAATTAAAAGTATTGAAGCAGGTTTGTCTGCGCTTGCGATTAATACGAACGCCGCGGATGAACAAAAGCTTTTTCATGAACAGATGCTGACAATGGAAGAAATCAAACACGATTTGATGCAGCGTATAGGAGAAGTGGAGCGAGAAGAAGAGCAATATAAGGGGTTTTAGCTCAAGGAGTGATGGAGAATGCCAGGTTGGCTGGAAGTGGTAGTAAGAGGTGTATTATTTTTATTCGTGCTTTTTTTGACGACAAAGCTGTTAGGGAAAAAGCAGTTATCCGAGCTTTCTTTCTTTGAATATGTTTCAGGAATAACCATTGGTAGTATTGCTGCAGAGGTCATGATGGGGTTAGAGAATAATATCTGGCATGGCATTATCGGAGTAGCTATATTTGCTGTACTGCCTTTTTTTGTAGAAATCCTGTCACTTCATAGTAAAACGGTACGGGATGTGGTCGAAGGGAAAGGGACAGTACTTATCAAGGACGGGAAAATACTTGAGGATAACTTAAAAAAAGAGAAGTATACCACAGACGAACTGCTTCAGTTGTTACGGGGAAAAGATGTATTCCAGGCAGATGAGGTAGAATATGCCATCTTAGAAGCGGATGGCAAATTAAGTGTAATGTTGAAGAAAGATAACCGACCGATTACAAGGAAGGACCTTGATCTACCCAGCATTAATGAAAAAGAACCTCATACGATCATCATGGATGGGGAGATTTTTGATGAAAAACTGGCTTCTGCTGGAAAGAACCGGGCGTGGTTGAAAACGGAATTAGCGAAGCAGAACGTTACTATTGAGAATGTATTCCTTGGGCAGGTCGATTCCTCCGGCCAGCTTACTATTGATGTGTTTGATGATAAAATCGAGGTTCCAAAGCCGCAGGATAAGCCGTTGCTGCTGGCTAATATGAAAAAATGCCAGGCTGACCTTGAGTTATTCGCATTAGCTACCGAATCGGAAAAAGCCAAGCGTCTATATGCATCCAATGCCAAGAAGCTGCAGGAGTCGATGGATGTGCTGTCCCCTCATTTAAAAGGATAAGGAATACGAAATAACCCTCAGCTATTAGGAAAAGCTAAGCAAAACAGAAGTGAAGGAGATGTTACCATTGCCAGCCGTAAAGCTTACCGCCAGTGAAATTGGAATGCTATGGATTCAATATGTCCAAAACACGATGACCATACAATTCTTGCGCTATTTTGATGAGACCGTTGAGGATGAAGAAATTAAATCCGTTGTCCAATATGCAGAAAGATTTTCTTCTACAGTGATTGAGGATATCGAGCGTATTTTTAAAGAAGAAGAACTTTTGGTTCCTGATGGTTTTAACGAAAAGGATGTCAATATGGAGGCCCCTAAACTGTTCTCTGATGGATTTATTGTGATGTTCCTTGGAAATATGGGAAAAGCCGGTGTGTTGGCATATGGTGCTTCCTTAAGTGCTTCGTCCCGGGAAGATGTACGTCAGTTCTTTTCCAGGTGCGTTACCGAGACGACAGAGCTGTTCAACCGGGCTGTAGATGTGGGGCTGGAAAAAGGAATTCATGTCCGCCCACCTCAAATTGATGTACAAAAGGAAATCGAATATGTAGGAGGAAAAAAATATTTGAGTCCATTCCAGAAACGTTCGCTTAACACAATTGAAATCAGTCATTTATTTGAAAATATTAAAACGAATATGCTGGGTGAAGCGATATGTGCTGCCTTTGCCCAAACGTCGACCTCGAAAGAAATTGTAGCTTATATGAAAAAAGGCGAGAATATTTCCTCCAAACATATCCAGTCTTTTTCTCATGTACTGAATGTATCGGAAATTCACCCGCCGATGGGCTCGAACAGTTTAGTCACCAATTCGACTACACAGACATTTTCTGATCGCTTGATTGTCTTTTTGATGAGCGTACTCAGTACGACCGGTCAGGGGAATTACTCAGCAGCATCTACGGCAAGTATGCGTTATGATTTAGTTCTGACCTATCAACGACTCTCGGTGGAAGTGGCTTTATATGCAAAAGACGGTTTAGACTTAATGATCAAACATGGATGGTTAGAAGAGCCTCCCCAAGCCCCCGATCGAAATGAACTTATCACGCACTCTTCCAACTGACGGTGTCTGCTATGAGACATTCGCCACTAGAAGTCATGCTATGGAGTATCGCCTTTCCGGGATTTGGACAATTGCTGAACCGTCAGCTTGTAAAAGGTATTTTTTTAATCGTGTTAGAGGTCATCATCAACCTGTACAGTAATTTCAATACTGCTATTATCTACAGTTATCTTGGCGATATAAATAAAGCCATCGAAGTCACCGACTTTCAATGGCTCATGTTTTATCCTTGTCTTTATATGTTTACCATCTGGGATGCCTATAAAGATGCCTATGTAGCTGAACCACCAAAGCTTTCGTTTTTGCCTTTCGTTTTTTCAGCCTATTTTGTAACAGTGGGGCTGATCTACTCAACAAAGCTGAAGTTGTTCGGGGTTTTAATCGGACCTGTCTGGCTGCCGATGCTGTTTGTCATTCCGGGTCTTGTTGCAGGTTTTTTATTACGAGCGATATTGCTGCGTGTCATGGCCCCCAACAATAGCTAGGTGGAAAGCCATCCATCAATTGCTAGTCCTCCATCATCTTATTCCCTGTATAATAGGAAAAGGAGGTGGAGGCCATGATTTGGATAGCATTATTGGTGCCGTTGCTATTGATTGGCGGCTATATGGCATACAAAAACACAAAAGAAGTACAAATCAATAAGGTGGAAGTAAAATCAGATAACACTGCTGCTCCTCTGCATATTTTGCATTTATCCGATCTTCATTTAGAAAATATCTCCATAACCCCCTCTCAACTCTATGAAAAACTGAAACAGGAACCTTATGATATGATCGCGTTGACCGGTGATTTTCTTGACCGGAAATGGACCATTCCAAAACTTGTCCCTTATTTGGAAGTCCTTAACGACCTGAGGCCGAAATACGGTATCTACGCAGTGTTCGGCAATCATGATTACGTGCTGCGTCCGCACAATCTCAAGCGATTGAAGCAGACCTTGGAAGCACACCAGTGTAAAGTATTGCAGAACGCCAACGAAGCAATTTTCATTAATGGGCGTAAAATCAATATCATCGGCATCGATAATTATAGTACGGGTCATAGTGATTTGAAATCTTCCTATGAAGGCATTGGTTGTGGGTATAACCTTGTCTTGACGCATGATCCGAATGTTGTACTGGAAATGGATGACTATCACTTTGATTATTTATTATCCGGTCATTTTCACGGCGGCCAGATTTTATACCCGAAAGCCTATCATCTGGTGAAAATGGGGAAACTGCCACGAATGAATATGATCAAAGGACTTCATAAACATAAAGGGAAATCTTTTTATATCAGTGAAGGTCTGGGACAGACCGGTTTGAACATCCGGGTAGGAAGCCGTCCTGAAGTCACCATGCACCAAATTGCAGAATGATTATAAGAAAAAGCTAAGGCATTGTTGTATAGCCTTAGCTATTTTTTTGGTCTTATTGAGATTCTGCAGCGTAGCGAGGGGCTTGAACCTCCGTCCGCGGAATAAGTAGTTTCCTGGCTCTTTTTTGTATGTTGTTATATGGCGGTTAATTTGTGTCAATTTTGTTAAGATACCTGATTTGTAATTGTTCTTTTGAGATAAAAATATAGTTAGGCTGGTGGTTTTTCAGGTATCCTAAAGAAGGAGGACGCATACACAAGGTACTGATGGCTATGAATGATAAAAATTTCATGGAACGGTAAAAAGGGTTAGCAATGGTGGCTGTTTCAAAACCAAGCCGGTGACATCCTTTGTGTATAGCTGTAATCCCCATGACACCGGCAATCTTGCTGTTCTGCTGGTGCTGATGTATATAATCGGCAAGTTCCGGCAAAGATTCCCGTACGGATCTATAAATGTGCATGGCTTTATGGATTTCATTGTCCATTTTCCGCATCTCATTAATCAGACGGATATTGTGCAAATGAATTTTCAATACTTTATCATGTTTTTGAATACGTGTACCATCTTTAAGGATTACCATCGCTCCTTTATAATCTGTGATGCGGACGCGAAAAATATTATTGATGTTTGTATTGCTCGTTTTGATGTACCTCAACCGGGCCATTCGGTGGTAAATCGGATCAAAAAGTGTCCAGAGGCCGACAATGTATTGTCTCACTGGTAAAACACCTCCTTATAATGTGACAAACCTTAGTGTTTGGTGTTTCCAGTGGTTTTATAGGTGGGAAATTGCGGTGTTTTTTTGTGGTTTTTGAGGCTTATCTTACTGGTGGATGAGTTTTAATGGTTGTCTGCATTCAACTGCAGCACCTGCATTTCGAGGTCTTTAAGTCCATAATACGCCACACCAGGCTTGACATAAACATGTTGAATGTTCAGTATGTTTTTGTTTTTGTTCATAAACCGTTAACAAATGTATTTTATAATTGGTTTTATCTTGATATTTCAATAAAAAGGAAGAATGTTATGCCATCAGCATGGGTAGTAGGACCGCTCATTATAAAAAGTTCATGGATCATCACGATTGTCAGTATACTAGCAGGGGGCTTGTTTTACCGCTATTATTCCCGCTTTGTTAAAGAAAAGCAGAAGCAGATGGAGGATAGCCTGTTTTCTCTGTTGCTGACATTTGTGTTTACTTATTTTTTTGGAAAAATTGTTTTCCATTTTTCGCTGTTCATACAAGACCCGCCGGCAATATTGGCCTATCCCAGTGGGAAAAATGAGTTTTACTTAGCGGCAGTACTCACCTTTGTCCATGTCATGTCTTTATTACGAAAAAGAAAGATGGATGGCCGGGAATTGTTATTCAGCGGATTGATGGTATTTCTTCCTGCACTCTTGTTAAAAACATTTCTCGATACTATGCTGCTGCAAAGTGGAATGGTTCTTCCTATTATCCTGGAACTTTTGGTATTAAGTGTGTTTGTACTGTTATTTGCATTTCATATCTTTAAAACCAGCGATGTCATTTATATTTGGGTGGCGTGGATCCTCAGTAAATGGCTGCTTGTCTTTATTGCCCCATTTCCAACGTTATTTGGTGTGATGGTGGATAGCTGGTTCTTATTGGCTCTTATTGCAGCCGCGATAGTAATCGAAATATTGACTAGACGGAAGGTGGTCATCACATGACTTCTGATGTAACAATCTGGCTCGCTTTCGGTGCCGGAGCGATATCATTCTTATCGCCATGTACTTTACCTTTGCTCCCTGCTTATCTTTCGTACATAACAGGAATGAGCGTGAAAGAAATCCAGGATAAGAAGGATGCTAAAGTCCGGACCAACATTTTATTGCACTCGATATTTTTCCTTATTGGAGTATCATCGATTTTTATTGCGTTAGGTATTGGAGCTTCCTTTCTGGGAAGTTACATTCAAGGGCTATTATCCGGACAATCCGGTCTTTTGATCCAGCGGATTGCAGGTGTGTTCATTATCTTGATGGGCTTGTTCGTTGGCGGCTGGGTCAGTTTCAAATGGCTGATGAAAGATAAACGCCTGCGAAGTACACAAAAACCGGCAGGACTCCTTGGTACTGCATTCGTCGGAATGGGATTTGCCGCAGGCTGGACACCTTGTATCGGCCCAATCTTTGCTTCTATTCTTGTGCTGGCAGCTACAGATCCAACGCAAGGGCTGGTCTACACGATCATGTATGTACTTGGATTCGCTCTTCCGTTCTTATTGTTCTCGTTCTTCCTGGGATCTGCCCGCTGGGTACTCAGGTACAGTGAAAAAATAATGAAAGTCGGCGGCGGCGTCATGATCATCATGGGTGTATTGTTATACACCGGGCAAATGGCACGGTTGTCTAATATGATACTGCGTTTAGTACAGGATACATGGTTAGGAAACCTTGGTTAATTCATATAGAAGGAGGCGGTTGTGAGGCATGAAAAAAGGAATTCTGATCGGAATCGTCATAGCTATGCTGGGCTGGGCGGTATATGATATGCTAGGTGACAAAGAAAGTTCTGATAACGGAGAAAAAGAGCCACAGATGAGAGTAGCAGGGGATGGCCCTGAAGAAGATACAGCTGTGGAAAATGAAGCAGCCTCAGGTGAAGGGGAAGTTGGACTGGAGAAAGGCCAAAAGGCTCCTGACTTTGAGCTGAAGACCCTGGAAGGTGAAACCGTAAAGCTCTCTGATTACCGTGGGAAAAAGGTGATGATCAACTTTTGGGCAACCTGGTGTCCACCATGCCGTGCAGAAATGCCGGATATGCAAAAGTTTTATGAAAACGAAGACATCGAGATACTTGCCATTAACTTGACGCAAACAGAAAGCTCTCGTGACGACGTTGGAAAATTTGTGGATGAATTTGGATTGACTTTCCCGGTTCTAATGGATGAAAATGTTGCAGTTGCCAACCAGTATCAAATAAAACCGATTCCGACCTCCTACTTTATCGACTCGGAGGGCTATATTCAGTATGTTGCTTTAGGAGCAATGAATTATGATCTGATGCTTCAGCAATACGAGCAAATGGATTAACTCTGATCATTAACGAATGGTGATTATATGATAAAACAAAAAATTTTAGTGGTAGAAGACGACCCGATGATCATGGACCTGGTAGCTATCTACCTAGAGAAAGCTGGTTATGACGTAGTGAAGGCGGAAGATGGGGAAAAAGCGAAAGACATGTACTATTCCCATGACCCCTGCCTGATCATTTTAGACTTGATGCTTCCCAAGGTAAGCGGGGAAGCATTTTGTCGTTGGGTGAAAAGTCAGGCCCCACGTGAAGTTTCTATCATTATGTTATCGGCCAAAGCACGTACCGAAGATAAGATTGCCGGGCTTAAAATGGGTGCTGATGATTATATAACGAAACCCTTCAGTCCGGAAGAACTGGTCGCCCATGTCGAAGCGGTATTACGCCGAACCGGACAGCATTGCCAGAAAATCACTTTTAAGGGATTGAGTATTAAGCCGCGTAAAGGGGAAGTCACCTTGAATGGGGAACCGCTCAACTTAACGAATTACGAATTCAATCTTCTCTATGTATTCATGGAGAATCCGAACATCGTACTTTCCCGGGAACATCTGCTTAATCATATCAATCCTTATGAGGAAAATGATATTTTTGAACGGACCATCGATGTCCATGTGAAAAAGCTTAGGAGAAAAATTGAGGAAAACCCTGCAAAACCTGAGCGGATCATCACGGTAAGAGGAATGGGGTATAAATTTGTGGCAGAAAATTAAAGCCTGGCGGGAGAAAATGGCCACACAGTTGCTCTGGAGATTGACGATCACTAATATTATCATTATTTCACTATTTATCCTCTTAAGTGGTGTTGCTGTCTATCAGAGCGCTTGCTTTCTGGTGGACAGAATTACGGATGTCGGAACGGCTCGCCAGTTAAGCTTCAATTCGACACTGTTTCAGTATTTATGGATATTCAGCTTCATTGCTATTGTCGCTGGCAGCCTGATTCATTATTTTATGATGAAGCGGATGATGCAGCCGATCACCGAATTGACCCAGTCGATGAAACGTTTAAAAGATGGAACCTATCCTGCTGTACTGGAGACAAACAGTAAGGACGAAATCGGTCAGCTTGTCGAACATTATAATGAACTGATCATTTTGTTAAGGGAAAACGAACAGAATCGTAACAAAATGCTGACGGATATGGCACACGAACTACGCACCCCGCTTTCCAATATCAATGGCTATCTTGAAGGCCTGAGTAAAGGGGTAATTGAAGGATCGCCAGAACTTTATCAGTCCCTCCATCTTGAGGCGAAACGCATCACCAACATGATGCAGCAGCTTCATCAAGTGAAGGAATGGGACAGTCTTGGCGAGCAGTCCTTTCCAAAGCGTGAAATGGTAGACATCAAGGAATTAGCAGCTAACTGTGTGAATTTATTTGAATGGGAACTTTCCAATCAACAAATTGATGTGGTGTGTCAATTAGATGAAAGCCGGCTGTTTATTCATCGAGAGGGTATCCAGCAAGTATTGACCAATCTGTTACAAAATGCTATCCACTACTATCAGGGCAAGGGAGCTATTCACATCACAGGAGAGCGTTTAGAAACAGAATATAAACTGTCTGTTTCAGGTCCAGGTTCCTTTATCTCCGAAGAAAATCAAGCAGCGATTTTTGAACGTTTCTATCGTATCGAGGTCTCGAGAAGCCGGGAAACAGGGGGGAGCGGGCTCGGTCTTGCCATTAGCAAAGAAATCATCGAGCAGCATAACGGGACGCTGCAGTTGAGGACAGATGGCTACCATCACACCTTTCATTTCAAACTTCCACTTCCAAAGCGAATGTAAGGAGAAAACGTCAATTTTTGGCATTCTGTGAAATAAGCTTTACCCTGCCGTTGTAATTATATATAATGGGAACAAGCGTTCGAAATGACGGGAGGGTGTGCAGGATGGATAAGCATAATAAAGATCGTGGAACCATCAAATGGACGTCATTGATGCTGCCCGAGCATGTACAGTTGGTGAAAGAATTATGGAAAGAGGATGAACGGGTAGAAAAAGGGATCATTGATGAACAAAAAGCAGTGGAAATCGACTTTCTCCTACAACGCGCATGGAATGACAATCTGACGGTCGAACTTACCTATCATAATGGCTTCGATCATGAGCGGCGCCAGGGTAAAATCAATTCTATTTGTTCCGTCCGAAAAGAGCTTCATGGGACAGAGGAAGCGACTAAACACACGTTCACGGTAGATTTGAACGACATTGTCGATATCACCATTCAGTGAAAAGTAGAAAAGGAAAATAATTGAAATGTTATTCTGCTTATATTAAGCTTGGTGGTAATAGCTTAATAAAGGGGATTGACATGGGTAGACTATTCAGTTTTAAAGGCTTAATGACCATCTTACTTATACTAATGGCAGGTGCGCTTGGCTTTTTTGGCATAATGATATTTACCGACATTAATGATAATAACAAAACGGAGAATACAGCCACGGATACCGTCGAACAAGAGGAAGATTCTCAGTCCGAATCAGGCAACAACGCGGAGACAAGCGAAACATCAAGCACAACAACATTTGAAGATGCCGGGGATTTAATTTCCAGGGCCCATAGTTTTTATAATGATACGACGGGATATGGAGAACTGGATGATGGAGTGGACTGGAAGGCACAAAGTGAACAAGCAGGCCGCTTTTTATCGTATATCAAAAACCAGTCCTTCGAGGACCCTCCGACTTTACAGGCGGATATGGACGCGGTATCCAATTATTTAGAAGAAATAGCGAATGGGTCACAAGATAAGAGTAATGTGAAAAATGCACATCGTTACTTTCATGACCTCGATATAGCCATCAATGATTTTACCAACTATAAAGAAGTCTGGGGTGTGACAGAGACACTAGGCAATGGCTGAAAATAAAGACTCTTACCTTTTCGAAGGTAAGAGTCTTTTGGATATTTGCATACGCTTGTACGATACGTTTAATTGGATCCCTTTTTAAGTTCAGCCAAATTATCTGTCGTCGCAGCACCGGCTTTCTGGGCTTTCGTTAAGATACTATCCCGGTGCTCTACCCCAACATCATCAATGGGAAGACATCACAGAAATCAATCAGATCTATGATAAAAGTGAAGGAACGATTTTCTTGAAAGGTATGATTTTTGATATTTTTCCATAAGAAAAGGCAGGTGTTAGCCCAATGTGGAAAGCCTATGCTTTCGTCATGCTCGCAATCATTTTATTTTCTGGAAATTTCATTGCCGGCAAAGTTGCAACGGAGGAAATCGCCCCATTTACGTTAGCCTGGTTTCGTACGCTGATAGCCTTACTGGTGCTGTTGGTCTTTGCAAGACAGGAGTTTAAATATGCCCGGCCATTAATGTTGAAAAATTGGAAAGCGTTATATGGAATGGCGCTGACCGGGGTGGTGCTTTTCCCTGCCTTGGTTTATACCTCATTGAACTATACAACCACTATCAATGCATCGATTGTTGAGGCGCTTACCCCATCGGTTGCCATGGTGCTCAGCTTTTTGTTTCTCAGGGAAAGATTTTCTGGCTTGCAGGTAATGGGGGTGGTCCTTTCTTTTTCAGGGGTGCTTTATATCATCACACAAGGATCTTTGGAGGTACTCCTTGAGCTGGGTTTCAATATAGGGGATTTAATCATGTTGACAGCAGTAATAAGCTGGGCGTTTTATTCGCTGTTAGTCAATAACCATGGATCCAAGTTTCCGATGTATGGCAGCTTGTTATTTATGCTCGCTATGGGAAATGGAACGTTGCTTGTGTTATCCGCAATTCTGGAATGGATTCCAGGCGGTTTTGACATCAACTGGTCAGCAAAAGTGGTTTGGAGTGTACTTTATACAGGGGTGTTTCCTGCTGTGATCGCCTTGCTGGCCTGGAATCAGGCAGTTGCCATGATCGGGCCTTCCAAAGCATCTGTATTCTTAAATTTGATACCAGTTGTTACAGCGATTATGGCCTTTTTTTTCTTAGGAGAGGCGATGACGTCATCGCAGCTCCTGGGAGGGGCCCTGGTGTTAGGCGGCGTTTATATGACCACACGAAAACAAAGACAAAGAAAGGGAGAGAAAGCTATTCCTTAGCTCCCTCTCCATGATTTTCATTCCATGCAACCCTTCCTGCCAACAAAAAAATGACGCTTGAGGCTAAGAAGATGAAGCTGATGATTTTTTCATTGATGACAAACAACATGACGGCACCTGTGACTGCATTAATAATTCCTACAGTAACAAACATCCAGGAAATCATATTTTTTTGGCCCATGTGAAGTCACCTCAATAGAATGGTTACTTAAAGTATAACGTAACTGTCAGCAAGGCACATGAGCCGATACACGTGTTTAAGACGGGACTTTGGGTGGAAGATAATGTACAGCAGCAATTCCTGATTATAAGGAGGATTATCTTGCAAACCCATAAACTATACATTGATGGTCAATATATGGAATCTACTGGAGATAAATGGCTCGATATCATCAATCCAGCAACAGAAGAGGTGATCTCTCAGTCACCACGTGGCACGGAGGAAGATATCGATCGTGCTGTCAAAGCCGCTTTCAATGCCCAGAAAGAGTGGGAACTGAAGCCGAATATTGAACGTGGAAAAATCGTACGTGAAATCGGTGACCGAATCGAAGCGAAACGCGACCGGTTCATTGAACTGCTGCAGGAAGAACAAGGGAAAGATTATGAACTCGCGAGCGGGGAAATTGATCTTGCGATTGATTATTTCCGTTATATGTCGGAATGGGCGCGTCGAATCGAAGGGGAAATCGTACCAAGTGACCGCCCGAATGAGCACATCCACATCTACAAAAAGCCGATCGGGGTCATCGGAGGTATTGTGCCATGGAATTTTCCGATGTTCATTTTGGCTCGTAAGGTAGCAACCGCATTAGTCACCGGCTGTACAATCGTATTGAAGCCGAGCCAGCAGACACCGAATACCGCGATGGAATTCACAAAAATCATTGATGAGATGAGCGAAATTCCAAAAGGCGTGTACAACCTTGTAACTGGAACAGGCTCTGAAATTGGTAACGCCCTTGCTTCCCATGAAAAAGTCCATATGGTGACGATGACCGGAAGCATTCCGGCAGGTACAAAGGTCATGGAAGCAGCTGCTCAAAACATTACGAAAGTGAACCTGGAGTTAGGTGGAAAAGCGCCGGCTATTGTAACCGATAATGCTGACCTTGACCTTGCTGCAGAAAATATTACAGCTTCCCGTATTGCTAATAATGGGCAAGCCTGCACCAACGCGGAGCGGGTATATGTTCACGAAAGCGTAGCGGAGGAATTTTTAGAAATACTGAAAGAAAAAATAGAAGATGTGACCATTGGCGATCCGTTAAAGAATAAAGAAGCGGATGTCGGTCCGTTAGTAAGTGAAGATCGCAGGGAAAAAGTAGAATCCATGGTGTTGACCGCTGTTGATGCTGGAGCAGAAGTTGTAACTGGCGGTGAACGCCCGGAGGATTTTGATAAAGGGTATTTCTATAAACCGACAATCTTAAAGAATGTGACGCAGGATATGGAGATTATTCAGGAAGAGATCTTCGGACCAGTTATTCCCGTTAGCACATTCTCTACCTTGGATGAAGCAATTGAACGAGGCAATGACACGGTTTACGGATTATCCTCATCCGTATATACAGAAAATTATCATGAAGCGATGCGGGTCGTGAATGAGTTGAAGTTCGGTGAGACGTTCATCAACCGGGAAAACTTCGAAGCAGTCCAGGGCTACCATGCCGGAATGAGACAATCCGGGCTTGGCGGAGCTGATGGTAAGCACGGAGTTGAAGACTTCCTGGTTACCCAAACCGTCTACATGCAGTACAAAGACGACAAACAATAAACGAAAAGACATTGGAAAACTTAGAAACACCAAAGCCCAGCAGGTAGACACACACTGCTGGGCTTTGGTTTATTTCATGGATTCAGCTAACTGGAAGCTTTGCTTATCTTTTCTGGCTGCTTTCACTAACATGTAGGCGATTGGTGTGTCGACAGCTGCGACAAGGAACTTGAATACATACTGCGTAGCGATCATCCCCAGCAAAGCTGCTGTTGGCATGGTGCCGGCAAATGCAATGGTAATGAAGACTACGGTATCAATCAGCTGGCTCGACATCGTCGATAAATTGTTCCGGAGCCATAGCTTCTGTTCGCCGTGTTTCTTTTTCAAACGGTGGAAAATGAATACGTCGAAATTTTGACTGGCAACATAAGACACCAGACTTGCCAGCATCACCCGAAAGCTGCCGCCGAGAATCGTTTCAAATTCTGCCTGCGATTGGAAAAAGGGTGCTGCTGGAAGCTGAATTGCGACTAAAATAAAAATAAGTGCAATCACCTGGGTGAAAAAACCAGCCTGCACCGTTTTCTTGGCAGCTACTTTGCCATATACTTCCCCGATTACATCGGTGATCAGATAAGTGACGACGTATACGATGACAGCAGCAGGAAGTACGTACCCGCCGATTGAAAACAGCTTTACTCCTAAAATATTTGCCAAAATCAATAAACCTACAAATAATGCATTTAAATAAATGAACATGTGATTTCCCTCCTTATCAAAGGGAGCAAACTTCTAAACGTTACCCTCGGTTAACGGTTGTCGATTTTTTCAGGATATAGATCATGGTTGAAAAGTCGTTGTTCTGCCATTTGTTCAAACTTCGTCCCTGGCTTCCCATAGTTGCAGTAAGGATCGATGGAAATACCGCCTCGTGGCGTGAATTTGCCCCATACTTCGATATAACGCGGTGTCATCAGCTCAATCAGGTCATTCATAATGATGTTGACACTATCCTCATGGAAATCCCCGTGATTCCGAAAACTGAAGAGGTACAGCTTGAGCGATTTGCTTTCGACCATCTTTTCATCTGGGATGTAGCTGATATAAATCGTCGCAAAGTCAGGCTGACCTGTCTTTGGACAGAGTGTTGTAAACTCAGGGCAATTGAATTTTACAAAGTAATCCCGGTTTGGATGCTGGTTATCAAAAGTCTCAAGTACAGCGGGGTCGTAGTCGAAGGAATAGTTCGTTCCTTGACTGCCCAGCAAGGATAAATCTTTTAAATCTTCATCTTTTCGTCCAGCCATATTGATTGCCTCCTTTATATACGTGTAGCCATTTAGAAAGACTTGGCTTGCCGCCAAGTACTTATTCTTGAACCCTTTAACAAAGTTAAACTTTCCTAAAGTATAAAAAAAGACCACACCCTAAGGGATATGGTCTCTGACATCATCATATATCCTTAGTTTTTTATCGAGGGTATCGCTAAGAACCTCTCCCGTGCGTTACGGATTTTATTTAATTGTAACCTTATTTATTATAGGGTTCCTTCCTGTTCCTGTCAATCAAGAGTATGATTATGTGATGCTTTTTCACCAATCTGCCAAAACTTATCCCTTATTACTTTAAAACTTTGCCGAAGTATTCTAAAATAAAAAGTAATTCACGAATTTTTAGAAAAATCCAAATAGGGGCTCTGCCGAACATAAGTGTAGCGAGTATTTTTTTACTTAGGTAAGAAACCGTTTACAAATTATTAAATGAGGTGATTCTATGGACATGCAACCAATTCCAGCACGTGAAGGCAATCACAACATGAAAGACTACAAAGAAACATACGAGCAGTTCCAATGGGATAGTGTCAAAAGCCAATTCTCTTGGAGTGAAACAGGTAAAGTAAACATCGCTTATGAGGCAATCGATCGTCATGCGGACAACCCTGATAAAAAGGATCAGACCGCTCTGATTTATTCAGCTCCAAATCGTGAAGAGAAACTAACCTTTGAAGATTTGAAATTCAAAAGTAACCAATTTGCAAATGTACTGAAAAAATATAACGTAGAAAAGGGCGACCGTGTCTTCTTATTCATGCACAGAAGTCCTGAATTTTACGCTGCGTTTCTTGGAATCTTGAAAACTGGTGCAATTGCCGGTCCTTTATTTGAGGCGTTTATGGAGCAGGCCGTACGCGACCGTCTGGAAGATAGTGAGGCAAGCATGCTTGTCACTACGCCGGAATTATTGGATCGTGTACCGGTGGATGAGCTGCCAAATCTTGAAAAAATCGTCCTTGTCGGAGATGCACCTGGTCAATCCGGTGATTATATCGATTATCATAAAGAAATGGAGCAGGCTTCCAAGGATTTTGATATCGAATGGGTAGATTTAGAGGATGGCATGCTGCTTCACTATACATCCGGTTCTACCGGCAAACCAAAAGGTGTCTATCATGTACACAATGCCATGCTCCAACACTATCAAACTGGTAAATGGGTATTGGACTTGAAAGAAGATGATACTTACTGGTGTACAGCTGACCCGGGCTGGGTAACTGGTACAAGCTATGGTATTTTTGCTCCGTGGCTAAATGGAGTGACCAACGTGATCCGAGGCGGACGCTTCAGCCCTGATGATTGGTATGGCACCATCGATCAATACAAAGTAACAGTGTGGTATTCCGCCCCGACAGCATTCCGTAAACTGGTAAGCGCTGGAGAAGATGTGGCGAAGAAACATGATATGTCCTCTTTACGCCATGTCTTGAGTGTCGGTGAACCATTGAATCCGGAGGTTATCACCTGGGGATTGAAGGCACTGGACCTGCGAATCCATGATACATGGTGGATGACAGAAACCGGTGGCATGATGATCTGTAACTATCCTGCTATGGATATGCGTCCAGGCTCTATGGGTAAACCTTTCCCAGGAACAGAAGCTGCAATCGTCGATAATGACGGGAATGAACTGCCGCCGAACCGGATGGGGAACCTGGCATTGAAAAAAGGGTGGCCGTCCATGATGCGTGCCGTTTGGAAGAATCCTGGAAAATATGAAAGCTATTTCCTTGGTGACTGGTATGTATCCGGAGATAGTGCTTATATGGATGAAGACGGCTACTTCTGGTTCCAGGGACGCCTTGATGATGTCATCAACACCTCTGGTGAGCGTGTCGGACCATTTGAGGTAGAAAGTAAGCTGATTGAGCATGAAGCAGTTGCTGAGGCCGGGGTCATCGGTAAGCCAGACCCAGAGCGCGGAGAAATCATCAAAGCGTTCATCACATTGAATGAGGGTTATGAAGAGTCCGATGAATTGCTGGAAGATATCCGCCAGTTCGTTAAAAAAGGGTTAAGTGCGCATGCGGCTCCTCGTGAAATCGAAATCAAAGACACGATTCCAAAGACGCGAAGCGGTAAAATCATGCGTCGTCTCCTGAAATCCTGGGAGCTAGGCCTTCCGACTGGAGACACTTCTACACTAGAAGAATAAGCAATCAAAAAGGTGCCTGCAATAGGCGCCTTTTTTGATGCTATTAAAGTTAAGGAAGCATCATCACACTTCTGCATACCACCTATGGGTGAAAGTACGGTATACCAATGTTTCCGTTTCTCTTATAAACGCAAGGATGTCCGGGAAATTGCGAGACTCCTCGAAAATGTTACGCATTTTCTTCGTGCGGTGTTTATTCAACATGCTTTTTCAAAGTCCTGTGGGATGAATATGATCGGTGAGATCCCGCAAGCGAAGCCTGAGGAAGCTCACCACATGCCACGGAAAGCGAGTGATTTCCCGGACGTCCAGAGATTCTCAACCGTGGAAACAGTTTCTCTCGATACTGAGTCTTTAGCAATTGTGAGCTTAGCTATAAATAGAGCCAAAAAAATCGCAGCTATTTTCAGCTGCGATTTTTTTGTTATTATTTTTCCAAATCACCTTGGGGTCCGAAGAACTCATAATTGATCTGCTCCATTGGAACATTCCATTCTTTCAAAGAACGATAAATAGCTTTCATGAATCCTTCTGGGCCACAGAAGTAGAAATCGGAATCTTGCGGGACGATTGATTGCAGCCAAGGAAGATCAACATATCCTTCTTTAGCATGAATCATTTCTTTCATATCTTCTTCAGTCGGTGTGTCATATACAATATAGGTTTGGACATTCGGGTAAGTTTCATTGGCAATATTCATGTCATCCTTCAAAGCATGGACGCTGCCATTGCGAGCCGCATGAATGAAATGGACTTCACGATCCATTTCTTCTTTGACGATCGTCTGCAGCATACTCATCATTGGAGTAAGTCCGACACCACCGCTGATCAAGACTAGTGGCTTTTTGGAATCCGTATCCAGGAAGAAGTCACCGGCAGGGGCGCTGACAGGGATGACATCCCCTTCGTTCACATGTTTATGAAGGAAATTAGAGACTTTTCCTTCTGGAAGCTGGTCCGTTCCTTCCTCGCGTTTGACGCTGATTCGGTAATAGCCTTTGCCTGGGGCATCAGAGAGACTGTATTGGCGTAATTGGTCAAACTCTTCATTCGGCATTTTTGCTTGAATGGTCAAATATTGACCTGGCTTATAGCTTGGTAATGCTCCTCCGTCCACTGGTTTCAAATAGAAAGACGTAATGACTTCACTTTCTTTCACTTTATCAATCACTTCAAAGTCGCGGTAGCCGACCCATCCGCCAGTCTCTTCGGCGGTTTCTTTATACATGTCCGCTTCCACTTGAATAAAGGCCTCTGCGATGACTCCATAAGCCTTTTCCCAGGCGTTGATAATGTCATCAGTAGCAGCATCCCCGAGAACGTCTTTGATGGCAAGCAGCAAATATTTCCCTACAATCGGATACTGTTCGGGTACGATATTCATACTGCGGTGTTTATGGGCGATCTTTTCGACTGCAGGCATGATAGCGCTTAAATCATCGATATATTGAGCAGCAGCATAGACAGCATTAGCAAGCGCACGTGGCTGCTTCCCTTCTTTTTGGTGCGTCATATTAAAGACATTCTTCAGCTCCGGGTGAGCTTCAAACATCATTTGATAGAACCTTGTTGTAATTTGTTCTCCGTGTTCAGCAAGTACAGGCACCGTCGCTTTTACTGTAGCAATTGTCTGTTCGTCAAGCTTAGGTAAGGTTTCTGTAGACATAATAAAAAAACTCCTTTTTAAAAAGTTATTGTATTTAAAGATGTATTTTCCATGTATCTTTATTGTTAAACATTATAAGCACTAAAGCAATATTATAAATGCATGTTTTTGTGACAATTTGGTTAACTGTTTCACATGAAACATAGAGTGGTAAGAAAAGACAATATTCGTTTACCTGTGATACGATAATAAAAAACAAATCTTAAGGAGTATCGAAATGCGCTTAAAAAAATATACCGATTACGCTCTGCGCGTGCTTATATATACAGCTTCTAAACCAGAGGGAGAGCTTGCGAGCATCAAAGAAATTTCGAAAGTCTTCGACATTTCGGAAAACCACCTGAGCAAGATTGTCCACCAGTTGAACAAGCTGGACATGCTAACGACAATCAGAGGACGGTCAGGTGGAATCAGACTAGCTAAACATCCAGAAGAGATCAATGTCGGGGATGTGGTGAGAAAGATGGAAGATGACTTTATCCTGTTAGAATGCTTTGATCGTGGTTCTGACCACTGTGTCATTACACCAGCCTGCAAACTGAAGCATGTATTGAATGATGCACTTGAGGCATTTTTGAAAGTTCTCGATGAATACACTCTCCAGGATTTATTAAGTAACAAAAGCAGGCTCAGACAACTAATGGATATTACCGATTAAATACAACCGCCTTTTTCCAGGCGGTTTTCTCTTACTATAAAACCTGGTGATTACGATGATTTTTGCAGTACATAAAACGGAAAGAGATAGAGGAGGGATTCTATGGACAAAATATATGATGTCATCGGCATCGGTATTGGGCCTTATAACCTTGGGTTAGCTGCGTTATTAGAAAAAACAGAAATGGAAGGATTATTCTTTGATAAAACGGCAGAGTTTGACTGGCATCCAGGCATGATGATCGAAAAAATGAACTTGCAGGTACCGTTTTTGGCGGATGTCGTGACACTTGCTGATCCGACAAGCCCGTATACATATTTGAATTATCTTCATGAACAAAATCGCATATTCCAATTTTTCTTTTTCAGTGAATTTAAAGTGCCACGTCAGGAATACAATGATTATTTGAAGTGGGTGGTTGAAAAGTTGGATGGCCTAATGTTCGGGCATGAGGTGGTAGATGTCATCGATCATAATCAGGCAGAAGAAGCTCATTATGAAGTTGTTGTAGAAAATATAGAAAGCGGAGAGACGAAAAGTAACCGGGCAAAACATGTTGTCATGGGTACGGGCAGCAAGCCGCTGGTACTGGATGGAATGAAAGGGTTCCCGGAAGAAGACGTACTCCATACCAGTGCTTACCTGTATCAAAAAGGGAAACTGCTTTCATCCGACCATGTTACCATTGTTGGTTCTGGCCAAAGTGCTGCTGAAGTCCTTCTGGATTTGCTGCAGGAACAAGAATACCGTGACCACATGCATTTGACATTATTCACCCGCTCCGCCGGTTTGTTCCAGCTGGAAAGTGCCAAGCTTGGCCAGGAATTTTTCTCTCCGGATTATGTCGATTATTTTCATGAACTTCCGTTTGAAAAAAGAAAAGATTCGCTGGATTTGTTAGGAAATCTGCGCAAAGGCATTGATCCTGATACGCTGACAGAGCTCTATAAAACGCTTTATCACAAATCAACTGGTAATAAAAAAGCACGAGTAACCATTCAGCCGATGACAGAAGTGAATGCAATTGAAGCTCACGGAAACAACTATAAACTTAAATGCCGTCAGTGGGAGAATGAAACTGAGTTTGATTATCGTACGGACAAAGTAGTCTTAGCCACCGGATATACCCCGCATCTTCCAGATTGGTTTATGAACCGTTTTAAGGAACAGATCGAGTGGGAGGACAAGAAGCGTTATCGTGTCACCCGTGACTACCGGATCGACTTCAATGATGAGAGAGATCATCATTTTTTTGTGGCCACCAATTTGACTCATTCCCATGGAGCAGGTGCTACCAACCTTGGATTAGCGGTGCAACGAAACATAGAAATCATCAATAAAATTGCCGACGAAGAAATTTACCAGGATAATCGCGAAACCATTTTTCAACAGTTTACAATGGAAGAGGATGACAAATACGTTTAAGTCAGCCATGCGCGGGTAAAACAGAAATGTGACTTCATTAGAAAACAAAACTACTTTTAAATGAAGGAGGCATTTTAGTTATGAGTAAAAAAATCGCATGCTTATTGACCGACATGTTCGAAGATGTTGAATATACGGATCCAGCTAAACAGTTCAAAGAAGCTGGCCACGAAGTAGTTACGATTGAAAAAGAAGCAGGAAAAGAAGTGACAGGCAAGCAGGGGGATGCAACTGTAAAAATCGATAAGGGCATCGATGAGGTCAACCCGGAAGACTTTGATGCATTATTCTTGCCTGGAGGATTTTCTCCGGATCAGCTGCGCGCGGACGAACGATTTGTTAAATTCTCTAAGCATTTCATGGATGAAAAGAAACCAGTATTCGCTATTTGTCATGGACCACAGCTGTTAATCACAGCTAAAACTTTAGAAGGACGCAAAGCGACCGGCTTCACATCAATCGCCGTTGATATGGAGTATGCCGGTGTTGATTATCAGGATCAGGAAGTTGTCGTCTGTCAGGATCAGTTAGTCACAAGCCGTAATCCAGACGACCTGCCAGCGTTCAATCGCGAATCATTGAAGCTTCTTGATAAGTAAAATAAGAAAGTGATGGTACGAACACCTGCGGGCCGATCAAGGTCTCGCAGGTGTTTTTAATATGTTTCCCCCTATGTGTAGCCTCTACATTCTCTCTTTTTTAGTAATATATCCTAAAATAAAACCATTCTATCGTGACGTAAGTACTATTTTTTCTGAAATTTATGACTTATGTGGTATAGACAACTATATATTTCCTCCGTTACGCTACAAATAGATTAATGTAAGCCTTTTCCATCGCTTTTATTCGACAAAAGAAAATTCTTAAAAAGAGGAGGAAAGAAATGAAAAAGAAATCCATGAAGCTTGCTTTAGTAACGGTACTAGGGGCTTCCATGTTTACCGGGTATGGCGTCCACGCAGAGAACAATGTCCCGCCCGAGCCGACGATCGAACAGACAGATAAAAAGAATAGCCAACGGAGCGCCCATCCGGTGTTTTCCTGGAATAATCCAGGCCCCGTATCGCCAGTTCTGCATCCGGGTTCCGTGAGGGGAGCAGGCATGGTACAAGCACCGCTGGAGGCTATTAACAGTTTGATGGAAAGCAAGATCGAAGAAGGTGTCATGCCTGGTGCCGTAACCTTCGTAGCTCGCAGGGGCCACATTGTCCAGCATGAAGCCTATGGTCATGCCGCCCTATATGAAGATGATCAAGGTACGGTAATGGATCAGCCGGTAGCTATGAAAAAGGATACGATTTTCGACATGGCATCCATAAGTAAAGTATTTACGACAACAGCTGCCATGCAATTGTACGAAGAAGGTTTGTTCAACTTGGACGATCCTGTTGCTGAGCATATTCCTGAATTTGCGGCAAATGAAAAAGAAGAAGTGACGATTCGACAACTGATGACGCATACCTCCGGATTCACACCATGGGTACCGATTTACACCCAGGAAGGGGACAGGGAAGACAGGCTGCAATACGTATTGGAACGTCCACTGGCTAATGAGCCAGGAACCACCTATACATACAGCGACCTGAACATGATCACGCTGAGTGTATTAATCGAACGCCTGTCGGGTCAACGTTTGGATAAGTACGTCAAAGTAAATATCACCGAACCTCTCGGCATGGAAGATACGATGTACAATCCGCCAGCCTCTTTGAAAGATCGAATCGCAGCGACAGAATATCAGCCATGGACGGACCGTGGAATCGTTTGGGGAGAGGTGCACGATGAAAATGCCTGGTCACTTGATGGAGTAGCCGGACATGCCGGTGTATTTTCCACTGCCAGGGATCTGGCGACATTCGCCCATATGTATCTCAATGATGGTACTTACGGGGGAACGCAAATTCTGAAGCCGGAAACAGTCAAACTACTTGCTGAAAATCAAATCCCGCAATTTCCTGGCGATGAGCATGGCCTTGGCTGGGAGCTACAGCAAGGATGGTACATGGATGCTTTATCCGGTAGTTCTACACTTGGTCATACCGGCTATACCGGGACATCGATAGCTGTCAGCCAAAACAATGACACCATCGCGGTTTTACTCACCAATCGCGTCCATCCGACAAGGGAAACAGTGTCTACCAATGTTGCCAGGCGTCCGTTTGCAAGACTGGTTGCAGACGCCATCCCTGTTACGATACCGAACAAAGAGGATGCTTGGTTCGCTGGGTATGGAGATCGGTTGAACCGGGCTTTGACAGCAGAAGTCGAGCTTGATTCAGAGGCTATTTTAACGTTTGACACCTGGCACCGGATTGAAGCCGGATATGATAAAGGATTCATTGAGGTGACAACGGACGGCGAGAATTGGGAGCAGGTCGGAGAGGTACTTACAGGGAACAAAGACTGGCATCAGTTAGAAATAAATTTGCCTGCTGATACCCGACAAGTGAGGTTCCGTTACCAAACAGACAGCTATACCAATGGTCGTGGCTGGTATGTCAATGATCTGGAACTTAAGCTTGCAAATGGAAGCGTCCAGACACCAGAATTTTCAGGTGAAGGATGGGAACTTAGAAACTATTAAGTTACCCTATAGTACTTTTCATAATTTACACCTGGTAAGAAAGACTATTTTACACAAGGAGGAAGCTAAATGAAGCAGAGGCATAATAAGTGGCTGTTTTCTCTATTGGCATTTGTGCTGGTTGTGTCCCATTTAATGATCGGGATGCCAGCAAAGGAAGTGGCAGCTGCTAAGCATGATGGCGTCAAAGACTTGATCATGCTCGAGAATGTCCCACAGGTAAAGAAGGATGTTGTCGGTAAACAGCTAAAGCTGAATGCTCTACATGTTTATGGGGCTGGGCATTTCATGGCAGTTTCTAAAGGTTTGACCTGGACCTCTACGAACAAGAATGTAGCAACGGTTAACGAAGATGGCACAGTTACCATGACCGGGCAAAATGGGAGAACTTTTATTAAGGTCAGCGACGGCACATACGAAGACCTGATTGCCATTGATTACAAGCCTGTGGCTAAAGCGGCTGGTTCCAAAGGGAAGCCGGAATATGAAGCAGCGATTAGCAAGCAAGATGGCAGCCGCTATGACATTATCAGTCATGCCATCGAGAACATGTCCTTAGAAGAAAAAGTAGGACAAATGCTGATGCCTGATTTCCGTAAGTGGGAAGGCGAGAATGTGACAGAGATGCTTCCGGAAATAGAACAACTGGTGAAAGAATACCATCTTGGTGGTGTCATCTTGTTCCGTGAAAATGTGGTAACAACGGAACAAACAGCGAAGCTGGTTAGGGAATACCAGCAGGCAACAGAAAAATATGGCTTGCTTTTGACGATTGACCAGGAAGGCGGTATCGTTACCCGGCTCCAGTCGGGAACCGATATGCCTGGTAACATGGCATTGGGTGCAACGCGTTCTACCGATATCGCCCAAAATGTTGGACAAGCGATTGGGGAAGAGCTGGCATCCTTAGGCATCAATATGAATCTGGCACCGGTGATGGATGTAAATAACAATCCTGATAACCCGGTAATCGGTGTCCGTTCATTTGGTGGAGATCCCGAATTAGTGGCGGAAATGGGGGTCGCATACACCAAAGGTCTGCAAAGCACAGGAGTAGCGGCAACAGCTAAACACTTCCCGGGTCATGGAGACACAGCTGTCGATTCTCATCTCGGACTTCCTGAAGTACCCCACGATAAAGAGCGACTGAAAGAAGTGGAACTGTATCCTTTCCAGAAAGCGATGGAAGCTGGAATTGATGCAATTATGACCGCGCATGTCACGTTTCCTAAAATCGATGATACCAAGGTCATCTCTCAAAAAACAGGAGAAGAAATCGCTTTGCCTGCCACCCTTTCTCCTAAAGTATTGACCGGTTTGATGCGGGAAGAGATGGGATACGAAGGTGTGATTATCACCGATGCGTTAAATATGAAGGCGATTGCTGATCACTTTGGTCCTGTCGACGCTGTCATCCGTTCGGTGAAAGCAGGCACAGATATAGTACTGATGCCAGTCGGGCTTGAGGAAGTAGCAGACGGACTTCTGGAAGCGATCGAGACTGGAGAAATCTCAGAAGCTACTATTGAAAATTCTGTAGAAAGAATTTTAACGCTTAAAGTAAAACGCGGGATTATTAAAGAGGAGCAGGCGCAGCCAATCCATGAAAAAGTGGAAAATGCGTTGCAGGTTGTAGGATCTGCCAGCCATAAACAAGTGGAACAGGAAGCAGCTGATCGTTCCATCACATTGGTGAAAAATGACGATGTACTTCCACTTCAACCATCTGAAGATGAAAAGATAGTGGTAGTTGGAAGTAGTTTTGTTGACTCGCTCGGCGATGCAGTTAAAAATCACCATGCTGATACTACTGTAATCGCACCCAGCGGTAATACATTAACACCTGAACAGCTGACTACCGTCAAGAACGCGGATAAAGTGATTGTCGGGACTTACTCTTATAATGTGTATACCCGATCGGCAAACCACCCGCAAATGCAGCTGGTCAATACAATCATGAATGAAACAGACGCTCCTGTTATCGGAGTCGGTATCCGAAATCCGTATGACATCATGGCTTACCCGGATGTAGATGCTTACCTTGCACAGTATGGCTTCCGGACAGCTAGCTTTGAAGCTACAGCCGCAACGATTTTCGGGGAAAATGCTCCTACAGGACAACTGCCAGTTCAGATACCTGGGGAAAATGATATCCCTCTTTATGAGTTTGGACATGGATTGAATTATTGATTGCTGGGCGCCTCGTGCGCCCGGTCGATTAATATAAAAATAATTTCAGGGAGAGGATTTAATGAAAAAGTGGATGATTTCGATTGTGACGACGCTGCTCATCCTATCGACATTGTCGATTGCCATGGCTGATAATAACGGAAAAGGTAAAGGACATGGCTACGGCAATGAAAAGGACAATCAATTTGAGCTCGGGGTAGAAGTATTGTTGAATGAGCAGAAGGATTTGATTGAAGGGAAAAAAGTCGGGTTGATCACTAACCCCACAGGAGTCGACCAGGAACTGAACAGTATTGTAGATTTACTCCATAATGATGAGGACGTCGAACTTACGGCGTTATACGGACCGGAACACGGCGTGCGTGGCAGTGCCCAGGCCGGCGATTATGTCGAGTATTATATTGATGATAAAACAGGGCTTCCTGTCTACAGCCTATATGGTAAGACGAGGAAGCCTACTCCGGAAATGTTAGAAGATATTGATGTGTTGCTGTTTGATATTCAGGATGTCGGAACTCGTTTCTATACGTACATTTATACGATGGCTTACGCTATGGAAGCGGCCCAGGAAAATGATATCCCATTTATTGTTTTGGATAGACCGAATCCGATCAGCGGAAGTAAAGTTGAAGGTCCTGTCCTTGATATGGACTATAAATCGTTTGTCGGCAATTATCCGATTCCGCTCCGACACGGTATGACAGTTGGGGAGTTGGCAAAGTATTTCAATGAAGAGCATGAAATCGGGGCAGACTTGACGGTAGTGGAGATGGACGGATGGAAACGTCATATGTATTATGATAAAACACCGCTTGAGTTTGTAGCTCCTTCTCCAAATATGCCGACCCTTGATACAGCATTAGTATATCCTGGTGCTGCCTGGATTGAAGGCACGAATGTTTCCGAAGGACGCGGAACGACTCAGCCATTCGAATTGATCGGTGCACCGTTCATTGATAGCACAGACTTGGCAGCCGCAATGAACGGCCTGGAGCTTCCGGGAGTGACTTTCCGTGCGGCTTCTTTCACACCGGTTTTCTCTAAGCATAGCGGTGAACTTTCTCATGGCGTACAGATCCATGTCACCAATAAGAAAATCTTCCAGCCGGTCGAGACAGGCCTTGCGCTAGTAAAAACGATTCACGATATGTATCCGGAAGACTTCCAATTCCGCGCTGAAAACAGCGCAGGTATCTCCTTCTTTGACTACCTGGTCGGAAACGGATGGATCAGAGAAGCGATTGAAAAAGGGCAAAGCATCGAAGAAATCAAATCCCAATGGCAAGATGGCCTTGCTGATTTCAAAGAGATCCGTGAAAACTATTTACTTTATAAGTAAAACAGATGCTGCCTGGCCCGATGGGGTCAGGCAGCTATTTTCATATCGATATTGTTACATGAGGGCAGCGTTGCTGTAATAAATCACGCAGTGCTTCTTCGTCTTTTGGTGTTGATAACAGGTACGACCGATGCTGGTGGTCGGTAACTTCCATGCGTTTGAGCGTCCAGGCAGGACTCGATAACGAATTAAAACTATAGTTGACCCTTCTGATATCCCTTAACGGTATTCTTTTTTTGATCGGACCGAAATGTGCAATGAAAGCGTCATCCCTCACTTCGTGGTATGATTGAAATAACGCCCACAAAAGCAGTCCTGCAATCGGAATGACAATGATCAGCCCGATCCACCCTTCATCGGGATCTGTGTAAACTCCTAATAATCCCAGGGGCAGAAGGAAAATCGATAACAAGACAAGAAATAGGTTTTTCTTCACTTGAAATTTCATATGGTACACCTCACAATTTTTGCTATAACAAGGATATACATAGGATACGAAACAGAATGGGGTTTAGTTTCAATAATACAGGAGGGATAAGTGATGATTGTCAATCAGTCAGGAGATAACTTTATTATGATGGCTCAGCATGATCATGCACAAGCATCAGGGAAGCTTGTCGATAACTGGAAACAGGATTTTATTATGCGTTCAAAGCTCCGTCAACTAGCGGACTGGGCAGTGGGTCAGCACGACCGTGCCTGGATTCCTTTGGATAAACACCCAAAATGGAATGAGGATAAAAATCGCCCTTATACCTTTGTCGATTACCCGTTAAAAGAGAAGTTGGACGCTTATGTACATGGGATTGATGATATAGAAAAGGATTCTTACTATGCAGCTGTTCTGTGCAGCCGTCATTATAGCTCTTTTTTTCCAACCGATTCTCACGATCCGGACATCAAGCATTTCCTCGACCATGAACGAAAACGACGGAGCCGTCTAAAAAAACAGATGGATTTAGAAGTGCCGAGGTATCTTTATGATCTTCACTTCAAACGCCTGCAATTCTGTGACGATCTCTCTCTTTATATTTGTATGCAGGAACCAGGAGTAGCTAAAGAAGAGGAGTTGTCCTGGTTTAAAAACGGGTTTAGACAAACGTTCGATTTCGCTCCTCAGGGGATGATTTCTAACTGGCTGGACAAATATACCGTATCGGTAGCGCCATTTCCATTCGAACGGCCGTTTGAATTATCTATTCCGTACAAGTTGGTCACTATGGAGGCGATTGATAACAAAGGTCTCCAACAAGCATGGGACCAGGCTGATGTCGAGTACCGACATGTGAAAATCATTCCAGGAAAGTAAACAGGAATGGTTTTCCTAAAAAACAAATGGCTGCCTCTACCAAAAGGGCCCTTTTTGGTAAGAGACAGCTAGGTGTCAGCTTAGTTTTTCAACATTGAATTGCGACTCGATCAAGGCCCAATTCTGTGGAAAGGATAGGCCTAATTTCCAGTAACTCACCCCTTTTAAACCAAGTTCTTTCACTAAATCGAATTTTTTCTGAATCGATCGTGCATCTTCAAACCATACTTCATGCCGTTTTCCTTCGGCGTCCTGATAAAAGAAAAACGGGGCTTGTGCTTCCTCGTCATACTCAATCGCCACGTTATTCTCCCTTGCCAGCTGAATCGCCTGCTGGGGACTGAGTGCTTTGGCGAATTCTCCCCCTTCGACGAACGGGAGGGTCCAATCATACCCATATAAATTTTGTCCAAGGAATATTTTTTCCGCTGGCATTTCCGTCAAAGCATACTCTACTACTTCACGCACAGGACCAATTGGAGATACTGCCATCGGAGGGCCTCCGCTGTAGCCCCACTCATAGGTCATTAATACAACAAAATCTACAATTTCACCATGTGCACCATAGTCATGCGCTTCATACCAGGCGCCTTTTTGCTCGGCACTGGTTTTAGGAGCAAGAGCAGTAGAAATCAATAACCCTTCCTGCCTTAAGCGCTCCTTTGCCTTACGGAGAAAGTTGTTGTAATCCTGAGCCATTTCAGGAGGCAAAAATTCAAAATCAAAATGGATATCTTTATACCCGATCTGTTGTGCAGTAGTGATGATATTGTTCAACAAGGTATTTTGGACATCTTCGTTGGTTAAAATCGTCCTGCCTAGCTCCGCACTGAAACCGTCGTCGGTCAAATTGGTGACAACCATCATCAGGGATGCCGTACTGTTTTGAGCAATCTGCTGGAAATCATCAAGTGGAGGTGCTTCCAGGCTGCCGTCTGACTGAATACGATAGCTGAACGGGGCCAGGTAAGACAATAGGGGGCTCCTTCTTCTGGCTGCAGTTTCCAATGCTTGTGAAACCTGACCACCAGAAGGTTCCACGTAAGCATTGAATGCTGCATTTACCTTTGCCTCCTGTGGGATATATAACCTGGTCCCGATTTGCAGGCTGGCATTCACGGGAATTTGATTTATCTCTGCCAGTTGCTGGGCGGTTGTATTAAAGCGTTGGGCAATTGTATATAAACTGTCACCCGCCTGGACAGTGTAAAACTGTCCGGTAATCGGTATCACGAGCGCCTGACCGACAACAAGGTTACCAGGTGTCTCTAGTTCATTCGCTTCAATGATGGCCTGGGGGGTTGTATTGAAGGCATTTGCAATAGTAAATAAACTGTCTCCACTTTTCACTACATAAATCTGCATGCTATCACTCCCTTCCAATCACTCCTTTATCAGTTTATGACTCTTCGGGGAGGGTTTATGATTAGATAGGAGAAACATCTGCCTTCAAAACATTCTCCATCATCGTCAATGCATATTGATTATCGTTTGGGTCATTGGAGGCGGTCGCATTTTCAGGCACCCATAATTCATACTCTCTCATATAGGCATCGTTGGCTGTGAATAAGACACAAATATTCCCGGCGATACCACTTAAAATCAGGCGTTTGACTCCTAATTCATAGAGTAAGGACTGTAAAGAAGACTGGTAAAAACCTGAGTGTTTCGGCTTTATTAGGAAATAATCCCCTTCGTCCGGACGGATAGCTTCTAACAGCTTTTTATTCCCTTTATTTAGACAGTGTTGATAGATTTGTTGCAGATCTGCCCGCCAGGATGCATAATGGTCATTGATATAAATAATTGGAATTTCATGAGCATGGGCATACTGTTTCAAGTTCATCATGGACGGTAAGATGCGATATGTTTGGTCAAGCAGTTTTTTGCCCTGATTGAATTGGAAATCATTGATGACATCAATATAGATAAGTGCAGACTGTTCTGGAGCAGCCATATAGGGATTCCTCCTTCTTTAACTTATATTCTGCTCGATGCCAGGCTAAATCATGAAGAAAAGTGTGATTAATATGAATGAAGATCAGAAATGGATGCAATATGCAATTCTAGAAGCTAAGAAAGCAGCAGCTGTGGGAGAGGTTCCTATTGGAGCTGTGATTGTCAAAGACGGGGAAATCATTGCTTCTGGTTATAATCTGCGAGAAACAAGCCAGCTTGCTTCCTCCCACGCAGAATTCATCGCCATTGAACGGGCGAATAACATTCTTGGCAGCTGGCGGCTGGAGGGATGCACACTGTATGTCACGTTGGAACCTTGCCCAATGTGTGCAGGTGCCATTTTACAAGCAAGAATTCCCCGGGTGGTTTTTGGTGCTCCGGACCCAAAAGCAGGTTGTACAGGAACCTTGATGAATTTGTTACAAGATGAACGGTTTAATCATCAGGCTGAAGTAGTGCATGGTATTGAAGAAGAAAGTTGTGGGCAAATGCTCTCAGATTTTTTCAAGCAGCTGCGCGAACAAAAGAAAAAAGTGAAAAAATCCAAAGATTTACATTAATTTTGGATTGCATTTTTGTATGAAACTCGTTATACTGAAATATGCCGTGCTAAGCGGGGAGGTAGCGGTGCCCTGTACTCGCAATCCGCTATAGCGAGGCCGAATCCCCATCCGAGGTGGTGCGGCCTTAAGGTCTGCCTCAAGTAAGTGGTGTTGACACCCAGGTCCTGCGCAACGGGAACCAGCGAACCCTGTCAGGTCCGGAAGGAAGCAGCAGTAAGCTGACCCTCTCGTGTGCCGCGGGAGTGCCTGGGTCGAGCCATGAGCTTGAGTAACGCTTAGGGCCGCTCCATCGACGATGGGTGCGCGGCATTACATAAGGAAAAACTCACCTGAATCTCAGGTGAGTTTTTTTATATCATTTTCGGCCCGTGTGTTTTCATCTGATATGGGATTCAGGTATAATAGGGGAGAAACTATCAAAGGAGAACGTTAGTATGAGCTATCAGGCATTATATCGTGTTTGGCGTCCGCGAACTTTTGAAGACGTCGTTGGACAAACCCATATCACCCGGACGTTGCAGAATGCGATCATGCAGGATAAATTTTCGCATGCCTATCTTTTTTCAGGACCACGTGGTACCGGCAAGACCAGTGCGGCGAAAATTTTTGCTAAAGCAGTCAACTGTGAACGTTCTCCAGCTAAAGAACCCTGTAATGAATGTGCTGCATGTCTCGGAATCCAGGATGGTTCCATTTCCGATGTTATTGAAATTGATGCTGCATCGAACAACGGAGTCGAACAGATCAGGGAAATACGCGATAAAGTAAAATACGCACCAAGTGTGGTTGAATATAAGGTATATATCATCGATGAGGTGCACATGTTGTCAATCGGAGCTTTCAATGCATTATTAAAGACATTGGAAGAGCCTCCGAAGCATGTGATCTTTATTTTAGCGACGACCGAGCCGCACAAGATCCCTTTGACCATCATCTCCCGCTGTCAACGTTTTGACTTCAAACGGATAGCGCAGCAGGCGATGGTCGAGCGGATGGAGAAAATCATCAACCAGGAAGGTATCGATGTATCCCGGGAAGCACTCGAGGTCGTTGCGCTGACAGCAGAAGGCGGCATGCGTGATGCTTTGAGTTTACTGGATCAAGCGATTTCCTATAGTGATGAAGAGGTTACCATTGAAGATGTACTTGCTGTCACTGGTTCTGTATCCCAGCAAAAATTAACTGGAGTCATTGAGTCGCTGCAGCAACAGGATGTTAAACAAGCCTTGCAGCATGTGGATGACTTGATTCAACAGGGAAAAGACCCGGGCCGTTTCGTATTTGATTTGATTTACTATTTGAGGGATTTACTTCTATATAAGAGTGCCCCGGATCTGGCGGACAATTTAGAAAGAGCGATTCCTGATGAGCAATTCAAGCAACTAGCCGAAATGACAGCGCCGGATTGGATTCAGCAAGCCATTAAAGAATTGAATAAGTGCCAGCAGGAAATGAAATGGTCGACCAGTCCGAAGGTATTCATTGAAATCGCCATGTTGAATCTCGTAGACAGCCAGCCAGCTGCGCAGCCTGTTGAAACAGAAGCGGTTCAACGCCTGATAAGAAGGCTGGATGAGATGGAACGCGAGTTGAAGCAGCTTAAGCAGAATCCTGCTCCGGCACAGCCTGCTCCAGAACAAAGGCGGCCACAACCGAGAAGCAATCGTAACGGTTTCAAAGTACCATATGAACGGATCCGTCATGTTCTGAATGAAGCTTCTAAGGAAGAAATCAAGCACATCCAATCTAAATGGGCAAACTTCATGGAAGCACTGAAGCAGAATAATGCTCCTGCTCATGCGACGTTATTGAATAGTAAGCCAAGAGCAGCTTCTGACAAAGGGCTGGTGTTAGCCTTCCGTTATGAAATCCATTGTTCGCTCGCTTTGGAACATAAGCAAACGATCGAGCCGTTGTTAGCCGATTTTATCGGAAAAACGGTAGAGCTTATCCCGATTCCTGAACCAAAATGGCAGGAGTTGAGGGAAGAATATGTTCGGAAGCAAAAAAGTGATGAATCGGATAATAGTGAAAGTGGCAACAAGGAAGAGGAAGAAGATCCATTAATCACTGAAGCACGCAAGTTAGCTGGTGATGATTTAATAGAAATACATGAATGAAAATTCAAAGGAGGAATTACCATGCGTGGTGGAGGAAATATGAACAATATGATGAAACAAATGCAAAAAATGCAAAAGAAGATGATGAAAGCTCAGGAAGAATTACATGAAATGACATTTGAAGCTACAGCCGGCGGCGGAATGGTTAAAGTTGTGGCAAACGGGAAAAAGGAAATCACAGATGTCGAAATCAATGAAGAGGTTGTCGACCCGGATGATGTCGATATGCTTCAGGATTTGATTCTTGCCGCAACCAATGATGTGTTGAAGCAAGTAGATGATAAAACTAACGATACAATGGGACAATTCACTCAAGGCTTGCCTGGTGGAGGTATGTTCTAGGAGGAATTCAGATGTATTATCCAGAACCGATTTCCAAGCTGATCGATAGCTTTACGAAATTGCCAGGGATAGGCCCGAAAACGGCTGTCCGCCTGGCTTTTTTCGTGTTAGAGATGGAAGAAGACGATGTCTTGGAGTTTGGAAAATCATTAGTTAATGCTAAACGGGAACTGACTCACTGCTCGGTCTGCGGACAGATCACCGATCAGGATCCATGCTCGATCTGTCAGGATGAATCACGTGATAATTCGCTGATTTGTGTAGTGCAGGATCCTAAAGATGTCATCGCTATGGAAAAGATGAAAGAATTCAGCGGTAAATACCACGTATTGCATGGCGCCATTTCACCAATGGATGGAATTGGACCAGAAGATATCAATGTGCCGAGTTTATTGAACCGACTGAAGGATGAAGGAGTCGAGGAGTTGATCCTTGCTACTAATCCTAATATTGAAGGGGAAGCGACAGCCATGTATATATCGAGGCTTGTCAAACCTTCCGGAATTCGAATTACCCGTCTGGCCCATGGTCTGCCAATGGGCGGAGATTTAGAGTATGCGGATGAAGTTACACTATCCAAGGCGATGGAAGGAAGAAGAGAACTATAATAAGAAGGTGGCACGTTTGAGAAGAAAGAAAATTAAAAAGGTGATGGATCAACAGCTCCTTTCGGAAATATATTATCTGAAACAAGATTGGATGAAGTTGAAAAAGATAATCGATCATAGTATTGACCCCACAGAAGAAGGTTTGCGCGATCTTGCGCTTGTCCAGGCAAAGTATTTCTATTTGCTTCGTGAAGCCAGACATCGTAAATTGAATGCCTTGTCTAAATAAAGTGCTAATCCCTTTGCTCTGTTCATATGAATAATAGAAAGGACAAGCAAAGGGGGAGATTGCCTTGGATCCGGTGATCGTTATTGGCGGGTTGGTTTTGGCGATTATATTAATTCTTGTACTAGGAGCGCCGATTAAACCGATGAAATGGGTTGGACTAGCCAGTATGAAGCTGTTGATAGGCGTTTTATTATTGTTTTTCGCAAATGTATTCGGTGCAAGCATCGGATTGCATATACCGATCAATCTATTTACAGCTGTCATTACTGGGTTGCTCGGTGTTCCTGGTTTACTTTCATTAACCGCACTCCAGTTATGGGTGTTGTAAAACAAGCAAAAGCAGGGAAAACTTTCCCTGCTTTTTTATTTGGCATCGTAAACTAAGGGGATAGGAGAAGTTTTGAAAAACGAGTCCCTTCCTTACATCTCTATTCACGGACAAACCTTAAAGGGGTATCTAACTTTAGTGGTAAGAGGTTTTTTAATTTTTTATAAAAAAATCATTAAAAACTATTGCATACTTAAAAATACCGTGCTATATTATTACTTGTCGCTTTAAGAGAGCGGCGCGCAACGAGAAACAAAACATAAAAAAATCATGAAAAAGTTGTTGACTTTAAATCAAACGCGTGATATATTTATTAAGTCGCTGTTTTGAGCGGCAAAACAATTTGATCTTTGAAAACTGAACGAACCAACCAGTACGTCAAATTAATTTCTTCATTATATGAGGAAATAAAACAACGCACTTTAGCAGTGCAAACATGAGCAAGACAGACTCAACTTTTATGGAGAGTTTGATCCTGGCTCAGGACGAACGCTGGCGGCGTGCCTAATACATGCAAGTCGA